>NZ_JBBGZT010000023.1:0-224042 GCF_037572665.1 Sphingobacterium sp. MYb382
CTTTTTCTGTTCCAGAGCAGACCTTCCAGCCGTATCTTACCAAAATAGGTTTCAAATCCTCTTGTGGGATATCTGGAGGCCAGATCCATTAATTTTGAAATAACTATTTGATCGTCCTTTCTGTGGTCATAGTAGTACATACTCCGACTCATACAGACAATCTTGCATGCTCTATGAATACTGATTCCTTGCTCATCTATAGCACCGTTCACCAGCTCTTTACGTTCACAAAGCTTTAGAGCTTTTTTTCAATTATATCTTTTAAGATACGGTGATCAAGACTTAAATCTGCAAACATCCGCTTTAGACGGGCGTTCTCTTCTTGAAGAGCCTTCAGCTCTTTAAGGTGCTGAGCATCCATACCTCCGTACTTTTGCTTCCATTGATAGAAGGTAGCTGCTGAGATCCCGTGCTCTCTGCAGATATCCTTTGTGGCCTTTCCTGACTCATATTCCTTGAGAATATTGACAATCTGATATTCGGAAAACTTGCTCTTTTTCATAATATATAACAAACTAATTTAACATTTTTAATTTGTCTGAAAAACAGGTAAGTCTACCAGTGCATTAAAAATATGTAAGACGGAAAACTACGGACACATTGTAGATTATATAGCAGCTTATCTATTTTCTTATCTTCAAATGACCTGTTCCATATTTTATTATAACAAACTGCCGCATCGACTATTTTTTGCAAATATTCAATGATATCAATGCGTGAACTAGATAATACCTCAGCTTCCTCAATAGCCTCAATATCTAAAACATCATCTCCTTCTTCAGTATCCTCATCGTATACTTCTTCTGATGATTCCATCCCAAAGTTATATCGAAATTCACCAAGCTTATCCACATCTAATACATGCTTAAAGTAATGCTTCTTAAACTCCTCAATCAATTTACTCGCAGTAATCTTTCTCGTATACACACTCGTAACATACTGTCTAAAAAAATCATCAGTCGGGATACCATCCAAGGCAATAATAAGCTCAGCCCATCGCTCCTTTGCCAGCATCAATTTATCCTCACTAATCTTAGCAGCGTGCCCGAGAACAAAATTCTTAAGAATATCTGTTGATGATAATTTCAATCCTCTATTATTAATCGTTTCAAACAGCTTATATGCATCCTGGGCATTGGGCACATCCAAACGAATTATCTTAGCTGTATGGACCAACTTTTGAAAAAATCCATCTAACCACAATTCTCCACCTTCGTTATACCCTTCAATGATGAATAAATTAAAGGTATTATAGGCTTCCAAAATTCGTTTATTCTGTATTTTATCATACTGCCCACTTAATAAATATAAGTAATCACTATTGTCCAAATCGCCCAATTGAACTTTAGGCGTTTTCTTGTTATTAGTGTTTTCACAAAATAATAGTTGAGAAATTTGCGAAACATTAAAATCCTTTTCAAGCTCTTTATACTTGTTAAGTAAAGTATACAATAAAATAGAGATAGTAGTCAATCGTTGCTGTCCATCAACAACTTGAACGCTATTTACCCCGCCATGATACATGCCTGTATGTAATATTAACATACCAAACAAATGTCCATCACTTGGCATTAACATATCTATATCTTTGAACAAAGCAGACTGTTGATTGTATTTCCAAGCGTACCTCCTCTGGTAAGAAGGTATTTCAAACTGTTCATTTGGTTTGTTCAATAAACCAAATAATGTAAAATCTTTAGGTATTATTTGCATTTCATATTCTTTCTAAAACAATTAACCACTCTTTTTTGACGTTGAACTTTTATATAAAAAACTCTATACTATATTTAAAATAGCTATGGTAGTCAATCTATTATACAAACCCTTACAAATCCATTTACAGATGATATTCATAACGCACAGTATCTCGTACCCCATTTTATAATAACTGGTTTTTCCATTAGATATTAGATTTTTATAGATAGAAAAATATTGTATAAATATAGAATACGAAAGAATAATTCTAATACGGGAAACCGTATATACTATAAAGATTTATTGATGTACAAAAGAAACAATCAACGAGTTAATGTAATACATGAGTGTTAAAAACATTTTTTAAAAGATATTTAATTTAACATTTTTCTTATTTGAATCCTACAGTATCTTATCAAACGAAGATACATTAAGCTTAATATTTCTGTAGGTAATTGTCGTGCTATCACGAAATAAGAAACTGTCATGCGAAAGAATGGTTAAAATAGAAGATAACTACAACAGAATTTGCTACGCAACATACGGCTCCACAAGATTCGACCTTCAAAATCAACAAGCAATAAAGATGTTACTCCTATAGATTAATAATATGCAGATATTTCATATAGCCTAGAGGAACATTTTGTTACTTCAATCAATCTAGAGCGGATTTTTAAATCCGACAGAAAGTTAGTTCATATTCCCTAATAACATACTTGAATTTACTTTTTATACAACAAAAAGCCTCGCTACAACTAGCGAGGCTTTATAAATTTTATTTGAGGGATAAGCATCAAAAGCCATTAAGCTGAATAACGACCTAAAGCTTTTCTTACATGACTATAAGTTTAAAAATAATCTAAACCGCAGCTTGCATCAAAACAACGCCCACCAATTCGTCTTCACGAATATAAACGAGTGTATCTTGAATAATAAGCACATTAGCTTCACAGAAGGGTGTGCTTTCCAAAATGCGGAGATAGCCGTCAAGATCCTGTACACTTTCGGGGTACCAACAAGGAGATGCCTCCGTTATCGAATCATTCGATGTAAGCACGTTATAGCCTTTATGCTCAAGATGCTTCAAAACCTGGTGATTTAATTGAACAAATTCCATATCAATCCTTTTTAGCGTGTGTAATAAGTTAGTTAGTCCATTCGATAATTATGTTACGGCTACAGTCCCTCCCATCAGGAATTGCATTATATAGCTTCAAACAACATAAATTACCGATCAAGAAGAAGAACAATTTCATAGCGGGACCTTCCCATTCTTAACTTCTTGCAATTATAAACGTCTAGTTTTAACATAATGTTGTGCTAACAATAAATAAAATGTTAAAAAGTCTTAAATTTTATGAAAACCTTAGGTTTTGGCATCCTAGGCTAATAAGGCTCTACTCCAAAATTTGCTACAAAAATCAGGAAAAGGAAATAAAAATACATACCGGTACTATCTAATATCAGGATTCAACCAATACCAAGTATGGTTTCCCCCCTCTTCCTTTATCGGATAAATAACATCGGCATACTTATCCTTTAAAAAGGGAATTTCATATACAGGAATAAAACGATCTGAATCCTTTTCAAAGAAAGAATAATAAACAGCTTTATAATATTCTAGTTTCGTCAACCGTTGCGAATGTCTATAATTTATTATAGGATTAAGCACATGATAATCATAGCGCTGACCTAACTCGTCATCATAAAATATTGAATCCATCCCTATAGCTCGCTCTAAGTATTCCCTATACACATCTTTATTTGGTCCTCTTTTCCCCAAATAAATTTGATTAAGGAGCAATTGCTCAATTTTTGATAGCTTTTCTTCATAAGCCTTAAGCATAACTGACTTCTCATAGGTTTGATTATAATCCCTTAGCCGGGCAATATCATACTTAATTTGCTTTTCTGACAGTTGTCCGTGTGCTACGTTTGAATGAGTGAGCAGCAGCGTCAAAAAAAGATAACCAATAATAAACCGGTAGTTAACCATAGATAAGTTTTGATACGGCATTAATTTTTTAGTTAGCAACGAAGTCCTAATAATCAATATTAGAAGACATTTTTTTCTTAAATATAGGATTTAAAACAGCATAAATTAAAATCATTTTGAAGACAAACTGGAAAGCATCCTCCTAAAAAGATTGCCTACTGGGGCAATTCCTATTATCTTTATACTTTATAGAGAATGGCCGTGACTAAGCAAGTGAAAAAGCAATTTTTAATTTCTACTACAAAAAGACGATTACTTTTGTACATATCGGCACTGTTGGCCTCCTACCTCCTATATTATCTAATCGATCCTTTTTCGGAAATATGGACATTCTATTTAAACAACCCCTTGGGTGAAGGGCTAACCAGCCTCTTATGGATGTCCGTTTTCAGCATCCTTACAGTAGAAATATGCCTCTTTGTTGATGATAAATTGAGCAGAATCTTGCCCTTAGAAAGGGGCGCACGGAAGAGATTTATTGTACAAACACTGTTGCAAGTTGTCGCAAGTGTTGTTATTATCCTTTTATTTAATATCCTATTTACAATGCTCTATAATCGTGTAATGAACAAGGATTATCCGAGCATAATAACCTGGTTTGCACAATCTATAGCAAACACCATTTTAGTATCCCTACTTATCAGCAGTATACATAGCATAGACTCTTTACTTGAAAACTGGAAAAAGACTACCCTTGAAGCTGCCGAACTTAAATTACAACAATCAGAACTACGACACGCAACGACGGTAGCCGAACTACAAGCCTTAAAGTTACAGCTGGACCCCCATTTTATTTTTAACAACCTGAGTGCCCTATCGGAAACTATTCTAGCGGATCAGCAAGCAGGCTATGAATATGCAGAGCACTTTGCTGAAGTGTATCGATACTTGCTTCTCAACTCCAATAAAAACACCATTGCACTGAAAGAAGAGCTGGACTTTTTAGATGCCTACATCTATATGATACAGCAGCGCTTGGGCACAGGGGTTTCGATTATATACGATATAGAGAAAAGTGTTTTAACAAAGACGATACCGCCACTTACGTTACAGTTACTTGTCGAAAATGCTATTAAACACAACCAAACGGCAAAAGCCACCCCGCTAATCATCGAAATTATTGCAGATAGTCCAATGCTACTTCGTATATCAAACAATTTAATTCCGTTGGTTAACAAGCCAAGCACAGCAGGTTTAGGCCTACCAAATATCATCAAGCGCTTCGAGCTATTAAATCTTCCAACGCCCAAAATAGAGATTACGCCATCCAAATACACTGTTATAATTCCGCTGGTATGAGATTGAAAACCGTTTTACTAATAGAAGATGAAAAGCCTAATGCCGATCGTTTAAAACGATTGCTTCATCATGTTTGTCCTAATGTCGACATTGTAGCTACGGAAGAATCTATTGCAGCATCTGTAACATGGCTTAAAAACAATGTACAGCCTGACCTTATCCTGATGGATATCCGTCTATCGGATGGCTTGTGCTTTGAAATTTTCAACCTAGTTGAAGTCACTGCTCCTATTATTTTTACAACGGCCTATGATGAATATACACTAAAAGCATTTAAGTACAACAGCATAGACTACCTCCTTAAACCCATAAAACAAGACGAACTAACCGCAGCGCTACAACGCTACGAAGATATGTTTCCACACGCAGCGCTAACACAAACAACCTTAGAGAACCTTGCAGAGCTCCTCAGTCCGAAAGGTTACCGTAAGCGTTTTCTATTACCTTTTAGGGATGGCTACAAAACATTATTGACAAGTGATATTCACTATTTTTATTCAGAATGGGGAAATACGAAAGCTTTTCTGAAAAACAACCAGGTGGAACTTATCTCACAAACATTAGAAGAGTTGGAAAAGCAGCTAAACCCGCAAGAGTTCTATCGTGCTAACCGACAATACCTCATCCACATCGACGCCGTCAAAAGCATATTTAATCACTTTAATGGAAAATTGAAAGTAGAGCTAAAAGGCCAATCAGAAGCTGAAGTACTTATAAGTCGTGAAAAATCTACAGCCTTTAAAAGTTGGATGGACTATTAACTTCATCCTCCTTTTAAAACGTTTCATCTACGGATCTAACCGTTTCATTACTTTACCAAATACATAAGGGTATTTATCGCCGTTACTTTACAGCCAATTTCACTGAAATAATAGCGGATATATGATAATACCTAATTGGAAAAAAAAGTTCTTTATCCTGTGGACAGGACAATTTTTCTCTTTAATCAGTAGTTCGGCCGTCAACTTTGCTATCATCATATGGCTCAGTTTAAAAACGGAATCTGCCGAAGTACTCACTTACGCAGCTATTGCTGGCTTACTGCCCCAAGGTTTAATCGGTCCGTTTGCAGGGGTATTTGTCGACCGTTGGAACCGCAAATTAACCATGATGCTGTCTGATGGCTTTGTCGCCTTCTGTACCCTCATTATGTCGATAAGCTTTTATTTAGGCTACGAAAACCTTATCCTCATTTATACAGTATTGACCTTTCGCTCTATAGGTTCCGCCTTTCATATGCCTGCCATGCAGGCTTCCATCCCCCTTCTAGCTCCAAGGTCAGCGCTGTTACGTATTGCGGGCATTAATCAAATCATAAAGTCAGTATCCAATATAGCTGGCCCTGCTTTAGGCGCGCTCGCAGTAGGCTTTCTATCTATTGGCAATGTCCTATTATTAGATATTGCCGGTGCAATGCTTGCCATAACATCGCTATTCTTTATTGCAATACCTGCCACTAAACAGGAGGTTTTGGGCAAGCCAAATATAAAACAAGTATTCACCGAAATGAAAGTGGCTTACCGTGAAGTACGCAAAAGTAAAGGTCTCAGCTTGCTTTTTTTATATTGTTCCATTGCAGGAATTTGTATCATGCCCATTGCTGTTTTGCTACCGCTGATGACGATAAAGCAATTTAACGGAGGGAAGTTTGAAATGGGTATTGTTGAAACGGTATGGGGTACAGGCGCCCTTCTAGGTGGGGCACTACTGAGCATATGGAATATACGAATCCGTAAGGTATACTTAGTGAGTTTTGCTCATGTTTTACTAGGTTTTGCCTTCTTGCTATCAGGCTTTTTATCGGCAGACTATTTCTTCCTTTTTGTCGTCTTAGTCAGTATGGGCGGTATTTCCGCCGCTTTTTACAATTCTGGATTTACGGCTACCGTACAGGAGATGATGCAATCAGAGATGCTGGGGCGTGTATTTGCATTATATTATAGCCTAGACGTGTTGCCAACGGTGTTTGCACTAGTAGGCACTAGCTTTTTGGTTGATAGCGTCGGCTTAAACACTGTCTTCGTGATGCTTGGCGGATTGGTTTTTATTGTTGGGATAATTTCATTTTTAACACCCTCCTTTCGAAAAATGAATTAATTACTATTGCACTACGATACGCTAATGCACAACATCCACCGTATTCATGCATCTATTTATGGAAAAAAGTGTATCATGCATCTCATACTACAGAACTAGGATTATGAAACGTATTAAAACTATAATTATACTTTTTGCCTTATACTGCTTCACGAGCCTATCCGCTAAGGTATATGCAACCGAACAAATTTCTGATTTCTTGACTTTTCAAGGTAAAACATATCGACTTTATGCAAATCCTTTAGAGCTACACCCCGAAATTAAGCGTCTTAAGCCAAAATTATTTGGGACACAAGAAATGGATATTAGCACTGCATGTTGGCGAGGTTATATCGCGCATTGGGAGATTGTCGGAGGTGAACTCTATCTAACGGCGATTCATGGCTGTGATTATCCCAACGATAAAATAAAAGCCAACCTAACAAGTCTATTCGGGAGTAAATACATCAACGGACGCTTGAAGGCAGATTGGCTAACGACAGACCTCATAGTACCTAAGGGCATTGTAGTTCCTTACATAAAAGCGTCAACTATAAGTGTCACAATACCGGAACTATATTTCCGTATAAACAATGGAAACATAGAACAAGTATTCCTTGTAGATGCCACTAAATCAAAAATAAACTGGATGTATCAACCGAATAGTACAATGGATTTCTTGCATTACGATATTAACTGGAAAACAATTCCCATTCCAAAGAGAAGTGTAAAAATTAACATCGCCTTCTCTGCTGATAAAGATGGAAAAATTGACGAAATACAAATAGCAAAGGAAGAAAAAATTGACAAACGTTATCAACGTGAGGCTATTCGGGCGATTAAAAGACTTGAACCTTGGGATGTAATTTATATGATGGGCAAACACAAGCGAATTACTTCCCATTACTCTATTACTTTCTCCGCTGAAAATAAAAAGATATTTAACCGTACCTGGTGATAAGTATCAATTGATTAGGCTATCCTACTTGAAAGCTAAAGTAAATACCAATGACTCTAACTTTAAGTGTTTTATTTCAGCCTTTGTCCTAGTTGTCGTGCTTTGTTCAGCCATTGCTGCCGTGTTGCGGCATCTGCCGTTTTGATAATCCCGAAGTAAGATACCTTCACGGGCTTCACCCCACAAAACTCGAGTGTAGACTTCTTAAGTTGATTGACACTAGGGCGACCAAAGTAGAGCCAATAAAATATTCCTGGCTGATCGAGCGTCGTCATGATATGGCCAGTTTTACCCTTTAAGAGTTTATCCCACCAAACGGAATTCTCGCGGTACCTAAAAGCCATCCCGGGTAGAAATAGTCGATCGATAAATCCCTTAGTGATAGCAGGCAAGCCACCCCACCAAACCGGATGTACCCACACCAGATGATCTGCCCATTGTATCGTTTCCCAAGCTTTCACCAAGTCGGGTTCCCACTCCATGCGCTGCTGATAGCCAAATTGCAGATTGGGGTTAAAGTCCAATGCACGAATTACAATTTCACGCACCTCAGCCCCAGCCTCTTCAGCGCCTGCTTTGTAAGCAGCAGCAAGACCGAAATTGAAGGCAGCAGCATTTGGATGTCCATTGATTAAGGCTATTTTTTTCATGGAGAGGATTTTAATTTGAATATATAAATAGTATATCTCAACTAAATATAAGTAAATAAAACAAGCTATAGTAAAGAAACGACAACGCAAGAATCAGATTTTTAACACCCTAGTTTCTGATTAAGTTTGTTAAAACTTAACAAATGTACCTACACAGCGAACTATCCAAATCAGCAATTTTTAAGTTAATTCACCACGGAACTATAAAAATGGCTGGCTATAAGAAAAATAAAATATACGGATTGCTCCATTGTAAAGCAGGAAAACGTATGAACAAGGAAAACAGAGTCTTTTTTTTCAATGAACAAGAGGCTATCGATCAAGGCTATCGCCCATGTGGCGCCTGCTTACCGCAGCAGCACAAGAAATGGAAAGCAACAACGATTAAAATATGTTAGCGATTTATACGAAATCGCGTTCTCTTCACTATGGGTAAAACAAACGCACGCTTGTATTAAACTGAAATTATTATAACTTTGAAGAAACAACGACTTAAAATTAGTACCAATTAAAGTATTTCCTTATGTTTAAAACTAAACTTGACTTCAACAATGAGACAGCCTTACAAGCTAGCATACAACTATTAGCTAAAGAAGTGGCCTTTGATTCACTCCTAGAAATAAACGATGCTAAATACCGGATTGTTGAATTTGAGTATTATTACTATGGAGAAACTTTTAAAGATGTACAAGCGCACAACCACAATTTACAAAAAGAACCCTATAAACTATACGACCATGCTTCAGGACTTGATATTACGCTAGGTGATGGTACTAATGCAGCAGCCATGCTCCTTCGAGGAGTCGCGAAATTAAGTCCTCACCCAACAAATCCTGCTGAATACATAGTCAGTAAATATTTTGATGGTCCCCATATTGTTCGAACGGAACTTATCAGCCAATTAAATTTAAACCAACCTAACAATATACGTATCAGCACTCAGCATTCGATTACTATCCCACTTTTATCGGAAGCTCTTAGTTATTTGATAAATACGGCAAGAATAAATATGTCCCATCTAAAAGCAGGTCCGGAAGATAAATATATCCTGGAGCCTTTACGCTACGTTTTGCTATCTCCACGTTCGAAACGCAACGAAATAGGGAAATTAGTTCCCAATGGAAACCCAATTAAGGTAAAAGGAATCGAAAGCATTGTTAAAGCCGCGTTAAGCAAAAACATCATCAGTCATGATGTCGCTGAAACAAGTCTCGGCTATACCATTAAAATAAACGAATAGCAGTTTCTAATATACGATCTACTTTATTTTTGACATCCTCCGAAGTAAGCTCAACGTAAATATCAGGAACGATACCTATACCCTGTGTTTCTCTCCCATCCGGATAATAAACGCCAATTCCAGAGAAAGCAGTCTCAAAGCCAAGAGGTAGCGGAATCCAAAAGATATTTCCATTGGCCCCTGCAGTATGTCTTCCGATAACTATTACCCCAGGAATGGTTTGAAAATCCATAACTTGGGTTTCCGCAGCACTTTGTGTACTTTCATCTATTAAGATCACCACCTTTCCTTTAAAATAGTTAGGATTGTAAGTTACAACACTACTTAAGCCTGAGACAGCAAACTCACCCGGGGAAAGGTCCCTATTACCTGTAAAATGGGCGAATGTTTTTTTCTCAGGAAATAAATAATTTGAAAACAAGTCATTCAAATCGGCTATTGGATAATCCCTATAGTCAAAAATTAAACCTTCCTTACCATCCATCAATTTAAGTAAAGGTTCGAGATGTTGATCATTAAACTTTCCAATGGCAACATATCCAATACGATTATTTATCAAATTAAATGGTTCTGTGCTTTTTTCTGGAACAGAATGAAGGGAGTCTATCGCTATAGTAGGGATATCAATCACCTTTTCGACATTGTTTCTAGAAAATTTTAACTTCAATACATTCCGGTCAGTTTGAAAAGTTCTGGATTCCATATATTTTAAAGCTACTTTTTCGTGTGATGCTGCAATAAGAGGACGTCTAGATTGAATATATTCAAGGATGGGTATATCGTCAACTTCCTATATAATATCGCCGACTAACAAACCTGCCTCACGACCTAAACTATCCACTCCTAGCGATGCTACGACCGCCTTGTTATCGATAAACTTAATTTTAAATCCAACATTATTGCTACCAAATACAGTAGCATTGTGCGTGCTGGAGAGTTTAGCAAAAGCATGACCATCGTTTATTTTAGAAAACAGTCTTAAATAAGTGCTATCTAAAGCCGCGAAGCTGTTGGCTTCATGAAAAGCAGGAATAAATTCATCTAGTACCCCTTCCCAAGGTTGTTCCGTTAAATAACGGTAAGGAGAAAAATAGTGTATGATATTCCAATAGCGAAACAGCCCTAGTAGGCGTAAACCAACATCATTAATATTTGCTTTTCTGTAAAAAAACTCTTCGAATCGTCGTACAAATGTCCCCTCAAAGTATTCTACATATCTTTTTTGATATGGGACTTCTGCTTCCGACAGCTGAAGAAGCATATTTTTCAATTTGTCAGAGTAATTAAGGTTAGCAATCCATGTCAAATCTGTTCTTAATTTTAATCCTGCTATTTCAGCATTTTCTTTCCTATTTCTACGTTCCGAAGGAATTTTACCAAAATGGCGAATCCAATTAATTAATTCAATTTCTTGTAATTCTTCTGATGGAAGGCTCAAAATTTTAGGAAGGAATTTAAACAATTCGGTATCCATATTCCAATTACCTTGTGCTACAGCTGGATGAAAATACTTAATTAACCCCCAGACTAAGGCCGTATTTTTCAAAAGCTGCTGATTGTGATGGTTTAATTCAAAAGGAGCAAGTTGCGAACTTGATTTATAAACAGAATCGGCTGTTGGCTGGTAAATCGAGGCTTCTGTATAAGGCATATCATCAACAAACAAGCGCAAATCATTAAACCACACCTTTCCGTCACCTATTAGATATAAACCAATCCTTGTTTTATCCGTTTGCTCAGGAACAAGCTTTAAGGTAATAGACCATAGTCTCCAATCTTGTGTACCATTTAAATTCAGGTGTTCTAAATTCTGAAAATCAACCTCAGGCTGAATGCTTCCATAAATGCCAACACTTCCCTCCTTGGAAACCCCTTCTGTTTTTATTTGAGCGGCAAAAGTTAATGATTTTCCTTTCAGATTATGAGGAATATCAAATACCAATACACCTGCTCCTGCATTTTTACCGCCATTGGATTTAATCATCAAGGACGAACGACCTTCCACAAACTGGCTGCTATCAATCCCAAAAACGTAGCCTTCACTATCAACAATCTGCCATCCTGCTGGAAGATTGTTTTCAACCAACTTAAAATCGAGATTGTAGTTTTTAGGAGAAACTTGAGCTATAGCAGCTACATGAAAAAAAACTAAAATTACTAAAAACGGAAAATAGACCTTCATCATAGAATTAGTGTTTTAAAGCTTTGGTTATTGCCATATACAACGATGTTAAAAGTTGTATATGAAGAAAAATCATCGGTGTATAAATTGACTAAAGTTATATACAGCACTCATAACAGAAGGTCATATATTACTGTTTTAAAGATATTTACAAAGACAAAAACAAACAAGAGGTTTAGCTTTTTTTAACATAGGTAACTAAGCAAATGGATATGCCTGTATTTAGCACAACAAAATAGCCTACTACTAATATTGGAATTAGTAGTAGGCTATTTAGGGATGAGTAGAGGTTTACAACATCCCTATATGAGTAAATTCTTTAGTAGCCTATTTCAAATACCAGTCTACTGCTTTTTTAGCATGTATTTCCGTGGTATCAAAGAGTGTCACATCGGTATGTTCCGGTGTAATTAAGAGACCAATCTCCGTACAACCTAATATTATTCCTTCAGCACCTTGTGCCATGAGATCCGCTATAACGCTTAGGTACGCTTGTCTAGATTCCTCCGTAACGATCCCCTTAACGAGCTCATTATAGATGATGTTATGCACCACTTCCCTACCTTTCTCATTAGGAACAATAGTTTCTATGCTATGATTATCAAAGAGCCTTTGCTTAAGAAAGTCTTGCTCCATCGTAAATTTAGTACCCAGCAACCCTACTTTTTTCAAGTTGTGATTTTTAATAGCTTCTGCCGTAGCATCAGCAATATGTAAAAATGGTATTGTTACCGCATCTTCAATATTGTCTGCAAGTTTGTGCATAGTATTCGTACATAAAACAATACAGCTCGCGCCAGCCTTTTCTAAAGTAGTCGCAGCCTCCACCATACGTGCAGCCAACTGATTCCAATCTCCTTTATACTGCAAAGCGGCTATATCTTCGAAATCTACAGAATACAATAATGATTGACAGGAATGTACACCACCAAGTGCTTTCTTAACCTCTTGATTTATGATTTTATAATAAACGGAAGAGCTCTCCCAAGACATTCCGCCTATTAGACCAATAGTTTTTTGACTCATCTTTTTCCCTCCATGAAGTTGAAAGTTAGTCAATTTGTTTTTTTATGACAAGTCAAGTTACACTTCCTTTATACTTTCCTTCGTTACAGTCATTTTACATGGATTACACGAACATTGGGTCACTCCCGTACTATGGATGTATTGCTCCTTACAGTCACAAGAGCCTTGACAATCAATCGTGGTAATTTCATTGCCATCATCCAATAATCCATAAGTAGATTGATTATTATTGACATCGGCGTAACCAACTAGGCAAATGTTAATCCATTTAAATAGCTATCTTTGCGCACAAAATCAAGCTATCTTTTCAGGATACAAATCAGCATTAATGAGCATACGCAACCTACTCTTTTCATCTCTTCATATTATTTCCATCTTTGTATGCGTAGCCATTAATAGTGCTTATGGCCAAGATATTTCCCACATCGAGAAAAAGGAATTGACCAAAGACACCTTGGTTATCCGTGCCATGCATGCTAGGCTCACTCAAATATGGCATAAACATCCAGACTCCTTAAAATCTGTTGGCGACTATATTGTACGCTCTAGCCAAGGTATCAAATATAGCGCAGGAGAAATTTTAGGTCTTCAAGATATTGGTACTGGTCAAGGGCAATTGGGCCAATACAAGGATGCTGTAGCCACCTACCAAAAGGTAATTGAAAAAGCAGAAAAGATTAATAATAAACCAAACCTGATAAATGCACTGAGTAATCAATCTATGTCTTTCACAGCCCTAGGCATGTATGATCGTTCTATAGAAAACCTCACCAAGGCAATGCGTTTAAGTGATGAAAAAAAAGATGCAAACCTCCTGATTCATATATTGAACAACCTAGGGATGGTTTACAACTATAAAGGAGACCTTGATAAAGCGCTAGATTATTATGAAAAATGTAGAGAGACCATACTTGCGCAAAAAGACTCTACAAACCTTTCTTTCGTATATGGAAATATAGCCAATATCTTAATTTCCCGAAGGGAAGATAAAAAAGCCGCAGACTACTACAATCGGTCGCTAAGTTTAGCAAAGCATTTTGACAACCAAAAAGGAATAGGCTACGCCCTGAAATCCTTAGGAGCAATAGCCCTTAATCAGAAAAAAATACAGGAGGCCTTAGCCTACTTCTTATCCGCAAAAGATATCTTCGAGAAATCGGGCGAGAAAACAGAATACCTACCGCTCTTAGAATACCTATCAGACACTTACTATGAGTTGAATGACAACAAACTAGGCCTCTCCTACTTAAAACGAGCCTTTGACTTAGCAAAAGATCAAGAGCAGCTCTACTACATCAAGGTAATTTCGTTAAAACTAGGCGCTCGTTATGAAGAAACAGGAAACCTAACGGAGGCCTTGCAGATGCAACGCTTATCGACAGAGGCTACGGATAGCCTATCGAGCAAGGATATGAAAGAAAAAATTATCCGCATCGAAGAGCGTTTTCAGTTTGAAAAAGAACTACAACTTACCGATGAATTGCATAAAAAGCAAATACAACAAAGGGAATTTATTTTAATCTTAATCATCCTGCTATCCATCTTCGGGGTAGCTACCACCTTTTTTATTATACAGGCATACTACAGACAGAAACGCAATAATAAAACGCTTCGCGAAGCCAAAGCGGTAATCGAAAGTAAAAATACGATGCTCCTGAGTGAAGATCAGTTCAAGGACCACATGATATCCGTATTGGCACATGATATCCGATCCCCTATTATTGCCGTTCGGTCTTTATTAGACAACTTCAAAAGCTATCAATTAGGGCAAAAACAATTCGATGATTATCTATTATTCACAACAAAGGAAATAGACAACCTCACCAATTTTATTGAGGATATCCTCCTTTGGGTGAAAACTAAAAAAAGCAATTTTAGCCAAGCACCATCCAAATTTGATATTAGTGCTCTCTGCAATGAAACTATAGCAGTGTATCAGCTAAAGGCTTCACAAAAATCTATCCTAGTAAACAAGCACTATCTCGCACCATTATACGTGATGGGTAATGCAGACATTCTCAAAATAATCATGAGAAACCTCCTGGACAATGCCATTAAATATTGCAATAGCCATGACACAATAACTATACAGGTACTTGACGACGATACATCGGATCAGGTGAAGGTGAGTATTGTTGATTCAGGACCCGGACTTCCAGCTCCTATCATGGACTCGCTACTCGACCAAATGGCACATAAAAACCCTAACGCGGCTTCTGTTATTGGAGCTGGATTAGGGCTAAATATGTGTATGTATTATGCGCAATTAATTGATAGTAGAATTGAAGTATATAGCGAAGAAGGGAAAGGAACAAGTTTTTCTTTCTTCTTAGCGAAATGGAAAGCCTAAACGTCTGCTAAAAAAATCCTATGTGCCTCGCGACAAAAGCGACATCATTCTGTACGATGAAAAGGTTTACTTTAGTTTAAGGATAATCGGTGTAAGAAGGTCAATTAATTGCTCTCTTTCAAGAGGAAGTGTATTTCCAACAATACCATAACCTTCCGTGTAAGGCACCAATAAAGCAACAATACTTTCTGGTTGGCTCGAAAAAGCAGACCACAAGGTCACAAACCAATCGCAGTAATCTGTATAATATTGATCCATTGCTCGTTGTAGCTCCTCGTTCCTCAAAGCCAAAGACCTTATCTCTTTGAAAAGGAGAAATCTCTCTTGACTTTCAGGTCCGACAAGTAATAGCGCTAACATTCCTCTTACGAATTCCTCTAGCGATAAATCTTTATGATCTTTCAACTCCGTCCAAGTCTGCTCAACATCCTCCTGACATAATTTGAAAAAATAAGCTACAGCAGCTACTAACAATTGGTCTTTGTCCTTATAATAATACTGAAGATTACTTAAAGTCATGTTCAATTGCTCTGCAACTTTACGCATAGACAATTTTTGCGTACCCTCCGTTGCTAACACTGAAAGTACCGCCTGAATAATGCTATTTGTCTTTTCTAATCTCTTGCTCATTTGTCATACAAATCTAAGCTTATTTATTAAGTTTTGAAAAATTAGGTCAATTGACCTAATTTTGTTTTATGGTCACGCGACCTAATTATTAATAATACACACAAATTAAATCAAAGATGGGTCTAAACACAAAAAAACTAGACAAAAAACGCGTATTAATCGCTGGTGGTTACGGTGAAATTGGCAGCCATATTGCTCGCCATATCAGAAATGTTTATCCAGATATAGAATTAATTCTAACGGGCAGAAATCCGGATAAAGGAAAACCATTAGCAACGGAGCTTGGTGGCGTAGAATTAGCGACATTGGATTTACAAAAACCATTTAACTTAGCCGATTTCGGACAAATAGACCTTGTGATAGCCTCTTTGCTCGACCCTGCTGATGCCTTAATCGAACAAGCATGGGAACATGGAATCAACTACATAAGCATGACGAGATTAGTCAATGAGCTAACTTCTTTACTATTGCACACTTTACAAAAACCATCTCATTCTACGGTTGTATTAGCCGATCATTGGCAAGTGGGCATTGCCACGCTGATTGCTAAAAATGCTGCAGCAGCATTCAGCAAAATAGATAGTATAGAAGTATCAGCGCTATATGACGAGACAGACCCAATCGGACCGATGGTCATCGAGCAACTCGATAGCTTCCATGGGCCTTCACTTTTGCGCAAAGACGGAAAATGGATGTGGCTGAGTGGAGAAGACAATGCTAAGACTTTAACACTGTTTAATGGAGAGCAAGTCAATGCAAGCCCATTAGCCGCTCTCGATGCTACATCCTTAGCCGCGATTACAGGAGCTAAAAATGTAAGATTTGATTTTGCGGTAGGTAAATCTATAGGCACGCAAAAGGGGGAAATTGCTTCGCATGATGTATACATAGACATTGAAGGGACACTCCCTTCTGGAGCACCGGGTAGAACACGAACACTAGTATCGGGTACTAAAGGGCAATCTAGCATGACCGGATTAGGCGCTATGCTTATGATGGAAGGTGTATTAGGATTGGCAGGACAGACTAGCCCTGAGCAAGGTAAAATCTATTTACCGGAGACTTTGCTTACGAATCCTATAGATTTAGAAAGGCTGAAAACTTTCGGTATACAAACCTCTACTGAAATATTGTAACTTCCTTTTGTACTCCTCCAAAGTACGGACTATCTACACATATTTTAAATAGCAATTCTATATTCTTAGCGTTGCTATTTAAAATATTCCCTCTTTAGCTAATCACTGGTACAGGTATAGAATTGAACTACCTCTTTTATTGGAGTTTAACTAATGCTAAATAGGTGCGACTAACTTGATAGCAGTATTGATATATATCGAAAAAGACGTAGGTGGTTTGTTCTTCTTAGAAAAATGGAAAACCTAAACGCCTAGACGACTATCATTTATTCATAATATCTGATGAGGCTATCTTGAATGAGTTTAAGCTTCCCATGTTCAACTTTAGAAAAATACAAATATTTACCTTTTAGGGTATCAACATCATATTTAAAGATGGTACCATTTAACGTTACATCAAATGAATAGTTTTCTGTCAACTTTCCTGAGGTTCGAAAAATCTCTTCTCCTTGCATATCTTCAACACAAATATCCGACCCTACTTGATAGAATGCTAACAGTAAATTAGTAACGCCTATTTGATTAATAGTACTAATGGTATCATCCTTTACCAAATGATGACCGGAAACAGCCAGTGAAACAATATCATCGTTAAAGTTCTCTTCAAATATAAAGTATGCAAAAAGTACTTTTGTAGGCTCAGGCTCCTGACAGCTTACGAATAACTGTATTAAAAAAACTATTGCCAGAAAAAAAATATTTATTATGTATTTCATAACGGTAACTAAACGGCTTTATCACTTCTAGTAGAATGATGTCAACTCAAGATGAGTTCCATAACTTATACATCAATAATGAAAAGTATACAATTAATCCTTACTAAATAGTCCCTTCAAGAAAGCAAACCTATGTTCGACCAAACTCATATCGCCGTTAAGAAGCTTTATATCTAGAATACGAAAAATGGTCCCAAATCACTTGGATTAAAATCATTAATCTTCAACTTTATTTCACGTCCATTAAGGGGTAAACTAAAAGTACCATCTGTATTTAAATGCACATTAATTATTGCCAATAAAGAACAAACCTACCAATGAAACATCTTGTATAGAGCCATAAGCAGGTACGGGAATAGCGAAATATTCTCAATTCTAGAAATAGTAACCCCAAGTATACAGTTTTTACATAGCAAATTTGGATGGGAACAGAACGAAACACCTTCTCCCTTGATTTCAGTGTTAATAATTGGGTGCTATAATTAAAGAACCGACCACAATACGATTTGCTTTTCGCACATAAATAGACAAGATTTGCTGATCATCTAAAAGTTTTTTATTTTTAAGCTGCTTAATAATAAAAATTCACACCACTCTATTGACCTGCGTCTATACCCTTTCATGGCTATAACGATGTCTTCATACTGCGGTCGGTAAGGATAGCTAAAAGTGAAGCGCGTGTTCTATGTTCTAGAGGATAAACACCCCTGCCCTTGCTAAGCAAGATGCTTCTCTTTAGCTAACCTATTCTCTTTGATTTGGGCAATGATTAAATAATACTATAAAAATTACTTTTATGCTCCTTTGTGGCTACTGCAATCTATATAAGGGGATAATCTTTAAGGGAAGGAATAGTCTTTCTAACAGGCTAATTGCCTTTTTTATAATCGCTTAATCAAATATAGTATTTTTTATTCAATCATTCGCTATAGCGAACACTTTATTTTTTACGAATAATTATGGAAAAAGTAAAATCTATATCAGAGCTCAATAAAGGCCTATGCTCGTTCATAAAACAACGATATTTTAGCCCTTTCAAAATAGACGGAAAAAAAACAAGTCTAAACCAATATGCTAATGCATGTAATTTAGCACCATCGACCATTTCAAAAATTAATAGCGTAAAAGGTTACAATATCCCTGTTTCAACAATATATACTATAACTGAATTTGAAGAAACTAGCCTAGAAGTATTCTTCAAAGATTTCTTCGCTAATTTTATACCTGAACTAGCATCAAAGAAATAGCTAAATAATTTTCATGTAATTACCTCAATTTTACGGGAAACCGTTTTTATCTACTGTAATTTCTATCTTCTTTTGAGAAAACAAAAGATATAAAATGGAATACTTTATCGTGTCTGCCATTTCGCTATTGGTCTTAATCTGTTTTTTCTACCTATGTGCGAACGTTGCTATTATAAAAAAACAACTTAAGAAAAGTGGTATAAACTACTGGAAAACGGAATTTAACAAAGCCCGCGCCTTCAATCGATATACTGAAGCTAAGCGCTGCTTGGAAGAATTGCTATACTGTGAAGTTAAACGTATCAACGAGAACAATACAACGGAGGAGTTCCGGATTACGGCTTATACCCACCTAAAAGAAGTGAAGTATAAAGAATGGATAGAAAATTACGAAATGGAATTTCCGGACAAAGAAAATCTGCTTAAAATTTAAGTTCCGAATTATAAGATATTGCTTGTTCACCTCCCTTCTTAAATAGAATACGTCCAACAATGATGCTTCGACTTTGTCCCCCTGAGCCTGTCGAAGGGTAACCATGACAATTTGGATAGGTAGCCGCAAAACAAAAAGATTTGCTTTGCTAAGAAGAAGGCCTAGGCATCTGCTGCGTAAATCGTAGCGCAGTAAATTACGCAAGAACAAAACGCTGTTTGAGCGAAGCGAGTTTAGTTTTGTTCCGGAATTTTCAAGAGAAGATAGCAGCCTATGCCAGCCCTGATTTTTGCCAAACTTTTTATCAAGAAAAAGTTTGAAGCCAAGTCCTGGCTAAGGACACGTACTCCCTTAACAAAAAGACTTTTGTGAGCGTTAATAACGCTACTCTCTAACATCCTCGTACCAAACGATAACGATAATAATATTCGCCCCTCAGGGGTCGCATAAACAGCAATTTCAAGGTGTAGTTCCAAACGATGCTTCGACTTTGTCACCCTGAGCCTGTCGAAGGGTCAGCATGACAGTTTGGATAGGCAGCTGCAAAACAAAAAGATTTGCTTTGCTAAGAAGAAGGCCTAGGCATCTGCTGCGTAAATCGTAGCGCAGTAAATTACGCAAGAACAAAACTCTGTTTGAGCGAAGCGAGTTTAGTTTTGTTCCGGAATTTTCAAGTGAAGATAGCAGCCTATGCCAGCCTTGATTTTTGCCAAACTTTTTATCAAGAAAAAGTTTGAAGCCAAGTCCTGGCTAAGGACACGTACTCCCTTAACAAAAAGACTTTTGTGAGCGTTAATAACGCTACTCTCTAACATCCTCGTACCAAACGATGCTTCGACAGGCTCAGCATGACAATTTGGATAAGTAGCTGCAGAACAAAAAGATTTGCTTTGCTAAGAAGAAGGCCTTGGCATCTGCTGCGTAAATCGTAGCGCAGTAAATGCCGCAAGAACAAAACTCTGTTTGAGCAGAGCGAGTTTAGTTTTGTTCCGGAATTTTCAAGTGAAGATAGCAGCCTATGCCAGCCTTGATTTTTGCCAAACTTTTTATCAAGAAAAAGTTTGAAGCCAAGTCCTGGCTAAGGACACGTACTCCCTTAACAAAAAGATTTTTATAAGCGTTGAAAACGCTCCTCCCTAGCACCCTCGTGCCAAACGATGCTTCGACAGGCTCAGCATGACAGTTTGGACAGGTCGCTGCAAAACAAAAAGATTTGCTTTGCTAAGAAGAAGGCCTAGGCATCTGCTGCGTAAATCGTAGCGCAGTAAATTCCGCAAGAACAAAACTCTGTCTGAGCAGAGCGAGTTTAGTTTTGTTCCGAAATTTTCAAGTGAAGATAGCAGCCTATGCCAGCCTTGATTTTTGCCAAACTTTTTATCAAGAAAAAGTTTGAAGCCAAGTCCTGGCTAAGGACACGGGCTATAATTAACAAAAAGACTCCATTCAGCGTTGCAAACGCTATCCACAAGCATCCTCGTTGCACATGAGGACGATTAAGGTCGATCCCCTCATACCCAAAACTATCACCTCAAGCGTAAGGTAGCGGAGCACCCATTAAAAAACCATGACACTAGAAGGTGAATACAAATCATATATTTTCACACATTATTCACAAAAACCACTAAAAAAAGCCACTTTCAAACATCTTTATACCCAATTCAATCATTTCATTACGCATATACCTCCCTAACTTTGTTCCTTCTTTAATGAACAGTACAAAATACAATGAAGGATTTAATACAGCATATCACCATAGCGTTTCTTAGTATATCATTTTTTATACCAAGTAACATACAGGCACAAGCTATACAAGAACTCAGCTTAGAGCAAGCTATAAATCTAGCCCTCGCCAACCATCAACAGCTGAAGGTTAGCGCAGAAGCCATCAAAATTTCGGAACAGCAAACAGAGATTGCTAAACTACAAAGGCTACCAAATATCGCCGCAGCAGCGAGCGCAGCATATATCAGCGACGCCGTTATCCTCGATAAAGATTTTTCCAAGGTATCCACACTGCCTATACCCCATTTTGGAAATTCCTATGGTGTACAGGCATCACAGCTACTCTATAAAGGAGGCGTCATAAAGAAATCTATAGAACTTGCCGGTATCAGAGAGCAGCTAGCCAGCCTAGACTTGATAAAAGACCAACAAGCGATTAAGTTTTTAGTCATCTCCAACTACCTTGACATCAGCAAACTATTGAATCAGAAAAAGGTCTATGAGAACAACAAAATATTAGCACAACAGCGACAAGACAATATCACCAAATACTACAATCAAGGACTCGTGACACGCAACGAATTGATTCGCAGTGAACTTACGCTACAGCAAATCGATCAGGCTATATTGGTAACGACAAACAGTGTAGACATCCTAAATCACAACCTTGGCGTTGCCTTAGGTCTACCAGCAGACGTTGTGATTAAGCCCACGCAAGATATAGCGAACAGAACTGTTGTTGAAGATAAAATGCACTATGTGCAATTGGCCTACGCCGAGAATCCAGCACTACGCGCAGCAAACAAAAACATAGAACTAGCGGCCAAAAACACAGAATTAATACGTACCGATAAATACCCGGCACTATCTGCTGTGGGCGGCTACAATATGCAACGACCCATCACCAACGTAAGACCGGCAATGGACATGTACTCCAATACTTGGCAGGTGGGTGTTTCCCTAAGCTACAGTATAGACAACCTGTACAAAAGTAAGAAAAGGATAAAGCTGGGCGAGTTGCAGCAGTCGCAAGCGACAGAAGCCTTACAGCTATGGCAAGAAAATGTAGAAATGAGCGTCAATGCAGCCTATGTAAAATATAAAGAGTCTTTGCAAAACGCAAACATCTTCTTGAAGAGTCAAGGTTTAGCACAAGAAAACTACAAAATCATAGAGGCTAAATACCTCAACCAGTTGGCTATACAAGCAGAGATGACCGATGCAACCAACGCCAAACTAGAAGCAGAGTTACAGTATGTAAATGCAGAGATTAATATCATCTATCAATACTATAACCTTATTAAAGCAACAGGAACATTATAACCATCAATAGGTATAAAAATGGAAAATACAACAGTAAAAGAAAACGTAAAACCGCAGAAAGCGAAGGCTCCAGGCGTCAATATCAATCCAAAACAAAACATACGCAGGAAATCAAAAATAAGAATCACCATCATCAACCTATTGACTTTTGCAATTGTTGCTGGAGGCTTCTATTGGATGGTCGTAAAATACTTCCACATTGGTGATCAAGACTATACCGAATCGGCACAAGTAGAGGAATTTATCAACCCCATCAATACACGCGTATCTGCCTATATCAAAGAAATACGATTTACGGAGCATCAGCTAGTGCACAAGGGTGATACCCTCCTCGTGCTGGATGACCGCGAACTGCAAACCCAACTGGGGCAAGCCGAGGCGGCATACCTATCGGCGATAGCCTCTAAAAATGTAACATCATCAGCTGTGACAACAGCCTCCAACAATATTGAAGTCGCTAACGCGAATATTGCAGGGCTTAAAGCACGCTTATGGAATGCCGAGCAAAACTTGAATAGGTATAAAAACCTACTCACGGCAGAAGCAGTTACACAGCAGCAATACGATCAGGTAAAAACAGAATACGACGCGACCAAAGCGTCCTACGAAGCCTTGCTAGAACAAAAGAATACCGTGAAATATGGTGTTTCTGAAACGCAAACACGATTAGGACTCAATGAAGCCGATATCAAGCGTACAAAGGCTGCCTTGGACATGGCTAAGCTTAGCCTTTCCTACACCGTGATTACAGCACCCTACGATGGTGCGATGGGTAGACGACTTATTAATGAAGGACAGCTGCTACAGCCCGGACAACAGGTGGCGAGCATCGTGCTCAACAATCAAAAATGGGTAACAGCCAACTTCCTAGAATCTCAAATGCCGAAGATTGCCATCGGCAAAAAAATTAAAATGACGGCCGATGCGCTAGGTGGAAAACCATTCGAAGGAGTTGTCACAGCCATATCAGCCGCCACAGGATCACGTTATTCCAGTGTGCCTGTTGACAATGCGACCGGAAACTTTGTTAAAGTGCAGCAACGTATTCCCGTGCGTATAGAATTTAATGAAAACAATAGTAAAGAAGATGTCGATAAGCTACGTGTCGGAATGAACATGATTATCCGTCTGAAATAATAAAAAACAAACACTATGCAGAAATATAATCAGGGACTATTTTACGACTGGGTACCAAAGCCCATTATGCTCTTGCTGATTATGATATTGGCACTTGTCCTATTTAGCATTAGCCCCATTTACACGGCTAATATTAGCTATATGGTAAGTAGCTTAGGCGCGATGACCGAAGATTTAATATGGGCAAACTATGCTTCGGTTATTGGTATGGGCCTTGCTATGCCTTTATTTCTGCGCCTCAAAGCTCGCTTTAGAGTTAAGGAAATCTTGACGACAAGCTTCGTCGGAATGGCTTTTCTCTTTTGGGTGATGGCAACAACCGACCAAACGGGAATCATTATCGGAGCCTCTTTGCTTATCGGCTTTCTAAAGATGCTCGGCATGATGGAGATTCTCCTTCCCTTAATGGCTATCTTGAGCTCCGACGGGAATAGAGGTCGATTTTATTCGATTTTCTATACTTCGGTATTAATCATGTCGCAAGTATCAGGCTATTACATTACGTCCTTATCATACCACTACAACTGGCAACATGCTTATTTGGTGATTGCTGCCGTATGTTTAGCAACAGCCCTCCTATGCCTATCCTTTTTACATAACCTGCGGTTTATGCGTAAGGTGCCACTTTACTACATTGATTGGTTGAGCGCCCTACTGTTTACCCTATGCTTTATGGTACTTGCTTATATTTTGGCATTTGGAAAGCAGCAAGCATGGTTTGACTCAACACTCATAAAAGAAGCAACGGCCGCATTCGTAATTTTGCTCTTCACCGTAATCATTCGTCAACAGCTAATGGTAAGACCCTTTTTACCCCTTAAAGCATTTTCGCGAAGCAACGTGTTGCACGGAATTCTGATGCTCGCCTTCCTAGGTATGTACTTGGCACTCGCCAACATACAAAACATATTTACGATAGGTATACTCGGCTACAATCCGCTGCGCAATGCATCTTTAAATCTAATGATGATTCCCGGTCTATTACTGGGTGCTGTTGTATCACTAAAATGGTTTAACCGCAGAATACCTGTTAAAATGCTTATATTTTCGGGTTTCGCCGCCTTCCTATTCTATACCGTTATTTTATACTTCTCTATGGTACTAGAGTTTAGCTACGAAGGCTGGATGCTACCTATGTTTTTCCGTGGCTATGGTATGGGGGTACTTTTCGTCTCGATATGGTATTATACTCTCGATAAATTAGGAATGCATGAGCTTCTCGCGGCCATTGGCTTTATCCTTGTCTGGCGTACATTCATCTCTCTAGGTGCATTCACCTCGCTCCTGTCTTGGGTTCAATACAGACTTCAATGGCAAGAGATGGGCAATCTATCTGTTTATGTAGATGATACTATTCTATTTAGTCCAAACAACAACTTCAACTTAAGAAGCATACAACTTAATGGGATGCTGGCAGCCAATAAAACACTGCTAGGCTACCTATGCATCGTAGGAATAGGCATTCTAATCTATGTCATATTCCATCGTTTCGGAAAAACACAACAGCTGTTACTACGCATACGCATGGGAAGAAACAAGAAATTCTGGATAAGCAGACAAAAAGCAAAAAGATAGCCACTGAAGAGATAACAACAAAAGACGGTGATTTTAGTATATTTGTTTAGTGTAGCCATGGGGATTATCCTTTATGTAAATAAAAAATATTTTGAAAATAGCGCCTAGTACAGCATTTCAACAGATTCGCATTTATACGGAAAAGAATATTTTCGAGATTATCCCCTTCGGCCATCCCTTTAGGCCTAACGATTCGGCTATCATGTTCGTCAAGCAAGGTAAAATCGTCTTAAAAGAACAGATTAATACCATCGAACTTGAAGCTGATGCCGTTTTACTCATTAACAAAAAATATGTCTACGAAATCTTAGAGACCGACGATTCCTTTGAGATGATTCTCTTCGTCTATGAGCAATCGTTGCTGGACGGCTCGGCTCATAAAATCAACGAACTGAAGATCTATAATCATATGGAAAATCAGTTGCTACGCAGCTTCTACTTCGATAGAGCTGAAATTGATGTCATCCTAAAATCGATAGACATCATGCAGTATTACATCAAAAACCACCTACTTATTGAATATGCGCAGGAAATAATTGAAAGTTATTTCAATATTATTATGTACCATCTAGTCAGCTTGGTGATGCAGCACAATAATAGACAACGCGCCGAGACTTCTCGTGCCCAACAAATTGTGTACGATTTTATTATTGAAGTATCGCATCATTACTTACATGGAAGATCCTTGGAATTCTATAGAGAAAAGCTAGGTATCACAGGTCGCTATTTGAGTAGAACAATCAAGCAACAGACAGGAAAAACACCGAGCGATATTATTTCGGAGTTTATCCTCAATGAAGCCAAAACGCAGCTCTCCAGCACCAGCCTTTCTATCAGTAAAATAGCCGAAAAGCTTCACTTCAGTGATCAATATGCGTTCTCTCATTTCTTTAAAAGACACTTAAACATGAGCCCTAGAGCATACAAGGCACAATTTAAGTAATAATATCCTCATCACAGCAGCCCATGTCGTCAAAACATACTTTCAAAGCAACCTTACAATGGCATGCAAAATCGCAAGCCGAACTTGATACGAATCCAAAAGCTTCAAAAAACCACCTGGTAAAGATTGAAGGAAAATCGGACTTAAATATCTCTGCTGCCAAAGCCTTTAAAGGAGATGCTAACCTACTAAATCCTGAAGATCTCTTGCTCAGCAGCCTCGTATCCTGCCACATGATGTCTTACTTGTACTGCTGTGCGCAAGCAAAGATTGAAGTATGCTCCTATACCGACCAAGCTGAAGCTATACTCGACCTACAGCCCGACAGCAGTGGACGCATCAGTAAAGTTATCTTAAATCCGAAAGTCGTTATTGCCGATCCCAAACAGTTAGAAAAAGCCTTAAGCTTACATAGTGAGGCCAATAAATTGTGCTTTATAGCCAATTCCTGCAATTTTCCGGTAGAACACCAGGCTAGCTGTACAGCGGAAGGATAATTAACGTGTAAAGTAAAAAAACCGACCTCTTCCCACCTGCTTTAAACACGAGGATGTGCCTAAAGTGGAATAAACGTATTCAGAGATGCAAACCTTACTGTGTATCACGCTCAACCGATATGGGTATATAGAAATATGCAGGAAAAGGCCGGCCAACAGTCCACATATCAACTTAAAATCCCGCCTCAGTTAAACAAAAGACAGATTGAAAGTATTTATATAGTGCCTGTTTTATCTTAAAAAAGCGCTTTATATAACTCGTTGTTCTCCGCTTTCGCTAGATATTATTTTCGTACTTTATAAATAGGCGATGGAATCTGCACTTTAAGAATTAAGGAAGTAGCGTTTTAAAGGAATAGAAAAAAACATTTTGTTTAACTAAGCTTATACGAACTTAAGCAAACTATATCAATATCCCAAATTTGGAATAACAATTAATAGCTTTAAACTGTCTCTTTGTTTATGGCTGAGCAATACATAGATAAAGAACACCTAAAACTCATTAGAGCAAAGCTTTGGGATATTTGTAAATCAAAAGAAATAACACTTGAGGATGTACAAGACCGCACGGGCTTTAGCTATAGCCAGGTGTACCGAATTATTAGAGGCACCCAAAACATGTCCGTTAGCGGATTAATTGCTGTTTGTAAAGCTCTGGAAATACAACCTAGAGAGGTTTTTGATTTCGAAATAGTAATTCCTAAACATTTACCATTGAGAAAGAATAGAAAAGCTTAAGTTGCTATATTTTTTCCCTAGATATCTAGCCATACGTAAACCATGTTGTTTCCAACCTCACCCATCATATTGGTATTTTTATTCTGACTCTTTCTACTCAATTTTAGAATCTCCGCTGTCGTGGGATATGTTTTTCGTCGTTTATTATAAGTGCGACAGATGACGGACAATAAGAACTTACGGTTTTAAGAATTGGGGAAGTAGTGTTAACGCCAATTTATACGTGCTGAATTATCCTTACTAGATAAGTAATTTAAACAAACAAATATGTTTAGTTTTTTTTCAAATTTCTTATGTTTTGATTAGATCGATGAACGATAAAGAACTACAATTTAGAAAGCAACTTAGTGCTCGAATTCAAAAACTGAGAACATATTTCCCTTTAACCCAACCTCAACTTGGAGCCAAAATTGGTTACAAAGATTATCAATCTATCGGTAGAATAGAAAATGGTCGCGTAACGCCTTCTATCTATCTTATTTATCAAATTGCAGAAGCGCTTGAGGTCCCAATAGAGGAACTATTTATCTTTGAAGAACGATAATCCTTTCGACTTCTTATCTAACGCTTGCGTTATTTCTAGTTTAACAGATCAATTACTGCCACAATCCTCGTCCATAGAATTTATTATAAGGCTATAGTAAGTCTTTATATTTATATTGTTAATTAGGCAATGCTGTACTGGTGAACCAATTCACGAAATCGCTGTTCAAAGATGGAGTAACCTCTCATGCAATACACTAATTTTCAACTGGTAAACAAAGCTAATAAATAGCTTCTAATTCACTTAATCATAGCAGGCAAAAATAGAATAAACCAGAAGGTCTCTGACAACACCCGACTAAACTTCAAAGATTTCACCACATATATCATGTGGTTTGCCACATTAATTATATATTAATCTTTTCGTTTGTTTCCTTTGTTCCATACAAAAAGACAACTATGCCCAAGAAACTACTGACAAACTGGATCCTTCACTTTCTAAGTGTATCGGCACTACTCATTTTCGTGACATTAGTCTCCCATATGTTTACAGCTCAACTCGTGGCTAATGCGAATTATTATAACCTAGATGGTACTTCCCCAAGTGTTTGGTATCGCGTGCTTAATCACAAAGATGATCTATTAATTTTAGCGTTATTCACCTTGCTAACGGAGATTGTACGACAGTTTATATTTAAGCGCTATCGCCACCTTGTCTTTGGCGTTGGATGCATATTGGTGGGGCTACTGTCTGGTATAGGGCTCTATTATCTACACCCTTTTAGCTTTGAGCAACAGGGCTTACCAGCATATGTTAAACCTATGTTTTTTATGGCCACTTATACCCTGCTCTACGTTATCGTTATTGACTATTTTCACCAGAATAGGCAGCAAAAATTACGCCGTATACAACAAACAGAACAGGAGCTAAATACTTTAAAAGCACAATTAAATCCGCATTTTCTGTTTAATGCGCTAAACTATCTCTACGGAACAGCCTTAAAGGAAAAAGCCACAGACACCGCACAAGGAATTGATAGCATTGCCGATATGATGCGTTATACCATAAACGGAATACATAAAGATTTCGTTCCGCTTGTCGAGGAATTAACGTTTATGGAAAATTATCTCCATATCCAACAAGTACGCTTGCCTGAACGTCAGGTGCTGAAAATACAGACGAAAATTCAGGCTGATACTCTACAGCACGGCGAGCAAATAGCACCGTTACTACTATTGCCATTTGTTGAAAACGCCTTCAAATATGGACTTACCATGGATGGTCCGTGTGAATTAAAAGTAAGCATTTTGGCACAAGACAATCTATTGCAGCTAGAAGTTTTTAATACCATGGTGCTGCATCGCACAGAAGCAAAAGGAAACAATACTGGAATCCAAAATACCATCAAGCGGCTGGATTTACTTTATCCAAATCGCTATAAATTGATTCAAGAAAATACCGGTATAAATTACAAGGTTTCACTTTCCATACAGCTCAGACCTTAGGCAGTTCATTTAACGTCCATAATCATGCTAATCAAAAAATTAATGTTACTGTTTTACAGTGCCATGCTACCGCTATGCAGTCTATCTCAAGATACAGATACCGCGTTCAAGCTCCGTATAAAAGGGGCAAAAATACCTAAAACGGCTAAAGTTTATTTACTCTACCAACGGGACGGTAAAAAAATAGTCGATTCTGCCCAATCAACAAACAGGACCTTTATCTTCACTGGTATGCTAAAAGAACCCGTACATGCCTTCATACTCTGTGATACCATGCAGCTTGGTTTTTCAGAAATCCTAAAAAGGAAAAATGAAAAACAAGACTCACAACAACTGTTTATTTATCCAGGTCAGATTGTACTAAAAACATCAACTTCGTCGATTGCCGACCTGCGCCCCGTTGGTGGCTTGAATGCAACCTATTTCAGGCTGCAAGACCGACTACAAACACTTACGCAACAACAAATTGAGTTGAGTCGCATCCTTGTCCAAGCAACCGATAGGACTAGCATTCCGGCATTAAAGACCAAATGGGATAGCTTAAAGCGAGTAGAAAAACACATCCTACGAGTGTTTATTATTGAAAACCCAAACAGCTTCATTGCCTTACATGCTTTGCAGAGCTATGCGGGTGCTCTTCCGCAGGTTAGTGAGATAGAATTGCTATTTAACAAGATTTCACCTAGCGTCCGTCAAACGCCTACTGGGAAGGAATTCCGTAAGTTTCTGTCCGATCAACACGACCTAAATCCAGGAACTAAAGCACCTGAATTTGTACAGAACGATACCACCGGCAAACCGATATCATTAGCTTCGTTCAAAGGAAAATACCTCTTGATTGATTTCTGAGCTTCTTGGTGTGGACCTTGCCGTCAAATCAATCCCGAATTAGTCAAATTATACGATGCCTTTAACGAGCGAAATTTTACTATATTAGGCATATCCTTGGACGATGCTGAAGGAAAAGACGCTTGGTTAAAAGCAATAAAAGACGATGGCTTAAAATGGACACAGGTCGCCGACTTGAAACACTGGGAGAATCAGGTAGCCCGACTTTATAGTATCCGTAAGCTTCCATACAATTTCCTCATCGATCCTGATGGAGTTATTATCGCCAGGGATCTCGACATGAAAGCGTTAACAGAAAAGTTAAAACAAGTATTACTGGAAAAATGATCAGAGCAATTGTAGTTGATGACGAGCCTGTAGGACACGATATTATCCGTGCACATGCGGAAAACATAGCTTTTATTTCCATTGAAGCCTGTTTTTTGAGTGCGCATGAGGCCTATAATTATTTAAAAAACAATAGTGTTGATTTACTGTTTCTGGATATTGCTATGCCTGATGTTTCGGGTATTGAATTTGCATCTATGCTTCCCGATGAAATTCAGGTAATATTTACAACGGCCTATCCAGAGCATGCCTTAAAAGGTTTTGAGTTAGCTGCTACCGACTATTTACTAAAGCCTATCAATTTCACCCGTTTTCTCAAAGCTTGTCAACTCGCTAAAACTAGGCTAAGTCTAGAAAAACATAATAAAGAAGAACAGGCTCTGTTTGTCAAGGATGGACATGATTGGGTACAGATTAAGTTTAGTAACCTCGTTTACGCCAAAGCGGAAGACAACTACGTAAATTTACATGAGACGAACAAGCAAACCTTAACACGGATTACATTAGCAGAACTGCTGAAAAAGCTTCCTCCGGATCAGTTTTTGCGCGTTCATAAATCATTTATTATTGCCAAACATAAGATCGACCGAATCGAAAAACATCAAATACTAGTAGAAGGCACAAAAATACCTTTATCCAAATTGTATAAAGAGCAGCTCCTAGCAAGCTTTTGGAGATTATAAAACAATAAAACTAATTCGGTCTGAAATAGCTTTATTAAACCCCAATACCTCAAACGAATTTCACCTTTTCATAAAGTCTCTTTTATACAAACAATCTTAGCCATCTTTATCCGTTTAATCTTCCCAGAAGCATGCTCTTAACAAAGCAAAGTACTATCAGTTAATCAATTCTGCGATAAATAACAGATTAAATAAAAAATAAACTTATACCTTTTTGCTTCCCCTTGATTTTTATGAAAAATTTACTCCATTACACTTGACCTCTATTATTTAAACAAAAATAGAGGTCACCTTACAACGAATGAAGGGACCTCTATCCTTCAGGTTGATAACGTAAAAAGGTATGTTATCCTTTATCATTATTCCATTCCTAGATTATATTAAATAAATAATATATATAACCTCTATTTACTTTGAGATAATATTTTGAATTTCGCTAAGTGGTGTTACAGCATTGTCGCTGTTAAGTAAAACTTTTCTATCTTTCCCAATTAAAATGAAGCCAGGAAAGGACGTAACACCCATTGGCTTCACCCAGCTGCTGCTTTTGCGCTCATCATGGACATGCAACCAATTCATATTGTTATTCTTAATAATTGACTTTGCTTCCTCAATCTTCGATTTATCGTCGTACAAGACACTTATCAATATTAACTTGTCTGAATTTTGCTTCCAAAACTCGACTAACTCAGGTATCGCTGCGATGCACGGTCCGCACCAAGTACCCCAAAAATCTATCAAAACGTACTTACTATTTGAAATTGAATCTATAAAATCCCCTGAAAAATAATCAGTGAAGTCCGGAAATCCTTGAAAATTTTGTCCTACTTGATATCCACTGTCGCTAGTTCTCACCTGTTCAAAGATTATATTACGATTATCATAATCAAGCATCCTCCAGTCTGCACCTGCAAAATATATTGTATCATTTAAACGATGAAAAGTACTTTGCAATACCTTACCACTTTTATCGACAGTGTTCATGCGATATGGTTTATCAAAAGGTTGTTTTTTCCGACTCAAGATGTTATTTCCAACAATTTCCGGAGCAATATTAAAGTTGTAGTTAAATTGCTTGCTGGAATATGTAGACGCTAAATTCACGCGATTAAACATATACAATATTAAATCGGAATAATCATTAGACACGAAAAATTCAAATGATTGATATGGATAAAAGTTTAAAGAAAGAACTGTGTCCTTAATATTTCTATTGTTGTAATATTGAAATGAAATCGATAAAGGAACTACCGTGTCTGATTTATTTGCTAATGGAAACATATGCACGCGGTCATCAGAAAAATCTTTATTACCATTCTCATCGAAGACAATTATTTTTCGATTCAACGAATCGATACCGTGAAATATACCTAAGGTACTATTCCGAAGCTTTCCTTCGTAGATAGCTAATGTATCAATATTATTTTCTGAGGTGAATTTCTTCCAAGATAGGGTATCATTATTCCCTACAACAAGTCTTTCATAAGCAGATTGGATAGAATCAATTTCAAACGCTATAGCATACTGTCTTATCATTCCCTTAGGCATATTCAGATAGCTCTTTTCACTAATAGGTTTACCAACCCCATAAAAAATCTGTCTCATGATCGTTACTGTACTATCTGCTTTTAAAGGTATTTGTAAAACCTGTTGGGCATTGATATTACCAGATATAAGTAAAAAACATATATAAAGACATTTTTTTAAATGAGTTCTTAGTTTTTTGTCCATAAAAATTATTTCATTTACAAAGTGAGAATTATCTATTATTCTTCTATTTTTTGCTTTTACATCTGTATTTACAAGAATTTTGTCAATATATATTGTAATTAAAGTATATATAATTGCTAAAGCAAGAAATAATCTCCAATTTTTCGTTTGCTTACTTACACAATATTCATCAAAAAATAAAGATAGTTGTTAATATGGATGGAATCGTTGAAAGCTAACGATGAAAATGTAATAACTCAACGACCATACTTTTTTTTGTGTAAAAAAATATCTATCGGTCATTTTTTTGCCTCTTCCTATAAATATAGTTACCTGTATTCAAAGCAATCAAAACAAGCATTGAAATATATCCTATGTTCTTATGTTGTGTATTAATAAATAGAAAATAAAACATGGCTAAAAAAGTAGCGATCGATATTATTATAAAGATTATTCTCATAACGTTAAGGTAAAATTTTATATGAATACTTAAGAATTGTAAAACTGCAGCATATAAAAATTCATCTACATGTTCTAGTATCGATGGTTATGAAAATCTGTATATAGCCCATCCCGCACAACCAGCTACAGCAGTCCAATATGCTGCTTTAACAACTGGGGGTACGTATGAAGCTAATTTAAGAGCAGATGCAATCACCCCTGTTCTGCCCAAGCCTGCACAAAATCCATCAACAACATCAGCAGCTGTCCCGCCTGTTAAACTCTCCATTTTACTTAATGATAGTTTTTTCATTTCAGTTTTAGATTTAATTCTGAATACTGGATTAGGAAAGTACTCCAACTAAACAGCCGATCGCTAGTGCTACAACAATGCCAATAGCATTCCACACATTAGGCCTGTTATTGAATCTTTGGACAATCCTCCTTAAAGATTCTCCATTTGTCCAAAATTTATTTTTGTCATTTTAGATTATAGTTTTAACCAAAATAAAACAATTATTTCTTTTATAAAAAAATATCACTTTATTCCTTTACGGAAAATTTATAATTCTTATTAAAGAATAATCTATTATCTAAGTTTTCTAGATGCATGTATACTTTTGCACCACAGCATATAGTTCTTTTAACCCATTCTGCACGCTGCTTTCTGGCAACTTCGGACACCTTAAGTACAAAATCACCTTGGTTGCAAGCACCGGTCGAGAAGATATGAAAACCAACTACTTTCTGTCGAAAATTAACCAGCTCGATCTCCTCCACTTAGTAGCTATTGGAAGCAAGTAACCTCAAGAAAAAAAATCCTCAGTGATATAAAAAATATCGATCTGGATAGAAGTATTCATGATGAACTAGAAATATATGTAGACGCGGATGATCGAAAATATCTTATCGAAATCAAGGAGAACCTGCACTTTAGCCCCCCCTTATAAAACAATGTCAACTAGAAATCTGCGTACTAAATAATTAAAGAATCTGGGCTTACTGTATTGAATTGTTGTTTTTTAGGTTTGGCAAAGGCAAATTAGTATATTTGGATAAGGAGGTAAACTATGAGCATTGCAAAAACACAAAGATTTAAAACAAGTAAATCAAAGGTTGTCAAAAAAAGTGGAAGAGCTCTTCTTACTAAAGAGGATAAGCTTACTAAATTAATAGCAAGCAAGGCTTCTAAACAAGCTGTTCGTATTTCTAAGGCGTTGGAATTACCAGTTCAATTTATCGTCAACGGTAAATTAATAAAGGTTCATACTGATGGTGAAAAACAAGTCGTCAAAGCTATTCCGAAATCGAAGAGTAAGGTTAAAGTTTTCAAAGGAGCTACTCTATGCCTAAATCCAAAAGATTAAGGGTATTTGCTGGCCCCAATGGTTCGGGAAAGTCGACCTTATTTGCTGAAATAAGTAATAATTTCCCTACAGGTCCATTTATTAATGCCGATGCTATAGAAGCTATTATTTCTAAGACCGGATTTCTGAATTTGTCTGAATATGGACTTTCTTTGAATCAGGGACAATTAGAAGATTTTTATAGATTACCTGCTACCGTCAGTTTACTTAACAAAGCTGAAGGTACTGGTCGTCCTGTTGATATCGTTATTAAAGAGAATGTCATCGTGGACAAGAGCAAGAATACGCATAGTTACGAAGCCGCTTTGATTACCTCATTCTTGCGCCATCATATCACGCGTAAAGGGATTTCCTATTCTTTCGAGTCTGTAATGAGTCATCCTTCTAAATTAGACGAAATTGCAGCAGCCAAAGCAGAGGGCTACCATACTTATTTTTATTTTGTTTGTTTGGATGATCCTATACTGAATATTTCTCGAGTACATAACCGAGTGGAAAAAGGAGGGCATACTGTCCCCGATCAGAAAATCGTAGATCGCTACAAACGAGTCTTAGATTTGTTGTTACCTGCTTTATCCATTTGTAAAAAGTGTTATCTTTTTGATAATTCATCAGAGCATATGAAGTTAATTGCCAAAGTAGAAAGTGGTCAATTGACTATTTTGGTAGAAGAAAATGAGCTTCCAAACTGGTTTATCGAATCGGTAATTAATAAATCTATTGAAGAATAAAATGATATATCATTAATTAAATCATTCGATAAACTTCCCTATTTTGGCCTTCGTAATGACCCGAATAAACTAGAAGGACTATTTTTCACGATTTTAAAACTTTCTGGGATCAGTACCAAAAGTTGGGGACTAAGCAAATAATTTGGTCAATCTAAACAAGAAGAAGTTTATATCAGAGACCCCACGAAACTGACTTCTGAAAGCTTTAATCTTAGCATTAAAAGATTCTGCAGAAGCATTCGTACTTCTATTATTGAAGTAGTTTAATATTTTGGGATAATGCATAATTACGGTCCTAGATACCGTGTTGAAAGACTTAAAACCAGATTTCTCAACTTTGTCATTCCACAGTGCTAGTTTTGTGAAAGCAAGTAACTTATCAGTCGTCGTGTTAAATATTGTAACGAGTTCTTGTGTGAGTTTATAAGCTTTATTTATTTCTGGATATTTTTCAAAGAGTAGATATGCTCTTTCTTTTTGTTCTAAAGTCCATTTGTATTCACTTTTATAGAGTAAATAGCGGCTTCTGGCGAGTAATTGTTTAAGTGTATCTCCATTGCTTAACACCTCTGGCTGGTAGCTAGTTTTGTTATTCCGAGCCTCCTCTATAGCCTGATTATCTTGCTCTATCGCTTCCCAGCGATGTTTTATACGGATTTCCTGCAATGCTTCGCTGGCAAGCTGTTGAACATGAAATCTATCAATAACTTGAACGGCATTAGGAAAGCATTTCTTAGCAACAAGTCCCATGTTTCCAGCAAAGTCTAACGTAATTTCTTTGACTTTTTTGCGTAATCTGCTAGGAATTTGCTGTAAGACAGGAATTAATTTATCGGACTTTGTGCCACTCATAATAGCGACTATAGTTCCCTTTTTACCCCAAGCATTTTTGTTGGTCACTACTGTATAAAGCTCGCCTAGGGATAGACTAGTCTCATCAATTGATAGATTAGGACCTATGTTTTCTGGAAATATTAATCCGTGTTTCCCATCAACCTCATCAGACCACTTACGAAATCCACTCAGTGAATCACGATAGTAACGTTGTAGCTTTCTGCCTTTTACACCATAAAATGAAGCTATAGTCTGTAGGCTATGTGCTTGGGTATCGGCTGATTGCTTTTAAAAAAGCGGCGAAATCACTTGTGATACGCGTTCCTTTAGCTACAGTCTCCCAATTTCGATGAACAGATTGATTTGTGTCTGTATTAAGCCACCTACGTCGCTTAATATTTAAATAAACATCGAGTCCACGAATGGGAAAATCTTGTATTTCAATAGGATCGTAGAAACCTTTAGAAAGTAATTTAGCGGAAGAATATTCCTCAGGAGTAACGTTGCGTTCAACTAGAAAGATATCTAAACGATTATCTGTTTTAGCGAAGTGGCTTAATTCAAAATATTCATTGACACCTTCGGGAATGATAAGTGGCATTAAGGCGTTAAAGGATTCGTGCATCTAATTAAAAATTCGTCCCGCGAATATCAATATTTTTTTCGACTCCCCAACTTTTGAACCTGAGCCACACGAAGTTCTTCTTATACCGCGTAATGAAATTGTATGCTTAAAAAAAGATGCCCCCCAAGAATTCAACTTGATCCGGTCTTATCCCAAAAATCCAAGCACAAAAAAAGCCCAACCTTGCGATTGAGCTTTTTGGGAATCTGCGGAGAGGGAGGGATTCGAACCCTCGGTACCGTTTCCAGTACGACAGTTTAGCAAACTGTTCCTTTCGGCCACTCAGGCACCTCTCCGTATGATTATGATGCAAACATAAGGGTATTTTTTATATCTGCAAAGTGTTAAAACGTATTTTTTTAGCAAAAACGAATAACCTTTTGAGGGTCAAGGTGATTTTTTTAACGTTTGCAGGTTAAGCAAGCTTTTTGCTGACCTAATAATCGATTCTGACATGATAAATGCTTTTCAACATCGATTTAAATATCTCCGAAATCTCTGTAATATCACGCATTGTGATGTTCGCATTGATAAATTGTTTCTCCGAAATTTTGTAATCGATAATCTTATCGACAAGATTATTGATAGACTCTTCTGTAGGATCTTTCATGGCGCGAGAAGCTGCCTCTACTGAATCGGCAATCATCAATACCGCCGTTTCTTTTGAGATAGGCACCGGACCAGGGTAGCGGAAGATACTTTCATCAACTAGCTTGTCAGGGTTGTTTTTGATAAACATGCGGTAGAAGTATTCTACGCGCGTAGTACCGTGATGTGTACGGATAAAATCGATGACAACCTCTGGCAGAAGATTTCTTTTAGCCATCTCAATGCCTTTGTGCACATGGGAGATAATAATCTGTGCCGATTGTTCTGGTGTCAGCTCACTATGCGGATTTTTATCTACTTTTTGGTTTTCGATAAAAAACAGTGGATTTAGCATTTTGCCGATATCATGGTACAAAGCACCTGCGCGCACCAGAAGCGGGTTACCTCCAATTTTATAAATCGCCGCTTCAGCAAGGTTAGCCACCTGCAACGAGTGCTGAAAGGTACCTGGAGCTTTCAATGAGAGCTCACGTAGGAGCTTCGAGTTGCTGTTTGTAAGCTCCATTAGAGTAAGGTCGGAAACAATACCAAAAAGACGCTCAAAAGCATAAATTAGGGGATAGGCGAGAAGGGTTAAACCTACGCTGACAACGAACGGCAGTATATCCGACCAATATATATTATGTAAGGAACCGTTACGGGTTAAGAATAAACCGATATAGCCCATTATGTATGTACTTAAAATAATAATAGCCGATATCAGGAATTGTTCACGTTTCACCAACGACTTGATACTGTAGATGGCAACCATTCCAGCGGTTAGCTGTAGAAATACAAACTCATAACTGTTGGGTACGAATAGTGCAGAGATCAATACCATTAATAAGTGAATGTTTAAGGCTACACGCGTGTCAAAAAGTACACGTATGATGATAGGTACACTACAATAAGGGATATAGTATAAACTAGGAATCTTGATACCAATAGACCATGATAAGACACCCAACATCGCGACGATGATAATCATGATGATAGACACCAAGCGATTGTTGTAGAAGATTGATTTTCGGAAGAAAAACAAGAATACCATCAACAGCATCATGCAGAGGGAAATCATCACAAACTGTCCTAGTGCGACATAACTTTGGTTTCCACTGATTTTGGATTCGTCTTCAAAAGCCTTACGCAATGACTCTAGCTTTTGATAGATGTCGTTATTGATGACCTTATCTTTCTCGACAATAAGCTCTCCTTTTTGAACTACACCGCGAGTGCTCGATATATTAGACAATGCATTTTGTTCAACCTTATTGGTTAGGTTTTCATCAAAAATATAGTTTAACGTAATGTAGTTCTTCAATATATCGGAGAGCCATCCTTTACGGTCAATCTTACTGTTTTTTTCTAAAGCCTCCTGAATATAGGTATTTGCCGTTTCAATGGTAAAAATATCAGCAGTATTCTTTTGTTGCGCTAAATTGTTGTTTGTAAGTGTGAAGTTATATTGCTTGTTTGCTTCGTCATTATTTTCGGATGAGCTACCTTTATTTTGGTAACGATTATTGAGGGAAATAACGCCTCTTCCATAGATGTAGCCCAGCAAGCCACTACCCACATTTTGATAGACGCTGAGCTGTTGCTTGGAGAGTGAGTCCATGTTACTGATCTGCCATTTTTCAATCACATCTGTATTGAACTGATCAATTTGTTCCTTGCTTGTATTTACGTTTAAGTTGTAAATAGGTTGAACGGTTTTTAAGATCTGCTCTTTGTCACGATTCAATTCTTCCTGCGTTTTGAGTACCGCAAAATTGTATGGTGATACTAAATTGTCATGATTCCAAGCCTTTCCTTTTTGAAATTCATAGCGAAATCGTGGCTGCTTAGGTAGGAATATACAGATAAGAAGGATCGTCGTAATAACTAAGAAACCCTTTATAAAGATTGAATTATTCTGATTTTTACCTCTAGCGTAGTTTATTTTAAGTTTAGCCACCTGAATTCCTTTAAGTCCGATTTAAAATAATTTATAAACAAATGTACTACATATAAGTCAAAATGATAATCAGATTAAAAAACGATTTTTCATCTGGTAATAGTCGTTGACTTACGTATCTTTGCAAAAAAAAGATAAAACAACATGTCTACAGCAAAACATTTAATTGCCCCTTCCGTTTTAGCAGCTGATTTTGCAAACCTTCAACGTGACGTAACAATGGTCAATGAAAGTGAAGCAGATTGGTTTCATATTGACATTATGGATGGCGTTTTTGTGCCGAATATTTCCTTTGGTTTTCCGGTGATGCAGGCTATTGCCAAACATGCTCAAAAACCGTTGGATGTACACTTGATGATTGTGGATCCTGATCGTTATTTGCAACTGTGTAAAGACTCGGGTGCAGCCGTAATTACCGTTCATTACGAAGCGTGTACACATTTACACCGCACTTTAGCGGCGATTAAAGAGTTGGGCTGTAAAGCAGGGGTGGCTTTAAACCCGCATACGCCTGTTAGCTTGTTAAAAGATATTATCCACGACCTTGATTTAGTATGTTTGATGTCTGTTAATCCTGGTTTCGGCGGACAGAAATTTATTGAACATACCTATTCTAAAATTGTAGAATTACGTGCATTAGCCGCAGGCGTCAACGATGCTTTATTAATTGAGATTGATGGTGGGGTAGGTGCTGCTAATGCCGATAAATTGTTGGCAGCAGGTGCTGATGTTTTGGTGGCTGGAAATAGTGTTTTCGCTGCTCAAGACCCTAAAGCAGCCATCCAGCAATTGAAAACAGCAGGCTTGCCAACACAGAGCGCTTAAGCATTTGACCATAAATCCAATAGGGGCAGGCGGATAAACAAATGCCCCTATTGGATAAATAACATTTTGGAAGACACCCGCTTCCTCTTTTGTTTGGATTGATTCCAAATTAGTATTGCCCGATTATAATACGCATTAAACCTATTCTTTTTTGTATTTTTGTGTGAAATTCAAATTTGGGCAACCAAATAGACAACAGTAAAAGTATACGTTAAAATAAATTTATTAATAAATGGCTTTTGATATAGAAATGATAAAAAAGGTTTATAGCCAATACAACGAGCGCATCGCTGCTGCTCGTCAAGTGGTAAATAAACCTTTGACCGTATCTGAGAAAATTTTATATGCTCACTTATGGGCAGGAAACGCTACAGAAGCATATGAGCGTGGTAGCTCTTATGTAGACTTCGCACCAGATCGCGTAGCGATGCAAGATGCAACAGCGCAGATGGCATTGTTACAATTTATGCAAGCTGGTCGTCCGAAAGTAGCTGTTCCTTCAACAGTACACTGTGACCACTTGATCCAAGCTAGAGATGGCGCAGAGCAAGATTTAACGCGTGCTAAAAACGAAAGTTCAGAAGTGTTCAACTTTTTATCTTCCGTATCAAATAAATATGGTATCGGTTTCTGGAAACCAGGTGCAGGTATTATTCACCAAGTAGTATTGGAGAACTATGCTTTCCCAGGTGGTTTAATGATCGGTACTGACTCCCACACAGTGAATGCTGGTGGTTTAGGTATGATTGCTATTGGTGTTGGTGGTGCTGATGCATGCGACGTAATGGCTGGTCTTCCTTGGGAGCTTAAATTTCCTAAATTAATCGGTGTTAAGTTAGTTGGTAAATTATCTGGATGGGCATCTGCTAAAGATGTAATCTTGAAAGTTGCTGGTATCTTAACGGTTAAAGGTGGTACAGGTGCTATCGTAGAATATTTCGGTGAAGGTGCTGAATCTTTATCATGTACTGGTAAAGGTACAATCTGTAACATGGGTGCTGAGATTGGTGCTACTACATCTACTTTCGGTTATGACGATACTATGGAGCGTTACTTACGCGCTACAGGTCGTGAAGAAGTAGCTGACGCAGCAAACGCAATCAAAGAACACTTAACAGCAGATGCTGAAGTGTATGCTAATCCTGAGCAATACTTCGATCAATTAATTGAGATCAATTTATCTGAGTTGGAGCCTTCTTTGAATGGTCCTTTCACACCAGATTTATATACTCCAGTTTCTCGCATGCGTGAAGAGGCGGAGAAAAATGGCTGGCCTTTATCGGTAGAGTGGGGTTTAATTGGTTCGTGTACGAACTCTTCTTACGAAGATTTATCCCGCGCAGCATCTATCGCTAGACAAGCTATTGACAAAGGTTTAGGTATTAAAGCTGAATTTGGTATCAACCCAGGTTCTGAGCAAGTACGCTACACAGCTGATCGTGATGGATTCTTGAAAACTTTCGAAGAATTAAACGCTACAATCTTTACAAATGCTTGTGGTCCTTGTATCGGTATGTGGGATCGTCCAGATGCTGACAAACAAGAGAAAAATACAATCGTTCACTCATTCAACCGTAACTTTGCGAAACGTGCTGATGGTAACCCTAATACTTTTGCTTTCGTAACTTCTCCAGAAATGGTAGCTGCCATCGCAATCTCAGGTAACTTAGGTTTTAACCCGTTGACAGATACGTTGACAAACAAAGATGGCGAGCAAGTGAAATTGGATCCACCTACAGGTGATGAATTGCCAGTAAACGGATTTGCAGTAGAAGATGCAGGATACCAAGCTCCAGCAGCTGATGGTTCTGGTGTTAACGTTGACGTAGCGCCGACTTCTGATCGTCTTCAATTGTTAGAGCCATTTGCAGCATGGGAAGGTACAGACTTATTCGGTTTGAAATTATTAATCAAAGCGAAAGGTAAATGTACGACTGACCACATCTCTATGGCAGGTCCTTGGTTGAAATACCGTGGTCACTTAGACAACATCTCTAACAACATGTTGATTGGTGCTGTAAATTACTTTAACGAAAATACAGATAACGTTAAAAATCAATTAACTGGCGAATATGGTGCTGTTCCAGCAACACAACGTGCTTACAAAGCAGCTGGTATTGGATCTATCGTTGTTGGTGACGAAAACTACGGTGAAGGTTCTTCGCGTGAGCATGCTGCAATGGAGCCTCGTCACTTAGGTGTTCGTGCGGTATTGGTTAAATCTTTCGCTCGTATCCACGAGACTAACTTGAAAAAACAAGGTATGTTAGGTTTAACGTTTGCAAACAAAGAGGATTACGATAAAATCCAAGAAAACGACAGTATTGATATCTTAGGATTGACTACTTTTGCTCCGGGACAGCCGTTAACAATCGTATTACACCACGTAGATGGTTCTAAAGAAGAAATTCTTGTAAACCACACGTACAATGCACAGCAAATTGAATGGTTCAAAGCTGGTGGTGCATTAAATATTATCCGTAAAAATCAAGCTAAATAATTTAATTAGCTTTCGATGATACAGCCCGGTACTTCTGTACCGGGTTTTTTCTTGAAGACTTTATGAAAAAAATAATTCTACCGGTCCTTATCGGACTATCTGCCGTTACTTCGGTTTTTGCGCAACAAGAACAATCGTTCGAACAAAATCAAGAGCAACAAAAAGAGGAAAGAAAAGAAGAAAGAAAGAGTATTTTTAATCCGAAGAATCACCGTATCCAAAGTAATAATGGACGTTTCTACGTTCATTGGGGATATAATTTCTCCTGGTATAATAAATCTGATATTCGCTTTAGAGGTCCGGGCTATGATTTTACATTACATGATGTGAAAGCTGGCGATAGACCATCGAAGTTGTCGTTAGATTATATTAATCCTGCGCAGATTACTATCCCACAGTTTAACTTCCACTTTGGTTATTTCATTAACGATAACTATTCCATTTCTCTTGGTTGGGATCACATGAAATATGTGGTGGAAACACCGCAATCTGTGAAGTTTACAGGTTATGCCGATAAAACAGTTTCTGATCCAGGTGTTCCAAGCGGTGTATTTGGTGATACGAAAAGTGGCGACATGGTTTATTTAAACCCTGATGACTTCAAGTATGAGCATACGGATGGTTATAACTTTGCTACTGTTGCGTTAGAGCGTTATGACGATATATGGGTAGCACCCGCAGGGAAGATGTATTTAACGATGCAAACAGGGGTAGAGGCTGGCTTGATTATTCCACGCTCTGATGTGCGTATCTTTGGTGAGGGAAAAAACCACTTCTGGAACATTGCTGGTTATGGTGGTGCTGCAAAAGTAGGTGCTCAATTCCATTTCAACAAAAGATTATACCTTCAGGGAAGTTTCAAAACTGGATGGACAGATATGCGTACCATTCCTACAACAGGTAGAAAAGGTATAGATAAAGCATCACAAAAAATATGGTTCTATGAGAACTACTGGGTTTTAGGTTTCAAAATCTAATATTTTACGTGCTTTAATAAAATTTCAAAAAGCGCTAGCCAAACCGGCTAGCGCTTTTTGAATATTTATAGACTTTGTAGTAGAACCCTTTCATTAGGTTACCTGTGGTAAACTACTTCATTTTATAGTCTTTATGTGTCTTCAAAAACGGCCATCTCTATAGTGGAATTTATATTTCAGATTTCGCTATATAATTAGGATAAAAATGCTATTTTTGCCAGCAAAGCCTGCGTAGTTCAATGGATAGAATATCAGATTCCGGTTCTGACGATGTGGGTTCGACCCCCGCCGCGGGCACTTAAAAAAAGGGAGCATTCAAATGAATGTTCCCTTTTTTTATGGCTAATTGCCACTTATTCTTGTGCACATCTCATGCTATACTTTTGTTTTTACAAACCTATATCATTACACGGCCAACATAAATAAAAAAGCAGCGCACATTACTGATAGAATCCAGCTCTGTGCACTGCTTTTAAAATACTAATTTTATAGAGAATGGTATCTTTGCTTAGTCGTGGTCGTGACCTGCTTGAACCAAGTGTAATTCTGCTTTAAGATCCAAATCATTCTCACCTGTAAATTGAGCAAAATTAACGTTGTTCCAATCAGCAGCCGTAATTTTAGCTTTAACGCCAGGATTCAGGTGGCGGATGATGTAACGCAATAAAAATGGTTTGTCGATGATTTTATCAACCGTAATATAACCTGTTACACCCACTTGAACATTTTTCCCATCAGCATCTTTGTCTGCATAAACGTAAGTTAAGCTTCCTTCAGGAGCACCAATCAAAAATGCTTGGTGGATGTCAGCACGTTGTACAAATGTTTGCTGCGTCTCTCTACCAGCGAAATCTGTTGCAGTCAAAGTCAATCTATATGTTTTTCCCAATTCTAAATGCGCATGAGAACCAACGGCTGGTAATAAATTTGTTCCCGAAAATTTGATGATTTCAACTTCTGGGTTTTTAATATCATTGTAGTGAAAGTGGTCACCATGAGACTCGCGCTCTACTTCAGTAAAAGTTAACGTTGCAGTGCCTACCTCTTCTTGGTCAGTTTCTGGGGTAGGGTCATTTTTAGAACAAGAAGTAGCAACGAAGAATAGACCAGATAGAATAGCGATAAACTTTAATTTTTTCATGATTAATTTTTTAGAATTCGTAAGAAATTTTTAGTGTTACGTTGCGCCCCATTTGGTGAGCGAAATAACGAAAACGATCCATGTAGTCTTTGTAGGCTGTGTTAAATAGGTTGTCTACGCCAATCAGGATGTTCATGTTTTTTTGATGCTGTACAGGGAATGTACTGCTGGCCAACAAATCTATCAAATGATAGGCAGCAGGAGGAGCAGTATAATCCGAACCAACATCATAACGTGTTTGTTTTGCAACAAAACGGTGAGCTAGTTTAAGGTAATTGACACTTGATTTAGGCCCGTTAATAGTCCATTGTAGGCTTTGTCTAAGCTGGTCCGATGGAATATAAGGCAAGTATTCTTTAAGCGTTAAGTTGCGCGCACGCACCAAGGAAACATCCAAGGTGTAGGCTAAAGCATTTGTTAATGTATACTTGGCTGACAAGTCAGCACCATAAAATAAGGCATCATTCTGTTTGTATGCAAAGAGCGGAAAGGTACCGCGAATAGTTTGGCGTACCGAGTCTGGGTTTGGTTGTGCATAGATATAATCAAATACAAGCTGTCCATAAAGATCTGCAGTAAGCTGTATCTTCTCGCCACGCCATATAAAAGCGTCATTCCATTTCAGTCCTTTTTCACTTTTCAAATTTTTATCGCCGACTTCGTAAGTGGCGCTACCGTGATGTAAACCATCGCTATACAATTCATTCGCCGAAGGCGCACGCCATGCTAAGCCTAGGTTACTCTTCAAGGTCAGGTTGCTGCTAATAGGATAGGAGATACCTGCTGTTCCAGATACGTTATGAAATTGACGACTATCGCTCATTAAATATTGCTGAACGACACCATCTGCATCAGGGTGCTGGTAGTCATAACGATAACCAGCGGCATCAAGATGCTTATAATCATAACGAATACCTAGCTCAGCCTGTAAATGACGAAGCTGAAAAGTACGGCTCGCAAAGACCCCTAAGTTGAAGCTATCAAAATTTGGAATGATAGGCGTAGTACCCGTACCCGGTTTATTGTTATTCACCTGTAGGTTCGCCTGCACCCCCAAACGTTGCTCGCCAGACTTGTAGATTGCCTCGAAGCCTTGTGTCGTCAGTTGCATATCCGCCATCGGCGTATTGTCCGATTCTATACGGCGACGGTCATATTCCAAACGGTGGTTACGCTGAATGCTATACTGGAAGTTTAACGAGCGTTCATCAGAAAACTGATGCTTCCACGACAACTTAAATAAGTCATGGTCTACACGCTGTTTCGGTGCTTGAATGTTATAGCTGAAGTCGTATGTTTCAAAAGGATAACCACGAGCGATACGCGCACGTAAATCCTCAACAGTTCCAATATGTGCACCTTCAAAAATACCGATATCAGTGCCAAAATGGCTATAGAAGGCCTCGATTTCATTCTTTTTGAAGCTATATTGTGCTGCAGTACTATAATTGAGCTCGCGCACGCCTGTATTACCAAGTATGTAGTCTGCGGAACGGTAATTGCCTATCTTTTTACCGGATAGTTGAGTACGCCAACCGAAGTTAGGTAATGCTTTTACGCCCCCTTCCAAGGCGATATTACCAATCATACCACGTCCGTTAGAGCGGCCGATAAGGTCTGCCTTGCCAGATAGCGCTTTATCAGTAGCTATTTGTCTAGGCGCCACTAAAATAACACCAGCCAATGCGTCAGCACCATATTGCACCCCTTGTGCTCCTTTAATAACCTCAATACGGTCAGCTACAAAAGGATCAATTTCTGGCGCATGCTCTGCCCCCCATTGTTGGCCTTCATGGCGCACGCCATTGTTGAGCATCAAGATACGCTGGCTATGCATACCGTTGATAATAGGCTTCGCGATTGTGCTGCCCATTGTCATTGTCGTAACGCCCGCTACCTCTGTTAGCGTTTCCGCCAGAAGCCTACCTTTATTCTCTTCCAGTTGCTGACGACTTAAGCCATGCGTACTGCTGGATAGTGAACCCGCTTGCGTTGCTGTAACCTTCACAGACTGCAATTGCTGAAAATCCTTTTCCATAACAAGACTAAGCGTCGTGTCTGCGCGTAGATTCAACGTGTAGCTAGCGGGTATAAAACCAACAGCGCGGAGGGTTAGCGTATGCGTGCCTACGCATAACTTTGTTAGATTAAATCGTCCAGCTTTATCCGTTTGCAGGCTTTTTTTAGCTTCAACTAAAGATACTGATATACCCGATATCGGCATATTTGTTCCCGTTAAAGTAACTTGTCCTTTGATGGATAATGCGCAAGACTGCTGTGCTTTACTTGTCCCTAAATGAATAAAGAATACAAGCAAAAGACTCAAGAAGCTTCTTTGCATTAAAAAAATGAAATGTATTGTACAAAAATTAAGAATGTGCCTTAAACAAGCGCGGATGGAGGATCCTTATTTCCTTTTTGTAAGACGAAGCATACCACAAGGGATGGCACTTCGTATAGCTCAGATGAAGTAAATAAATGATGAGATGCCGGAGCAACCGATGGAATAGCACTGACGATGTCGGTACTAATCTGATGACCCATGAACCAACATAAACCACAATTGTCTGCCCTTTTCCCTTGATCGTGGCAACTGGAGTCCTCATGCTGATGGCGCGTATCATGATTATATTGCAAGCCCGTCGTTACAACCAAGCTGGTTAACGACAGGTAGAATATAATATATCTCAGGATACTTTTGAACATCTTGTCAGCAAAGGTAAGTCAAATGCAACACTATTGCAAACAATAACAAATATATTACGCTTATGACCGTGGATGATACTGCGTAATAACCGATTGTAAATAATCTTTGTCGATGTGCGTGTAAATTTCTGTTGTGGTAATGCTTTCATGGCCCAACATATCCTGTACGGCTCTTAGGTCGGCACCACCTTCAACGAGATGCGATGCAAAAGAATGGCGAAAGGTGTGGGGGCTTATTACCTTTGTAAGGTTAATTTTTTTAGCCAAGTCTTTGATGATGATAAAAACCATAACCCTTGAAAGCTGCGATCCTCGTCTGTTCAGGAACACATAATCTTCTTGACCTGCTTTAATTGGCTGATTGGGACGTATCTCAGCAAGGTATATTTTTAAGTATTTAATAGCTTGTTGTCCAATTGGGATAAGCCTTTCCTTGTTACCTTTTCCTTCAACCTTAACAAACTCCACATCTAAGAAAAGGTTCGATATTTTTAAATTGACCAATTCGGATACCCGCAAGCCACAGCCATATAAAGTTTCTAATATAGCCTTGTTGCGTGTGCCTTCAGCACTTGACAAATCAATAGCCGCAATTAATTGGTCTATCTCTTGGATGTTTAATACACTAGGAATCTTTCGGCTAATGCGTGGAGTCTCAAGTAGAGCTGCTGGATTTGTAGGAAGCTCATATTCCAGTTGCAAGAAGGCGAAGAAAGTCTTCAATCCAGAGAGTAAACGAGCCTGCGTATAGGGAGATATATGAAACTCATTGACAAACATTAAGAACTGCTGAATATTACGCGTGTTCACCTCCGCCAAGTCAAGCTGCTTGTAGGTGCAGAAGCTTTCTAACTTGTTGACATCGTTGAGGTAAGCGTCAATGGAGTTTTGCGATAAGCTTCTTTCAAATTGAAGATATCTTTTAAAGTCCTTTTTACATGCAAGCCAATCCATAGCTAAAGATACGGAATAAAATGCGCCAAAGGGATGTCATATACTACTAAAATTTTGTAGATTTACGTAATTAACAATTAAATAAACTATAATGAAGATATTGAAACCAATTACATTAGCTTTTTTATTGCCGCTATCATTGGCTGCCGTAAAGGCTAGTCCTACTAATATGCGCAATGAGGCTAGACAGATGCTGGTTCAAGATACGTTAGCCTGGAACGCGAAACTTCCTTTTGATCATCAAGTGAAAACTGGAAAACTGAAAAATGGCTTTCAATACTATATCCGCAAGAACGTAGAGCCTAAAGATCGCGTTGTGATGTTTCTTGCCAATAAAGTAGGCTCCGTCCTGGAAACAGAGCAGCAGCTAGGCTTAGCGCACTTCTTAGAGCACATGAACTTTAATGGGCTAAAGCATTTTCCAAAAAATGAACTTGTTGATTATCTGCAGAAAGCTGGTGTACGCTTCGGTAGTGATCTAAACGCATATACTGGTTTCGACCAAACGGTATATCAACTGCCTATTCCTTCTGACGATCCTGCATTGTTAAAGAATGGATTGCAGGTGATGCGCGACTGGGCACAAGATGCCTTGCTAACTGACGAGGAAATAGATAAAGAGCGTGGTATTGTGTTGGAAGAGATGCGTGGCGGACGAGGTGCAGCACAGCGTATGCGTGATCAATACTTGCCCTTGGTGTTAAACCACTCTTTGTTCTCCAATAGATTACCAATCGGAACGGAGGAAAGTATAAAGAATTTTCCATATGCAGAATTGCGCAAGTTTCACCAAGATTGGTACCGTCCCGATTTGCAGTCCATTATTATCGTTGGTGATATTGATGTGGCAGCCATTGAGAAGGAAGTAATCCGTTTGTTCTCGGACCTTAAAGCGCCTAAAAATGCACCTAAGCGTATAGAACATACTGTAGCGTTGAACAATAAGAATCAATTTATTGCCGTTACCGACGCAGAGATGACCTATACCGTAGGGCAGCTTATTATAAAACACACCGAATCGAAGCTCAAGACGGTTGGCGATATCCGTACGTCAATAGCAAAATCTGTCTACAGCAGTTTGTTGAATGCCCGTTTAGGCGAGTTGTCACAGTCGGCAACACCACCCTTTATTCAAGGTAATGTCAATATAGGCTCTTTCCTAGGTGGACTGGATGCCTATACAGCTGTTTTCGTGGCCAAGCCTAATGAGTTTGAACTAGGCTTTAAAGCTTTGGTGAGAGAATTGGAACGTGTAGAGAAATTTGGTTTTACAGAAACGGAGTTTAAACGTGCCGTGGCTGCGATGAATAAGAGCAACGAGACCATTTATGCCGAGCGCGACAAGAAAAAATCCGATAGCTACGTAAATAGCTACTTAAACCATTTCTTAGAAGATGCGCCAGCCTTGAGCAATGAGGATTCTTACCGATTGACAAAGCAGTTGCTCCCTACTTTATCATTAAAAGAGGTGAATGCTATTGGCAAAACGTTCTATGTGAATACCAATCGTGATATCGTAATCATGGCGCCAGATAATGAAAAGGCAAAGCTTCCTAACGAAGAGGCCGTAAATACCTGGTTCAACCAAGTGGAGCAAGAGAACTTGACGGCTTATGAAGATAAGGTGTCTGAGTTGCCTTTACTTTCCAAAGAACCCGTTAAAGGTCAGGTAATCACGACGAAGGCAATTGATGCTATTGGTGTGAAAGAACTTCAACTGAGTAACGGTGTGAAGGTTGTATTGAAGCCTACGGCATTTAAAAATGATGAAATTCTAATTACAGCTTCAAGCGCAGGCGGAACCTCATTATATAGTGATGCCGATTATTTCTCGGCTTCGCAAGCTAGCGGATTGGTGAATGCGAGTGGCGTAGGACAGTTGAATACGACGGAATTACGTAAATACATGACGGGCAAAAATGTTAATATCAGCCCTTTCTTAAATGAACGTAGCGAAGGTATATCAGGTTTTAGCGATAAAGAAGGCTTAAAATTAGCTTTTGAACTTATCTATGGCTACTTCACGGAGCCACGTATTGAGGACGATGTATATCAAAGTACAATCACCAAAACAGCCTCGATGTTGGCTAACCAGGAGAGCAATCCAAACTTTATCTTTAGTAAAACCGTGCTTGGCAGTCTATATAACAATAGCATTCGTCGTGTACCGCTGGACGCAACAGGTTTGAAGCAAGTCAATCAGCAGCGTGCCTTAGAAATTTACAAAGACCGATTTGCTGATGCCTCCGACTTCGTGTTTACCATTGTCGGTTCGTTCACAGAAGAGGAAATAAAACCGTATATCGAGCAATACCTAGCTTCCTTACCAAGTTTAAATCGTCAGGATAAAGCTAAAGACTTAGGTCTTTACGAGCCTAGTCAAGGTTTTGAAAAGATTGTTCACAAAGGTCAAGATCAAAAAGCAACTGTAGTCTTGACTTATTATGGTGACTATAACTATAATGAGCAAGAAAACTTGAATATGGATGCACTGGAAAGCGTTTTAACGATTAAATTATTAGAGCGCTTACGTGAAGATGAGAGTGGTGTTTATGGTACAGGAGCACGCGCATCGACAAGCAAACTGCCGAAAAATCGTTACAGTTTCACCGTTTCTTTTGGTACTGGTGTAGATAAATATAGTTCACTTATCAACTCAGCAATCGATGAAATCCATAAAGTGATAGCTAACGGACCTACAGCAGATGATTTGGCGAAGTTTAAAATAGAAAAGAAACGTCAGCTTGAATTATCCTTAAAGGAGAATAAATTCTGGTTAGGACAGATTGCAGGTGCATACCAGCGAAGTGATGACCCTACATATATCACGCGTTACTTACAAGATTTAGATAAAATATCTATCGAATCTGTAAAACAAGTCGCTGATAAGTATTTGAAAGACGATCGTCTTTTCAAATTTATCTTACTACCAGACGAAGTCAAGTAAGCGTAAAGCATAAAAGAGACAGGCAGCCCCATGAAGGTTGCCTGTTTTTTGTTTTGGGCGCTCCGCCTGTGGCACTTTTAGATGTGCCCCAGGTGTCGGGCTTTCCGCACTCGCTTTTGACCTCCTGCTGCGCGTAGGCCAAAGAGCTCAAACAATCGCTCCAATCCCTAGCGCAAGAAAAAACTGAATAAGAAAGCGACGAAACAATTACCTTACATCGAACGTCGCGCAAACGGAGGGCTTAAAAAGCAAGAAGGCTCACTTAGAGAAAGTACATAGCGATTACGTCACGAAGAACGTAGCGAAGAGAGCGCGTTAGCAATTAGTGAAAAGCAAGAAGACTCACTTAGGAAAATCACATAGCGAATACGTCCCGGCGAACGTAGCGAAGAGTGATGTCTAGGAATTAGTTATATAGAAGACACCAAGCCTGAAATCTTCCTTTTGAAATTTCTTAATCGCATTCTATTTTCCAATACTTCAATCCGGAGGATTGACATAGCTATAGCAACAGTTTCATTTTATAACCATACGACCTCAGCGGGATCGCATATTATTAGCTTCCCTGCGGGCTAAGTTTAGAGAGAGGTCTAGGTATTAATAACAATCAAGAAAGTCCGCTAAGCGAAATCCCATATCGATTACGTCACGAAGAACGTAGCGAAGAGAGCGCGTTAGCAATTAGTGAAAAGCAAGAAGACTCACTTAGGAAAATCACATAGCGACTACGTCACGCCGAACTTAGCGAAGAGAGATTTAGGAATTAGTTAGAAAGAAGACACCATGTATAAAACCTTCCTTTTGAAATTTCTTAATCTCATTCTATTTTCAGACACCTCAATCCGGAGGATTGACATAGCTATAGCAACAGTTTCATTTTATAGCCATCTGATCCCAGCGGGATCGCATATTATTAGCTTCCCAATGCACGAAGTGCAGAGTGTAGTATTACCACATAATACGAGAAAATGCTTAATTGCTAGATAGTAGCTATGATTTAACTACTAGGTATAAAAAAAGCGCAATCTTTTAAATTGCGCTTTTCAAATAAAGTTAATAAGAAAATTAACCTAAATAAGATTTTAAAATTTTACTACGTGAAGTATGTCTCAAGCGTTGTAGGGCCTTGTCTTTAATCTGGCGTACACGCTCTCTAGTCAAGCTGAACTTCTCGCCAATTTCTTCTAGAGATAACTGGTGGTTAGTTCCTAAACCAAAGAACAACACGATAATCTCGCGCTCGCGCTCAGTTAAAGTAGCTAAAGAACGTTTAATTTCTTCAGATAATGATTCGTCGATAAGTAAACTATCAGTATCGGGATCGCTATTCTCTAATACGTCCAACAAGGTATTTTCTTCACCTTGTACAAAGGGCGCATCCATCGATACGTGTCTACCAGAATTACTCAGCGTGTCCGACACTTTGTCAACCGTAGTTTCCAAGATGTCAGCAAGCTCCTCAGGGGAAGGCTCACGCTCGTATTCTTGCTCTAATTTTGAAAAAGCTTTACTGATCTTGCTTAATGACCCTACTTGGTTTAGGGGCAAACGCACGATACGTGATTGCTCGGCAATAGCTTGCAAAATTGACTGACGAATCCACCATACAGCATAAGAAATAAACTTAAATCCTTTCGTTTCATCAAAACGTTTTGCTGCTTTAATAAGGCCTAAATTGCCCTCGTTAATCAAGTCACCCAAAGTAAGACCTTGATTTTGATATTGTTTAGCAACAGAAACAACGAACCTTAAATTGGTTTTTGTTAATTTCTCTAAAGCAACTTGATCTCCCTCGCGAATACGTTGAGCCAAGATTACTTCCTCTTCCGCTGTAATTAAGTCTACTTTACCAATCTCGTGAAGATACTTGTCTAACGACTGGGATTCACGATTGGTAATGGATTGTGTAATTTTGAGCTGTCTCATTTAATGTATTAAATACCTTTCTCTTTATGAAATGTTTACAAATATACTGTTTTTTTACGAAATAACCTTCATGTGGATGTAAATTAATTACTCAGAATGAGGTAGTTAAGAAAAGAAATATTGTACAAAGTACACCGCAAAAATTATTCCAATTTCTTAACGTTTACTAGCAATAACTACCTATTCAAGATTTTGTTTCAGATACCTCAAAAATTTAACATTGCTTAACTAATTTAAGATTAAGCGCTTGCTTCTTCTTTGGCTTTTTGAATATCAATAAAACAAAACTGTAATTAAATTGTTATGCTAGTGTTTTGTCGAACTTTAAAGGAGATATGTTTATGCCAATTAAAATTCATCTTGATAGCTTAATGTCAAAAAAGCGGATCTCTCTAAATGAATTAAGTCAAAAGGTAGGAATTACTTTGTCCAATCTTTCTATTATTAAAAATCAAAAGTCCAAGGCTATTCGCATGAGTACCCTTAGTGCACTATGCAAAGCCTTAGACTGTCAACCAGGAGATATCCTAGAGTATGTAGAAGGTGAGGAAGAAGAGGACTAGCCGAAGCGGTACCCTCTTAAAAACTCGTCTACAAGCATTCTCTTTTTTCCTTCTATTTGAAGGGAAAGGATACGTAATGAGCCATCCGCGGTAGCAAAAGATAAATAGCTTTTGCCATCCGTTTGGTATGCGCCAGCTTCAATAGCTAACTTTTCCGATTTTTCGGTACTGTATATTTTTAGCACTTTACCATCCAATGAGGTGTAGGCAGCAGGATAGGGGCTTAGTCCTCTGATAAAGTTATATACTTTATCCGTTGGTGCTGCCCAATTAATTTTACAATCTTCTTTAAAAATCTTCGGTGCATGTTGTAAGGCATCTACAGTCAGCTCGTCTTGTGGAGTTGCTATATGCGTACCTTTTTTTATAGCATCTACCGTTTTCAGCAACGTGCGTGCTCCAGCATGCATCAGCTTATCGTGTAAGGTTCCAGCATTGTCGCTATCTAAAATCGCTACTTCTTCTGTAAACAATACATTACCCGTGTCTATTTCATGCTGAAGTATGAAGGTGGTTACACCTGTTACTGTCTCTCCTTGTATAATAGCATGGTTGATTGGGGCTGCACCGCGATACTGCGGCAGCAACGAAGCATGTACATTTACCGTTCCTTGTGCTGGCATATCCCAAACAGATTCAGGCAACATACGGAAAGCAACGACAATCTGTAAGTCTGCAGCGTAAGACTTTAATGCCGCTAGAAATTCAGGGTCTTTTAACTTTACAGGTTGAAGTACAGGGATGTTTTTTGATTGGGCAAACTGCTTAACAGCCGATTCATGCACCTTCTGCCCACGTCCTGCAGGCTTATCTGGTGTTGTAACCACAGCTACAACTTCTTCGCCAGCATCCAATAAAGCTTGCAAAGAAGCTACTGCAAAATCGGGGGTACCCATAAAAATTATACGCATAAGCTCAGTAAATTTTCTATTTCAAGAGAAATGTCGGTATTGACAAATTTTATTAACTTTGCGAAGGTACAAATTAATTTTTAGCTTGAATTTTCCCTACTTTTTAGCCAAGCGTATAACAATTACAGGACGACGGACTTTTTCAAAATTGATCGTTCGTGTCACAATCGGCGCTTTGGCGCTGGCTATCAGTGCTATTATTCTATCTGTAGCCATCCTCAAAGGCTTCAAGAGTGAAATTATTGAGAAGCAGCGCGGCTTTTTTGGTGATATTATTATTTCTAAAAATGATTTAAATACCTCCTACGAGAATTCTCCTATTCAGTTATCTAAACAGCAGCTAGCCGAATTAAAGGCTATTCCCCAGGTTCAGCAGGTGTCGCCTTTCGCTACTAAGGCGGGGATTATACATGTAAATGGCGAAGTGGAGGGGGTGTTACTGAAAGGTGTTGACCATAGTTATGAACAAAAACAATTGGCAAAGAGTCTTCTTTCTGGAGATACGATAGACTTTGCTAAAGATCCTAATACACAAATTTTAATAACAGACTTCTTAGCAAAACGACTGCATATCGGTGTGGGTGATAAGTTTGTCATGTATTTTGTACAAGAGCCTATTCGTAAACGTCCTTTTACTGTAAAAGGGATTTTTACTACTAATTCTGAAGAGCTTGATAAAACATATGTCATTGGTTCTTTAGATTTAATCCGTCGCCTTAACAACCTAGCAGAAGAAGAGGCGGGTGGTTATGAAGTACGTATCGCTCATTTTGATTCCTTGGAGGCTACGACCGAAATATTGAACGATAAAATACCTGTGCGATTGCATGCGACCAGCATTGTTGAGCAAATGCCTGATGTTTTCAATTGGCTCGATATGCTGGATATGAATGATAATGTGATTTTTGCCCTTATGGTGATTGTTGCAGTCATCAATATGATATCGGCATTGTTGATTAGCATCTTAGAGCGTTCCTCAATGATTGGAATATTAAAAGCTTTAGGGTATAGTAACGGTGGCATACGGCGTGTTTTTCTTTATAACTCCATGTATTTGATTGGCTACGGCTTATTAATAGGTAACTTGATTGCGATAGGTCTCTATGTATTTCAAACACAAACACATTTCTTTGGGCTTGATGCAGCTACCTATTATATAGAGTACGTACCGATGTCTATCTCTTGGTTAGAAGTCGTTGGTTTAAATGCAGCTGTCGTTGTTATTGGCGTGTTGACTTTGTTCATTCCCTCGATGTTAATTAGCCGTATATCCCCTGTAAAAACCATTCAGTTCAAGTAGATTTAAATATTTTTATCCGCTACATGGAGCCTGTCCATTTGGCAGTTTGTTAGGATTTAGCCTATATTTTCGCTAATTTACAGCCATAATTTTTGCTAACGTAAAGTATAAAAACCTGTATGGATAAATTTTTGCATCACATTTCTGAAGCTTTTTCTACTCCGCTTACGAGTCCCGTACTTGTGTTTACGGTGATATTAACCATTATCCTTATTTCCCCAATTATTCTACGCCCAATAAAAGTTCCCGGTATTATTGGTTTAATTTTATTCGGTGTTCTATTAGGCCCGCATGGGCTAAAATGGTTAAGTAAAATTGATAAGGCTACCTTGAGTGGTAATGGGGTAGATGCGATAGACTTGTTCTCCACCATAGGCTTGCTATATATTATGTTTATAGCTGGTCTTGAGCTGGATATGAATGAGTTTAAGAAGACCAAGAATCGCAGTATTCTATTCGGATTTCTAACTTTTATAATCCCGATAACGATTGGTTTTCCTGTTTGTTATTACCTATTGGGTTATTCCTTTTTACCAAGTGCATTAATTGCAAGTATGTTTGCTACACACACCTTGGTGTCGTACCCGATTGTCAATAGTTACGGTATATCGAAGCATGAGGCTGTTGCTGTAGCAGTGGGCGGTACTATCTTGACGGATACTGCCGTTCTGATTATTCTAGCCATTATTACGGGCGCATCGCAAGGGCAGCTTAATCAAGAATTCTGGGTTACACTAGGTGTATCCTTCACGGTCTTCTTGTTCATTATGTTTGGCATTATTCCGCGCATCGCGAAATGGTTCTTTCAGCGTATTGAAGCCGAAAAAACAGCCCATTATATCTTTGTGCTTGCAGTGGTATTTTTCGCAGCCTTCCTAGCGGAATTGGCTGGCTTGGAGCCTATAATTGGTGCTTTTATGGCGGGACTAGCCTTAAACAAGTTGATTCCACACTCGTCTGCTTTAATGAACCGTATTGAGTTTATTGGGAATGCTATTTTTATTCCTTTCTTCTTAATATCAGTAGGGATGATTGTCGATATCAGCGTACTCGCAAAAGGACCGATGGCCTTAATTATTGCTGGAACACTGACTGTAGTCGCTATTGTAGGTAAGTTTTTCGCCGCTACCGTTACGCAGTGGGTATTTAAGTACAGCAAGAATCAACGTAATCTTATCTTCGGGCTGAGTAATTCCCATGCTGCAGCCACTTTGGCTATCATTATGGTGGGCTATGACAAAGAGATTATCGACGAAAATGTGCTTAATGGAACGATTGTGTTGATTTTGATAACTTGTGTTATTGCTTCACTGGTAACTGAATATGCATCCAAACGTATCGTTATGGAAGGCGGAACTCCCGACGAGACTCGTGTTGAGCAGGTGCCAGAGCATGAAGAGCAAATCTTGATTCCGATTGCTAATTTAGCGAATATGGAGCCTATTTTGGACTTTGCAACTTTAATCAAGTCTAAAAAGTCTCACCATCCATTAAATATACTGAGCGTCGTTCCTGATAATGAAGAGGCCGAACGAAATACAATCAACGCCAAGCGAAACCTTGATGGTATGGTACGTTATGCGTCAGGCGCCGAGACAGAGGTGGATATCATTACCACGATCGATCACAATATTGCCAGTGGTATTGGTAGGGCTTCAAAAGAGATTTTTGCCGATTGTATTATCCTGGGGTGGCCTAGTGCGAGCTCTTTCGTGGAGAAAATTGTAGGTGAAAAATCGGAAAGCATTTTAAACCGTACGCATGCCAATCTATTCATGTGTCGCCTAGATAAACCCTTGATGTCTCACAAATCTATTATCTTGTTTGTGCCACCGTTGGCAGAGCTAGAGATAGGTTTTGAATTCTGGATGAATAAAATGTTGCGTCTAGCGCAGGAGTTATCCATCCCGGTTAATTATGTATGTTCTACACGTACACAAGCAGCAATAGCGACTACATTAACGCAACTTAAAACGAGTGTACCAGCTACTTTTAGTAATTATGAAGACTGGAATAATATTCATGGCTTAGCTACTTTTAGTAATAGCGATTCTTTATTGGTGTTCGTTTCTTCGCGTGCAGGTGAGGTATCGTACCGTGATGCCCTAGATGGTTTAGCAAGACGCGTGGGACGTCATTATCAGAATCAAAACTTGATTTTGATATTCCCAAGCCGCGTCGATAATCAGCATATTGATGATTACGAAGATATTCAAATGGCACCAATCGTGCGTAAGATTAGCCGTGAGATTGTAAATATGTTTAATAAAGAAAAATAAAGCTGATCATGAAAATAACAGATATACCTGCTTTCATTCGTGAAAGTAACCTGACGGCTGTAGAGCTAGATCAGCTAATGACTCAAGTGCAGCTGCCTGATGATGATGAGATAGATGCTATCCGCGTTCTTCCGGAAATTCAAGAGTTGCTGAATGCATTTATAGGGGATGAAACCAGTAGGGGAACTCATCTTGTATTGAAAGCTCAAGCATATTTAGCGACGGGCAGTGTAGATATGGCCTGGAAAGTGCTTTTACTCTAAAAATAATGAAAGTCCCAAGTTTTTGCTTGGGACTTTTTTTAACCTTCTTCAGGGAAGGGCTTTCCTTTATCGTAATACTTTTTATCTTCTTCTGTAATTGAGCGTATGATTTTACAAGGGTTTCCTGCTGCCACAACATTCGCTGGAATATCTTTTGTTACGACAGAACCTGAGCCAATAACAGTATGCTGGCCAATATGTACCCCAGGGTTGATAACGGTATTCCCACCAATCCATACATGGTCCTCAATAGTTATAGGTTTAGTAAACTCCCAGCCTGCCGAGCGAGGTTCCGGATGTATAGGGTGTGTAGCCGTGAAAATAGATACGTTGGGACCTATTAACACGTTGTTGCCAATGCTCACACGAGCACCATCGAGGATAGTGAGGTTGTAGTTTGCGTAAAACTCATCACCTATTTCAATATTAAACCCATAATCACAACGAAAAGGAGGCTCGATATAAAAGCGGCTTTCCGTTTTTCCGAGCAGTTCTTTTAAGATTTGATTGCGAGCCTTAATCTTGCTGGGCTCTAAATTATTAAACTTAAAGAGCTGTTCTTTTGCCTTTTGTCGTGCATCAAACAGTTCTCTTCCCATGGCAATGTAGGCCTCGCCACTTAACATTTTATCTTTTGAAGATTTCATTCTACTTCATTTATTGCTTTAGCTTTATTCTGTCGTTTTATCGAACTTTAATCAGCGATATGGAATTATAGCGTAATTTTTACGTCCTGATGCCAAATATAAACCATTTTGTTTGCTATTGGTAGGTGTTAAAGGCGATAAGATTTGCTATTTTTGTGAAAACTATAAATTAGTATAAGATGATAGATCATTTGGAACCCAAAGCCGTTTGGACACATTTCCAAGCTTTAAATAATGTACCTCGTGCTTCTAAGAAAGAAGAACAGGTTATTCAATTTGCCCTAAACTTCGGACAGTCTTTAGGCTTAGAAACTTTTAAGGATACTGTTGGTAATGTAATCATTCGCAAGCCAGCCACCGCTGGTATGGAAGATCGTAAGAAGTTAGTCTTACAGTCCCATTTAGATATGGTGCACCAGAAGAATAATGATACAGTTTTTGATTTCGATATCCAAGGTATTGAAATGTTTATTGAAGAGGACTGGGTTAAAGCTAAAGGAACAACGCTTGGTGCCGATAATGGTATTGGCGTAGCTTCTATTATGGCTATTTTAGCATCCAATGATATTGCACATCCAGCGATTGAGGCTTTGTTTACGATCGATGAAGAGACTGGGATGACAGGAGCGAAGGGATTAGAAGGTGGTATTCTTCAGGGTGATATTCTTCTTAATTTAGATACCGAAGAGGATGATGAAATCGATATCGGCTGTGCTGGTGGTATCGATATTACCGCTAAACTTGCTTATACAGCTGAAGCTGTTCCTGCCGATACAACAGCTTTAAAAGTTATTGTTAAAGGATTGCACGGAGGTCACTCTGGTATGGAGATTCACAAAGGACTTGGTAATGCAAATAAAATTTTGAATCGTCTATTGGGTGAGCTGCATACTTATAATGTACGTGTAGCTACTATCGATGGCGGAGGTTTGCGCAATGCTATACCGCGCGAAGCTTTCGCAACGATTGCTGTTCCTACGACAGTTCTTGCTGCATTTGAAGCTGATTTTGCAGCTTATGCTGCTGATATTAAGCAAGAATTTGCTACTGTAGATGCTGGATTGGCATTTGAGATTCAGACGTTGGACCAGTTAGATACCGTATTACCGCTAGATGTGCAACGCAATCTAATAAAAGGTATTTATGCTGCACATAATGGCGTTTACCGTATGAGTGCTGATTTTGATAACCTTGTAGAGACCTCAAATAATATTGCTCGTGTAGAAGTAGGTAATGGTAAGGTTACGATTAAATGTTTGACAAGATCATCTGTAGAAACGTCGAAAGTAGATTTAGCAAATACACTAACGGCATCCTTTGAGTTAATGGGGGCGGAGGTTACGCGTTCTGGAGATTATCCGGGATGGACGCCGAATCCGAATTCAGCTATATTAGCGACCGTGAAAGCGACTTATGAAGATCTTTTTAAGGAAACTCCAGCTGTCGTTGCCTGCCATGCAGGTTTAGAATGTGGTATTCTAGGTAGTCACTATCCAGCTATGGATATGATCTCTTTTGGACCAACCATCCGTGGCGCACACTCGCCGCAAGAGCGTGTTTCTATCAGTTCTGTACAGAAGTTTTGGAAATTCTTAATCGCTATTTTAAAAGAAACACCAAAGGCTTAATTCGTAAGCATACTATTTTTTCAGAAACGGCCAAAGAAATAAATCTTTGGCCGTTTTTTTGAGTATTATCTACAATATCAATATGTTGTAGTCTATTATATACAATGCTTCATCTGAAAGTAGGTTTATTGTAAGTTGATAAAACTTTTATGCCTACCGTTCGTTGTTTGTTAGGGTATATGTTAACTTTGTGTTAACGCGTGCTACGGCTTTGCTATGTACTTTAATTGGAAAAATGACCCATTACGATTTATTTAAAGAAGACAACATTTTATACGATTTAACTTTTTAATCGCAATGGTCAAATATTTACGTTATTTTAACAAAATAATGATGAAAAATTCCGATTTTTGTTAGATATTAATGCTATTAATTTAAAGTGTTTTATTGAGGATAATATAAAAATTATGGAAAAAAATGTAAAAGGTGCCAATGGTAAACTAGGCATTCTTATGCCTGGTTTGGGTGCAGTTGCTACTACTGTAATTGCGGGTGTTGCAAACATTAACAAAGGATATTCACGTCCTATTGGTTCTGTTTCGCAATTGGGTCACATCCGTCTAGGCAAGCGTACCGATAACAGAAATCCATTGATTAAGGATTTCGTTCCTTTGGCTAATTTATCGGATATCGTATTTGGTGGTTGGGATGTTTATGATGATAACGTATACGTAGCAGCTTCAAAAGCTAAAGTATTAGAGCAACATCAATTAGACGCTGTAAAAGACACTTTATCGGCTATCAAGCCTATGAAAGCGGTATTTGATATCAACTTTGTGAAAAACTTAGATGGTACGCATATCAAATCGGAGACTACGCGTCGCGAATTGGTAGAGGCTGTACGTCAAGATATTCGCAACTTTAAAGAAACAAATGGTTTAGATCGTATTGTTATTGTATGGTGTGGATCTACAGAAAAATATATCGAGCCTACTACGGATATTTTTCAAAGCTTAGCACAGTTAGATGCTGCTTTAGATAATAATGATGGACAAATTCCACCAAGTATGATCTACTGTTACGCTGCATTGTTAGAAGGTGTTCCTTACGTGAATGGTGCTCCAAACCTTACATGTGATGTTCCTGCTATCGTTGAATTAGCGCAACGCGAGAAAGTTGCTATCGCTGGTAAAGACTTTAAAACAGGTCAAACATTGATGAAAACAATTGTTGCTCCTGGTTTACAAGCGCGTGCTTTAGGTGTTTCTGGTTGGTTCTCTACAAACATCTTGGGTAACCGTGATGGTTTAGTATTAGACGCTCCAGAAAACTTCAAAACTAAAGAAGTTTCTAAACTTTCAGTGTTAGAAGAAATTCTTGACGCTAAGAAAAATCCTGAGCTTTATGGTGATCTTTACCACAAGGTAAGAATCAACTATTACCCACCTCACGGTGATAATAAAGAATCTTGGGATAACATCGATATCTTCGGATGGATGGATTATAAAATGCAGATTAAAATCAACTTCTTATGTAGAGATTCAATTTTAGCTGCACCTATCGTGTTAGACTTAGCTTTATTTATTGACTTAGCACAACGAGCAGATTTACATGGTGTTCAAGAATGGTTATCTTTCTACTTGAAAGCACCACAAACAGCACCAGGTTTACCTCCTGAGCATGATATTTTCAAGCAATTGATGAAATTGCAAAATACTTTGAGACACATCATGGGTGAAGATTTAATCACGCACCTTGGTCTTGACTACTACCAAGATTTAGTAGATAGTATTCAATAATAGGATTTTTAGAACGAATAGTTATCTTAGGGTAACTATTCGTTTTATTAATCTTTTTATTTTGTTATTGTTGAGGGATATAAGAAATAATAGATGATTGAGTTTGCAATAATTGCTGCAGGCGAAGGCTCTAGGTTGAAAGAGGATGGTTTTTCCTTACCAAAACCTTTATTGCCGCTCGCAGGTACACCTATGATTGAAAGGCTGATTAATATATTCGCCAATCAGGGTGCGCAACGCGTCCATGTGCTTGTCAATAGCCAATCGCCTCAATTACTTGAGTTTTTGGAAGGCAATGTATGGCCAGTGCCAGTGGTATGCCATGTGAAAGATACAGATAGTTCTTTACATAGCTTATATACACTAGCTGCATTGAACCCAGATTGGGAAGCTTGTTGCGTGACGACGACAGATACGGTTTTTAGTGAACCTGATTTTGCGCGTTATATTAAGGGTTTTGAAGCGAATAAGGAAGCAGACGCCTATATGGGCCTTACTGCTTTTATTGATGATGAAAGTCCGCTATATGCGGATGTGGATGCTACACAACGTGTGATTGCTTATGCAGATCATTTTGAGCCCCATTTTAAATATGTGTCGGCAGGTATTTATGGCCTGCGTAGACAAGCCTTAGACCGCATAAAAAAATGTGTTGATCAAGGCTATTCGCGTATGAGAAACTATCAGCGCTATCTATTAGAAGAGAACTTATGGGTGCAAGGGCATTTATTGGGGAAAGTGGTCGATGTAGACCATTTGAAAGATAGGGAAGCAGCAGAAGTTTTTCTGAGTGAAATAACCATTAGTTAGGTTATATGAAAGTTTTAGCGATTAAAAGAAAAGAACAGTTTTCCCCTAATCATGTGGGAAATGATACCGCAATTTTAAATGCGGTGTGTGAGGAGCTGGAAAAAAAAGGAGTTGAGGTTGAGATTTGTGACGAGGTTTCTTTTTTAGAAAAAACCATTATAGAGCAAGATTTTATAATTAACATGTCCCGTAGCAAAGCTTCGGTTTCCAAACTTTTGTTACTGGAAGATATGGGTAAGCGTGTTATAAATTCTCCTTACGGTATTCAGCAATGTTTTAGAAAAAACATGACCTTAGCATTGTTGGATAATGAAGTTCCATATCCAGCGAGTGATGTGGTGAATACAACAAGTGATATTCGTCCTTCATTTGATAAATTGGGCGGTTCAGCACTATGGATCAAACGAGGCGATTTTCACGCCATACACCGTGAGGATGTATCTTTTGCTGCTTCTTTGGAAGAAGCGCAATCTATTTTACATGAATTTGCACGTCGCGGCATTGAAGAAGCTGTTTTATCAGAACATTTAGCTGGCGACTTGGTTAAGTTTTATGCGGTAAAGGATACTGACTTTTTCTATTGGTTCTATCCGTATGAGCACAACCACCATAAATATGCTATTTATGAGCAGATTAATGGAGGAACTTTGCACTATTCCTTTAAGGAGGAAGATCTGAAACGTACAGCTCAACAGGCTGCTACTACTCTTGGAGTAGATATTTACGGAGGAGATGCAATCGTTAGTCCTACGGGTAAGTTGCATATTATTGACCTCAATGATTGGCCTAGTTTTGCGCCTTGTCGTGCTGAAGCTAGTGAGGCTATCGCTGAGTTTTTATTTACACAGTTACACGCACAATGAAAGACAAGCATAGTCTAATTACCCCTGATGGGGAACAACAACCAAGCGAACAACCAAGCATTTTTGAACAATCCTTAAAGTCTAACGATACCGAAGAGCGTATTGATATTTGGTTTTACCGACCTATAGGTCTCCGTATTGCCAAATTTTGTGCTTATGCGGGTATTACACCCAATGCGGTAACGATTATTAGTATCTTCTTTGGTGTGGCTGCCGGGATTTTGTTTTATTATCCGCAGCTTTGGATTAACGTCATTGGGATGGGTTTATTGGTATTTGCCAATTCGCTTGATTCTGCTGATGGTCAATTGGCCCGACTGACAGGTAATATGAGCCGTTTCGGCCGTATCCTTGATGGTTTTGCTGGTGATTTCTGGTTTGCATCAATCCATATTGCCCTATGTTTACGCTTAATGCAAGACGGATGGTCGGCATGGGTTTGGGTGCCTGGTGTCTTAGCTGGAGTAGCACACGTTTTCCAGTCAGCAATGGCCGATTACTACCGTAATGTACACCTTTATTTTATTAAAGGAAAAACAGGTAGTGAGCTTGATAATAGCAAGAATTTGCAAGTTGATTTTGATGCTCTTTCGTGGAAAAAGAACTTTTTCTCGAAGTTTGTTCTTAATGGTTATATGGGATACACCCGTATGCAAGAGGGGCGTTCACCAAAGCTACAAAAGCTTCTTGCCGTTGTGAAGGAGCGTTTCCACGAACAATTGCCTGCTGAACTTGTTCATGATTTTAGAGCACTGAACAAACCTTTAATGAAGTACACTAATATTGTACAGTTCAATACACGTGTTCTCTTTTTGTTCTTATGGATTTTCATCGATCAGGTATGGCTTTATTTTGTTTTTGATATCTTCGTATTAACACCAATTTTAATTTACATGGTGTGGCGTCAAGAACGTGTGAGTAAAGAAATCCTTGAAAAAATAGAAGACAATAAGTATAATGGCTAGTAAGATTTACAAAGTCCTTTTTTTTATTCTTGGCTTAGGAACACTAGGCTACATGGTTTATTCCCTTGGCCCAGCAGAAATATGGGCCAGCTTACTTAATACAGGATGGTGGTTTATTCCCATCTTATTGAGCTGGTTGGTTATCTACCTGATGAATGCCTTTGCTTTTCAAGCGGTGATTGGAAGAAAGGAAGCACGCAAAGCGAAGCTTTCTTTCTGGAAGATATTTCAGCTTACCGTAACCGGCTATTCCATTAACTATATTACTCCTTTTGTGGGACTTGGGGGAGAACCTTACCGAATAATGGAGTTAAATCCTTATGTCGGTGGAGCCAAAGCCGGATCTTCTGTATTCTTATACAGTGTGATGCATATTTTGTCTCATCTTGTTTTCTGGGTGCTTTCTATTGGATTAATCATTGCTTTTGTTACCATTAGCAAGGCTGTATTAATAGCATGTTTGCTAATTCTAGCCATGTCGGCAGTTTTGTTTTATTGGTTTTCACGTGTTTATCAAAAAGGATTGAGCCGCAGTGTATTTGCCTTTTTTGGTAAATTACCGTGGGTCGGTAAACGTATTCAGAAATTTGCGGAAGAAAAGCATGATCTCTTCGCAGATATTGATGTGCAAATCAAAGATCTTTTCACCAATAGAAAGGCTAATTTTTACAGCGCTTTGGCATGGGAGTTTTTCGCTCGTGTTTTAGGCTGTTTAGAGATTTATATTATCGCTTGGACGCTAGGTGTAGAAATGACCTATATTGAAGCATTGATTGTAAGCTCAGGATCTTCATTGTTTGCCAATTTAATGTTTTTCTTTCCGCTCCAGCTTGGAACACGTGAAGGAGGAATGGCAATGGCGATGGTCAGCGTAGGTTATGCGGCGAATCTTGGAATATTCATAGGGGTAGCCACACGTATACGTGAGTTGATATGGATAGCTATAGGTTTGTTATTTATGCTATTCAAGAAAAAGAATACACAAGTAGAAGATGTTAACTAAGTTCTAAATTTAAAATATTATGGGTACATCAATTAAAGGATTGTTATTTGATTATGGAGGCACTTTGGATACCAATGGTAAACATTGGGCAACGGTGTTGTGGGACCTTTATGGTGTTTATGCTATAGACATTAGTCGTGATCAGTTTTATGAAGCTTATGTTTTTGCAGAACGCGAGTTAGGCACAAAACCACATATCGAACCAGACTTTGATTTTCAGCAGGTGCTAAGTATTAAAATTACATTGCAGTTTGAATATTTAAAAGCACAAGGTATCGCTTTGGATGAAAGCTTAATCTCTTCGATTGTTTGGAGCGCTTATCGTTTAGCTTCACAGACTGTAGAGTATAGTAAACCGCTTTTGGAGTCTCTTCACGGTCGTATTCCAATGGTGATGGTATCTAACTTCTATGGTAATTTACAAACTGTATTAAAAGATTTTGGTATTCACCATTATTTTGATACGATTGTAGAATCGGCTGTGGTTGGTGTACGCAAACCGGATGCCGCTATTTATCAACTTGGTGTAGATGCTTTAGGCTTACCAGCCGAAAACTGTCTTGTCATTGGTGATTCGTATACGAAAGATATGGCGCCGGGTAAGGCCTGTGGATGTCAAACTTTATGGCTACGTGGTGCTGACTGGAATCCTGATAAAGAAACAAACGATGTTTCCGCAGCAGATCAAGAGATTTATGATGTTCTAGAAGTTAAGACTGTAGTAGAAAAATATCTGTAGTTCTATTTTTAACAATAAGGATATAAGCGGCTTCTAAATGAGCCGCTTTTTTTGTTTTATAAATTATCGACGAAATTTTTCGGAAAGTTTATTTTTCACTATATTGTTCTTGTTAACCAAATTAATTTTTAGATATGAATATTTTATTAGACAGCTCAATCGGTGGTGTTTTCGGTGGTCTTCTTAGCTTTGTATTTGCAATCGCTATTTCAATTGGTATTTTTCTCCTTTTGAGAAATGTTATTCTTTGGTATTATAAAGTAAATATTGTGGTGAAGGCTTTGGAGGAACAAACTGAAATTCAAAGAGCGATTTTGGAAAAATTAGAACGCATCGAATTAGCAAAAAAGCAAGATAGTAATCAGACGCAAGGATAAGTCTTCTTTAAGGATGGTTTTATAAAAAAGCTCGCTTAGTATCAAGAATACTAAGCGAGCTTTTTACTTTTTATAGTTCTAGTGTATCTAATTAGCCTTTTTTGTAGGTTCAATACGCACTGTTGAACTGCTTTGCGATACCTTGCCAAATCTATCTATAGCTTTCACTTCTATCGTATGCGCTCCCAGAGGTAGTGCAGTGCTGATCTGACCTTGCCATAAGTGTGTACTTTTTGCAGGGAAGCTAGGTCTACGACCAGGTACCAAAGTTTCAGTTAAATCCCAGAATTGGTATTCCGACTGGTAAAAAGGATCCTCTTGGTTGACAAACTTCATGTCTTTCCATTCGCCACCATCAATGCGGTAGCTTACTTTATCACCATCGCGTCCCATAAAGAAGTTTGCATAGAAAGGAGCGCGGTCATTATTACGAAGACCAATAACCTTAGGTGCGAAAATACGTACTTGATAGTCCGCGGGCTTTCCTGCTGCCTTGTAATCGATGGTATAGTTGTTTCCTTTAATATTTAAGAAGGCATAGCCTTTAGGTGTTCCGTCGCTCATCATTGCTAAAGGAGTACCATCTTCTTGGATAATACCCGAATACCAATCTCCTGATGCTGTGGCTGCATTGTACTCATGTAAGGGTTTGCTTCCGTGCCAGCCTTCAGTTTTTGTGTATTCATTTTGACGCTGAATATGCGTATGTCCGCACATCAATAACACGTTAGGGAAGTCTTTTAAATACGAAAAAAGTTGATCACGGTCTTCTTGACGAAAATAACGGGTGTCATCCATTGGGATATGGTAGGAGATGACCACTAATTTGTCTTTCGAAACACGTGCTAAGTCATTTTTAATAAACTCCAATTGGTCAGGGCGGAATCCGCCAGTATAATTCCCGCCCATGGCAGGCTTATAGGCGTTAGGATATAAGATGTTATCCAACACAATGAAATGGGTATTAGCATAATTAAATGCATAATTGGCAGGGCCAAATTCATGCTCAAAAGTTTCATCCGATAGCTCGTCGGTTTTAGCTTTTTTATCCATATCATGGTTACCGAGGACATTATGAAAAGGAATACCTATTTTGGCCATTTCCTGCTTGTAAGCGGGAAAAAGGTCCAAGTCATCGCCCACTAAATCACCTAGAGAAAGTGCAAAGGCCGTGTTTTTTACGCCATATAGCTCTTGCGTTAGGCCACGCGCTAACCAGTCCATATCTTCCATGGTGTAGGTTTGTGGGTCGCTTATGACAAGGGTTCTAAAATCATTAGCTTCTTGGTCTTTTTTAAATGGGAAATTTACCATTTGCTTACCGTTTAAAGCTTCTGAAGGTAAGTAGCGTGAAGTGTCAATATCTTTTCTACGGCTATCTTTGTGCAGGTAGTAACTTTTAAATAAATTGTTTTCATCAAGCGCTGCACGGTATCCTGCTGGTTTTATGACAAACAATACTTGGCCATCGGATACAGGGATGCTGTAAAAACCATTTTTATCGGTTTCCACAATATCACGACCGTTGCTGATACCAATAGCTGGAAGTCCGATTTCTTTCTTGTCTTTAAGACCGTTACCATTGGTGTCATCAAAGATGTATCCGCTTACTTTTTGCTGGGCTATAGCGAAAGACCCACTCATTGCGCCCGTTAGCAGGAGCATGCTCAATAGTTTATTATTCATTATTACGATTTAAGATAGTTCAAAATATATGTGCTTAAGGTGTTCCGCAAAGCTAGGGTTGCCATGTATAGCTTATGTTAATTCGTTGTTACTAAAAGATAAAGCTGTGTGAATGATACAAAGTAGTCTAGGTTACTTCATTTACTCAGTGGTTATTAGCCGATGAATGCGAAGAAGATTTATAAACCTTTTTGTAACGATTTTAACGGAATTCACGGTTTAGATGAGTATCAGCGTGATTATTATAAAAAATAATCTATTTTGGAGGCACAAATGACGATGAAAACCAAAAAATATACAAGAATTAGTGCCCTTATTTTATTCGTATTAGGAGGGGGGCAAAGCATGCTAACAATGGCTAACGAGCCTGCTCCTAAAAGTGAATACCCCATGAAGATTAGTACTTATGTGGGGATGGTACATCCTGTAGCTACCTTACAGTCAGGTAAAGTGAAAGCAAACTTTAGTGATTCTTATAATGTGGGATTGCCGATAGGTATAAACTTCCAAAAAAGTGCAAAAGTAGGTTTATCTTTTGAAATAGCACCAAATATTACAGCTACTGATAGTATTGCTAAAGTACAGTCTTTCTTATTGCATCCTGGTGTTTTCTTTCCCCTCAACAAAGGTTGGCGCGTTACTAAACGTATTGCATACGATAGTAATGGCCGCTTCGGTTTCACACCATCGGTATCTAAGGTTTTGTTGCAGGGAAATCAAACTCTGTCGTTAACAATGCCCTTTCCTTTCCGTTTTGGCAATGGACAAGCAGCTAGTATGGGGACTGCCGTTCTATTAACCTATTCTATGTAGGTTTTATGTAAAACACATATGGCGTGTAGAATAAGAAGCTATGCGCCATATGCATTTTATGTTGGGCTTACTAAAGCTCGTGCATCAGTTTGGCTCTGGAAGCTTAAGGGTGCCGACGATGTTTACGAGCTTTCTCTGATTAGCTTTAAGGTTTTCAAGAAAGTTTACTATAGAATCTTCGTACGCACGTTCAGTGACACAAAAAGCGAGTAAACCTTCCTTTCCTTTGGTATTAATAGTATGATACCTATATACATTTCTTTCAATAATTATGACTTTTTCTCCGTCAGGGGAATTTTGACTCAGCAAAAAATCTAATATAAATTCATTTTCCTTCTCATAAACTTTATAGTTGACTATAGGATTTGACTTTTTTAGTGCATCAAGCTCATTGATTTTCGTTTTCATAACCTCTTCAGCTGTATAATGTCCTTTAACAAAATCTATGGTTACCATACTATGGAATTTCTCTAAGGATTGTCCTTCAGGAAGGTATTCTTGTTTAACGTAATTTGGGGAAGGGTTAAGGCTCCAAGCTAGGTGAAATGTGGTAGTGTCTACCTGAAGCGGGCCAGGTATTTTCAGATAGTCTGTAATTTGTGCTACTGTGGTGCCCTGAAAAACAACCTGTAATATGACGACTAGTAGGGCGCTGCTTATATACGTTCTATTTTTGGAAAGAATTGGTTTCATTTTATTGAATTTATTTCAAGGTACAAAAGTTTTCAGATATTAGCTGTATTGAACAGTAAAGGCCTATACGTTTACCGTATAAGCCTTTTATTGTTTGTTATTTGGAAAAACCTTATTTGAAAATATTTACCGAAGGATTTAATTCTGGTCTTTCAATTTGATGCCAGTAAGGGTAGGGAACATTGGTTTTGCTGGCGTCATTTAAACGTTGCATCTGTTCTGCTGTTAATTTCCAATCTGCAGCACCCAAGTTGTCTTTTAGTTGCGATTCGTCACGTGCTCCGATAATTAAAGACGATATCGTTGGACGCTGTAGCAACCAGTTCAAGGCTACTTGTGGAATAGATTTTCCCGTCTCTTCCGCTATAGCTTCTAGTACATCCGTGATACGGAATAACTGCTCGTGCTCAATACTATCTTCATGAACAGGGCTTCCGCCTTCTGCCACACGTCCCGTTGTCGGCCACGGCTTGTTTCTACTAAATTTACCACCTAGTCGTCCACCAGCTAGCGGAGACCACACGATAGCACCCACCTTTTGATCTTCAGCCAAAGGCATCAATTCCCATTCGTAATCTCGATTGGTAAGGGCGTAATACACTTGGTGTGCAATATATTTATTCCATCCATAGCGGTCAGAAATACCTAAGGATTTCATCAGGTGCCAACCGGAGAAGTTAGAACAAGCGATGTAGCGTATTTTACCGGATTCAATCAAATCATCAAGGGTACGTAGCGTTTCTTCAATAGGTGTTACGGCATCAAAACCATGCATATGGTATACATCGATATAGTCCGTATCCATACGTTTTAAGCTACCCTCCACTTGCTGTATAATACGGTGACGTGAAGAACCTTGGTTATTTGGTCCTGAACCAAAAGGGAAGGTAGATTTGGTGGAGATAATAAGGTCATCACGCTTTTTACCTTTAATCGCTTGGCCTAGAATTTCTTCAGATACACCTTGTGAGTAAATGTCTGCTGTATCGAAAAAGTTGATACCCGCTTCAATACAGATATCGATAATACGTTTTGCATCGGCTATCTGCGTACTGCCCCAAGCTTCAAATCCATGAACACCACCGAAGGTTCCTGTTCCAAAACAAAGCTCTGATACATATAGTCCTGAGTTTCCTAATTGTCTATATTCCATGTTGTTTATTTTTATGCTTTTTTAAAAATATCTATTTAATCTTGATTTTTACAATTTTGTAGGGACCTTTCCGTTGGCTTTTTCCATCGTGGAATTTTGGTTGTTCGTCTATGCGAGAGCAGCTAATATACAACCATCCATCAGGCGTAAGCTGATAACTGTCGGGCCACGCCAAGTCCTCCGTCGGCGGAATAATGGTTTCTACTTTTAGGTCTTTACGGATACGGAGTATTTGTCGTTTTTCAAGGTCACCAAGGTATAGGCTACCTTCGCTATCTATGGTCATACCATCTGTCGTGGTAAATTTACCCAAGTGCGCTACCTTAGCCACTAATTCCTTTGAAAGGAGATTTTTGTTGTTAAGGTATACTGTAGCTACGCTATATAGGTCATTATCTGTTAGCGCTTTAAAGTAGAGTGTTTTTCCGTCATCCGTCAAGGCTATGCCATCCGATTGAACATGGAATGGCGCTCCATCACGTAGCAGCGGCTTCCCTAAACGGCTCACGGTGTATGCTGGATTGGCCGTAGTGACCGTAGACTTGTAAAGTACCTGTCTAACAGCGCCTGTTTGTAGGTCCACAATTACAATGCCTCCTTCGTCGGAATTGGTTATATAAGCTAGCTGTTGTTTCGTGTCTATACGCGTGTCATTCATATAGCTTTTTGCTCCTGTAGCACCTGCTAAAGGATAAACGCGAATGACTTTATTTGTGTTGAGGTCAATTTTAACCAGCTTTTGGCCTTTGTCTTCTTCGGTCTTATCAGCGGAATAACCAGCGTCAACAACCCACATATAGTCCTGGTCATCAATGACAACGGCCTGTACGCACAAGAAGTGCTCCATCTTGTTACCTATGCCGGCCCATGTATTCCAATTGACATCCGGAAATGGGGTGGCGGAATGTTTACTTTTTACTTCGACTACAGCATATTGGTAGGGTGGAGACCAGCGTGGATAATTTGTAAAGATGCGGCCAGAGGAGGAAACGGCAACACCCGTGAGTTGCTTCTCCTTATCTTCAAAGACCGTATATATCTTCTTTTCCTTAGCTTGCTCTTGTGCATCTACCTTTGTTGTCGTAAGAGACAAGAGGCAAGCAAAGCATGAAATCGTTAAACCATAGCGCATCATTATATACCTTTTACAGTGTATAACAAAGTTCAACGATTAATGGCTTATTTATTTTTCTTAAAAATTCAATTTTTATGACTTTTTGTTTCACTCGGGTTGTAACCGAAGTGGCTTTTGTATAGTCTTGAGAAGTGGGAAACATTCTCATAACCGACTTCAAAACAAACCGTAGCTATAGGCAAGTGCATGGTTATAAAAAGGTCACGCGCTTTCTGCAAACGCTTCTCTTGAATCCATTTTGCGGGTGTTGTGCGAAAGATAGCTTCAAAATCACGACGAAAACTAGATAGGCTTCGGCCAGATAGAAGGGCTAAATCTTGTATGGAATGGGGCTGAAGGTAGTTTTCCTCCATAATAGTTGCTAAGTCAACAGGGGCATGTTGGTCTAAGGCTATTAATTGCTGCATAAATAAAGGATGGTTTTGCGACAAGTCGTATAGGAGCTCCAGTATCTTTAGCTTGAACAGGCCGTGTTTAACAACCTCCTGGTCATCGAAATATGGCTTTAGCGATTCTAAGAATGTTTGTAAACGTGCGCCATAGGGGAATAGCATAAAATCATTATCATCATGGCCCGCAGTTAGGTCCCCATCTATTTGGATGAGTTTAATAAAGTCAATGATGATATCTTTCTTAAGGGAAAAAGAAACACTCTCATAACTATGATTTTTCTCAGGATTACCTTTTTTTATAAACTCTACATAGGTAGCTTTCTTGATTAAAAACATTTCACCTTTATTGATGCTATACTGTTTTTCGGCTATCCGTATCTCATGTGTCCCTTCAATAACAAACAACAAGAAGTGGTCTTTCAGCATCTTATGTTTGTGAAAAGGCTCCGCATGCTGTTGTCTGCAAATTTCAGTAGTCGCCATACCCTTAGCTTCTAGGATAATATGTTCGCTTGGAAATGGCTTCTGTTCGCCTTTCTGTTTTAAGACATGCATGTGTAACTGTTTAGACTATAAAAATACAATTTATATGGGCTGTATACGCTACAAGAGGGGTATATAGGTAGAATTTTACATATAGCTTATGATTTATAAATGCAAAAGCCACGTTTAGGTGGCTTTGTATTTATATGCTTTTTACGGCTTCATAAAAGCTACTTAACCGGATATGCGCGGGACATTTTTCGATATCACCTTTCCAGAGTTCACATTCGATAAATTGAATCCTCAGAAATTGAGGTACATTACTTACCGTTTGATGAGGTCCGATAACGACGGTTTCCGGAAAATCTCTATCTGCCAATGCTGTTTTTAACTCATCTACTGTCATGGCGCAAATGTAGCATTTTGTTTTACCATTTAGCGATAGAACCAATTGATATGTTCGTTCTAATTTTTTTAAATCCTTAGCTTAACCCCCATGATTTTGTATGAAATTTTGGTCATACGTATTAGGTCTTGCATGCTGCTGGGGTCACTAAAGGAAATTGTAGTTACCTTAAAGAACACCATCTCACTTTTATATCCATATAGCATAGCGCAGAAGAAGAGGATTCTGGTCTTGAGTTACGTAATTCATAGTTTGTGGCAAATTAAGCACCGCATTTTCTTTAGCTTTGCTGTTTGAGATAAGTGTAGAAACAAATGTATATACGTATAGAGACTGATCGTTTAGCCATAAGGCCTGTTGTAGCTTCAGATAGTGAATTTATGTTTCGCATAATGAACGCTAAGGGCTGGCTTAATTTTATTGGTGATCGTGGGATTAGGGAAACCGCTGATGCTGCCGCTTATATTGAAAAGCTAATCGAGGATCCTAATTTTTACTACCATGTTTTTGAAAACAAAATAACAGCGCAGGCGATGGGGCTTATCACGTTTATCTATCGCGATACGCTCGACTTTCCCGATATTGGCTTTGCCCTATTGCCCGAATTTGGGAAAAAAGGGTATGCATATGAAGCTGCTAGGGCATATTTAGATATACTTATACATGAAAACGTTAGCTCTAAGATTCTTGGAATCACCGACCCTGATAATGTAAATTCTATAAAACTGTTAGAACGTCTTGGCTTAGAGCAGGTATGGAATGAAGAGGCAACAAATGATTTGCTTACATATTCGATAACTATTGTAAAATAGGTTTCTGCTATCTAATAGTAAGCTTTATCATGCGTCTTTTTGACAAGTAAAAGGAGGGATTGTGCGCATATCTTATGTATGCTTCAGCTATGCTTGAAGCGTACTTGATTTATAACGTAAACTGATTAATTCTTAAGTCTTTTAACGGTTTATCTTTTTACGCAACTTCCTCTCGGTGAGTCTTGCTCTTTTAAGACCACTTCTGAGTGTAAAAACTGCGCTGCTTCAGCAGAATCTTTGACTTTTACAGCACTACGTTCGAGCATCTCTGCTTCATAATCGACTAATAACGTTTCTCGTAATCCGTTTTCTTTCCATTTTGAAAAAGGTCCTGCCAGCTTCGTGATTTTTCGGGCTAGGCTAAGCGCATCCAGAAGCGCCTGGTTGGCACCTTGTCCTTTAAATGGACTCATAGGGTGTGCGGCATCACCAATAAGCGTAACGCTTCCCGCTTCATTCAGCCATTCGCTATGCAGTAGCTCTCGGTCATAGGCGGGGTATCCTGTTATTTGTGTTTCCGCTGTCGCGGACATAATCTCGGGAATGGGACTATGCCATGCTGTCCTTCGAATGGCTTCTTCTTTGAGCGCCTTCGTGCCGGCCTCGCTGAGTGCCTTGGCTTCATCTTCCGAAATAGGGAAGCTGAGTTGCCACATGATGGTATCTTCGTTAAATGGCATCATATATATACGCTCATTGCCGTTGGCTGTCTGAAATACGGTGGCCGAATCTAATAGGTCACTATTTCTATCGCTAAGGGCTGCTAAAGGACAAATGCCAAGAATCACAATACAACCTAAGTAACGCAATGGATCAATCTCCTCCGGAATTATCTGACTGCGCACCATGCTGCGTATGCCATCTGCGCCAACAACAAGATCTGCCTCAACTATTTTTTCTAGCCCATTGACTTGAAAGGTTAGGCTTATTTTATTTGAGGTAGTCTCTTTGAAACTAATGAGTTGATGATTCCAGGCTATAGGATTGCTTTCGCTCAACTGTTGCAGTAAGGAGTAGCGTAGCGATTGTCTGGCGATATGAATATTGGAACGTTTGGGATTGGTTTCCACTACGGAAGGAAGCCATTTGCGAGCTCCCCATTCGCCAACTACTTTGCCTTCGGGTGTGTGCACGAGGTGCCGTGTTGAAACAACGCCGCCTGTCAAATTGTTAATCCCAAAACCATGGATTGCTTTACTCGCTTGTTGTAATGTAAGTCCATAGCCCTGAGCACGTGCATCAAAACTAGCGTCGCGTTCATATAGTGTATACGGAATTCCGCGGTGTAGACAGGCTATCGCTAGAGCAGAGCCACCAATACCTCCTCCAATAATTGCTACATGAGGATAATTTTCAGTATCGGCGGGAGGGAAGTTCGGCGCTGGAAGGATGCCAGCACCAGCACAAGTTGGGCATACATATAGATTCGCCTTTGGACGGGCCGGCGTCGTGCTACTATCTTTTTCAGCCTGTTCTACAGCGATCTGGTACTGTAAGCGCACCTTCTTGGTTAGCCTACGTGTTTTTTTACCTTGCCCTTGGCATGTTGGGCAAGCGGCCCAACAACTATCATCTATATTTCCCTGCTTTATCACTTAATTTTATCCTCTTGCTTGATACTGCAAATTTAAGATAAATGTTCATGTTGTAGCGAAGTATTATCAGTGATGAGGAGATTAAGATACTTTACAATCTTTTTTCTACAGCTACGGGAAACCGTATAATGGTAAGTTCTGGCTATGCTACTTTAGTATTAAATTATAGCATTATGAAAGATAGAGTTACAGCAGCATTGCTTGCTTTTTTCCTTGGAGCGATTGGTGTTCATCGCTTTTATTTAGGACAAACAGGTTTAGGATTTTTATACCTCCTGTTTTTTTGGACATTAATTCCCGCGTTGATATCTTTAATAGATTTTATTTGCTTTCTGACGTCTAGTGACGCTAGTTTTAATAGTAAATATAACCGAAAAAATATGGTATATCGGGAATTTAATTATGCAGACCAGCGAAGCGATTCTGCATCCGAGATTCAGAAATTGTATGATCTTAAAGAGAAAGGTGTATTGACAGAAGCTGAGTTTCAAGAGTCTAAGCGTCGATTGCTTCGTTAATAGTTTAATCAATCATTTCAATAGTGTCATGCTCCAGAAATAGGAATTACAGCAGGCAGAAGAATACTATCCTGTGCCTGCTGTAACATTTGAAATTACATATCGTATTTATTTAAAGTCTATAGTAATCAGGAAATGATGTGGAATTTTGAAATGTTCACCTAATTTTTCGGGCACGATATCTGATTGGGCTACTTCACAGTATGATCCTGACCCATCGGCATGTATTGTTGGTGTAATGATAGCAAGGATTGTGTTGGTTTGTTTCAAATCGATTGCCAGCTCTTTTTTCCGTCCAAAGAAGTCTTTTAAGGCGTATTTATCAGGGTTGTCAAGTAAGGAGAAATATGATTTTTTACTGCCAAATTTTGCTCCTCTGATATAGGTTTTCAATTTCCCATCGCTCATCTTAAACATAAATTTGATGCTTTCTTGATTCTCTTTGATTTTAAAATATGAGGTCTCTGTACCATCAAATAGTGGCGTTGTACCAACAAGTTTACCAGCTTTATATTCCGCAATATTTATTACATAGGATTTCCCTTTCAATTGATCACCAAAGAAATCTAATTTTTCTACAAAGACATTTTCAAAATCCAGTATATCTTGAATATCCCTGTTTTCACTTCCATAAGTAGACGTCATTTTTACGCTTTCCTGCGCGAAGCTGTAAATTGAAAGGCTTATTAAAAGTGTAAGAAGTTTTAATCTTAATTTCATGTGATGGTTAGTATTTAGGAATGGCTAATATAATGAATTTTCATTCTTTACTAAAAACTAGACGCTTAAACTTTTAGGTTTCTGAATCACGCCTTGCCGAAATTTATGCGTAACGTATAAAGTTTATGTTAGTCCATATACTCCCTAACGAAGTAACCAAGCCAAAACCAATCTCTTGGTGTGAGCTCTTCTTTGGGGATAAACTCAATGCTTTTATCTGTTATAATGACTTCGCACTTCGCCGCAATACCTTGTGTATATATATTACTTGACAACGCTTCTATAATTGCTTTCACAACTGCTGTTTCCGCCGATATTTTCATAGAGCCAATATAGTAGAGGCGTTTGAAAAGTGATTACTGTAACCCGTAATGTATTAAGAATTTTTTCTTCATGTAGTTGCTAGGGAAGAATGGTTATAGGATGTATGGAAGGGACTTAAGGGATTCCTTTTGTGCATATTATTTTGTGGAGCCGGAGGGATGGTTTACGTCCCACATATCCCGCACGCGCTTCCGTAAAGAAATTAGTTCAAACCCTCTTTTCGGGTTCATCATCCCTTATAAAAAAACAAAAGCTCAACTTTCGTTGAGCTTTTGTTTTTGTGGAGCCGGAGGGATGGTTTACGTCCCACATATCCCGCACGCGCTCCCGTAAAGAAATTAGTTCAAACCCTCACTTCGGGTTCATCATCCCTTATAAAAAAACAAAAGCTCAACTTTCGTTGAGCTTTTGTTTTCGTGGAGCCGGAGGGATTCGAACCCTCGTCCAAACATAGTATGATCTACGCTTTCTACATGCTTAGCTTCTCTTTAATTGTCGGGAAAGGGAAGGTGAGTCGCGTACCTATACCGTTTTACGTAGTCACTGTGTCTTACTCATGCTTAGTAACCTCACACAAGCCAGTTCTATTGTTCGATGCCCCGAATGTTAAACCAAAGAACAGGATCTAACGGGACAAATAGCTATGTTAAGTCTAACTTAAGCAGCTAAGGCGTAGTTATTTTCGCCAATTATAAAGTTGAAAGTTCAGATTTAAGTGCTAGACTCACAATGCACTGCATGCTTACATAACCATCGCTATCCTGTCAATTCCGGTCGACCCCAATTATGTAATCTGCTGCAAAAATAACATTTTTTTTATTAAAAAACGATTATTTCAACAACATGGCTTCCTTATGATTTAGTAATCCTTTGGCCGTAGGGGCGCCATCTTTTAGAACAGCCTCATGCACAGGCGCTGGAACCATAACTTTATAGGTACGTCCGTCTACCTCGATAAAGAAAAGGGCACCATGGCTCTTTTGTGCTTCATCCACAAGAAGCGTATATTTCTCTACCTGTTCATTGATGCGTCCCGCATCCGTTAAGCGTTTAATTAATTGTTGCATTGTTAAAATTTTTCGGTTCCATCACCTTCGTGAAGGATCAATGTCGCCGTATTAGTGTGAATAGATAATCGATTACTGATGCTCGATACAAAAAGTTTCTGCAAAAATGAGCGATTACGTTTAACAATGCAAAGTAAATCTACTTTATGTGTGATAATATATTTATTTAACGTATTCTCGATGGATTCATCAAGGTCGAGGAACACAAATTCCAGGTTGTAGTCACTAAATTCTTTTTCCCAGCGGTTGGCCACGCCAATTACTTCCGGGGAATTATCTTTATTTACGTACACACATTTCACCTTCACCCCAAATCGGGTGGCTAGGTTGAGTATTTCCTGCAAGGCAGCTTCATCTTTTTCACGGAAGAGGGTAGTGAAAATAATTTCGCGTATGCCTTGGTATTTAGCCTCCTTAGGAACGGTGAGCACAGGCGTGCGTATGCCACGTATCACGCTAATGGTGTTGGAGCCGAATAGTTTGTCGATGATACCTTCCGCACGGTTTGTACCCATTACCACAAGGTCGATACCTTCTTTTTTTATGATAAGCTGCGCATTTGAAACTACCGTACCTTCTTCAAATAGGAAAGTAAGGGGGATATCTGAAAAGTTGTGCTCCTGGGCTAATTGGCGAAGCTCCGTAGAATACTTCTTGAACGTTTCAAATCGGTGAAGCTCATAATTCTCGTATACCTCTGGAATCATCTCTGGTTGGCCAGCATGAGTTGCCGAAAGCACAGGCTGCATATAAGTATTCATCACATATATTTCAGCTTCCATTTCTTTGGATAGGCTACATGCATACAAAAAAGCGTTGTTTGCAGCATCGGAAAAGTCGGTGGGGAATAATATTTTTCTCATAACATGTTCGATTTTAGCTATTACAATTTATTGATTTTTTCTGGCGTAGACAAGTATTAATTTATTTTCCTAATGTGCTGTCGCATTTTGTATATGAAATACGTTTAACTGACAACAAAGTTTAAAGGATGCGAAAAAAGAAAGTTGCTGTTCTGATATTCGGAGAATAATTAGTTAAATTGGCATATTCGAACAGACGTTTTTAGTGAAAGCAATAACACAATATTTCAGGAAAGAAAAAAACCTTTCGCTGCGTGAAGCACTGAACAATTGTCTTATGGCCAATTCTGAGCGTAGTAAAGCCTTTATATATAAGAAATATTATGGCTACGTGATGGCAGTAGCATTGCGCTACATCAGCCAATCTATGGATGCTGAAGAAGCAGTTAATGAGAGCTTTGTGAAGGCTTTCCGCAAATTAGATGGTTTTGAGCAGCACCCTGAAGACGCGGTGCTAGAGAAGACTTTTAAATCTTGGATGGCCCGCATAGCTGTTAACACCTCGATAGATTTATTGCGAACAAAAAAACAAGCCCTTTCTTTTGAAGATACAGACGATGAATCGCCTTTAGCAGATACCGTTTTGGTGACGGATAAGCTGGCGGCACAAGATATTTTAAAATTACTCGAAAAGATCCCCGCTTTACAGCGGTCGATTTTCAACTTGTTTGAGATAGAAGGATACTCGCACGAAGAAATTGGACAGATGCTAGATATTCCGGAGAGTACTTCCCGGACATATCTCACGCGTGCAAAACAACGACTTCGCAAGTTATATGTAGAGGAGTTTGGTGCATTGCGTAATGTTAATGCTTAATGAAGCGTAAAATGGAGCAAAAAGAAAACAAAGAATTAATCGAGCACATAAAAGCGCAGCTCAAAGCTTTTGAAGAGACTCCTTATCGGCAAGGGGCTTGGGAAAGCTATAAGGCTGCTTATGAGGCTCCAACAAAGACACGTCGTTTAGCACCCGTATATTGGTCTGCTGCTGCGGCAGTATTGCTGTTGGGCTTTGGAGGCTTGTTTTTTTATAAGCAAAACAATGCTGTATTACCAGTAGGCGGTAATACGCCTGCTATTACGGCTATTACTCCTGAGGTATCCACAGATTCTTCACCGTTACTTACGCCGAAGAGCGACGATCCAGCGGTGGCTGATACAGGCGATATTTATGCCACATTACCAGCATTGGGAGCTACAACATCAACTACTTTTAATACACGTCCAGAAGAACGTTTAGAAGCTCGTCATACGAGCTACCTGTCGACTGCTATTGACACACATAGAGCTGCTGCACTTCATACGGATGAAGTAAAGAGCATGCAGTATCCGATTAATTCACCAGTTTTAGTGCATCATGATGCTGTAGCATCCGAATTGGGAGATGTTGACCTTGGCGCAGGCTTTGTGATGGCACAAAAGCAGGCCGATTTACAAAATTATAAAGAAAGTAACAATTTGGCCTTAACGCCTAAAAAGCTTAAGATAGTTGATAAATTAGAGTTAGGTGCATTTTTAAGCCCTACCGGTACAACCAGTAAATTAGATTTGGGTGGTGGTTTAATCTTAGGCTATCAATTGAGTAAGAAAGTCACTCTACGTACAGGAGCGGCTTTTAATCAGTATGAGGTTGGCATTTTACCATCGCAAATGAATGGGAAGCAAGGCTCGCCAAGCTTTGACTCGCCAGTAACGAACGGATTGATGGGTGATGTTCCTTATCGTTCCGCGAATGCGGCATTGCCGAATATTAATGCGGTGACAGGCAAGGTGCAAACCCTTGACATCCCGATTGAGGTTCAATATAAAATAGATAACAAGTTTTACACGAGTGTCGGTGTATCTTATGCTGCTGTATTATCGCAAGAGCGATTTAACCATTATCAAGAGAAAGCTGGCGCTGCTGTGTTCTCTAGCGAGAGTGATGCAGGAAAGCAAACAAATGAAGTACGCACGGTAGCGAAGAAAGTATCATCTGAAGTAGACAACGTGGGAACCAATGGTTTTGGTGGATTTATAAATCTTTCCGTGGGACGGAAAACGAACGTTACTCGAGGCTTTAAAGTTTCGGTAGAGCCATTCGTAAAAATCCCTGTAGGCCAATTTAAAAGAGCCGACATGAATTATACGAATGGCGGAATAAAAGTTATTACAAATTTTTAAAGCTGATCTACGCGAATCCAACCCATACCGGCTGCTATAGCCGCTTGCACACCTGGGTCACCATCTTCAAAGACGAAGCAGTCTGCCGGGTCTACATTTAAGTGTTCTGCTGCAAGTAGGAAGGGTTGAGGTGAAGGTTTTCCTTCTGGTGTATCACCTGCACAAACTAATGTTTCAAACTTTCCGATAAGGCCAATGACTTCTAAGGTAATAGATACCGTAGAGCGAGAACCGCCAGAAACAATTCCTATTCTTTTTTTACCGATATTATTCAATAAGTGTTGCGTCACAAATTCCACAGGCTGTGTAGCACGTATGAAACGCTCAATAAAGATTGCTGATTTTCTTTTGGAGAACACCTCGATATCAAAAGTCTTCTGATGGCGTCTCGCAATCTCTTGCGCCACATCTACAGTTGGCCATCCGGCTAACTCTTCCACAATGTTGTCATCAAGCTCGATATCATATTCTGCCGCCACCGCGACATAAGCGGCTTTATGCGCCGGCATATTGTCGGCAAGCGTACCATCAACATCAAAAAGTAAAGTTCCGTAGTTCGCTGATTTTTCTTCTAGAATAGCAAGTTTTTGTAGGGATTCGTCGTTCATGATGCAAACATAAGAAAAGACCTTCAAAATATAGGGCTGAATTTCAGGCTTAAAAAGCAATAGGTAATTAATAAACACCTATTTTATATCTTTTTTTCATGCCTGCTGTAGCATAATAGCAGCTTGATACGTCTTATAATCAAATTTCAATATTTAGGTTAATAATTGGTTAGTAGAATCACCCGGAGCTCCCCGCTCTCGGGTGGTTATTTTTTATAAGACCTCCTGTATTATTTCATCTCAATACGAACATTTATTTCATTTTCTTACGGTTAGGGCATCATTTCTAGGGGATAATCACATGTTTGTAATTCTGGCTTTTCTGTGGAAAAAGACGAGACTTATTTTGCTAACTTTGTGTGACTAGTAGAAAGAGATTTGTATGTATATTATATTTGATACGGAAACAACAGGTTTACCTAAACGTTGGGATGCTCCTATAACGGATACCGACAACTGGCCGCGCTGTGTGCAAATTGCATGGCAGGTTCACGATGATATGGGTAAACTCGTCGATCATCAGGATTACCTTATTAAACCTGATGGCTTCAATATTCCGTATGATGCGGAGAAAATACATGGTATATCTACGGAGCTAGCGGTTCAAGATGGTATCTCTATACAAGAGGTGCTTGTCAAATTTAATGAGGCTCTGCGTACGGCCAAATTTGTTGTTGGACAAAATATTGGGTTCGACTTAAATATCATGGGCTGTGAGTTTCACCGCTATGGTGTGGCTTCAGAGATGGCCAATATGCCAATATTGGACACCTGTACCGAAGTGACTGCTGGTTTACTTCAATTGCCTGGTGGGCGCGGAGGGCGTTTTAAGCTTCCAAACTTGACGGAGCTTCACGACTATCTGTTTGGGGTGCGCTTTGCCGAAGCACACAATGCAACGGCCGATGTGGAAGCTACAACACGCTGTTTCTTTGAGTTGGTGCGCCGTGAGGTCTTCACTATCGACCAGCTGCAAACGGATACTGGTTATTTCGTAGAATTTAAAACAGCCAATCCGGATACTATTCCGACCGTTGGCTTAAAGCATATCAACCTAAAGGCTGCTTCGGATGCTATCCGTAGTAAAGTAAAGTCGGACGGTGCTGTTGAGATTGATGAGGATATCCTTAAAGCTTTTGAGGAGGCTTCATTCGCCCATTTACATAACCATTCACAATTCTCTGTTTTACAATCCACTATTTCTATTCCAGCACTGGTAGATGCAGCAGCAAAGCATAAGATGCCTGCGGTCGCTATTACTGACCATGGAAACATGATGGGGGCTTTCCACTTTGTAAATAAAGTGTTGGGGCATAACAAAGAGATAGAACAAAAGAATGCAGAGGCACTTGAAAAAGGAGAGGAACCTGTCGATTCTATTATAAAGCCTATTATCGGGGGTGAGTTTTATGTTTGTGAGAACCACTTGGATAAGTCACGTAAAGATAATGGCTACCAGATTGTCTTTTTAGCTAAAAATAAAGAGGGCTACCACAATTTGGCGAAAATGGCATCCGTTGCTTACACCAAAGGTTTTTATTACGTACCTCGTATTGACCGTAGTGTCGTAGAGCAATACAAAGAAAATCTAATTGTACTCTCGGGTAACTTACATGGGGAGGTGCCGAGTAAAGTTTTAAATATTGGTGAGAGCCAAGCGGAGGAAGCTTTACTTTGGTGGAAAGAGACTTTCGGAGCGGATTTCTACATTGAGCTGATGCGTCACGGTCAGGAAGATGAAGACCGCGTTAACGAGACTTTAATTCAGTTAGCCAGAAAGCATGAGGTAAAACTTATTGCGACGAACAATACGTATTATGTGAATAAAGCTGATGCGCATGCGCATGATATCTTGCTCTGTGTTAAGGATGGAGAGAAGCTGAGCACACCTAAAGGTAGAGGTAGAGGTTTCCGTTTTGGTTTACCAAATCAAGAGTATTACTTTAAGCCGGCAGCAGAGATGAAGAAATCCTTTAAGGATGTTCCTGATGCCATTATTAATATACAAGAGGTACTGGATAAGATTTCGATTTATTCGTTAAATCGTGATGTCCTATTACCTAAGTTTGATATTCCCGAACAGTTTGTTCATGCCGAAGATAACGACGATGGCGGGAAGCGTGGAGAGAATGCTTTCTTGCGCCATTTGACGTATGAAGGTGCTAAGAAGCGCTATGAGGCTATCGATGAGGTTGTTACCGAGCGATTAGACTTTGAGCTAGCTACAATTGAGCGTACGGGATATCCGGGTTACTTCTTGATTGTACAAGATTTTATCGCTAAAGCACGGGAGATGGGCGTTTCGGTAGGTCCTGGTCGTGGTTCTGCTGCGGGTTCTGCCGTAGCCTACTGTCTAGGGATTACCAATTTAGATCCGATTAAGTACGATTTACTTTTCGAGCGTTTCTTAAATCCCGATCGTGTATCCATGCCCGATATTGACGTCGATTTTGACGATGAGGGTCGTGGTCGTGTCATGCAATATGTAATTGACAAATATGGCTCCTCTCAGGTAGCGCAGATTATCACCTACGGTACGATGGCGGCTAAGTCGTCTATCAAGGATACCGCTCGTGTGCTAGACTTGCCCCTACAGGAAGCTAATGATATCGCTAAGCTTATCCCTAACTTAAAGTTGAGTAAGATCTTTACGCTGGATGATCGTAGTTTAAAAGATGTGTTGCGTAGTGAGGAGCTTGAAGCTGTAAACCGATTGAAATCGCTCGCTGATGGTGCCGGCTTAGAGGCCGAAACGATTAAGCAAGCGCGTGTTTTGGAAGGATCCATGCGGAATACAGGGGTGCATGCCTGTGGGGTAATTATTACGCCTGATGATATCACCAACTTCGTACCTGTTTCTTTAGCTAAAGACTCTGAACTATTTGTTACGCAGTTTGATAACTCTGTTGTTGAGAGTGCTGGTTTATTGAAGATGGACTTTTTGGGGTTAAAGACATTAACCCTTATTAAAGATACTGTTGTCAATGTACGTTTGCGCCACGGCGTAGACCTTGATCCGGATGAATTCCCGATTGATGATGTTACAACCTACGAGCTTTTCCAGCGTGGTGAGACCATCGGTGTGTTCCAGTACGAGTCTCCTGGTATGCAGAAGTACATGAAGGAGCTTAAGCCTACGGTTTTTGCCGATTTGATTGCCATGAACGCATTGTACCGTCCAGGGCCGATGGAGTATATCCCTTCATTCGTTAAGCGTAAGCACGGTATTGAGCCTATTGTTTATGACTTGGACGACTGTGAGGAGTACCTGAATGAAACCTACGGTATTACCGTCTACCAAGAGCAGGTAATGCTTTTGTCGCAAAAACTGGCGGGATTCTCGAAAGGTGATGCCGACGTTTTGCGTAAGGCGATGGGTAAGAAGCAGAAGTCTGTCTTGGATAAGATGAAGCCTAAGTTTGTGGACCAAGCGGCAGCGAAAGGTCACAATCCAAAGGTGCTTGAGAAAATCTGGACCGACTGGGAGGCCTTTGCAGCCTACGCATTTAACAAGTCGCACTCGACCTGTTATGCTTGGATTGCTTACCAAACGGCCTACTTGAAAGCACATTACCCAGCAGAGTATATGGCAGCCGTATTATCCAATAATATGAACGATATCAAGCAGGTAACGTTCTTTATGGAAGAGTGTAAGCGAATGGGTTTATCTGTCTTAGGTCCAGATGTTAATGAGTCGCACTATAAGTTTACGGTGAATGACCAAGGGGCTATCCGTTTTGGTATGGGAGCTGTTAAAGGTGTAGGGGCAGGAGCCGTTGATACCATTGTTCAAACGCGCGAAAAAGAAGGTAAGTATAAATCTGTATTCGATATGGCGAAGCGTATTGATTTGCGCTCCGCGAATAAAAAAGCGTTTGAGAGTTTAGCATATGCTGGCGGATTCGACAGCTTTGGTACCATGCATCGTGCGCAGTATTTCCATGTAGATGGCGATAGCTCAACAGGCTTAGAGAAAGCTATAAAATATGGTAACCGTGTTAAAGAGAATGAAAATTCGGCGCAAGCCAGTCTTTTTGGCGGTTCTGCGGCAACGGAATTACCGGAGCCAGTATTGGCACCAGCTCCACAATGGGGACTAATAGAGAAGCTTAAATACGAGAAGGATGTGATTGGTATTTATTTAACAAGTCACCCTTTGGATAATTATAAATTTGAAGTTAAACATTTCTGTGCGAATAGGGTTATAGATCTTCAGCTTATCAATAAGGTTAAGGCGAGTGAGGTAGAGGACGAGGTGTTACTAGATTTCAATCGTATTAAAAATAAAGAAGTCGTAGTAGGTGGTATTGTGGCTTTAGCCAATCATCGTATTTCCAAAAATGGAAAGCCATTTGGTTCGTTTATTATTGAAGATTATACAGAATCGTATGAAATCGTAGTCTTTGGTGAAGACTACGTTAAATTCAAGGGCTATTTACAAGAAGGTTTCTTCTTGCAGATTCGCGGATTGGTGCAGGAGCGTTTTAAGCAAGTTGGTAACTGGGGCTTTGAACTGAAAGGTATTCAACTTTTATCAGACTTACGCGAAAAGATGGTGAAGACCTTCACTATCCAATTGCCACTGCATGTGGTGAATGATGAGATGATTGTATTTATGCAGGATCTTGTGGAAAGCACCAAGGATCAAGGACAAGAGGCCAATTGCCAATTGAAGTTTAAAGTTGGTGACGTACAAGACGGAACCGTGGTAGAGATGCCAGCGAAAGGTGTTAAGATTAATGTCACCAATGAATTTTTAGAGGGACTTGATGAACTAGAGCTGAAGTATGTATTAAATTGATAGGCTATAGATAAAAAATATGAGCTTATCATGGCTTTTTTCTTTCCATGAATAGTTATCTTTGTTTAGTGTATTAAGGAAATAAAGTAAAAAATATTAAATATTATGGCATTAGAAATTACAGACAGCAACTTCGAAGAAGTAGTATTAAAATCAGACAAACCTGTATTAATCGACTTTTGGGCAGAATGGTGTGGTCCATGCCGCATGGTAGGTCCAATCGTTGACGAAATTGCAACAGAGTATGCTGATAAAGCAGTTGTTGGTAAAGTAGACGTAGACAGCAATCCTGAGATTTCTGTTCGTTTTGGTATCCGTAACATTCCTGCTTTGTTATTCTTCAAAAATGGAGAGATTGTTGACAAGCAAGTTGGCGCAGTTCCAAAATCAGTATTAGTAGAAAAATTAGAAAAACAATTCTAACAAATAAAAAAACCGCTTAGTAAGCGGTTTTTTTATTTCTATATACGAGCCTTTATTCGGCTACAATCTCCACTTTACCTTCTTTACCTGGTGACCCTGAATATACCTGACCTTGTGGAAGACCACGTAAGCCCGCTGGCGAAGTTATTATCCTAGAGTAGATCTGTGTCAGGTCTGATGTCGGATTAATCATTCGCCCACCGGCAGACACATCTATGAACAAGTAGTTCTTTCCTTTTTTGTCGGTCGTTTGTGGTACAATACCTGTCGATGCATAGGCAAACTTCACGTTTCCACCATCGCCATTAGGGTTTGTTTTGGTACCATTCATAGCATCACGACCACTCGCTACGACATAAAGAGAGCCTAATTTTTTTATATCCATAGATATATCAAAATTGGAAGCATTGTTTAATCCTGCAATACCGCTTATAAAAGCTTTATTACCAATCTCAGCATATTTAACCACGAGCTTAACATCCTTCTTGCCTATAAATTGCAGGGATGATCCATCTTTCATAATCAGCGTGTCAATATAAATTGTCGCTGAAGAATCACGATTGTTGAAATACATCTTCTGCTTTTTGCGAAGATCAACTTTACCTAAGTGTTGCTGCTCGGTTTGCGCAAAAAGGGTAGAACCCGAAAATACAAAGGCTGCAAGGAGCATCATTAATCTATATGAGGTTTTCATACGCATGTGTATTTAAATTATAAACTATATAAAGCTTAGAACATCAAATAGGCCGAATAGTTTAATCTAGTCCGCAGAAGAATATTTCGCTATCAATTTAGCCGCCTTCTGGGAAGCTCCTGGTGTACCTAATTTTTCAGCAAGCACATCATAATTTTCCATTACGCTGGCACGGTGTGCCGCATCGTTAATAAGGAGTTTGAGCTCGTCGGCAATATCGCGTGTTGTACAGTCCTCTTGAATAAGCTCCCGCACCGATAAATAGTCATTTATTAAATTGACTAAAGAGATAAAAGGTACTTTCACCAAGTAACGGGCTATCATCACGCTAATCTTGTTGGCTTTGTAGACAACTACCTGCGGAATCTTTAATATACCCGTCTCTAAGGTCGCCGTTCCACTGGTAACGACAGCGGCATCAGCCGATTTTAAAAGGTCGTATGTTTGGTTAAAAACAACAGGAATTGGAAGATCGCCAATATACGTTTGATAATAAGAGAGGTCAAAGTTTGGCGCGCCCGCAATGACAAACTGATGTCCAGGAAATAGATAATACAAAGCCACCATCTCTGGAAGGATTTTTTCTATTTCCATTTTACGGCTACCTGGTAATAGGGCGATAACAGGACGTTCGTTGAGTTTATTATCTTCCTTAAAGTTCGGGTTGAATTTGTACGCGTCTATTGCATCCAACAACGGATTACCTACATAGTCAACAGGGTAGTTGAAACTTTTGTAAAAATCTACTTCAAAAGGAAGTATGCATAGCATATGATCTACAATCTTTTTTATTTTATGAACACGACCCTGATTCCAAGCCCATATTTTAGGTGATATATAGTAGCATACACGGATGCCGTGTTTTTTTGCAAAACTGGCTATTTTTAAATTGAATCCGGGAAAGTCTATTAAAATTAACGTGTCCGGTTTATATGCAAGGATATCAGCTTTAACCGTTTTTAAATTTTTGCTTATCGTGCTTAGGTTGCGTACGACCTCTATAAAGCCCATAAAAGCCATCTCTGAGGTGTGAATCAACGGCGTTTCATTCGCCGCATCGCGCATTTGATCACCGCCAACAATGCAAAATGTGGCCTGATCATCCTCTTTCTTCAACGCATGTATAAGATTTGCACCGTGCAAATCTCCCGAAGTTTCTCCAGCGATAAGGTAATATTTCATAAGTTTTATTAATCTTTTAAAGATACATTATTCTGCATAAATTAGCCCTTATCTAGGTAATAGTTTTGTCATTCAGGCCTTGAACTAAACAAAACGGCCTAATCTTTGTTCGTTTATACATACTAAATTGAATATAGATATGATTATAAAAGACGAAAATAAAACCGATTCAGGTAAAGATCCAGAAATTACAGTTACCCCCACAGCAAAGACAGCAACGGTTCGTAAAACTGTACGTAAGCCGAAGACTACGACTTCTGCGGAAGTAGCACCGAAGGGGAGTGACGCTAAAACAACAACAGCAGCGGCGGCGAAGACGGCTGCAAAGCCTCTATCTACCGCAAAGTCTACATCTACTGCAAAGCCAGCTACATCTGCTACTAAAAGTACAAGGGCTGCAAAAACAGTAGCCAGCAAAGCTAAAGCTCCGGTGAAAGCAGCCGTGAAGAAAGCTGCTCCAGCTAAACCTAGTACAGTGACTGGGGATACCGCAGTTAAGGTCAACAAAACGGCGATACCCGCAAAATTACAAGTTAAACGATCGCCAGGCAGACCTGTTAAGGCTAAGGTGGCGGCAGCAGCTAATCTTCAGCATGAAGATTTCGATGCGATTGCTAAAGAGCGCGAATTGGAAAGACTTAGCGAAGAGGCTAGCTATAAGGCGGATTTTGATGCTAAGGTACTTGTCGCTACAGCACAAAAGGATCAAGAGGATAAAAAGAAGAAAAAAGGAAAGGCTAAGAAAAAGTCAATTGTTAAGGAAGCGGTTGCAACCGTAAAACAGTCTGTAAAGAAAACGAAAAAGAAGCTGAAGAAGACTATTCAGAAAATTATAGACGAGACATTGAAAAAGTCTAAAGATACGAAAAGTACTAAAAATGCTACAAAAGCAAAAAAGACAACTAAGAAAAAGAAGAAATAAAAAAAAGCAGCTGTTATAATTAACAGCTGCTTTTTTATGTTTTAAACTTTCGTTCTTACTTCATTTTGATCATGCTTACGTTCGCTACGAATGATAAGACGTAGTCCAGAGTTCGCCGAGTAGAAAGACCATATCCAGTTGCCCAATAGTTTCCATTTGTTACGGAAGCCTGCTATTGGAATTAAGTGGATTAGTAACCAAGTTACCCAAGCAAATAATCCAGTGAAGGAGAATTTTGGCAAATCGGCTACCGCTTTATAACGGGTGATAACAGCCATACTTCCTTTATCCCAGTAGGAGAAAGGTTTGCGTCCTTGGTTGTTGTCATTAGAAATAATGTTTTTCGCTAATAACACACCTTGCTGCATCGCTACCTGTGCAAGTTGCGGGTGTCCGTTCGGGAAGTTAGCATCCGCAGACTGGAAACATACGTCACCAATAGCGAAGATGTTTTCGTAACCATCTACTGCGTTGTATCCATCAACAAGAACACGGCGTCCACGCGTGAATTTCTCCGCAGGAAGTCCTGGAAGCTCACGTGCAATAACACCAGAAGTCCACAATAAGGTTTTCGTTTTTATTTGCGTATCGTTACCTAAGATAACAACGTCATCGATATAATCTTTAACAGCAACGTTAAGGGTGATTTCAATACCTAAACCCGTAAGTACATCGTAAGCTTCTTTTTGTGCTACTTTACTCATCGGGCCTAATAAAGCAGGACCAGCATCTACTAAAAAGATTTTCGGTTTAACGCCATTCAACTCCGGATATTCTTTACGGATAATGCGCTCACTCAATTCGGCAATCATTCCTGATAATTCAACACCTGAAGGACCACCACCAGCAACGACAATATTAAGGTAAGCGTCACGGTTAGGGTCGTCGTTATGCGTAATATAATCTTCTAGGTTTGCTAAAATCTTATTACGTATAGCCAATGCATCTGTGATGTTTTTCATTGGAAATGAGTTCTTTTTCACATTTTCCAATCCGAAATAATTCGTCTCCGTACCATTAGCTAACACCAAATAGTCATAGGATAAGATACCTGTATCTGTATGAATTTGGTTGTTTTCACTATCAATATTTGTTAACTTACCAAGGTGAAAAGAGAAGTTTTTTGTTTTCTTAAAAATCTTTCTGAACGGAGTGCTAATATTGGAGTTTTCAATAAATGCTGTAGCAACCTGATAGATTAAAGGAGGGAAGAAGTGGTAGTTGTTGATGTCAACTAAAGTTACGTCGTATGCAGGGTTATTATTCAAGGACTTCACGAAGTTCAAACCTGCAAATCCGCCTCCTACAACTACAATTTTCTTTTTATTGTCTGCCATTATATAAGCTGTTATTTTTGTATTATCTCGCCTTTTTCGAAAGTTGTTGAAACATTCAATAACCCTATTTTGATAAAGGGAGATGCAAATCTAACGAAATTTGACCTGAGAAGCAACAAAAATAGAAAGCTTAATACATGCAAAAGATAGGCTTTTTCTGCGCGAATAAATAAAGTTCACGTAGCGAAGGGCCTATCTTTTACAATGCTTTAGGAGAGGAAGCATTTTCCTCTTTTTTCAGGTGCTATTTACGGATTGTTACGGCATTTTTATGCGCATGCAAGCCTTCTAGTTCCGCTAATATCTCTACGGTTGTACCAATCTGCTGTAAACCTTCTTCCGAAATATGTTGAAAGGTGATTTTTTTGACAAATGAGTCTACAGAAACGCCAGAATAGGAGCGTGCGTAGCCACTGGTCGGTAAAGTATGGTTTGTACCCGATGCATAATCACCCGCACTTTCGGGCGTAAGATGGCCTAAAAATACCGATCCTGCGTTGATAATACGGCGCGATAAAGGCTCCCAATTGTCTACCGCCAAAATCAAATGCTCCGGTGCATAGTCGTTCGAAAATTGCATGGCCTCTTGCAGATCTGTCGCTACGACAGCGTAAGAATTTGCAATAGCTTGTCGTGCAATTTCGGCGCGCGGCAGTACATCTACTTGATTTTTTAACTCACTATTTACGGCATCTACGAACGTAACGTCTGTCGTCACCAATACTGCCTGGCTATCTGGGCCATGTTCGGCTTGCGCCAATAGGTCGGCCGCAACGAAGGCTGGTGAGGCTGTTTCATCAGCAATGACTAAGACTTCCGATGGACCAGCAGGCATATCTATGCTCACGTTAGTGATTCCTTGGATAAGGCTTTTCGCTTTCGTTACATATTGATTTCCTGGACCAAATATCTTGTCAACTTTAGGTATTGTCGATGTGCCGAAGGCCATAGCTGCCACGGCTTGCGCGCCACCCACCAAATAGATACGCTCTATCTTGAGGAGGTGTAGGCAGTAGGCTACGTAGCCATTTATCTTACCGTCCTTTTGCGGAGGTGAACAAACGACAATCTCTTTACAGCCCGCGATGCGCGCAGGTACGCCAAGCATCAGTAGCGTGCTTGGTAGTACAGCAGATCCTCCAGGTATGTAAAGACCCACCCGTTGAATAGGGCGCACCTCTCTCCAGCATTTTACGCCGGGCATAGTTTCTACGGTACGTTCGCGCTTTAGCTGTGTGCTATGAAAGCGGTGTATATTTTGAAAAGCAATCTCCAAGGCGCGCTGTTGATCGCGCGGAATGTCCAAGGCTAGGGCTTCAATTTCATCCTTATCTAGAAACAGCTTTGGAAGCTCTACCTTATCAAACTGCGCTGCAAGTTGGATAAGTGCTTCGTCACCATCTTGACGAACGCGGCTTATGATAGATTCCACAGCATCTTGTACTTGATTGCTCTCGTCATTATTGCGGGTCGTCAATCGTTGAATATCCGCTTCAGATAGCTGTGTATAGGAATAGCTTTTTAGCATATTAAAGAATAATTTTTTCTATTGGCATCACCACAATTCCTTGTGCGCCAGCAGATTTTAATTTATTTATTTTTTCCCAGAAATCATCTTCTGTAATAACGGTATGAACAGCTACCCATCCTTCTTCCGCAAGCGGCATAACTGTAGGGCTTTTCACACCGTGCAATAACTCGGTAATCAAAGGTAGGTTTTCCTTCTCTACATTTAGCACCACATATTTGGTTTCTTTAGCACGTAGCACCGATTGTACACGTTGCAGTAGTTCACAAACTACAGGGTCGTCTGCTATACCTTGGCGACCAATGAGGATAGCTTCGGAGCTGCGTACATCCGCAAATGGTTTTAAACCATTACTCTTTAATGTTCCACCTGTTGATACAATATCGCAGATAGCATCACTCAAGCCCAAGCCTGGTGCAATCTCTACAGAACCCGAGATCTCTTGGATAGAAGCATTTATTTTATATTCGCTTAAGAAATTTTGAAGGATAACAGGGTAGGACGTTGCTATAGATTTGCCGTTTAGGTCTTGGAGGTCGTTTATATTAGAATCTTTAGCTACGGCAATTTTTAGGGTACATTTTCCAAAGCCTAAGCGTTGCAGGTAGTTAACTTCTGCTTGTGTTTCGTCGATTACATTTTCACCAACGATACCTAAATCAGCAATACCTTGGGCTACATATCCGGGAATATCATCATCGCGAAGGAACAATATTTCTAGGTTGAAGTTGCTTACCGTAGTGATTAGGGAACTTTTATAGTTTTCAAAAACTAGTCCGCAATTTTTTAATAACTGAACGGATTTTTCGTTTAACCTACCCGATTTCTGGATAGCGATTTTAAGATTTTTCAAAATGTAGGAATTAGCTGTATAAAATTATTAATACTAAGAAATAAATACTCCGAGGGAATTGCTTCACGTAGAAACATAAAAATTACATATCGCCAAACTGGCGATGATGCAAATGATTATGTGTTGTGAACAATGGAGTCATTTTTATTAATAATGAAGCAAATGTAAGGTATTGCTATTTATATTGCAAATCTTCTTTCAGAAAAATGGAAATATTATTAAGTAGGCAGCGCCTACTTAATAATACGTTTAATCTTGTTCGATTTTTTTATGAGTTTATGTAAACCGGAATAATCTTCTTCTTCTAGTTTATCATATAAGTTTTGGAGTTGCTTGATATGCTCTTCCAATACTTCAAGTACATTCGTCCTGTTTTGCTTGAAAATAGGCACCCACATGTCTGGCGATGATTTCGCTAGACGTACGGTCGATTGAAAACCCGATCCTGCTAATTCAAAAATACGACCTTGCGACTTCTCTTTTTCCAGGACGGTCAACGCCAAAGCGAAGGATGTCAAGTGGGAGATGTGCGACACATAAGCGGTATGCTCATCATGCTCCTCAGTATTCATGAAAGTCGTTTTCATCTCGAGCTGCTCCGTCAACGCATCTGCCAACTCAAAAGCATCTTCATCCGATTTGAAGGCTTCGACATAAACCATGACCTTATCCTTGAACAAATCCGGAATAGCAGCTTCAGGGCCTGAATACTCCGTACCAGCCATCGGATGGGCAGCAACATAGCGACCGCGTTTCGGATGCTCCGCAATGGCCTGTAGAATGTTTGTCTTCGTTGAGCCCATGTCTATGATGACCTGATCGGTCACCTGATCAAGAATCTTAGGGAGCAATTGCATAATAACGTCCACAGGAACCGTCAGTACAATGATTTTAGCCGACTGAATAGCCTCTTCCAAGGTTTGTATCTCATCGACCAAGCCGAGCTGTAGGGCTTTCTTTTGATTGGCTTCGTTTTTCTCAACGCCAATTATTTTATCACAAAAATTGGTTTCTTTTAAGCGGATACCTATGGATCCACCAATAAGACCAATACCAACTATAGCTATATTCATGATTTAAATACTTTCTTTAATACGTGCAATAGCCTTGTCTAATACTTCTTCACTAGCACATAAACTAATACGGATATAGTTTGTTCCGGCGGAGCCGAAAATACCGCCTGGCGTAATAAACACATGGGCATCCTGCAAAACTTTATCCGTTAAGGCATATCCGTCGGCTATGGTGCCTGGGATTTTAGCCCATACAAAAAGTCCAACTTGCGCCGTGCTGTAAGTACATCCTAATAAATCCATCAATTCAAACACCTTAGCGCGACGACGTGCATAGGTATCATTTAGCTGGGTGTACCAATCGCTGTCTAGCTGCAAAGCCTTAGCTGCTGCTAGCTGCAAGGGTAGAAACATACCCGAGTCCATGTTGCTTTTAAAGCGTAGGATCTCGTTAATACGTGCCGCATCGGCCACCAACATACCAACACGCCATCCGGCCATGTTAGAGGATTTACTAAGCGAATTTAACTCTATAGCAATATCCATGGCGCCAGGAACAGCCATAATACTGCGAGGCTCATCGTTTAAGATAAAGCTGTACGGATTATCATGGCATATCAAAATATTATGTTTCTTCCCGAAGGCAATGATACGCTCGAAAAGCTCTTGCGTTGCTAAAGCGCCTGTGGGCATATGCGGATAGTTAATCCACATCATTTTAACCTTAGAAAGATCACGCTTCTCAAGTTCTTCAAAGTCGGGTTGCCAATTTTTGTCAGCTTGTAATTCGTAAGATACGATAGTTGCTTCCGTCAGTTTCACTGCGCTGCTATAGGCAGGATACCCCGGGTTAGGCACTAAAACCTCATCACCAGCCTCTAAGTAGGTCATACAAATATGTACGATACCTTCTTTAGAACCTATCAATGGTAATATCTCTGTTTCTGGGTTTAGCTCAACTTGATAATAACGACGATACCAGTCGGCCATGGCTTGACGCAAAATTGGAGATCCTTTATAATTTTGATAACCATGCGTGTTTGCCTTAGCAGATTCTTCATTCAACACCTGTATCACCGACGGGTGTGGAGGGAGGTCAGGACTACCAATGCCCAGGTTAATAACCTGCGCACCACTTTTATTCATCGCATCAATCTCTCGAAGTTTCTTCGAGAAGTAATACTCTTCAGTTTGTTGTAGTCTTTTCGCAACGTTAATGTTCATGCGTATATACAATTTAAGCTGACTAAATTACAGATAATCCTTAACAAAACTTTATTAATTAGCTTGAAAAAGTTTGCCAATTATTCCGGTATCGTAAAATATCGTAGGGCTTGACAATATCACGTTATCGGTTGTGTGGAGCCTATGAAACATAAACGCTGTGTAAAATTATGTATGTTGAACGCCCTAAAAAGGGCAAACGGTGATATTCCTAGGGCTTGGAGTATATAATACAAGTAGCTTTTATTACTTTTGTGGCTTATCATAATACATGAAAACATATTTTAGACTGCTTTCGTTTGCAAAACCCATTGAGAAATATGCGATTCCGTATATTATCTGTACGATTATTACCGTGGTTTTTGGAACGTTAAACCTTGCCCTTTTAGTTCCCTTATTGCAAGTTTTATTTAAAGGAACAGGAGATGCTAATCTTACTCCTGTTGAAGCTGTAGCAAAGCCAGATGGCATTGGTGATTTGGGCGGCTGGTTTACCTACTATGCGGATAAGCTATACTTCGATTTAGGGCCTTATGAGGCTTTGAAGTATGTTTGTATCGTCATTGTAATATCTGTATTTATAAGTAATCTTTTCCGATATCTATCCCAGCGTATCATGGAGAACTTACGCATCCATACGTTGTTAAACCTGCGTAAATCAGTTTTTAATAGTGTTATGGACCTTAATTTGGGCTATTTCAATAGCCAACGTAAGGGAGATATCATGTCTAAGATTGCTTCAGATGTTCAGGTTGTTCAGTTCTCTGTGACAGGCACTTTACAGGTTGTCTTTAAAGAGCCGCTTCAGTTAATTGCTTATATCTTTGTTTTATTTTCGCTTTCGGCGAAATTGACTTTATTCTCTTTACTTGTTATCCCGGTATCTGCTTTTTTTATCTCTCGTATTGTTAAGAAATTGCGCTCACAAGCACGTGAAGGTCAGCAATCGTATGCTAATATGATTTCTTACTTGGATGAAGCATTGTCAGGGATTAAAATAATTAAGGCTTTTAACGCGACATCTTTTATTAAGAATCGTTTCAACGGTGAGAGTGAAAGCTACTCCAAGATTATGCGCCGTATGGCTCGTCGTCAGCAAATGGGGTCGCCTGTGTCCGAGTTGCTAGGGGTGGTGATGGTCGCTATCATCTTGTTGTATGGTGGTAATTTGGTTCTTTCAGGGCAAGGTGAATTAAAAGCTTCTGAATTTATCGGTTACATCGCTGTATTTTCCCAAGTGATGCGCCCAGCAAAAGCATTAACGGATGCCTTTTCTAATATTCACAGCGGTATTGCTGCTGGGGAGCGTGTTTTAGAGCTTGTCGACCAAAAAAGCTCCGTTACCGATAAAGAAGATGCAAAAACGATTTCTACGTTCAATTCTACAATCGTATTTGATAACGTTGGTTTTTCTTACGGTGATAAAGAGATATTGAAAAATGTGAATCTTACCATTCCAAAAGGACAGACAGTCGCTTTAGTAGGCCCTTCAGGTGGAGGAAAGTCTACTTTGGTTGACTTGATACCTCGTTTCATGGATGTGAATACAGGAAAGATTTTGCTTGACGGTACGGATGTACGTGACTTGAAGCAGGATGATATACGCGCCTTGATGGGTACCGTAAATCAGGAGTCTATTTTATTTAATGATACCATTTTTAATAATATTGCTTTTGCTAATACCGAAGCTACACAGCAAGAGGTAGAGCATGCGGCTAAGATTGCGAATGCACACGAGTTTATTATGAAGAGTGAGAATGGATACGAAACGAATATTGGTGACCGTGGTGCTAGGCTTTCTGGCGGGCAGCGTCAACGTATATGTATTGCGCGTGCTGTATTGAAGAATCCACCGATTATGCTATTGGATGAGGCTACTTCTGCACTCGATACGGAGTCCGAAAAATTAGTGCAAGACTCCCTGTATAAATTAATGGAAAACCGTACTACGGTTGTTATTGCCCACCGTTTAAGTACGATTCAAAACGCCGATAAAATTGTTGTTATCAACGCTGGCGTTGTTGAAGAGGAAGGAACACATCAAGAGCTTATTGCTAAAGAAGGTCTGTATAAACGACTTATCGATATGCAACAGTTCTCTGTATAATAGAAAAGGCGATTTAAAAAATCGCCTTTTTTTGTATATGTATGTTGTCTTTTTTCGGTTTACTTCCGTTGAGGCATCATTTTGGTAGTAGGTATTGTAAAGGGCTTTTTAAAGCTTTAGGCACGTTTTTATGACATTATTTAAAGATGAACATCCGGTCTTTTTATTGTATTTAAACGTAAATTTAGCTAAGTTTGTTAGATAGGAGATAGAAATGAATGCAACGCAAAAACTTGATTTTTTAATTCAAGATAAAAACTTAGACGAGAGTTTAAAAAGTATTGCCCTGAAGGTGATTAACAGTGAGCGAATTAGCTATGAAGAGGGCGTTATATTATACGAAAAAGGAGAGCTAGGCTACTTAGGTGTACTGGCTAACTATATCCGCGAGAAGCGCCATGGCGACGTTACTTATTTCAATAGGAACTTTCATATTGAGCCTACCAATGTTTGTGTATATGACTGTAAATTTTGTGCCTATTCACGTTTAATCAAAGAACGTGACCAAGGGTGGGAAATGGAAGTTGAAGGTATGATGGATATCGTTAGAAAATATGACGATGAAGCCGTTACCGAAGTGCATATAACAGGAGGGGTGGTACCGAAGCAGAACTTAGCTTTTTATGCAGATTTCTTCCAGCAGTGTAAAGCACACCGTCCCGACTTACATATCAAAGGCCTTACGCCGGTAGAGTATTACTATATTTTTAAGAAGGCTAAACTTAGCCACTATGAAGGTTTAAAATACCTTCAAAGCTGTGGTTTGGATTCTATGCCTGGTGGTGGTGCTGAAATTTTTCATGAAGAGATTCGTGAGCAGATATCAGGCGATAAGTGTACTGCAGAGCAATGGCTTGACATTCATGAGCAAGCACATAAATTGGGTATGCGTACCAATGCGACGATGCTTTATGGTCACATTGAATCATTCTGGCACCGTGTAGACCATATGGAGCGTTTACGCCAGTTGCAAGATAAAACAGGTGGATTCCAAACCTTCATTCCTTTAAAATTCAGAAATAAAGGACACCAGATGGATAATATTCCGGAGGTATCTGTTATTGAGGATTTACGTAACTACGCTATCGCTCGTATTTATTTGGACAATTTCGACCATATTAAAGCATACTGGGCAATGATTTCGCGTGATACTGCGCAGCTGTCATTAGCTTTCGGTGTTGATGATATTGATGGTACACTAGATGATACCACCAAGATTTATTCTATGGCAGGTGCTGAAGAGCAGAAACCAGGTATGAGCACACAAGAGTTAGTAGAACTGATAAAGAATGTAGGTCGCCATCCAATTGAGCGCGATACACTTTACGGGGTTGTTAAAGATTTCAAAGACGTAGAATTTGAAGGTGCAGTAAAACCCAAATATTACGCTTTACCCGTTGTTGATTAATTCGATTTGAAAAAAACATTTTATTTTATCCGTCACGGACAGACAGACTTGAACTTAAAAGGGATAGTCCAAGGTAGAGGTGTGAATTCACCTTTAAATGCTACGGGCATTAACCAAGCTAAGGCCTTTTTCGATACCTACAAGGAGGTTCCTTTTAACAAAGTATATATTTCCACCTTGTTACGTACAGAACAGACGGTAGCCAATTTTATCGCGCTAGGTATCCCTTTCGAGGAGCTTGTAGGTCTTGATGAGATCAGCTGGGGCGATTATGAAGGGAAAGTGCAGAGTTCTGATATCTTAGATGGCTTTGGAAAAGTGGTTGAGGAATGGCGTAATGGGAATTTAGATTTTAGTATTACAAACGGTGAGTCTCCAAATGAGGTTGTTAAACGTCAGAAAGAGGCTATCGCGCATATGTTGGCGCAACCCGATGAAGATACGGTTTTGGTTTGTATGCATGGCAGGGCGTTACGCATTATGCTAACACACTTAACAGGAGTACCTGTGCAGCAGATGGATGATTTTCCGCATACCAATACCGCATTATACATTTTAGATTATGAAGATGGTACGTTTCGTATCAGCGATTATTATAATACAGCGCATTTAGAAGGATTAATAGATGAGTAAAATAAGGATATCTGCTGTATCTTATACCAATACCTTACCATTTCTGCAAGGTATCAAAGCTTCAGCAGCGTTGATAGAACAAATAGACCTATCGGTCGATTACCCAAGTGAATGTGCAAGGAAAGTATTGGCCGATGAGGCCGACATGGGAATTATCCCTATTGCTGCCTTAGCTTCTTTGGAGGACTATCAGCTAATTGGTGATTATTGTATTGGTAGTGATGGTGCTGTAGACTCTGTTTTTATCTTCTCCGAAAAACCAATACATGCAATTAAAAGTCTGCGCTTAGATCCGGAATCACGCACCTCCAATGGGCTGGCTAGAATTCTTCTGAAACATTTCTGGAAAGTTGATGTAGACGTGGTGACTGAAGGAGAGGCCGATGCTTATGTGCTGATTGGCGACCGTACTTTTGGTAAAAAAGGAACGGTTCCTTATGCCTATGATTTAGGACAATACTGGAAAGAAATGACGGGATTACCCTTTGCTTATGCCGTATGGGCAGCAAAGAAACCGTTGCCAGCAGCTTTTGTTGAAGCCTTTAACACAGCTTTGGCGGAGGGGGTGTCACAACCTGAAAAGGTCATTCCTGGACTTCCTATCTATGCCGACTTTGATTACAAAAAGTACTTTACAGTCCATTTAGACTATCATTTAACGGCCGAGAAAAGAGAAGCCATAGCACGTTATTTAACGCTTTACAAAGCGCTATAAGTTTATTTGTTAAGTGGTTGGACAGGCTCTTCTTCTGTGTAGATGCCATGCTTTCCAGCCACTGCATAACTTATAAAGCAGGCTATAGCAAACCATATAAAAGCCTCTCCGCCGAAGAGCTCAATTCCCATTATGGTACAGGCGATAGGTGTTTTGGTACATCCAGAAAACACAGCTACAAGCCCCATAGCCGCGAGTAAAGCGAGTGGCAACGGAATAAATAGAAAGAGCGCATTTCCTAAAGTCGCTCCAATGAAAAATAAAGGAGTAACTTCGCCACCCTTAAAACCCGCACATAACGTAATCGCGGTCAATAGTATTTTAATGGCAAAATCATAGGGCTCTAGCGCGCTATCGAAGCTCGCTACTAAAGTAGGTATGCCTAAGCCAATATGACGAGTAGTGCCCGAGAAATAAACCCAAGCTACAATAATTAATCCACCGATAAATGGCCTTACGAGGGGCTGCTTAATCCATCCAAATGCTTTTTTTAAGCCTTGGTTAAGGAGTACAAAAGCACGTGCCGTAAGTCCGAAGCAAAGGGCTGCTAAAGCTACCCATAGCAGTGGCATAAAACCTAGCTTAGGAATATCCATTAGCGTAGGGTAAAGGGTATGCTGATTGCCATATAAGCTACATACCCAAGCAGCGAGTAAGGAGCTCAAGAGTACAAGCACCCAAGCTTGCCAGCGCTTAGCCTTCCAGCCTACAATTTCTAAAGCAAATAGGTAGCCTGCCCAAGGCGTACCAAATAGCGAGGCAAATCCAGCGGCGATACCACATTGGAGGAGAATCTTTCTATCGGCAGTATCGAATTTAAAGAAGCGATTAAACTGATCGGCCAGGCTTGCTCCATATTGTATGGCCGTACCTTCACGACCTGCAGAACCACCAAACAGGTGCGTAAGTAAGGTGCTGAAAAATATAAGAGGCGCCATGCGTAAAGGTAATACCGTTTTTGGGTTACGGTATTCGGCGAGGATGAGTAGATTTCCTCCCTGCACATTAGCGCCATAACTACGATAAATCCATACAATAAAGACTCCGACAAAAGGCAACAAGCCGAATAGCCAAAAATGACCTTCCCGATAATCCGTTACCCAGCTCAGCATGTACAAGAAAAGGGCAGAGGTGCTGCCCACAAGCACAGCGATGCCTATTAGGGATAAAATCCATTTCTGTATACTCCGATAAGTGTCTTTATGATTCAGCACGCGATTGATAAAAGCTATAATAAATCGGCCTTAGATAAAGCTCACTAAAAGAGATACCCAGCCCATAATCATCAACAAGCCACCAAGCGGAGTGATGGGGCCTAAGAACTTAAGATTTGCTTTCCAATAATTTGCAAAGGCAAGCAGGTAAATGCTGACAGAAAAAAGCAAAACACCAATTAGCATAAAATAACAAGCCAGACGGACACTCTGCAGGGTGAAATCTGCTTGATAGCCTACAACGAGCAAAGCCAAGGCGTGATACCATTGATAGCGAACGCCAACCTCGAAGGAGCTAAGTTTATCTTCAGGTAATATTTTTTTAAAAGCATGCGCTCCAAAAGCGCCCAAGATGGTTGCCAAAGCAGCTAAAACTGCTGCCGCCATTAATGCTGTTTCATTAATCATGTTATCGGTGTTTTTTGAGTTCGTTGGTTAAGGTTTGTTCATCAATAGACCCGGTATAATCCCACACCAGTTTACCAGCTTTAAAAAGCTGCAATCGAGGTATAGCTTGTACCGCTAAGGTCTTTAACAAGTCTTTATTGGTGTCTGCATCGATATATACGACTTTAATACCTAAGGACTTATCTTTCTCCACTTTTACAAGCAAAGGCTTTATCTCTTGACAAGGGCCACACCAAGTGGCCGTAAAATCCACAAGCACCAAATGCTGGGCTGTCTTAATCGCTTCAAAGTCATTTACAGATAAACCCTTATCCTTAGTCGCTGCCGGCGTATCATGCAGCTGCTGGTAGCTTAGGTATCCACCCTGAAGTTCAAATACCTGAAAGCCCTGTGCCGTTAGTGCTTCAGCCGCTTTAGCGCTACGCCCACCACTTAGACAGTATACAAAAACGGGGTTTTTCTTATTCAGCTTTTTGGTAGTTTCATCAAAAGCGGCCCGGTCAGACCAATTTATATTTTGCGCCTTGGAGATATGGCCCGCTTGGTACTCATCGCTTGTTCGCACATCAATAAGCTGCGCTTTCTTTTGTTTTTCATACGCTTGGACAAAATCTGTCGCATTCAACTTTGTCTGTGCGAAAAGCAGTTGTGAGCTGTATATAAAAAGAGCAAAAAGTAAAAATAGATTGCGCATAATATGATATGTATACGGTAAAGATACTAAAATTAAAAGACCAAATCCGAACAGATTTGGTCTTTTAAACATGCTTAATCAGTAAGCGTCATCGCTGTTATTTATCTACAAACAACAGGGTAGAGGCCTACTATCTCGTTGTTACTTTTTATCAATTTTGTATAAGAATCCAGCATCGGTAATGGCGAATAATTCTCCATTTTTACCTTGAGCTACATCACGGAAACGTTGACCTTCTTTCGCTAATAGACGCTCTTCGCCTACAACTTTACGATCCTTGATTACTAAACGAGCGATATGCGTGCTGCTTAAGCCGCCACTGAATAAGCTGTTCTTCCATTCCGGGATATTATTCGCGGTGTAGAACGTAAGTCCACTAGGCGACAATACCGGATCCCAGTAGTAAACAGGTTGCTCTAATCCTTTTTTCTGCTGAATTACTGGATTGCCAATTTGCTTTCCGCTGTATTCAATACCATACGTAATCGTTGGCCAGCCATAGTTCTTTCCGGGCGAGATAACATTTAACTCATCACCACCACGCGGACCAAACTCCGTTTCCCATAGATCACCTGTTTGTGGATGGATAGCCAGTCCTTGAATATTACGGTGTCCATAGCTATAAATTTCTGGTAAAGCACCTTTCTGTCCAGCAAACGGATTTCCTGATGCTGGTTTTCCTTCTTTTGTTATTCTTAAGATTTTACCTAATGCAGAGTTCAATGATTGCGCTTGCGGGCGTGTTTCTAGCTCAGAACGCTCGCCAGTACTCACGAGTAGGTTTCCTTGTTTATCGAAGATGATACGTCCACCATAATGCAGCTTACCATTGAAAGTAGGCAATGCACGGTAGATCACAGTAGCGCCTTCAATTGTTTTTTCATCTTTAGCTAGTTTACCTTTAGCTACCGCCGTATGATTACCTCCTTTAACAGGCTCTACAAACACCCAGTATACCTCGCGTGTTTTCGCAAAGTCTGGTGCTATCGTAAGGCCTAATAACCCTCCTTGTGCTTGCGAATCAACTTTCGGAGCTCCAGTTATCGGTTGACTTACTTGACCATTGCTCGCTACAATACGGAACGTACCTTCTTTTTCACTAATCAATAGTCGGCCATCAGGAAGTACGGCAATACCCCATGGTGATTTCAATGCTTTGGTCACAATAGTCGTACTGTAAGGTGTTTGTGTTTTAACACCAGCAATACGCGTTTGACCTTTAAAAGCAGGTTGGAAATTAGAATTAGCTTTATTCTTTTCAACAGGAGGGTAAATGCTATCTATAATTGCAGTTGTTCCATCGTTTGTATTCGCATTTGAACTCGCAGGGGAGTTGCAGGCGAACAACAGTAGGCCACTAGAAAGCAATAGAAATGCGGGGATTGGGCGTCTCATAGTTTTGTATATAGTTTTAGGATATATACGCAAAATAAGAAAAATAACCTTACAAAAAAAGCCTTCCTACAAATTGTAGAAAGGCTTTCTCTATGTGTATGTTGCTAATTACTCAGCGATTACATCAAAAGGAACTTGAACTTTCACTTCTTTGTGTAAGTTTAAGTTAGCGATGTATTCACCTAAAGTTTTAGGCTCTACTTCAAAAGTGATACGACGACGGTCAACATCAAAACCTTGAGCTTTCAAAGCATCAGCAATTTGAATGCTGTTTACTTTACCGAAGATTTTTCCTGTCTCACCAGCTTTAGCACCGATAGAAAGTTTAATGCTTTCTAATTTAGTAGCTAATTCAGTAGCGTCTTTTTTAATTTTATCTTGTTTAAACTGAGCTTGTTTAATGTTCTCAGCTAATACTTTCTTAGCAGATGAAGTTGCTAAGGTAGCAAAACCTTGAGGGATCAAGTAGTTACGACCGTAACCTGGCTTTACAACTACGATATCGTCTTTTTCGCCTAGGTGTTTAATATCTTGTTTTAGAATAACTTCCATGTTGTCTCCTCCTTATTTTAATGAATCTGTTACGTAAGGTAATAAACCGATAATACGCGCACGTTTTACAGCTTGAGCAACTTTACGTTGGAATTTCAATGATGTACCAGTAAGACGGCGAGGTAAGATTTTACCTTGATCGTTTACAAATTTCAATAAGAAGTTTGCGTCTTTGTAGTCGATATATTTAATACCGTTCTTTTTGAAGCGGCAATACTTTTTACGGTTGTCCTCAACTTTAGGAGCAGTCACGTATTGGATATTTTCGTTTGCCATTAGTTTGATGCCTCCTCAGTTTTAGTTTCAGTTTTTTTGTTAAACGCACCGCTACGTTTTTTCTCGTTGAATGCTAATGCATGTTTGTCTAACGCGATCGTTAAGAAACGCATTACACGCTCATCGCGTTTGTATTCAACTTCTAATTTTTTGATTAATTCACCTGGTGCCTTGAATTCAGTTAAGTGATAGTATCCAGTGCTTTTTTTCTCAATTGGATACGCTAACTTTCTCAAACCCCAATTGTCTTCAGCGACAATCTCGGCTCCGCCTTCTGTAAGGATACTTTTGAATTTAGCAATTGCCTCTTTCGCAGCATCATCAGAAAGCAACGGGGTAAGAATGATTACAGATTCGTACTGTTGCATTGTTTTAATAATTTTATTAATTAAATCTTTGTTCCGCACTCACGGAAGTGCAAAGGTAAGAATAATAGAACAATAAAACCAAGGATTTTTTCAAATAAAAGAAGGCCTAGTTTCAGTAATAGCCTTAACAAACACTATAATAGGGCATTTACCCGATTCCAAATTGTAAACCTCAAACTGCGTATTTCATACAGTGTCGATGCAGCTTATATCACGAACAACCTGATGTAAGTCTATTCATGATGCTATGTATAAGTTTCTTATACTTCCTTTGTCGCGCAGGCCGTATCATTATACATTCCTCTTTAAAGAATAATAATAGGCATCCGTTACTTGTATATAGCATATTTTTCCATGACTATGCTTTTTAAATGACGAATTGAATTTATCATTTAGCAATAGCAAACAAGACCTAGACTAATTCTAAATAGTGTAGTTTCGCAACGTTATTAATCACAAACTTATCATAATGATACGAAATTTCAAATCCCTTTCTTTGCTTGCTTTGGGACTTTATTGCCATACTGTATACGCTCAAGAGACGCGTTTGCAGGGGACAATTCTGGATAGCAAAAGCGGGAAGTCATTGTCTGGTGTTACCATTCGGGTAAAAGGAGGAACACAAGTAACGACTACAAATAAAAAAGGAGAGTTTAACTTAGTCGTAAATAAAGGAGATATCCTTTTGTTCCAATCTGTGGGTTATCAACCCAATGAACTACAGGTTGATGGAGCCCCACATATACAAATTTCCTTAAGCCAAGACCCTAAAATCATTGAAGAGGTGATGGTTACCGGCGCTTTTGGGATTCGTAGAGAGGCGCGCCAAGTAGGGGTATCTACGGCTACCGTTGGTGATAAGAGCTTAAATCAGGCTGCTGTAGTAAACCCATTGACGGGATTGCAGAGTAAAGTAGCAGGATTACAGATAAATATGTACGATTCGGGTGTCAACCCGCAAGTGCGTGTTACCCTTCGTGGAGCGCGCAATATAGCGGATGGCGCCAATGAGCCTTTGTTTGTTGTAGATGGTGTTCCGATGCCAGCTATTGAGTCACTCAATCCGCAGCTTGCCAATTCGGCACGTACGACCTCCGCCTTTTCGGCCATCAATCCAAATGATATTGAAGAGATTACCGTACTCAAAGGCGCTAATGCAGCCGCTATCTACGGGTCGCAGGGTGTTAATGGTGTTATTTTAGTAACAACCAAGAAGGGTAAATCCGGATCCGGACAGATCGCATTTTCCAACAGTACATTATTAGAAAATATAGCTTGGCTACCCGAATTCCAAGATGAATTTGGCGCAGGCTTCAACGGGGTATTCCAGCCTTATGAAATCCGCTCTTGGGGTCCTAAGTATGACGGAAGCACGGTACAAGTAGGACCTAAGCTACCCGATGGAACACAATGGAGCTTACCATTCTCACCGATAAAGAATCAGAAGAACAAGTTTTTCGATACAGGTATTTCGCAGCAGAATGGCTTAACCTTCTCTGGAGGTGACGATAAATCCACTTTTTACATGTCGGCACAGCATGTGCTAACCAAAGGAACAGTGCCTAAAGATAAAAGCAATAAAACAAGCTTACGCTTTAACGGTAGCCGTAAATTCAACCAATTGGAAACGGGTTATAGTGTTTCCTACGTGCGCACTGAAGATAATACAACAACCTCCGAACCGTGGAATAATGTAAGGTCTATTCCTTTGTATATCCCGATTACAGAGCTAAAAGATTGGAGAAATGACCCGAAGGCAAGTCCTGATTATTTCTTTTCCAATAGCAGTATCAACCCATACTGGGGGATTGACAACCAGCGTCGTTACAATACGCAGAATAATCTGAATGGTAATATCAATCTTTCCTATACGTTTAATGACTATTTTAAAGCCATTTACCGTATCGGTCTGACCAATGTTAACACGGCATTGCGCACGGAGAACGCGCCCATAACCTATGCCTCCGTATTTGGTGCAGATGGTAAAGCCTACGCTAGACCTGCTAATCAGGCAGGTTCCGTTGTCGATAGAACACTGTCTACCTTGCAGTCTAATAGTGATTTTATCTTGCAGTATGACCGCAATTTTGGGAAGCTATCCTTACACGCTTTGATAGGCCATAACTACCAAGATCAAACCGCAAATTCTGTTCAAGTAGGCTCCAATGCAGTCTTGATTCCAGATACTTATAATCAGGATAACAGGACAGGGAACCTAAGTGGCGGCACTTATAAAACACATGCCCGTCGTTATTCCTTCTTTGGGGAGGTTACGCTAGGCTACAACAACTACCTGTTTGCTACCTTCAACGGACGTAATGAAACGGTCTCTCTATTGAATCCGGATAACCGTACGTTCTTTTATCCGGGCGGAAACGTATCCTTTATATTTAGCGATGCCATTGAGGCCCTAAAAGATAATAGCATTTTGTCGCTCGGTAAACTATACGCTTCAGCGAGTAAAACAGCCAATGTTTCTGTCGCTCCTTATCAACTGGTAAACACCTACGTTGCCAGCCCAGGCTTCCCATATGGCAACCTTAGCGGTTTCGAGATGAGCGGCACGAATGCGAATTATAATCTAAAGCCAGAGTTTGTCTACTCTTGGGAGGTGGGCACGCAGTTGAACTTCTTGCGCAACAGGATTCGCATGGAGGCTACTTATGCCTATGCAGATGCTAGAGATCAGGCTTTAGAGGTAAATACCTCTTATGTAACAGGCTTTAAAAGCGCTATGATGAATGCGGCACGTATGCGCAGTAAGTCTTTAGAACTTACCTTATCGGGAGATGTCGTAGCGAATAAGGATTGGAGAGTTACCGTAGGCGCCAACTACACGCATAATGACAACCGCGCCATTGAGTTGCCAGGTACTGGTGCTTTAGAGTTGTTTAAGAATAATTATTTTGTTGTAGGCGAACGCTTTCCAACATTTATGTTGTCAGATTATGCTCGCGATCCGCAAGGACGAATCATCGTTGATAAAAACGGAAATGTTAAACAGGCAGCGCAGGATACTAAAGTAGGTACCTCACAGCCCGTACATATGTTAGGTTTCAATACCTCTATCCGCTATAAGCAGGTAGAATTCAGTGCGCAGATAGATTCGCGTTGGGGAAGTGTATTTCATACCGCTTCTGCGGAAAGCATCCTAAATAACGGGCTGTTGCCACGTACAGCAGCCAATGGACGTGAACCATTTATTATGCCGAACTCCGTAATAGAAGTTAGTCCAGGTGTTTATGAGGCTAATACTAGTGTCATGAGTGCTGACGATCAAGCATGGTGGCTCGGTGCACAGCGTTCGTTTTTAGCGCCTAACTCCTTTAATGCAAGATACATTAAGCTTCGTGAAGTGTCCCTTCGCTACACATTGCCTACACAAACATTAAATCGCATAGGTTTTATCAAGACAGCTTCCATTGCCTTGATTGGGCGCAACTTAATCAATATCAGGGATAAGTCTAATACATTTGGGGACTCCGAGTTCATCTATCTTTCCAATATTGGATTTAGTGGATGGCGTACGCTTCCAGCATCAAGAACTTACGGCTTCAACCTTAATTTAACCTTCTAGGGAATCAAAGTTTAGCACGTTATTTAATTACAAATTACCATTCCATTGAAATGAAAATTTTGAACACGAAAATAAAAATAGGATTGCTTCTCCCAATTGCGGCTTTGTGTATGCATTCTTGTAATATGGATATCAATGACAACCCGAATCGACCAACCGTATCGACACCTGAGTTTTTATTGCCTCCGGCGATATTGAAGTTGGCGAACTATGAAACTGTTACGTTGAATGAATTGGGTTCTTTCTTCGGTGGATACTGGGGCAAGGCCAATGATGTCACTATCGGTGGCGGTGGCGCAACCAACTCTTACCTCGATATGATTATCAACTATAGCATCAGTGATGAGTTTGCAAATGCGATATGGGAAAACGCCTACACCAACATCTACAACTTGAAGCTTATCGAGGATGCACAGATCAACGAAAACCCAGCTTATGCAGGACTTGCCAAGATCATGAAAGGCTGGTACTTCTTACGCTTAGTAGATCACTATGATAATGTTCCTTTTTATGAAGCTTCGAATCCGAGCAACCCAACTCCGGTGTATGATAAAGGAGCTATCGTATATAAAGAGGCTTTAAATTTAATTACAGCAGGTGAGGACTTACTACGTGCTGCAGCCCTTAGCAGTGGAAAGAAGCCTGCGGCTGATGATATCCTGTTCAAAGGAGACCTTATCAAATGGCGCCAATTGGCCAATACACTAAAGCTACGTGCGTTAATACGTCAGAGTGAAGTTATTGCGGCCGAAGATGTGCAGAATGAGTTTAAGCGTATCGCCGAAGATGGTGTAGGCTTTTTGACTGCCGATGCTTTGGTGAACCCAGGCTATACGAGCAGCGCTGGGCAGATGAATGAGTTTTGGACGAGCTTTTACCGTACAACAAATGACAACGCTGTTGCGGCATACAACGGTTATAGACCTACTAGATTTTTAATAGCCCAGTATAAAGCCGTAAACGATCCGCGTTTGAAATCCATCTACGTTTCCGTTGCGGGCGACTATAAAGGGGTCGTGCTTGGGGCTGGTAATGACCCTTCACAGAATTTCGCTGTTACTTCTGCTTTTAAAGGACCAAAGGAGAATGCCGGCGTTCCTGCCGGATTGTTTAAGGCTGCCACACAGTCGGCACTTATCTTCTCGGCGGCAGAAAGCTATTTCCTTCAATCGGAGGCTGCTTTGCGCGGATGGCTGACGAGCGAAAGCACGGAAAGTCTGTACAACAAAGGTATTCAAGCATCCTTCAAATATATTGGTGTTTCGGCAGCCGACCAAGATGCCTACCTAGCACAAGAAAGCGTGAAGCTATCCAGTACGGGTGATAAGTTGACCCGACTGATCAGTCAAAAGTGGTTAGCCCTACAAGGGATAAACGGTGCGGAGGCTTGGAATGATTACCGTCGACTTGGTATTCCGAATGCGCCAGGCTCTTTATTGGCTGATGCGAATGGGAATGTACATCCGGTAAGGCTGCGTTACCCTTCTTCGGAGGTGAACAACAATAAAGCACAGGTGGTAGCGCAAGGAAATATTGTAGGAACAAGCGCTGCGTTTAAAGTTTTCTGGCAGAAATAAATAGGCCATACGTATTGAGATATAATTAGCACATGAAGAAATTTTGGAGAAACGTCCATTTATACTTGAGTATTATAGCAGGACTAATCTTTTTTGTAGAATGCCTTAGCGGATGCCTTTTGGTATTCGAAGATGAAATTACGCAGTTGACCTACCCGAAGCGCTTTTATACCAGCGAAACGGCAACAGCACGTTTACCGATTGATGAATTGGTAAACGTGCTGAACGGGCAACTATCGCCAGGAGAGCAGATTGCAGGGTTTACGGTTTATGCGAATCCTAAAAGAACCATGGAGGTTTCGCTAAAAAAGAAAGAAAAGAAAGCAGCCAAAGGAGCGACTAAAGAGAAAAGCGGACGCCGCGCCTCTGGCGAACAGCTTTATGTAAATCCCTATACGGGAGCTGTTACTGCACGGGTAAACCCGAATGATGGCACGTTCTTCAAAACAATGCTTAAAATACACCAGACCTTGTTATTGAATGATATCGGCAAGACGATTCTCGGAATATCAACCTTCATTGTATTGGTAATTATCCTTACCGGAATTATCCTCTGGTGGCCTAAAAACATGAAAATATTGAAGCATAGGCTGAAGTTGAAGACACAAGGAAGCTGGAAGCGCATAAACCATGATTTGCATGTTGTCCTTGGGTTCTATTGTTCATTCTTCTTGCTTATCTTTTTAGTGACGAGCCTTCCATGGTCGTTCAAATGGGCAAACGATGCGTTGTATACCATAACAAACTCTAAACCTGCAAAAAAGGAAGATATTAAGCTGGAAGCAGCAGGAGTGGAGCGCAATCACCTGACCTGGCAGCAGCTCCTTGATATCACCCAAAGTCGACTTCCTGAGGCACCATCATGGCGCCTTACCTACCAACGAGGGGAATTGACAGAACCTGTGCAGACATCAAGCCCTAGCACATCCGTATTGCATAGGAACGGTTTCGACCAATTGGCAATAAATCCATATACGGGTGTTATTATCAGCGAAAGTATGCATGATAAATCGCCGGGCGGATGGCAGTTGCGACGGTACATGAAGCCTGTACATACCGGTGCTATTGGTGGCATCCCGACGAAGGTTATTGCCTTTTTGGTATGCCTTATCGCAGCAACATTTCCGATTACCGGATTTATCCTTTGGCTAAATCGCACACGAAAATCGGAAAAACGAAAAAAAAGAATAAATTAGAAGTTATATAAAGGCTGCATTTATAGTAATAATATGATAAAGTGTTTAGTGGTAGACGATGAACCTAACGCACACCTTGTTCTAGAAAACTACATCAGAAGGTTGGACGGCGTGGTTATTGAAGGGAATGCCTATCATGTGGAGGAAGCAAGGGCATTACTGCGGGAGAAACAATTTGATCTTGTTTTCTTAGATATCAATATGCCTGAATTATCAGGTTTTGACCTCGTTTTATCTACTGAATATAAATTGCCTACCGTTTTGACGACGGCACATCCAGAACATGCCTTAGTAGCTTTTGATTATGGTATCCTCGACTATTTATTGAAGCCATTTTCTTTTGAGCGTTTCTCTAAGGCGATAGACCGATTCAAAAAAGGTCGAATAATAGATAACTTTACTTTAGCCGGCTCTATAGCGATGAAAGTGGCTGGAGAGCTGGTTAGTTTCGATATTAAAGATATCGTATACATCCAGAGCTGGGGTAATTACATTAAGCTGTTCACGCTAGAGGAAAATTTCATATGCTCCTCTACGACTAGGGAGGTCGAGCATAAACTACCACGCGACATGTTCGTCCGTGTCCATAAGTCTTACGTAGTCAATGTAAAATATGTCGAGAGTTTCGATATTGACTACGTCATCCTCACCAATCAAACGTATCTTCCTGTAGGCATAACCTATCGTAAGCTTCTCTCTGGAATTGTGTAGATTTGAATCGTACCATTTCAAAAGGTGAATGTGTATATTCGTACTGCTTACGTAGAAAATTTTTTAATGAGAATTGCCCCCTTCATAACACAGTCTGCTTGGCGACGGGAGTTACTTTTTTTCTTATTCCTTATTGCCGTCACTTTTCTGAATGCTCGCGAAGACTTCACGAGCGATCATGGCTGGGTGGACGGGATGTTTGTTTTCATCTTTCTATATCTACACGTACAAGCTAATCGTTTTTTCATCCTTCCGCTCCTCGATAAACGAAAATATATAAGTTATCTTTTCGCTTCGCTGCTGCTCGTCCTCGTCTTTACGGTGAGTGCCTTAATCAGTGATTACTATTTCACAAATGTCGGTTGGTATGATGATTTAGGTGCAAACAGCCTAGGCTACCTCGTTCGTTTCTACTTATTTTCTTTTGCCATGACGATCCCGTTGCTTGTGGCTATACATAGTTTGTTTAAGCAATATGACGAACAGCTGAAAAGGGAGCAGGACAAGGTATTATTGCGCGAGATGGAAATCAATTTGCTGAAGGAGCACACGAATCCGCATTTTATTTTTAATGCGCTAAATGGGCTTTATGGCTTAAGCCTCGAAAAACCAGAAAGGCTACCGGACAAGATTTTACAATTGTCGGATATCATCCGCTATAATGTGCAATGGAGTACCGTGAAATGGATTTCCTTGAAACAAGAATTGACGTATCTACGGCAGTATATTGATTTTGAATCCGACCGGAAAAGTAGCTATGTACAGGTAAGCGCTCGCTTGGAGCCCAACGTAGCGCTATTCGCTAAAAAAATAGCACCCATGCTGTTGATCTTCTTTGTTGAAAATGCCTTTAAGCATGTAGGGCGTGCCTCTTCAGGATGTTTTATTCAGGTAGACATGCAGTCAGATGGGGATTTCATACTCTTTTCTGTAGAAAATACATTCAGCAAGAATGCGTCTATTTCTTATGCGCTGCAAACAGGCATTCAAAATGTAAAAAGAAGATTGGAAATATTATATCCTACTAATTTCTTTTTAGATGTGCAGACGAAAGATGAGGTATATCGCGTTGACCTACGCCTGAACATAAACTCAGGAGTAGGCATCAGCTAAGCAATTACACTAGGAAAGCAAGCGTCCATCATAATAGTACCAGCAATCCCCTTGCTTCTTAAAGGTCGATTTCTCGTGGTGGATTTCTACATCGCCCGAAGGGCATAGATAATGTGCTTTAAACTCCACCGTTGCCGCCGTAGCCTGTATTATCTCGAGCTGCATCCATTTATTCTCCGCCGCCCATTGTGCTATAGCTGTTTTTTGTTGATACCTACGCACTTGCGGATGGTAGGTGTCGTATAAAAAGTCAATCAAACCTTTGGCAAAAGCACAGTAGCGCGCGCGCATTAGGGCTTCTGCTGTTTGTGCTGCCGATAATTGCGTGTGCACAAGTTCACAACAGCTATCATACGGTTTTCCTGTGCCACAAGGACATGTTTCCATTGCAATAAATCTTTAAAATGTTGAAGCTACAAAGGTAATGATAATCCATTTGTCATAATTGTGTTGAATAGTAAAAGCTTGAAAATATTAATAAACAATAAACGTTTTAAAAGAAACCAACACGAATTCTATGACCACACTAAAGGATGAATTAGTCGGAGCCTGGAAACTCCTGTCCTATATAGAAGTACCCATTGGAGGGTCAGACTCTTTATTCCCATTGGGAAAGAGCCCCCGTGGTTTACTTATTTATGCCCCAGACGGCTATATGTCTGTACAAATAGCAAAGGAGGGAAGACTTCCTTTCAAAAGTAATGATAAGCTAAATCCGGATGTGACCGAGATGGAAGCTGCTGTAAAAGGGTATTTAGCTTTTACAGGAAAATATAAAGTAGATAATAAAATGGCGATTGTACATTATGTAGTTTCGCATTCTTTATACCCAAACTGGGATCACAGCGTTTTATCGCGCAGCATAAACTTTGAAGGCGATGTTTTGTATATGAAATCTACAGAGCCTACCTTGTCCAACGGTCAACAGGTAAATTCTTACATGACTTGGCAACGTATGAGCGCAACGATTGAACATACGAACGAAGAAGAGGTTTACGAAGCATACCGTACGTTGTAAAGGTATTATTTATTAAGGGATTTCTAGGAGATGCCCCCTACAATTAAAAAAGCAAACGCCTCGGCATTTGCTTTTTCTTATTTAGTCAAAAAAAATGGCCACCTGTTTAGGTGGCCATTTTTATAAGCGTTCGTAAAACCTACAAAGCGTCGATTTTAGCTTTTAACTCATTAGATTTAGCTTCGTCTTGTTGGAAGTCATAGTAGCCTTTCAAACTTTTCAAAGCGTCAACATCTTTAGCATCTAACTCTACAGATTTCAATAAGTAAGGTAAAGCTTCTTTGATTTTCTCTTTAAGCTCCGTTACCTTACGGTTGTAATCATTGTTAGATAATGTTTTATCACCATTTAAAGCGTTTAATTTTTCACGTACACCATTGATGATTGTTGCTGCAGCATTTTTGTTTGCATCAGCATAGTTAGGGTCGATAGCAACTGCTTTTTTGTAAGCCTCAACTGCTTTATCATTATTTTCAGCTGCTGAATAAGCGATACCTAAATAGTAGTATAAAGACTTGTTGTTTGGATCTTTTTGAATTTGTGCTTCGATATCATTGATAACTTTACCTTCTTTACCAGCAATAAGGTTAAGTTCGATATTTTGAACAGCGGCATCTTTATCTTCAGGATAATCTTTAGCCGCTAATGCTGCATACTCTAAAGCAGAAGTTGTATCTTTTAAAGAAAGGTACAATTTCGGTAAATCAACAACGATAGATTTATGTGCAGAAAACTCTTTTACAGGCACAAGAAGCTTGTATTTAGCTACTGCGTTTGTGTAGTCATGATTCTGGATAGCTGCCAATCCGGAGTAGTACGTAGAAGTAGAGTCTCCAGGGATGTACGTTAATACCTTATCAAACTGCTCGTATGCTGTTTTGAAGTCTTGTTTTTCCCAAGATGCAACACCTTGGTTGAAGTTGTATTGTCCCAACATTTGTGATGCTGTAGCAATATTACTTGCATTTTTACCTTCTTTATCAAGCTCTTTAGCTTTAGCGATAGCATTTGTAGCTTTCGTTGCTGCATCAGCTAAGTTATCCAATGTTGCGATATTCGCATTTACCAAAGCGTAGATTGTCCATGTTTCAGGATCATCTTTAGTTTTATCATGAACGATAGCCAAATCAATAGCTTCCTGTGCGGAAGTCAAGTTTGATTTTCCTAATGCCGCAGAGCCAGCACCTTTTAATTCTTCAAATTTCTGTAAACTACTTTTCGCTTTCCTTAAGTTATTAGTCTGCGCAAATGTAGCTGTACTACCTGCTGCAACAAATAGGGAAAACATTATTGCTTTTTTTAAAATCATATTTTTAATTATTTGAAAGTTGATTTAATAATAAATTTACGCGATCTAACTGTGCTAAATCACCAGATTTCTCGTAATACATCGACAGTGATTTTAATGCATTAACATCATAAGGTCGTATTTCGTTTGCTTTCAGCAATAAATTTTGCGAATAATATTGCGCTTCTGTGTTACTGCCGTCTTTTAAGAAATCACCTAAGAAGATTAACCCTAACGCTAAATTAGCTTCGTAATTATTCGGATTAAGTTGTAGTGTTTTTTGGTAGTATCTTTTAGCAACCGCTACACGCCCCATCGTTTCATTCGCATAACCAGCCAAATAGTTCAAATCGACATTCTCTGGTTCGTATTTTATAGCTTCATCAATAATAGGAACGATAGCTTCGTAGTTATTATTGTGTGCAAACTCTTGAATAAGGTTCAATAATACCGTTTTATTACCTTTAAATTTGCCGCGAGCGGTTTCTAAGGTGTTAAGCAGCGAATTTTCATCGCCCAATTTACGGTATACATCAGCCAATTCAAGGTATACATCTGCGGAAGCATCCGACTGCGCTATTACCGTGCGGTAGTAGCCTACAGCTTGATTATACTGCTCGCTTTGTACAGCTAGTAGGGCTAAGTTATAGGTTACATCCACATGACCAACCTCTAGGTTTTGCACCTTGATGTAATTCTCATAAGCCGTTTTAAAATCTTTCTTTCCAAGCGCCTTATTCGCATTCGTAATGTGTGCAGCTGCTAAATTTTGCTTCACATATTTCATTTCCGTAGAATAACGAATTAGATCTAAAGAACGTAACTTATTCATTGCTGAATAAGTTACATCTATAGGATCTTTAGGGCCCTTAATTGTCCGATTAGAATCGGCATAAGCCAAGGAGCTATAAATCAATGCGCGTTGCACATTGACTTTAGCACTCGTTGAATCTCGTTTATTCTGATAGCTTGCATCGTTAAACTTTTTGGCCGATTCAAGATTTTTCAAATCGCCAGATTTAGTATACAAGGCAAAGCTATTACTACTTTCTTTATAGTTGGATTGTGCCATTCCCGCTAGGGAAGAAGCCATTAAAACACCAAAAAGAACCGATTTTCTCATATGTTATTCTTCGTTATCTGTCGCCTCAGTCGAAGTAGACTCCGTAGATTCTCCATTTTCAGTAGAACCTTCCGCTGCCTCTGTGCCTTCTGTTGCTTCTGCACCCTCAGCACCTTCCGCTAGTTCTTCATCCTCTTCGTGTTCTACTTTCGTGATAGACGCAATAGCATCACTGTCATTCAAGGTAATTAAACGAACACCTTGCGTTGCACGTCCCATGATACGAAGGGTATTTAAACCAATACGAATCACTATACCAGATTTGTTGATGATCATTAAGTCATCCGCATCTGTCACCCCTTTGATTGCGACAAGTTCACCCGTTTTATCCGTTACATTAATTGTTTTAACCCCTTTACCACCACGGTTTGTTACGCGGTAATCTTCGATATCAGTACGTTTACCGTAACCTTTTTCTGAAACCACCAATACCGTAGTCTCTGGGCTATCAATAGCAATCATACCAACCACTTCATCTTGCTCAGAAGCTAGTGTGATACCACGTACACCCGTTGCTGTTCTACCCATTGGACGAACCGTAGACTCGTTGAAACGGATAGCACGGCCAGAGCGTAACGCCATAACCACTTCACTTTGACCAGTTGTTAAACATGCTTCTAATAGCTCGTCACCCTCGTTAATGTTAATCGCATTGATACCATTAGCACGCGGACGGGAGTAAGCCTCTAAAGATGTTTTCTTGATAGTACCTTTTTTGGTACACATAATGATAAAGTTGTTCTCTAAGTACTCTTGATCTTTCAAGTTAGTAACCTTAATAAAGGCCTTGATTTTCTCCTCCTTAGGAACATTGATGATATTTTGAAGCGCACGACCTCTTGAGGTACGGCTACCTTCCGGAATTTCAAAAGCACGAAGCCAGAAACAGCGACCTTGATCCGTAAATAGGAGTAGGTAGTTGTGTGCCGAAGCCGTGATAATATGTTCCGTAAAATCTTCATCACGTGTGGTAGAGCCAATAGCACCTTTACCACCACGTCCTTGACGACGGTATTCCGTCAATGGTGTACGTTTTACATAACTGTTGTGTGATATCGTAATAACGATTTCCTCATCATCGATGAAGTCTTCCATACGCATATCTTCAGCCGAGTGTACAATCACAGAACGACGCTCATCGCCAAATTTCTCTTGAACTTCGATTAATTCATCTTTGATGATTTTCATACGAAGATCTTCATCCGATAAAACTAGTTTCAAGTAGTCGATTGTTTTCATCAACTCGTTATATTCTTCTTTAATCTTATCGCGCTCTAGTCCTGTTAAACGACGTAACGTCATATCAAGGATAGCACGTGCTTGAATATCAGATAAGCCGAAACGCTCCATTAATCCTACACGCGCTTCTTCTGGTGTTTCAGAGCTACGGATTAATTTAATAACTTCATCTAAGTGATCTAAAGCAATTAAATATCCTTCTAGGATATGAGCACGCTTCTCAGCTTCCGCTAATTCATATTTTGTACGACGTACAACCACCTCATGTCTATGCTCCACAAATTCGTGAATCATATCCTTTAAGTTCATCAACACCGGTCTTCCTTTAACTAAGGCGATGTTGTTTACCGAGAAAGAGGTTTGTAATGCCGTATACTTATATAGGTTATTTAAAACAACATTCGCATTGCCTTCACGTTTGATTTCGTAAACGATACGCATACCGTCACGGTCAGACTCATCACGAATGGTAGAAATACCTTCAATTTTCTTTTCATTCACTAATTCAGCCGTACGCTCAATCATGTTTGCTTTGTTCACCTGGAACGGAATCTCCGTTACGATGATACACTCGCGACCATTTTTCAACGTTTCAATCTCTGCTTTACCGCGCATCACAATACGTCCACGGCCAGTCTCAAAGGCATCTTTAACACCGTTGTAACCATAGATGATACCACCAGTAGGGAAGTCAGGACCTTTTACGTGCTGCATTAACTCAGCGATCTCGATATCACGGTTGTCAATGTAAGCATTGATACCGTCGATTACCTCCGTTAAATTATGCGGCGCCATATTGGTCGCCATACCTACGGCAATACCAGAAGCACCATTCACTAACAAGTTAGGAATACGCGTTGGTAAAACAGAAGGCTCCTCTAAAGAGTCATCAAAGTTAAGTTGGAAGTCTACCGTATCTTTATTGATATCCGAAAGAATCTCTTCGGCAATCTTTTTTAGACGAGCCTCCGTATAACGCATTGCCGCTGGTGGATCACCATCGACAGAACCGTAGTTACCTTGTCCATCTACTAAAGGGTAGCGCATGCTCCAATCCTGCGCCAAACGTACCATCGCGTCATATACGGATGAGTCACCATGCGGGTGATACTTACCCAGTACGTCACCGACAATACGCGCTGATTTTTTATAAGGCTTACTACTCGTTACTCCTAAGTCCAACATACCATACAAAACACGTCTGTGTACGGGTTTCATACCATCTCTTGCATCGGGCAAGGCACGCGAAACAATCACCGACATGGAGTAGTCAATGTAGGCGGACTTCATTTGGTCCTCTATGTTAATAGGTATAATCCTGTCGTTAGCAGGCATAAGATTGTTTTCGTTCTCTGTCTCTTCAGCCATATTAAAATTTGGTTTCGATAAAACTTAATTAGGTACCTCCGAAAAAGTACACACATTGCAGGCGAAGATACAATTTTTTTCCGTCAAACAGGAAGGAAAAGCCTTGAATATTCGCTAAAATCATTCACTTACAAGAGGATAAATAAAGCTTAAGCTTATTTGGTTTTTCTAGTAGGAAACCGATGTGCTATATAAGTAGGTTTAAATCGCTTTCCTTGTGTCATATTTTTATAAAAATAAAGAAATGCTTGTTTCTTTTTTAATAAATATAGGAAAAACATAAAGAATTTTAAAAATTGTTCTATTTTTGCTTTCGTTGATTCTCAATATCGTATTGGGGTCGCATTATTTTACTTACAATTAATTTTTCAAACGATGAAGCATAATTTTGGGGCAGGACCATGTATCCTTCCAAAGGAAGTATTTCAAGAGGCAGCGCAAGCAGTATTGGATTTTAATAATTCGGGCTTATCCATTCTTGAGATATCTCACCGTTCCAAAGACTTCGAAGAGGTTATTGCAGAGACGGAATCTTTAGTACGTGAGCTATTACATGTTCCTGCAGACTATTCTATTTTGTTTTTACAAGGCGGAGCGAGTCAGCAATTTGCAATGGTACCTATGAACTTATTGCCTGAGGGCGCGAAAGCTGCCTACTTAGATACAGGCGTATGGGCATCCAAAGCGGCTAAAGAAGCAAAGAAAGTAGGACAAGTTGAAATTGTTGCTTCTTCATCGGATAAAAACTACAACTATATTCCAAAGGTATACAATGTACCTGCTGATGCGGCATATTTTCACTATACATCAAACAACACCATCTACGGAACGGAAATTTTTGAAACACCGAAAGTAAATGTACCGTTGGTTGCTGATATGTCATCCGATATTTTAAGCCGTGAGATCAACGTTGCTGATTTCGACTTAATCTATGCTGGAGCACAGAAAAATATGGGCCCTGCGGGCTTAACTTTGGTTATTGTTAAGAATTCTTTATTCGGTAAATCAGGACGCACCCTTCCAACGATTTTCGACTACAAAGCACACGCTGATGCGGGTTCTATGTATAATACTCCACCAGTTTACTCGATCTATGTATCGATGTTGAACCTACGTTGGTTAAAAAATAAAGGTGGTGTTTCTGTAATCGAGCAGGAAAACATTATCAAGGCACGTACCTTATATGATGAGATTGACCGCAATCCATTCTTTAAAGGCACGACTGTAGAGGAAGACCGTTCCCGTATGAACATTACGTTCGTGATGGACACACCAGAGCAAGAGGCTGCTTTCTTGGCTTTAGCGAAAGAAAGAAACCTAATCGGTATCAAAGGACACCGTTCTGTTGGAGGCTTCCGTGCATCGGTATACAATGCTTTAACATTAAGCTCTGTGAATGCACTTGTAGATGCCATGAAAGAATTCGAAGAAAAAAATAAATAAGAAATTTAAATAATGAGAATATTAGCAAACGATGGTATCGACGCTGTAGGCAAGCAGCTTTTGGAAGCAGTAGGCTTTGAAGTCGACACCAACCATATACCGCAGGATGAATTGGCGGAAAAACTAAACGCTTACGATGCCATCACGGTACGTAGCGCTACAAAAGTAAGACAAGCGTTAATCGATGCTTGCCCTAATATCAAAGCCATAGGTCGCGGTGGTGTTGGTATGGATAATATTGATGTTGATTACGCGCGTTCTAAAGGTATTGCCGTGATCAATACGCCAGCAGCATCTTCTTTGTCTGTAGGCGAATTGGTATTCTCTCACTTATTGAATGGCGTTCGTTTCTTATATGATGCGAATCGTAAGATGCCTGTTGAAGGAAACACAAATTTTGCAGGCTTGAAAAAAGACTATGCAAAAGGAGTGGAGCTTCGTGGTAAGACGATTGGTGTTGTCGGTTTTGGACGTATCGGTCGCGAAACAGCGAAAATCGCTTTAGGCTTAGGTATGGATGTTATCTATACAGACCTTTTCGAAGGACCAGCGACATTAGCTTTGACTTTGTCTGGCGGATTGGTTGTTGATGTACCGGTAAAACAAGTGGCTTTTGAAGATTTGTTGAAAGCGTCAGATTTTATTTCGTTACACGTTCCTTTCTTGGATAAACCAGCGATTGGCGCTGCAGAGTTCGCCTTATTGAAAGATGGTGTTGGTCTTGTTAATGCTTCTCGTGGTGGTGTGATCGATGAGTTAGAACTTATCAAAGCATTGGATGCGGGCAAAGTAGCTTTTGCAGGTCTTGATGTATTTGATAATGAGCCTACTCCACGTCAAGAGATTTTGCAACATCCACGTATTTCGTTAACGCCACACATTGGGGCAGCAACAAATGAAGCGCAAGAGCGCATCGGTGTCGAGCTAGCGACATTGCTTATTGAGACGTTAAAGAAGTAGTACTTCCGCATAAAAAAATATGCGGCACAGAAGCTTTATAGCATTTGTGCCGCTTTTTTTTTGGTTTGTAAGCAAGAAATCTTGATTTTTGGATTTTTAAATAAAAAAATGACAGAAACAGAATACGTATTGTTGGGTCAGCATAAAGAACCTTCATTCAAATATTCCGTTTCATCAACCTTAACTAAAATAAATACAGATGAAAATTTTGAAATTTGGCGGTACCTCCGTAGGTAGCGCTCAGCGCATAAAAGGATTGCTCGATATCGTGAATCCTGCAGAGCGTCAAATTGTAGTGCTTTCCGCAGTGGCCGGCACAACAAATGCTTTAGTAGAAATAGGACAGGCTTTTCTTGCAGACAAGAAGGACCTAGCTTTACAGCTTACAGAGCAGCATAAGGCGAAATATGAGCTGTTAATTCAAGAGCTTTTCACGACAGCCGAAGGCTTAAGTAAAGCAAAACATCTGATAGACTATCATTTTAACTACATCGCCTCTTTGGGCAACGCTCGTTTTACCACAGTAGAGGAGCGTGCTATATTGGCACAAGGAGAGTTGTTGTCGACGACCTTATTTCACTTCCACTTGGAAGAAATTGGCGTTCCTTCAGTATTGCTTCCTGCTTTAGACTTCATGAAAATTGATGAAGATAATGAGCCTATCGTTGATTTCATCGGTGATAAATTGAATAACCTACTAGCGATATCGCCAAAAAATACCTTATTCATCACGCAAGGTTTTATCTGTAGAAACTCCTTCGGAGAGATCGACAACCTACGTCGTGGAGGTTCCGATTATACGGCATCTTTAATTGGTGCGGCTATCCGCGCTGAGGAAGTTCAAATCTGGACAGATATCGATGGCATGCACAACAATGACCCACGTATCGTTAAAAATACATCGCCGATTGCCAACTTAAGCTTCGATGAGGCTGCCGAATTGGCTTATTTCGGGGCTAAGATTTTGCACCCACAAAGTGTGTTTCCAGCACAGCGCTACAATGTGCCTGTACGTTTGTTAAACACGATGGATCCGCAAGCTGCAGGTACATTAATCAGCAAAGATGGTGGCAACAAAGGCGTAATTCGCGCTATTGCGGCGAAAGACGGTATCACGGCTATCCACATCCATTCGTCACGTATGCTGTTGGCTTATGGATTCTTACGTAAGATTTTTGAAATCTTCGAGCGCTATAAAACACCAATCGATATGATTACCACTTCGGAAGTAGCGGTATCCTTGACGATTGATGAAACAAAATACTTAGCGGATATCATCAAAGAGGTAGAAGATTTTGGTACGGTACGTATCGACAACGAGCAAACTATTGTTTGTGTTGTTGGTGATTTCAGTGCGAATACACACGGCTATGCTGCACGCGTATTGGATGCTGTAAAACACTTACCTGTACGTATGATTTCTTACGGTGGTTCTGACTACAACGTTTCTATCCTTTTAGATAGCGAGCACAAAACAGAAGCATTAAGATCATTACATAACCGTTTATTTTAACGCTCAATCCGAAAAATATGTTGTTTACACAAGCGCAACAAGAAAGCGTAAAAGCGTTAGAAACGCCATTCTACTATTATGATATGGCTTTGCTCGCGGAAACATTGGATCGCGCGAAAGCGGCGGCCGACAAAAGGAATTTTCATGTGCATTATGCCTTGAAAGCCAACTTAAACGACCGTGTATTGGCTTTAATCCAGTCTAAAGGCTATGGTGCCGACTGTGTTAGTGGCAATGAGGTACAGAAATCTATCGATACTGGCTTTTCACCGAGTCAAATCACCTTTGCAGGTGTTGGTAAATCTGATAAAGAAATCATCTTGGCTTTGCAGCAGGGTATTTTCGCTTTCAATGTGGAGTCTATCCAGGAGATGGAAATCATTAATGAGTTAGCGGCAGGCTTAGGCGTTCGTGCGAATGTATCGTTGCGCATTAATCCAAATGTTGACGCCCATACACACCACTACATCACAACGGGATTGGATGACAACAAGTTTGGCGTTCCTACCTCCGAGTTGGAGCGTGCTGCTTCCGTTATCCGTCAGGCTAGCCATGTAGACCTTATCGGTTTGCACTTCCATATTGGTTCACAAATTACCGACTTAAACGTATTCAAAAGTTTATGCGTGAAAGTAAATGAGTGGAAAAACTGGTTTGAAGAGCGTGGTACGGCTATTAAAGTCTTAAACGTTGGGGGAGGACTCGGTGTTGACTATCAGCATCCAGATGAAAACGCCATTCCAGACTTTGAAGCTTACTTTGATATTTTTGACCGTTTCCTAGAAAGAAGTGCGCAACAAGAGGTACACTTCGAACTGGGTAGAGCATTGGTCGCACAATGTGGATCGCTCGTCAGCAAAGTGTTGTACACAAAAAGCGGTATCAAGAAGAACTTTTTGATTCTTGATGCCGGTATGACCGAGTTGATGCGTCCCGCATTATACCAAGCCTACCATAAAATTGAGCGTGTAGATGCGAACACATCAGCGGAAGAAAAGCTGTATGATGTGGTAGGGCCTATCTGCGAGAGCTCAGATTGCTTTGGCAAGGAAGTACCCCTTCCAGCTTCGGAGAGAGGCGATTTAGTCGCTATACGCACGGCAGGTGCCTACGGCGAAGTGATGGCTTCTCGCTATAATTTACGCGATGAAATACGTTACGTATTTAGCGATCAATTCTAAAATATAGTAGTCAAAGGCAGTTCCTCAGGGAGCTGCCTTTCTTCTTCGTAGACAAGGCTATCCGAACTCCCCTTAAATGTGTATATTTGCCAGTTCAAATAGACGATGATTTTATAGATATGGAGCAGTTCGGACCTAAGGTAGGTATGATAGGCAGCGGTAGTTGGGCGACGGCAATGATGAAGATGCTTGGCGACAATACGACGGAGAAGCAATTACTATGGTGGATACGTAAGGAACAAGACTTGGAGCATGTACGCGAATACAGGCACAACCCGACTTATTTACGTGCTGTAGAACTTAAAGTAGACCCAGCAAACCTTTTCTTATCGGCTAAAGCTGTCATTCAAGCTTCGGATATCGTTATCTTGAACACACCTTCAGCCTATCTAAAAGCAGCCCTAGCAGATGTTGAGGCGAAAGATTTCGAAGGAAAAATTGTCGTTTCAGCTATCAAAGGCATTGTCCCTGGTGATAACCTCATCATCGGTGAATACCTCGCTAAAAATTATAATATCCCAACAGAGAATATTGTTGTTGTCGGTGGGCCATGCCATGCCGAGGAAGTTTCTTTAGAGAAGCTTTCCTACCTTACGCTAGCGGCCAAAGATAGCAGCAAAGCAAATTGCGTATCCAGCATCCTCAAAGGACGCTACATCAAGACCATCATCTCTTCCGACGTGTTCGGTGTGGAGTATGGCGCTGTCTTGAAAAATATATATGCACTGGCTTGTGGTATGTGCCACGGTTTAGGCTTCGGTGATAATTTTCAAGCCGTGATGGTATCCAATGCTATCCGCGAAATGGAGCGTTTCGTATGCGCCATTGATCCGTAATAAAGTATATATATAAACGACTCGGTATACCTAGGCGACCTATTGGTTACGGCTTATTCACAGTTTAGCCGCAACCGCACCTTCGGTAATATGATTGGCAAGGGCTATACCGTACAATCGGCACAGCTAGAGATGAATATGGTTGCCGAAGGCTATTATGCCTCTGCGTGCATTCAAAATGTCATTAAGCAGCATGGTTTAGACATGCCTATTTGCAATATGGTCTACCAAGTGCTATACAATAAACAGTCTGCCTTAACAGAAGTAAACCGTCTGACTGAAAAATTATCTTAAATGAGTATAACAAGAGAAAGCATTGCCCAAGCCTATCAGGCTATTCAAGATGAGATTACAAAAGGATTAACAGCATTAGATGGAAAGTCTACCTTCGTCGAAGAGTTATGGAATCGCGAAGGAGGTGGTGGCGGAAGAACCCGCATCATTCAAGATGGAAATATCCTAGAAAAAGGGGGCGTAAACTTCTCAGCCGTACATGGTCAATTGCCGGAGGTAATAAAAAAGTCATTCGGCGTAGACGATGATCAATTTTTTGCGACAGGCGTATCCATTGTTATCCACCCTAATAACCCATGGGTACCTATTATCCACATGAACATCCGTTACTTCGAGCTGAATGAGGAGGTACGTTGGTTTGGTGGAGGTATCGATTTAACACCGCACTATGTGCAAGAAGAGGATGCACAGTTTTTCCATCAGCAATTGAAAGACGTGTGTGATCAGCATCAGCCTAATTTCTACAACGATTTTAAAACCTGGGCCGACAATTATTTCTTCATCAAGCACCGTCAGGAGACGCGTGGTATTGGTGGTGTATTTTATGATAAATTGACGCCAGAGAAGACAGGTCTATCATTCGAAGAGATCTTCAACTTCTCTTGCGACCTAGGCCGCAGCTTTGTGGGCATCTATACCGAGTTGGTAAACCGCAACCGCGAGCGTGCTTTTGGAGAGCGCGAGAAAAACTGGCAATTGCTACGTCGTGGCCGCTATGTAGAATTCAACTTAGTTTATGATTCAGGCACACGCTTCGGGCTGGAAACAAATGGACGCATCGAGTCTATATTGATGAGTCTGCCGGCACAAGCCAATTGGGCCTACGATTTTAAACCTGAGGCAAACTCCTTAGAAGAAAAAACCCTTTCTCTATTAAAGAAAGACATCAACTGGATTAAATAAATAGCTTACTAAAAGAAGATAATGATTAATTATCAAAGATTTGTACTCGAAAACGGATTGCGTGTTTTAGTCCACGAAGACCATACAACTCCCATGGCCTGTGTCAATGTTTTGTATGACGTTGGCGCACGTGATGAATCGCCAGAAAAAACGGGTTTTGCCCATCTTTTTGAGCACCTCATGTTTGGAGGATCCATCAATATACCTAGTTATGACACGCCACTTCAAGAAGTAGGCGGTGAAAATAATGCCTTCACAAGTAACGATATCACAAACTATTATGTGACGCTACCTGCCGTAAACCTGGAGACAGCGCTTTGGTTGGAGAGCGACCGTATGCTAAGCTTAGCTTTCAGTGAGCAAAGCTTAGATGTTCAACGTAACGTCGTTATCGAAGAATTCAAGCAACGCTACTTAAATCAGCCATATGGCGATGTGTGGCTAAAGCTACGTCCATTGGCCTATAAGGAACATCCATACCGTTGGGCAACTATTGGTAAGGATATCCAACATATTGAAGAGGCTACCATGGAAGATGTAAAAGCTTTCTTCAAGAAATATTACATACCCAACAATGCTGTCCTTGTGATTACAGGAGACGTTAAAACGGAAGAGGTAAAGGCATTGGTAGAAAAATGGTTTGCCGATATACCTGCGGGTATCAAAACGGAGCGTAACCTACCGCAAGAGCCTGTGCAAACAGAAGCTAGAAGAGAAGAAGTAGAGGGTGATGTGCCTGTAAGCAGTATCTACATGGCTTTCCATGGCCCAGACCGTTTGCATCCCGACTACCCAGCGATGGACTTACTATCCGATGTACTGTCGCGCGGAAGCTCTTCACGTCTTTACCGTGCTTTGGTAAAAGACCAGCCGCTTTTCAGTGAAGTTAATGCCTATTTGATGGGCTCTATCGATACCAATCTTTTTGTGGTGGAAGGAAAGCCATTACCACATGTTAGCTTGGCAGAGGCTGAAGAATTGCTATGGAGCCAACTCGAAATCATTAAAACAGAATTGGTGGCCGAGGCTGAATTGCAAAAGGTGAAGAATAAAATTGAATCTACTTTGGTATTTTCTGAGCTTTCCATTTTGGACAAAGCGATGAACCTTGCTTTCTATGAAGGATTGGGCGATGCCCAGCTTTACAATACTGAAGTGAGCAAGTACGAAACCATCAGTTCAGAAACCATTAAAAGAGTGGCTGCGGATCTTTTCAGAAAAGAAAACTCATCTACTTTAATTTATCACGCAAAGCCCAACGAAGATGCTGAATAGAACCGAAGCTCCACAGCAGCATAGCATACAAGATATTGATTTAATCCAACCCGAGGTTTTAACTTTCGATAATGGATTAAAGGTTTTTATTTTTCGCGCAGCGGAACAATCCTTAATCAAAGCGGAATTTGTTTTTAACAACCTATTCGCTAGCGAAGAAAACCCACTACTGAATACCTGCTTAAGCAGTATGCTTAAAGAGGGTACGAGTAGCCGTAGCAGCGCGCAGATTGCTGATGATGTAGATTTCTACGGTGCTTATTTAGTACCAGAATATAGCTATGATCACAGTTCCATCACCTTATACAGCTTACAGAAGTACGTTGCGCAGGTGCTGCCTGTTGTGCAGGACATACTGACAGATGCAATCTTTCCGGAGGCCGAATTGGCGACGTATATCCGTAACAATAAGCAAAGTCTACAGGTGTCTATGCGTAAGAATGATTACGTGGCTCGTAAGCGCTTTTATAAAGCGTTGTTCGGCGATACCCGCTACGGTATTACCCCTACGGAAGAGGCCTACGATAACTTAAGCCGAGAAGACCTGATTAGCTTATACCGCAAACAGGTTCAGCCGCAAAACTGTACGTTGATCCTTTCGGGCGGTGTAACAGATGAAATATTAGCGCTTATCCAGGACCTGTTTGTTCAGAACTGGCCTAATACAGCAGATGCAAGTACGCAGACGGCACCAACGCTACCGGCTTTTGAAGGTAAACTTCATATTGAGGAGCGTGAAGATGCCCTGCAAAGTGCTATCCGCATCGGTATTCCATCGATCAACCGTACACATCCCGACTTTCCGGCTTTACAATTTGTAAACACCCTTTTTGGTGGTTATTTCGGCTCGCGCCTGATGCGTAACATCCGCGAAGAAAAAGGATATACCTACAGCATTGGTTCTGCTTTGGCAAGTTTACGCCATGGTGGCTTCTTTACGCTGGCAACAGAGGTAGGAGTAGACGTAACGGCTGATGCACTGAAGGAAATTGAACAGGAGTTCAACATCCTCAACGATAGCCTAGCTCCTGAAGAGGAAGTAGCGCTCGTTAAGAATTATATGCTAGGCACCATGCTCGGCAGCCTTGAGTCGATCTTCTCGCATGCCGATAAGTATAAGTCTGTTTATTTCTACGGATTAAACTTAGACTATTACAAGCGTTATACAAGTACAATACGAGAGATGACGCCAGCAAAAGTACAAGAGATAGCAAAACAATATTTCCAATACGATAAGATGTATAAAGCTGTCGTTGGTAAGTTGTAAGCACTTCTAACCGCTATAAAAAAATCCCTACAAACATTCCGTTTGTAGGGATTTTTTTTATGAATATCAAGTCTTAACCAAATCAGCTCTACACGGATTTTATAGCCGATAAATACCTGACTTTCGAAGGATTCTCCTCTGCATATTTTAAAACGAGCTCTTGCATATAGTTATTCGTTATGCATTTATCACGGTAGGAGACCACATCCTCTGCTTCGGCCCACTGATTAAGTTCTTCTACAAAGCCAAAGGCAAACAGCTTCTCTTCTTTGAAATAGATATAGCTATTCTCTGTCTCATGACGACCTTGGTCGATCAGGATAAAGCTGCGCTGCTGCTCGCGTAGCGTGGTCAATATTGTATCTATAGTAGCATTGTGTTGCTCACGATCGGGCAGTTCCATTGTGGTGCTTTCACTACGCATCACTTTTTCCGTTGTTCCTGGTGTATAAAAGGAGCAACAAGCTGTACTTATCTGGTAGGTGCTGATTAGCTTATTCAAGAATTGATTGGCATTCGTTGCGTTCTCAAAGTATTGTACGCCTTTGATGAGGGCGCTAACTTTGCTAATCGCCAAGCGGCTGTAGCCACGCATATCTTCGTAATGAAACAGCGTAAACTTAGGTTCATATTTCTTTTGCGCTTGATTGTGAATAGGCCAATGCTTCTTTATCAACTGGCATTCCATCAGCAGGGCCATCAGCTCTGTTCCGGATTCTAGAAAGTCGATATGGGCTATGTCATTGATAAATTCCTGCCGACGTAGGCTGCTGCTGTTGCCCGAAAAATGGCTGAGCACACGTTTTTTTAGGTTGACAGCTTTGCCTACATAAATTATCTTTCCCTTGCTATCTTTAAACGTATACACGCCTGCCGTTTCTGGTAGCTTGTCTACTTGCGCTTGGCTAAGTTGTGTCGGTAGCTTATGCTGACGTTTTTCCTGTAAACTTTTCGTGATGAGGCCAGTTTCGCTGTCGGCATCGAGCAGTTTATCAAATAGGATGCTCGTTGCACGTACGTCGCCCATCGCGCGGTGACGGTCACTCAGCGGAATGCCTACCTGACGGCATAGGTTTCCAAGGCTGTAGGAGCTAAAGCCTGGTAGAAGCTTCCGCGATAGCCTTACCGTACATAGCTTGGGTGCTTCCCACTCGTATTCTGCTTGCTTTAATTCGCGGTGGATGAAGGAATAATCGAAATTTACATTGTGTGCCACAAATACTTTGCCTTGTAAGAGGTGGTAAACATCCTCGGCGATATCCGAGAAATAGGGCGCATCGGCCACCATCTCGTTATCTATTCCGGTTAACGTTTGTATCGCATAGGGGATAGGGCAGTCGGGGTTTACCAAGGACTGATATTCCTCAATGACCTTCTTACCATTATGGATCAATATGGCAATCTCCGTAATACGTGCACCAGCAGCATGACTACCTGTCGTCTCAATATAGACAATAGCAAAGTGTTTCTGTTTATTAACAGTACAATATTACTAAATTAATTAGTAAGTAAAGCTGTTTTTTTAAAATCTGTTGAAGCGTGTGGGGGCTTTGGTTATTGTAGCTGCATATTAAGGTAGACGCCTAAGCATCGATAGAACTTATTATCTTATGCTCCAGCAAACAAGGTTATCACTTTAATCTTTCCTAAATCGGTAGCAGAAATCTATTTAGGTAAATTAATTGGAAGATAGTCTTCATTCTTGTCAATTAAATGCTTTTCTACAAGTTTATATAAGTCTGCACGGTTAATACTAGATTGAGTATAATCTAAGGTTAATATTGAGGGTGGATAATAATTATATAGGTATTTTGATGGAATGTGCTTTATAATATCCTGATTATTTGCTGCTTCTTTAAAGTATTGCTTAAACTTTAAAGAATCACTTTTTATTTGTGAGACTTTATCGAGGTATTTTTGATGTGCTTTCTCTAGACTCTCTTTTGAAATTTTATGTTTTCCAAATAATTGTTGATGATCTTCATATGATCTCTTACTTGCTAGTAGTAAGATAATCTCTTTATCAAAATCATTTTGCCAGGATTGCGCTTCAACTTTAAATCCTACAAATAGCAATAGGCCTAAGATTAGTACTTTCATAATTCCCTTTTTTAATATACAGTAAACTCTTGATTTGTAGTTTTTTTCTTGAAAATAGCAGCTTGTTCTATAATATCAAAATTATCCATTTTACTTAATACCATAATTACTCTTCCCAAAGCATTAAAGTGACTTACATTACCTGAATGAAGCCATTCATGTTGCATTTTGTCAGGTGTAACTCCTGAATATACAACAACATCACCAACTTTTATAGTACTACTATCAGCAACGTCATCATAGTACTTCAAATTTACGCATATAACCCGTTTTGGCATTCCATAATCTGCACCCGTTTCTAAATAAGAAATCTTCATAATGAAAAGTTTGTAATAAACAGCTTTGCAAAAATAGCAGTGTTTTTGTAGCTTCGGTTCGAGATATGCTTTTTTGCAGAGTCGACCATAACCAATTGTAATAAATGAAAAGTATATTCCAAAAACCGATAATCTATTGTACGATAGTTCGAAAAAATAACCAATGAAGAAAATATTTACAATTTTAGCTTTAATAATGGCCTTTAAATCATATGCTCAGCATGTTGACACCATAAAAATTGCGGACTTTAAATTGTGTGAGTTGACAATTGACTTTTTAAAAACAAAAGATCCTAATTTAAAGCAAACTAAAGTGCAAGAAATGGACTTATGTGCTGATGGTTTTGTTCAAGATATCAGGTTTGAAAATAGAATAGGCTATGAAAGTGCATTATATCCTGGTGTAATTTTTCAAAAATATGGTTCAGAAAATCATTCAATTTCGAAAATCCATTTGACAAAAGAATTCAAGGGCTATCTTCCAAATGGCCATTACATCGATTTGCAATTCTTAAAAGCAGAAGACATTCTGAAAAAATATAATAATTTAAATTATTGGACATCACGAGGGTGTTCTGACTATTGGGGAATAAAGGATGGTGAACAGATTTATTATTACGTAAAAATCAATAAAGATAAAAAACCGCAGTATCCTGTCGATGAAGAATACTATGCGGAACAACCAATTGAAGGGATAGACATCATTGCAGATTGTTATTCTTACGAAAGAAACAAGACAAAGAAATTTAAGGAATTAATAATTTTAGAAGGGAAAGTAGTGGATGAAGATGTATTAAAAGGCATAAAACCGGAGGATGTTGATACCTTCACGATAATTAGGGATCAAAATGCAATTGACAAATATGGAGAAAAAGGTAGAAATGGCGTAGTTGAAATAACCTTAAAAAAGAAGTGACAGCAATGAGACTGTAACATCAACTGTGTCATTGGACAATTGACCTTAAAAAGAAAGCAGCTACACCAATCTGGATTTAAGACAGGAAGAAAGTAAGCACGTTAAGCGTCGTTTAGCATTCTCTTATTAATTTCGAATTATGGTTTTCAAAACTTTATAGAGACTACCATAGTTCAAATGCGTATTTTGAATATGTAGTTCATTAATTCTTATTGCTCTACCATTTCCTCCTTTTTGTTTATTCGGGTAAAGGTATACATCAAATAAAATAAGGTAGGGAGGATAAATATACTTCCAAGCAATAATGCCCAAGCTAATGCATTTATCGTTGCAGGAGCACCTTGATGAGCTATCAACGATAAAGTTCCGCCATCTTTAAAAAGTATTAAATCGGGATAGTGTTTGTAAGTCGCTGCAAAGAGAATCATGACAACTTGAAAGCCACCTAATAATCGCATTAAACCAGCTTTTTCGTATTTAAAAATAAAGAACAATACGATAAGCGATATGGAAGCGATAGAAATGGCAATTTGCCCCCATATATCTCCAAAGATCCATCGCATCAGCGGAATTTCAGCTTGATAAGCCACTGTGAATACTATAGCACCAAAAAATACGACGATGAGAATAAATATCTTGGCCAGTCGAATCATTAATTTCTTTTCTTCCGAGTTCTTTCCTGCGCCTACGGCAAAAATGGAGGCAAGGTATCCACAGATGGATATCGTGAAGAACCCAACAGAAATACCAAAAGGGTTTAACCAGCCCGAGATATAAGCGCTAACAAAATCTGTAGCCTGGCGATCTATGCTGCCAGAGACGGTAGAAGCGGCAATAATTCCGAGGAAAAAAGGAGTTATAAAACTAGAAAGGGTAAAGATACGGTTATAGATTTTTTGCATATCATCCGTGATCGCATCATAATTTCTAAAAGCAAAGGCTGTACCTCTTGCGATAATCCCAAGTAACATACATAGTAATGGAATATGCATGTAAATGGACATATTGCTATATATTTCGGGAAATCCGACAAAGAGAATAACGATAGCAATAATCAACCACATATGATTTGCTTCCCAAACAGGACCTATCGCTCGGTACATAATCTTCCGAACAAGCTCACGGTCTTTTTTCTTACAGAGAAGTTCTACGATTCCTGCTCCGAAATCGGCTCCGCCTAATAGTAAATATAAACAGATGGAGGCCCATAAAAAGGCAATCACAACATATAACATAGCTTATTTCTTTAATTTAAACGCAGGATCTGTAGGGTCATATAGCTTTCCAACCATCTTAATCTGTCTATACAGTAGAAAGACAACGACGGTAGATAAGGATACAAATACGGCCGTAAATATGTAAAATGAATAGACAATACCAGGCATAGGAGTTACGGCATCTATGGTGCGCATAATGCCATAGATAATCCAGGGTTGCCTTCCGACTTCAGTGACTACCCAGCCCGCTTCTAGCGCGATATATCCCATAGGCGTGGCGATGACAAATAGTTTCCATAACCATGATTGATCTAACCAATGCTTTTTCTTCCATAAGGCCAAAAAATAGATCAGCGCAAGTAGCATCATCAGCATGCCTAAACCGATCATTATCTGAAAGGCATAATGGGTGATCGCGACATTAGGCCATTCATCTCTTGGAATATCATTTAATCCAGTTACAGGCGTGTTGAAGTCTCCATGGGCAAGAAAACTTAATACGCCCGGAACTTTGATTGCGTATTTTAAGGTTTGATTCTCTTCGTCAGGAATTCCGCCGATAACAAAACTTGCTCTCGGTTCCGTTTCAAAATGCGCTTCCATAGCGGCTAGCTTGGCCGGTTGGCGTTTTGCCACATCTTTAGCGGAAATATCTCCTGATAGAGGTTGTAATAAAGCGCCGACACACGCGGTTGCTGCTGCAATTTTAAAAGCCTTCTTATGAAAGTCTACATTTTTATTTTTTAAGACCATGAGCGCATGGACACCTGCTACTGCAAAACCTGTAGCCACAAAGGCAGCAAGGGTCATGTGTAAAGCTTGTGAAAACCAAGCTTCATTAAACATGGCTTTAATTGGGTCGATATTTAGATATTGTCCATCGATATAGTCAAATCCAGCAGGGCTGTTCATCCATGCATTTGCGGCGACAACGAGGATTCCAGAAGCTATTCCACTTATTCCGACAAGAAGCCCTGTCGCCCAATGAAACCAAGGATTGAATTTATCCCAACCATACAAGAAAAATCCTAATGCTATAGCCTCGATGAAAAACGCTGTTCCTTCTAACGAGAAAGGCATACCAAAGATGGGGCCGGCATGTTTCATAAATTCTGGCCATAGTAGGCCCAGTTCAAAGGAAAGCATGGTGCCTGATACAGCGCCGGTGGCAAATAGTATAGCTACTCCTCGGCTCCAAGCCTTGGTAAGACCTCTATACATCAAATTGCCTGTCTTTAGGTAAATGAAATGGGAGATACACATAAAGAATGGCATCACCATTCCAACACAGGCGAATATAATATGAAATCCCAAGGACATCGCCATTTGGGAGCGGGCGGCAATAAAATCATCCATAGTCTTATGATTAATGTCTTAAAATTAAGGAAAATAACGTTTTAAAAATGTTGATAATTAACTTATTAATGGTGTTTTTTAAAATAGAGTCGTTCTAAATAACGTAGATAAGGAATTAATTAATGATGTTTTGGATTTTTTTGATTAAAAAATGTGAAGAAAGTAGGAGGGGATTGGGCTTTTCGTCATACCAAACTTGGTTCTGTGTTATTTTGTTTGGTTAATTGATGATTTTTAATGGTCGTAGGGAGGGATTGAGGTTTTTTAGTCAACGTAGTTGTTTTAGTTTTTTAGCAAGTCGGATGATACCTTAAAAAGCTCACAGCACAGGATGGAATTCTATTTGACTCTACAATAGAAGTTTTCAACAAACAGAGCCTAAGTGGATTAAGCACGAGCATTATTGAAGTACATTTTGTATATTGTGTATACTTAACCGTTATGACTTAACTTGAAAAAGAGATTGGAGATCTTGGAATAGAAATCGAAAAATGATAAAACTTCATCTCACTAGTTTTGTTTTTGAAAAACCAAAGCAGAAAACCTATTAAAAAAATAAGCCCCGGACACGACCGAGGCAAAAGCTTTTACTTAGTTACGCTCTTGCGGACAAGAGGAGGCTTGACTAAGCATAACATATTTAAGGTAAATTTTTAATTAAACCAATTTTTTCGTGAAATACGCACAACTTGAATTATATGTTTCCCAAGCAAGACTCAACAGATTTTTGAGGGCTTGCGGAAATTCAAAAACAAAAGCACAGAAATTACATAGAATCAATCTCAGGGTCGCTCAGGCATTCTATCCGGTAATGAACTTGTTTGAGATATTCTTGCGTAATGCACTTTACAATCAATTGTCCCTACATTTCAGTGATCAGGATTGGATAAATACGCAAAGTATTTGTTTATGAGTGACCCAGACTTAGTACCATAAAGTTATTTTTTAAGAACATGTCAAATAATCTATAATAACGAATTAAGATTCCCTCTCACAGTGTTTACCCCACGAGATTACGAACGTTTTTAGAGGACAATAATATAGCGCTTTTTTGCGGTTCCGTTAACGATAAATCAGTTCTTGGTTAATGGATGATGAACAATTGAAAGAGTTGGAGAAACAGCGTCTAATTAGGAAGATTTATAGTCTTGGATTTCCAACTAAGCTATCGATGTTTCAAATTTGGGTTTATTAAAAGTTAATTGTTTGCATCGCATCAACCCAATTTAATTGCTGGTGACCATTCTGAACGCTTGAAAATGTAGGTTTATAATTTTTTCGAAGGTATTTGTCCATCTTATAAATATCTTCAAGCGTCAAAATTGTACCTGTTTTTACCGTGAATAAAATATTAATAATAGTTCCGTTTGAACTGCAGAATAAATATACTTGTAAATTTTCTTTTGAAGCTTTCAACAGTTTAATCTTGTCATCAGTCAAAGCTGCAATAACTGATTGTTGTAAGCTTGTGCCGTTGGTAAGACGTATGTCTAAACGCTCCGTTGGCAAATCGTTAACCATTTTTGGATTTTCCTTTAAAGCGTTTTTTTCGTCTCTGTTTATTACATAATATTTTGAAGTACTTATCTCTCTTACAATATACGGTAAGTTTCTAATTTTATATTCCCCAGGTTTAATATCTTGTTGAGCAAATATTTGTATAGGCGTCCAAAATGCCAAAATAATTAACGTGATTAATATTTTCCTTTTCATAGTATTAAATTTATAAATTACTGACCACAATTAGGAGGAAACGCCCCATTAAATAGTGTCATTAGCATTTCAGGTGTCATATTTGGATCAATAGGACCCTTCCTAGACTTAGGATCGTCCGATTGTATAAAAGTTTATTTGTAGCCGATTATTTGCTCGCGTAGGTATCTCTAGATACTTCTGAATTTATCTGCAGGTAGGTCATATTGAGTTTTACACTTCGCTGTAGGTTGAGATAATTGTCCCAGTCTGTTTTCAGACCAAAGTCGAGAGATAGGTTATTAAATAGAACCTTAACATAGAAACCCAATATTGGAGCAAATAGATTGTATTTCTGTTACACCTCATCTTTTGATGTGCACGCTCCATATTTATAGGGCAACTTGAACTATTTCTTTACAAATGAAACGCTATTGAAAGTTTAAATCAAAGTCCAGTTTGCACTTTGTGTTGGTGTTAAAAAATCAGTTCGTGCTGGTAGGTCTAAATAGGGATATTGTACTTTTGATAGGTATAATCCTATAGGATAAGCAGGTTGTAATATTTTTGGGATCTCTAGCGTTATTAAATGGCTTTCAAATTCATCAATACTTAACTCTCCTGTTCCAATTTTTAATAATTTACCGGTTATAATGCGAATCATTTTACCTAAAAAGCGATTACTCCCGACATTAAAACGAATTCTATCACCCTTTTCGTTTACATATATAGCAGCTGATGTCACGTTACACAAGGTATGTTCATTCTTATCAGGCTGTGTACAAAATGATCTAAAATCTTTATACTTAAGCAATAATTTAGCTGCATCACTCATTTTATGAAGGTCCAAATTAGGGTATAAATACAAAGAACTCTGATTGCTTAAAAACGGGTCTTTATACGTATGCAAAAAGTAATCATACTCGCGATAAACAGCGTCAAAACGAGCATGAGGCTTACCTTTCATTTCTATGATATCATAAATAGCAATATCAGTAGGAAGTGCTTTATTCAATCGATAAAGCAAATCAAAATCCCAATTTTGTTCAATATCTACATGAAAAAAAAATTGACTAGCATGAACTTGAGCGTCTGTTCGCCCACATCCATATATAGTAGTCGGTACTTTTAGAATTTTAGAAAGGGTGGTCTCTAAAACCTCTTGTACACTATTAACAGCTGGTTGTCGTTGCCAACCACTGTAATTTTGGCCTTGATAGGCGATATGGAAGAAAAATCTCAAATTACTTTATTATAGAGCACAATTGTACGCAAAAATGATAGTATAATTCCCAGAATATCAATTTTTTTTAGCTAAAGAAATGTAAAACCTTTATTTAGGCAGTATATCGTTTTCCGTTGAAGTAATACTAAAGGATAAGATCTTGTCTTTAAATCCTCTCTGAAAATGATGATTGGGTAGGAGGGTTGGGAAAGCTTTTTGTATATTGGTTTCGCTAAAACAGCTGTTAGTGGTCAGCTTAAAGGACGATAATCATACGACAAGAGAGAAATGAAAATATTTGTAGAAACGGAACGATTGATTTTAAGGGAAATACTTCCGACAGACATCGACGGAATGTTTGAACTTCATTCTGACCAGGAAGTCCATAGATTTTTAGGAAACAAAACAGTAAAAAGCAAAGAAGAAACGAGTAGTCTTATAAATTTTGTCAGACAACAATATATAGACTTCGGGATTGGACGTTGGGCTATTATTGACAAAAGCACAAATAATTTCATTGGCTGGACAGGCTTAGAGTTTGTTACTGAACTAACTAACAATCATAAAAATTACTATGATCTTGGATATCGACTGATTAGAAAATATTGGGGCCAAGGAATTGCAACAGCAACAGCAATTGCGTCATTGGAATATGCATTCGAGAAACTTAAAACAGACGAAGTTTTCGCAAGAGCTGATGCCGATAATATCGGTTCAAATAAAGTATTAGAGAAAGTCGGACTAAAATTTATTGAAACATTTAACCTTGACGGAATAAAACATAATTGGTATAAAATTGATCGAAACGATTACCAAAGAACAAAGCCGAACCGCTAACAAGGATTTTGAAATAGGGAGCGAAATTTGAAAGTTCAACGGTTGTTCTTCAATTCAACTTATGTACAAAATTCAAAATTTGCTCCTTTATTGCCCCAACATCTTAAAGCCCAAAACCGTTATCTGTCAATGTTAAGAAGATCGTATGAACAAAAAAATAATTCCTGGCTGGACAATAAATATTGACGAAATTTCCAATGGCGTGTTTAAAGTGATGTTGACAGATGCTTATGGACGCAAAGCAGAAATCATTGACGACGCAACTGAAGAAACAATTGATAAAGCAATCGGTTATGCATTCGAAATTGAAAAGCAAATCTCACAGAACTGGAATTTATTCCTTTACGAGCTCGCTGATCAGAAATTAGAAGACAAAGACATTAAAAACAAAGATTATGATGCCCAAGTATTTGGTTCGTGGTTCATCGAAAGACAAGACAAGCGTTTGGTTTATGATGGTAAAGACTCTTGGTTAATATTTCAGACTAAAACCAAAGATGATTGGACAGATATAGAAATAATAAAAAAAGACGAGTTGAAATATTCAAATTTTGTTAGACAAATAAACAGGATGATAGAAAACACTACACATAACAACACCTTGCCAAAAGCGGGGCGAACGTGGTGGCAGAAACTTTTCGGCTCTTAATAAACATTAGTGCTAGCTTGAAAGATGGTGCTTCGAAAGCCCCGCCTTCAGCAATACCCAAAACGTTATCCACCATTTTAGGACGACCCCATACTAAACAAAATGATGACCGAAAAACGATACGAAATATTAAACTTTTTGCCTACTTACGGACCAATGTATGTTCCTGTAACAGACAATGGAGAAGTATTTTATTCAGAAGGGGTTCCTATTCGATTTTATAAAACTGACGGAACTGAATGGGTTGCTAACTTTCAACCAGGTTGGACAGACTTAAAACAAATTATAGAATTTGAAAATACTCCAAACTTGTTAGTAGTTGCTTGCGGAACGTGTTATTTAATGCACCCAAACGATACAAAACCAATTGAAGTTTTTGGAGTTGGTTATTCAAAAATTTTTAAGGCAAGCAAAGGCAGACTTGTTTTTCAAGACGAAACCGAACTTACAATTATTGAGCCTGACGGAACACGTTGGGACACAGAAAGAATTTCGTGGGACGGATTAGCTGAAATTAAAGTTGAAAATAATTTGGTATATGGACTTGCAATTAATCATATGCATTATGAGGACGAATGGGTTGAGTTTAAGTATGACCTTGATACAAAAACTTTGACAGGTGGAAGTTACTATACATTGGAGAAAAAAAGACCTTGGTGGAAAGTATGGTAACAGAAAGATTTGCTTGTCCTTGTTGTGGCTACAAGACATTAGCTGAACAGCCAAACGGGCATTACGATATATGTGAAGTTTGTTTTTGGGAAGACGACCCAATTCAATTTGACGACCCTAATTATGAAGGTGGAGCAAATCACGTTTCACTTAGACAAGGACAAAAGAATTTCATTGAGTTTGGCGCTTGTGAAAAAGAAATGGTTAAAAACGTAAGACAACCAACAAAGGACGAACAACGAGAAGAGAATTGGAAACCATTAGAAGGACGATAAAAACGGGTCTTTATACGTATGCATAAAGTACTGGTAGACTTACCTGTTTTTGAAGACTTACCATTTTTCAAACAGTGAATAAATATAAAAATATGCTTTAAGAAACCAATGGATTCTTAGCATATAACCAGGGACTTAATCCATTTAGTGATTTATGTGGATGATTACTATTGTAGTCAATCTGCCACTCATAAGCTAACGCATTGACTTCTGTCAGCGAATCGAACAAGTATGCGTCTAATACGTCTTCTCTAAACGTCCGATTCAGTCGTTCGATATAAGCATTTTGCGAAGGCTTTCCTGGCTGGATGTACTGTAACTCGATTCCGTGATCGTGACAAAACTCAATAAATATTTTAGACAAAAATTCGGGTCCATTATCCGTTCTTATGCGTTTGGGCTTGGGTCTAAATAACAAAAGCTCCTTTAATTTCTGCACCAACCTGACGCCGGGTATAGAATAGAAAGCCTCATTTATCAATGATTCCCGATTATAGTCATCAATGACATTGAGTACCCTGAATCTACGTCCATTAGCGAGAGAGTCACTCATAAAATCAATTGACCAGGTTTCGTTGACTGTGCCAGGAACCGTCAGTTTTTCTTTAATCCGAGACGGAATACGACGTTTGCGTTTTACTCTAAGTTTTAACTTGATATTCCGATAAACACGAAGTACCCTTTTTCTGTTCCAGAGCAGACCTTCCAGCCGTATCTTACCAAAATAGGTTTCAAATCCTCTTGTGGGATATCTGGAGGCCAGATCCATTAATTTTGAAATAACTATTTGATCGTCCTTTCTGTGGTCATAGTAGTACATACTCCGACTCATACAGACAATCTTGCATGCTCTATGAATACTGATTCCTCGCTCATTTATAACGCCGTTCACCAGCTCTTTACGTTCACAAAGCTTTAGAGCTTTTTTTCAATTATATCTTTTAAGATACGGTGGTCAAGACTTAAATCTGCAAACATCCGCTTTAGACGGGCGTTCTCTTCTTGAAGAGCCTTCAGCTCTTTAAGGTGCTGAGCATCCATACCTCCGTACTTTTGCTTCCATTGATAGAAGGTAGCTGCTGAGATCCCGTGCTCTCTGCAGATATCCTTTGTGGCCTTTCCTGACTCATATTCCTTGAGAATATTGACAATCTGATATTCGGAAAACTTGCTCTTTTTCATAATATATAACAAACTAATTTAACATTTTTAATTTGTCTGAAAAACAGGTAAGTCTACCATTGCAGTTGATTGTCAATTTTTAAATTATATATTTCTTCGATATTTCCATTTTTATCTAATTTATAACTACCGCTACCACTAACTTTTACTATTATAGGGATTAGCTTATAATTTATGTTAGAATCAAGACCTCCTATGACTTCAAATTTTCCATCGAAAAAATCAAAGGAACTATTATAAGTATAGATGTCTATATCTTGCGGATTTATGCTAAATAAAGATTCTTCAAATCTATTTAAACTTGGCACAAGATTATTATAACACAGTGATTCAAGTTCATGTGAGAGTTGTAATTTCTCAACAATTCCCATACTAATTCTCTTCTCTTCTTTAGCCATCTCAACAGATTGTATAATATCGTTCAAATTTCCAATACCATCAAGCTTTAGCTTTCTTACTTCATAATACTCTAGACTTTGGAGTAAATCTATTTTTAAAAATTGATTGTATTCTGCACTTTGAACATCTTGTATTAATCTTTCTATATCTTTCAACCCCTCTAATATTTTCTCCACATTTGTTGTATTTTTTAAACAAAATGTTTTTGCATCAGATGGTTTAAAATATTTAGAACCTTTGGTAATAACGGAAATTTCTGTAAAAAATTCCTTAAGGTTATTTTCCTCTATTTCATCAAATCTTCTTTTCAGTTTATTAATTTCATCTATTTGTCTCATTTCAAGTTGAAACTCATTATCCAACTTTTGTTTGATACTACCAAAACTATTAAATAATACAGGCTTATATGCATTGTTTTTAAATAGTTTCCAGTAATTTCGAACTAATATAACATTGTTGATGTTATCATATTGATTATCTATTATAAATCTTTCGAAATTTTCATGTGAACCAAATATTTGGAGATAGAATGGTTCTATATATACTTCATTATGCTGATAACTTAAAGCTATATTGAAGTATTCAGTTGGGTCTTGCCTTATTAGTTTTTCAACTTTAGTACAGGTTTCTTTATCCAATGTAATACTTCTATTAGAATCCATTTTTATATCTCTTATACAGATGTATAATATATCTAAATGTCCCTTTTTAAAGACCGGATTCTCAATTAAGTAATCTTCAAAATATTTCCTAGTAATTGTTAGAATATCTTGATTTTCAACAACAGAAACAATCATCAATTCACCATTTTCCTGTTGAAACGGAAATAACTTCGAAATTAAATTTCGAATAAATCGTATAGGATAATAGGGATAACCTAAACATACTTTATCAAGTAATAAGGCCTTGTAATCCATATCACTAATTCCAACATTTTTCTTAAAAAATTTAACAAATGCATCTTCTTTATTGAAAAACTTTAGTAGCTGAAAATATGTAGATTGTTCATTATTTGACTTTGCATTTATATAAATTAATAATTCAAGGTAGTATTCTAAATCACTTCTACTAGTAATATCATTTAAGTCCCTATGTCCCACAAACGTACATAATTCATTATACTTGTCTTCATCAAAATACCAGTCAATCTCTAATTTAATAGAACAAAACTCCTCATTTATAAAACGCATCATGTATTTATAAGTTAACTTATAATCACTTTCATTTTCATATTCTTGAAAATAATTCTCAAAGAATATAGGTTGGCTGTTTCGACTAGTTTCTATAAAGTTTAAACCCTCCAAGATTAATTTAATTACATTTTGATGTTTTTTTAAAGTATTACTTTCGTCTGTGTCAAGATCAAAATAGTTACTGAGTATTTTATCTTCTACACTAATATTTTTACCTTTTTTTATTAAATTTTCTTGGGTCCATTCATTATGAATATTATGGTATTCTCTATATATAAACAAATAGAAATCATACCATTTACTTTTCAGTATGTATAATAAAAACAAATCATTAGAATCTAAATTTTCACCTAAATTACTATATCGGTAAGTAAAAATATTTAAAAACCGTTTTACATCTCTAAGTGATAAAAATACTTTATGTATAATATTTTTATTTAGATATAATGTATTCTTTATTTTTTCAAATTCATCTGTACTTTTATCAAATTTTTGCTCGATTTTAGTATATAAATAATTATAAATCACATCTTTATTTACTGGAGGCAAGAATATTTCTTTATTAAAAAATTTATCTGAAAAATAATTCTCCGCTTTATGATAGCGATTGTCAAGTACGCCGTTTATATAATCTTTATCATATGCAGTAATAAAGACAATGTTGCTAAAAGAAGCAGTGTAATCAAGAATTTTGAAAACTTCAATTATTTCATTCGCCTGAAGTCTATCTAAATCGTCTATAAAAACTATAATTCTTTTCCCTATTTTTTTAAATTCTGAATTAAGATTATCTTTTGTTAGCTCCTTATCTAGAAATACTGGAGTATTAAAAAGAGCCTCAAGTATTTTTGTTTTATCAATTACTTTAATAGCATTAAGATATTCCTTAAAGTTGTTTGAAAATGCAACATTATATTTTTTTAATTTTGATATCAATAACTCAAAGAAGTCGAATTGGATGCTATTTAAGTCCTTAGAATATCTTGGATTAAAGTTGACTATTACATTTTCATTGCCATCTTTATCATATTGTTCTTTTAATAGATTTAAAAAGGAACTTTTTCCTTGCCCCCACTTTCCAACTACTCCAATGCTTGTAGAACCATGAGAATCCACACTAAGGCTATCAATGCGTAACTTTACCTGTTTTATCTTGTGGTCGAGTTTCAGTAGGTCATCTTTCTGTTTTTGAATAGAAAAATCTGGACAGTAATCGATATTTGACTTCTTAATATTTCTGTTAGGCTTAACTACTTCCTTAATATTTATATAACTACGACAAAACATTATCATTGCTAATAAAAACACAAGTAGATCGCTTAAACCTATGCCATAATAATTAGGGTAAGCAATATACTGTTTAGTAATCCAACGGTAATAAACATAAATTATAACAAAACACCCTGTACTTACTAAGTATCTGTAGGGTGTAAAGACTTTATTTGCATGCCAATTACGGAATTTAAAAATGCAGTATGCGATTGAAGTAACTAGTACAAAAATACATGGAAGTGAATTTTCTTCAACTTCAGAAAGAACAGATAGTATTTCATTGTTATAAATATCCAATATTTTAGATTCAAAGGATATAAATACAATTATTAATATAAAACAGATTCTTAGTGTAGTGGTATCCTTATTAGACCACTTATATTTAGTATTCATTATGTTTTTATATGCGGTAAATATATTTTACAATTTGTTTTATTAAGATATATCTATTTTGCTTTAATCTAGATAACTAAGATTATAAAATCTTAGTTTGCAGATGAATTATAACACGAATATTCAAATTCTTTTGAATATTTTTCAAAATTTACTTTTTCAATTTTATATTTCATTACATTGTTGTACGATAAACAATTGTTAAAAAATATTTTTCTATTATTGAATTGGTGGAATTACCTATTAATCTATCTCATTTCGTGAGTTTATTTTTTAGCAATTTCATCTACTAAACCAATTTCGCCGAAAATTTCTTTGAATGTTTTTAGTAGATTATGGCCTAGGCCTTCAATAAAACAAATTAATTCAATAGCCTCTAACTCCTTAACATCTCCACTACCTAGACGGCTTATTTTACCCTCAGACATCTTAATATCTTTTTCAACTTGTTTTTGTGTTAGACAATGCTTTTGTATAAACTGAATATCAGGGGAAAGGTGTTCAAATTCAGCGATGAGGTCTACTTTAGATCTATTCTGAAATATTTCATTTATTGCATTATTAAACTCCTCATCAGGAAGCTCTTTAATACGTATAGACGTAAAAATAATTTTGTAAAACTCTAAAGGAGTTGGTTTACTTGATTCCTTATTGCTAAGATCATTAAGTCGAGGTGTTTTTATTCCAGTTAATCTGGAAATCTTTGCCTTATTAATATTTAATTTACTTAGGTATTGTCCAAAGGATGTGCTCATGAAAAATTTTATATATGACTTTAGTAAAAATAATTTGTTAAAGTCTTTTGTTTTAATTATCTTTAGTAAGATTATAAGAGACAAATAGGGCAGTGGCCCTGAACGCTGCACTTACGATGTCACTTGCAAACAGAGACTGTCAATTTTTGTCTTGTAAGTTGATTCAGAGTTCGCTTCACATTGAAATTGTCTTCTCATGAGCAGTTTCGGTGGAGCGGACTTCTATTTCAGTTTACGTGGCAATTAATCCTTCGATGAAGGTCATTGATGGTAGTATGTACGAAGCGTTATAAGGTAGCTCTATTGATATCCATTCCATGAATACCAGCCTTTAGCTTTGCGAGTAGACAGCGTTTATTTAACCAATAAACTATGAGAACGAATACCCAACACATCTACCATACATATGTTTCGATCCAGGATCGAGAATGATGGTCCCTAAATGATTACTACTAAAGAACGTATATGCCGCCTTATTAAGAGGTAGACCGCTTAGACAATAGGAAAAGGGGGCGCATGGCATTTTTGTCATGGTAGGCTTTCTCTATGCTTTTTACTGCATATAAAAAGAGCCGAGCAATAATTCTATTGCTGCTGTCTCATTCTTCTTGTCTAGTACCGGTTCTTTAGAAACGTGTTTATTGCTTCGCTTACCGGAAATGGTCTGTCTATTAATAGTTCGCACCTAAAAATAGCATTCTTTTCTTGAAGCTGCAATAGACCGTTAAGCCTAATCATTTATTGTTTCGTAGGAGTCAAGTAATGTCCGCTATTAATTAGGGCATTACTGGCTTATTGTTTCACTAATTAACCTAAAAAAATGAAGAGTTTTTATTGGGGTGGCCAGGGTATGCCTTTAGGATTTCCTTTTACTTCATTCGCTAAATCCTAAAAGATTATCCATGTAACCAAAGTATAATAGATATGAAAAGTAGAGTCGGAGAGGCTCCTCCTAAAACAAAAAAACCTGAAGCAAGTTCAGGTTTATATGAGAGTAGCGTAATGCCTATTTGGCCATTAACGTGTTTTTAGCGAGGGGAATATCAATATCCATCAATTCGCGAATAGCGACCGATGCGATAGCACCACCAAAGGCCGCCGGTAGATAAGACATGGTGCCATATGCCGATTTCTTAAAGTTGCTACCATCCGTATACAACAAGGAGCTTTTGTCGGGCAATTCTGTTGAGAAAGCCACTTTCACACCTTCACGAATACCATGCTTACGCAATTTCTTACGAATATGATGAGCCAGCTTACAGTTGTAGGACTCGCCAATATCAGCGATACGGATTTTAGTAGGGTCCATCTTTCCGCCAGCACCCATCGAGCTTACGAAAGGAATATGTGCCGCTAAGGCCAAACGGATAAAGAATAATTTAGGCGTGATACTATCGATAGCCTCGATGCAGTAATCAGGCTTCAAGTCCAGAAGCGACTGAATGTTCTCTGGCAAAATAAACTCTTGAATAACGGTTAATTCCAACTCCGGGTTAATCGCAAGGAGACGCTCGCGCATAATCTCGGCCTTTGCCACACCATGGTTGGTAAATAGCGCTGGTAATTGGCGATTACGGTTCGACGGATCCACGGTATCACCATCAATGATAGTCATCTTACCAACACCAGCACGACACACAAATTCGGCCGCAAATGAACCCACACCACCAAGTCCTAAAACCATCACGTGGGAATTACTAAGTTTCTCTAAAGCTTCTCTTCCAGTTAATGCTTCAGTTCTTGATAACCAAGATAGATCCTTCATTTTAATATCACTAATTATACGTCTTATACCTTAAATAGCTCCTTGACATAGGTCTTAAGCTAATTTTTGAACGGGGCAAAAGTACACATAAAAATCTACTATTCTAGTAGATTGAATAGCATATTAGCGAATTAAGCTGAAAAATATAAAAGAATGAATTAATGATTAAAACAGCGTATACTTAAGATGATTTCTCAAATACTTGGGTAAAATTTGAATAGAGCTGCTGCGCCAACTCGGAGCGCTCCATATTCTTTGTAGTAGCCACATAGTCGTAGATCGATTCTATTTTACAAGACTGGTTGTCGGTCTCCAGGAAAATACGGTCTAAAGGAAGTTCATGCACCAGCTCATCTTTTTTGCCATGGAGCAGGGCAGTTCCCATGCTTAGGTAATAGCCTTCCCGTACAATCTGTTGGGCTAAGGCTACATTCTTCTCGAAGCCATGAAACATCACAGGCACAGACACCTTATGCTGACGCAACAGCTGCAAGCATTCCTGATAGGCACGTACACAGTGGATAATAAGTGGTTTTTTAAGCTGATTGGCTAAGGCTATTTGTCGCTCAAACAAAAGCACTTGCATATGCCATTCCGTATCACATAGTTTATCAAGACCACACTCGCCAATGGCAAGCACCTGCGTTTTGCGGCCATGCTCATACAACACATCAAGCTGCGCTTCATAGGCTGTATCGATATACCAAGGGTGAATTCCGAGGGAACAAGGTTGTGTAATTAAATAGTTTTTGGAGACAATGATATTGGGCAAAGAAAATTCAGCAGCTGTATTCTCTTTGATATGGTGGGTATGAATGTTGACAAGAGGCACATGCATACTCAAATATATGAAATTAATTTAACTTACTATTTAATGCTTTCAAAATTCCGGAAGCCTTTAACATGCACTCCGAATATTCTTGTTCGGCCACCGCCTCATAGGTAATGGCACCACCCGTGTGGAAAGATAGATATCGCTCGCTTTTGTTGTAAAGGATAGAGCGTATTATTACATTAAAGTCAAAATCTTCATCGGGAGCAAAGTAGCCTACAGCACCAGAATAAATGCCACGCATGCTATTTTCGTAACGATCGCATAGCGCCATCGCACTAATTTTCGGTGCCCCCGTCATGGATCCCGGTGGGAATGTATTGCGGATAACGGTAGTTGTCGATAGCGCAGGGTCTTGCGTACAGGTGATGGTAGATATCAGCTGATGCACCTGCTTAAAGGTATGCACCTCCAGTGGACGCACCGCACTAACGGTGCCCGCTTGTGCACTACGCGTTAAATCGTTGCGTACTAAATCGACAATCATCACATTTTCGGCAATCTCTTTTGGATTGTTTCGTAAGCCCTCAATACGCGCTTGATCCTCCTGAGGCGTTGCACCGCGAGGTGCTGTACCTTTTATAGGCTGCGATATCAATGTTGTACCGCGTTTGGCAAGGAATCTTTCCGGCGAAGCCGATAAAACATACTTGTCATCAAGCTTAAAAAACACGGAAAACGGCGTAGGAGAGAGGCTACTCAACTTTTCATATACCGCTAGCGGGTGGATATCCGCTCCTTCGGCATAAAACTCCTGACATAGATTGACCTCATAAATATCACCTTGTTGGATATGTCGCTGCAACTGTGCAAAGCTATCTAGGTATTGGTCTTTCGACATACGCTTTTGCAGCGCTATAGCAGCGGTATCAGCCACCTCTACTAATTCGGTCGCCAAGATGGCCTGATAGACAGCCTCTGGGTCTTCCGATTCAATAGTCACTTCATAATCAGAAAACTGAAGTAGCGTAGATGGAACAAAGAAATAGGCGTTGGGAAAATCTAAACGATTAGGGAAAGACGTTTGGAGGTCTTCAATCTCGTTCTTTAAGTCGTAACTAAAAAAACCGAACATCCACGTTTGTGGATGCTCCGTTTTAAAGTTTTCTAATGCTTCGAAGCTAGACTGATTGGGCGTAGACACAAATTTGTGCTTCGCCTGAACGGCTAATAGCTCCGTTATTTTGCTATAGTTATCGGGGTAATCGTGCGACTGGAGTTGGCAAACTTCATCAAACTGTTGTGCCCATTGTAGAGCCTTTCTTCTGAAAAGTATGGAATCATCCAGCACAAAAATCATAACCCCTCCGCTACGTTATTACAATTCTATAGTTTGTACACGATCAGGACCTACCGATAAATATTTAATCGGCACTTCCAATGCTTTCTCTAAGTAAGCGATGTAGTTTTTCAATGCTGTAGGCACTTCTTCTGGAGTACGGATACCTGTGATATCTTGGTTCCAGCCTTCTACTTCTTCTAAGATAGGCTCAGCCTCATTGGTAATAATCTCGTAAGGCATGTAATCGATTACCTCACCATTATGCTTGTACTGCGTACAAACGTAGATTTTTTCGAAAGTATCCAATACGTCAGCTTTCATCATGATTAATTCAGTAACGCCATTGATCATGATCGCATATTTCAATGCTGGAAGATCAATCCATCCTGTACGACGTGCACGACCTGTTGTAGCACCAAATTCATGACCTAACTTACGCAGTTCTTCACCAACTTCGTTATCCAACTCCGTTGGGAACGGACCGCCACCTACACGTGTAGCATAAGCTTTGAAGATACCGTAAACTTGACCGATTTTGTTTGGAGCAACGCCCAAACCAGTACAAGCACCAGCTGTAGTTGTGTTAGATGAAGTAACGAAAGGGTATGAGCCAAAGTCAACGTCTAATAACGTACCTTGAGCACCTTCAGCCAATACTTTTTTACCTTCTTTCAAGTAGGTGTTTACCAAGTGCTCAGCATCAACATGCGGAATAGATTTGATAAACTCGATAGCTTGTAAGAAAGCAGCTTCTTTTTCGGAGAAATCAGGAATCTCACCGTAGTGTGATAAAATCTCTAAATGTTTAGCTTTCAATTTCTCGTAGCGCTCTTGGAAGTCAGGAAGGGTAGTATCACCAACTCTCAAACCGTTACGACCTGTTTTGTCCATATAAGTAGGACCGATACCTTTTAATGTAGAACCGATTTTGCCAGCACCCATTTTAGATTCCGAAGCGGCATCCAATAATTGGTGAGTTGGTAAAATTAAGTGCGCCTTGCGGGCCAACACTAATGTTCCTTTTCCAACAGGATCGAAACCTGCGGCTTTCAAATTATCCAATTCGCGTTTTAAGATAATCGGGTCGATTACCACACCACCACCAATTAGGTTTAAGGTACCTTCGTTGAAGATTCCTGAAGGAATCGTATTCAACACGAATTTCTTACCATCAAACTCTAAGGTATGTCCAGCATTTGGGCCACCTTGGAAGCGTGCGATTAAATCATACTTAGGACAAAATACGTCAACGATTTTTCCTTTTCCTTCGTCGCCCCATTGCAGGCCTAGAAGCACATCAACTTGCATAATATTGAGATATTGAGATTTAAATTAATTTGATATTTTATCTTTTTTACGCTACTAAAATGGCGCAATTTGATGGTAAGGAGAGAAACGTATAGCATACTGAGCGTATAAACCTTCTGTTTTCAATTCCTAAAAGCAAATTGCCCATAAAAAACAAAGTTCAGAAAAGAAGATATGCTATCCGCTTTTCTGAACAAAGGTAACACAATAATCCGTCGATTATCACATTAATTTGAAATTACCGTTTCGTTGCTTTCGACAGGTTTTTTTGCGGATTCCAGCTTCTGGCAATCCTCACAAACGCCGTACAGGTTCAAAGAATGGTGTTTGATGTCAAACTTCAGTAAATCACCCATTAAACTTTGGATTTGGTTAATGCGGGGATCACAGAACTCAACCACCTTGTTGCATTCAATACAAATAACATGGTCGTGTTGCTTATAGCCGAAGGACTTTTCGAACTGCGCCATATTTCGACCAAACTGGTGTTTGGTCACTAAATCACAGGATACCAAAAGCTCTAAGGTGTTGTATACCGTAGCACGGCTAACACGATATTTCTTGTTTTTCATGTGGATGTACAAAGACTCCACATCAAAATGATCCGAACGGGAATAAATCTCCTCTAAGATTGCATAGCGCTCAGGGGTCTTTCTTAGATTTTTATTCTCTAAGTAAGCTTCGAATATTTTCTTTACCGTAGGGTAGTTTTCAGCTAAATTCATAATCAATTCTACTAAGGCACAAATTTATTAAATTCCTTTTTAAAAAACGATGCTTTTGAAAAGGATGACACTATACCGATTTTAATGCACAGCGTCGTAGCGTGTAACACTTGTAATACCACTGATCTCTTTAAGGTTTTTCATCAAGTTTTCCAATTGACCAGTGTTGTTGACAAATACCATGATGTCACCCTCGAATATCCCTTCATTACTCGTTATCGCCAGCGATCGGATATTGATATGGAAATCCTGTGAGATAACATTCGTAATCTTATTCACCAAGCCGACATCGTCAATACCGATAATGCGCAAGCCCGTTAAGAAAGCGGCATCAGCCTGTTGCGAGGTCCATTTAGCCTTCAAAATACGGTAGCCATAGTTGGCCATCAGCTTCGACGCATTAGGACAGCTGGTACGATGAATCTTGATACCGTCGTTTACCGTCAGGAAGCCGAATATATCGTCTCCAGGAATCGGGTTACAACAAGGAGCAAGGGTATAATCGATCTCTTGAAGATCATCACCAATAAGAATCGTATCCAGCTCCTTCTTATTAATCTTCTCTACTAAGCCTGTAATATGCGTCGTAAATTGATTGTGCAGATGCTCCGGTTGCTTTTCTAATGCGGCATATTCACGTAGACTTTTTGTATCTACATTACCCTTTGCTACATTATAAAAGAGATCCTGCGAACTCGGAAACTTAAAGTGATTCGCTATCTTATTAATATTATCAGTGTTGTACGTGATTTTTAGAGACTTCAACTTACGTTCTAAAATCTCTTTACCATCTTCCGCCACACGACGTTTTTCTTCTTTCAGGGAGGAGCGAATTTTGGATTTTGCCTTCGCCGTGATCACGAAGTTCAACCAATCCTCTTTAGGCGCCTGCTTGCTAGATGTGATAATCTCCACCTGATCACCATTTTGTAAAGGATGGCTCAGCGGCACCAGCTTGTGGTTCACCTTAGCCCCAATACAGGTGGCCCCAATGTCAGAGTGAATCTCAAAAGCAAAGTCTAATGCTGTAGCTCCATTAGGCAGCTGCACCAACGTTCCTTTGGGCGTAAAGATGAAAATCTCATCCGAGAAAAGGTTCATCTTAAAGTCGTCGACGAAGTCCATCGCATTTTGCTCGGAGCTGCTCAACATATTACGCACCTTCTGAATCCATTGATCCAAACCACTATCTGAGTTCGACTCTTTATATTTCCAGTGCGCGGCAAAACCTTTCTCCGCGATTTCATTCATGCGGCGTGTACGAATCTGCACCTCCACCCATTGGCCACGTGGCCCCATAACGGTGGTATGCAAGGACTCGTAACCATTCCCTTTCGGTGAGGAAACCCAGTCGCGCAAACGGTCCGGATTCGGACGATATAAGTCGGTGATGATGGAATAAACCTTCCAACATTCCGTTTTCTCCCGATCGGGCGTTGTATCTATAATAACACGGATAGCAAAAAGGTCATATACCTCCTCAAAAGGGATAGACTTTTTACGCATCTTATTCCAAATAGAATGGATAGATTTCGGCCGTCCAAATACATCCGCCTTGATGCCTTGCTCTTCCAGAATGTTACGCACCGGACTTATAAAGTCGATAACAAACTTCTCCCGTTCTGCTTTTTTCTCATTAAGCTTCTTGGCGATAAATTTGTAAGTATCCGGATCGGTAAACTTCATGGAAAGATCTTCCAGCTCCGATTTTATAGCGTATAAACCTAAACGATGGGCAAGAGGGGCATAGAGGTAGCTCGTCTCGGAAGCAATTTTCAATTGCTTATGACGGGCCATGAACTCCATGGTACGCATATTATGCAGCCTATCCGCCAGTTTAATCAAAATCACACGTACATCGTCCGCTAGCGTCAAGAGCATCTTCCGAAAATTCTCGGCTTGCATAGAGCTATTCGGATCAAAGATGCCTGATATTTTGGTCAACCCATCGATAATACGCGCTACCTTCTTACCAAACTGCGTTTCAATCTCCTGTAGGGTGATTTGCGTATCTTCCACCACATCATGTAGCAGTGCACACACAATGGATGTGGTACCCAAACCAATCTCTTCGGCCGCAATTTGGGCCACGGCAATAGGGTGATAAATATAAGGCTCACCAGATTTGCGTCGCATATCCTTATGGCATTCTAGTGCCAGATCAAACGCTTTACGAATTTCCTGCTTATCTCCTCGCTGTAATGTAGGCTTACACGCCCTCAGTAATGCACGGTATCTCTTCCTAATTTCTTTATTTTCCGCTTCGATGTCAATCACATATTCTCCCATAAACAGGCTCGAAAAATTGCTTATATTATTTTTTTTTGTATATTTATTACCAGTAACCTGCTACTAACGAAGTAGCTACTAATAATATATAAATATAGTGATTTTTTGGCATATTTAAAAACGTACAATCTAAAATAGTTGGGTGATGAATCGTTGGATTAGGGGGATTACGGCTATATTTTTAGCCCTCCCTATATGGACTTATGGGCAGGCATTGCAAGTGCCACATTACGGGGAAGGCGAGGGAGAGACGGTTTCCAAGTACTTAACCAATCGTACCGAAACAGGAGAGGTGCTACCTTTTTTCTTAATCGATAACATAACAATTGTTGCACGCCGTACTTTCAAAACGGAGGAAGACAGGCAACGTTATCTCCGCTTAGAACGCAATGTGTTGCGTGTGTTGCCTTATGCTATCTACGCGCAGAAGCGCTATGAGCAGCTCGATAGGGATTTAGCCATGGTGTCAACCAAAAAAGAGGAAGACCGTTTAATAAAAGCATGCGAACAAGAGATTAAAAATAAGTTCAATGCAGAGATTAAGAACCTCAGTATATCACAAGGAGCCATTTTAATTAAGCTTGTGCAGCGCCAAACAGGAAACACGAGCTACGAATTGGTGAAAGAGATGAAAGGCGGTTTATCGGCCTTTTTCTACCAGTCTGTTGCTAAAGTATTCGGGCATAACCTAAAGTCAACCTATGACCCGAATGAAGATTATGAAATAGAAAATATCATTCGGAGCTACGAACGTATGCGTCCGATTAAGAATTTATATAACACATACTAACGAACAAAAAAAGAAGAGATATGCACACGGTTTATGATTTTCATGCGCTACAATTTAATGATGAAAAAAAATCGTTGCAAGATTATTCGGGCAAAGTACTCCTTATTGTCAATACAGCGAGCCAATGTTATTTTACCAAGCAGTTTAAAAACTTAGAAAAGCTGTATCAGCGCTACAAAGACCAGGGACTTGAGATTCTAGCCTTCCCGTCCAATGATTTTAGAGGTCAAGAACCTATGACTGGACATCGACTGGAAACCTTTTGCCGAATACAGCAACAGGTGACTTTTCCCGTTTTCAGACGCATCCATGTTATTGGCGAATATTGCGACCCTTTGTACAGCTTTCTGAGCGACATTAAGCAAAATGGTAAGGTCAACAAGAAGCCTTTATGGAACTTCCACAAATATTTGGTCAATAAGAATGGGGAAGTGGTAGATTTTTTCTATAGCACGACGAACCCTACCGCGCAGCGGGTTATGACAAAAATCGAACAATTGTTAGCGGAGTAAAAAACTTTATTTATAGTTATCTTTGTGCCACATAATGAAATTATAGGTATGAAGTTAGACTTAATGGTCATGACTGTACATCCGGATGATGCCGAGCTAGGCGCCGGAGGTACCATGGCGAAATATGTAGCTGAGGGCAAGAAGGTAGGGATTATAGACCTTACAGAAGGGGAGTTAGGCACACGCGGAACAGCAGAAACACGTAAACAAGAAGCGCTCAAAGCAGCAGAGATACTCGGTGTTCATGTACGTGAAAACCTAGGTCTGCGTGATGGTTTCTTTCAAAATGATGAAGCTAGCCAGCTGGAAATTATCCGCTGCATCCGTAAGTACCGCCCAGAGATTGTCATCACCAATGCGCTGGAAGACCGTCATCCTGATCATGGACGAGCGAGTAAGCTTGTATATGACGCACTTTTCTTGAGCGGCTTACGCCGAATAGAAACGTATGACGCTGATGGTAACGCACAAGAGGCTTTCCGTCCACGCTTGCAACTACAATTGATCCAGGACAAGTATATCCAGCCAGATATCATCCTGGATATCACCCCGTTTTGGGCCATTAAAGAACAATCGGTGTTGGCCTATACCACGCAATTTAACGCTAAGCAAGACGATAGCGAGCCACAAACGTATATTTCAAACCCTAACTTTATGGATGCTACGCGTGGGCGTGGTGCAGAGCTAGGCCGTAATATCCAGGTTCCATATGCCGAAGGCTTCACCTCCAGAAAACTACTCGGTGTTAACGACTTATTTGAATTGGTATAAACCATGATTCAGATCAATAAAGTTCACCATATTGCTATTATCTGTAGTGACTATAAACGGTCACTACAGTATTATACGGAGATTCTAGGCTTCAAATTGGATCAAGAAACCTATCGTGAAGCACGCGACTCCTACAAAGCAGACCTTAGTCTGCATGGCGCATACATTATCGAGCTTTTCTCATTTCCTTCACCACCCAGCCGTCCTTCACGCCCCGAGGCACAAGGGCTGCGCCACCTAGCTTTCGAGATAGATGATGTTTCGGCTGTCGCCAAATTCCTGCAGGCGAAGGAGCTACCCTGTGAGGATATTCGTATCGATGAGCTTACGGGAAAGCGATTTTTATTCACGCAAGATCCCGACGCCCTACCCATCGAGTTTTATGAAAAATAGATGGCATTATTTTAACATTAATTTGCTTTAAGGCCATTTCTGAATAGAATTTACTTTCGTATCTTTATCCTAACTTTGAAAAATAAAGGTATGATAAATAAAAGGGTAATAACGATGTCTGTTTTGGCATCTGGCTTGTTCTTAGCGAGCTGTGTTAGCAACAAGAAGTATGTCGCGCTTCAGACGCAACATCAGGATTTAGCTTCGCTCTATCAAAAAGGTCAATTGGACTTAGCTGAAAGCAGATCACGCGTGAAAAGCTTAGAGGACCAATTGGAATATGAACGTAAAAACAATGGTACGTTGAAAGATGCGTTAGCACGCTTGCAAGGTACATTGGATAATAGTATTAACCAAAACTCACAAGGTAACGCAAATATCTCAAAGCTTGTTGATGAGATCAATGCCTCCAATAAGTACATCCAGCACTTAGTGAACACGAAAAACAAAAGCGATTCTCTTAACGTAGTATTAACGAACAACTTAACACGCTCATTGAGCAGAGAAGAGTTACGTGATGTTGATGTTAAGGTGTTGAAAGGTGTTGTTTACATCTCTTTGTCTGACAACATGTTGTACCGTTCTGGTAGCTACGAAATTTCTGACAAAGCTGGTGAGACATTGAGTAAAATCGCTAAAATTATCCAAGATTACAAAGATTACGAGGTGTTAATCGAGGGTAATACAGATGCAGATCCAATCTCTAAACCAAATATTCGCAACAACTGGGATTTAAGTACGCTACGTGCTTCATCTGTTGTACAAGCTTTACAAACGCAATATGGTGTAGAACCAAAACGTTTGACAGCTGGTGGTCGTGGCCAATACAATCCAATTGCAGACAACAATACGCCTGATGGAAAAGCACGCAACCGTCGTACGCAAATTATCATCACCCCTAAATTGGATCAATTTATGGAGTTGATTGACAAAGCGCCAGAATCAGCAACGGAAGCTTTATAAGCTAAAGTTTTAGTTTAGATAAATCATTGTAAAAGGCTACACGAGTGAGATACTCGTGTAGCCTTTTTAGTTAGTTGCAAATTATTAGCAAAAGCTTGATGGCCAACATAGCCTGCCAAGCGTGAGGTCTCTAGATGTCGATAATCTATTCGGAAATTTTGGAGACCGCATACTTCGTTACAGCTGCCAGTCGTGAGATTCCTCCCATTGTTCGAAATGAAGGCATAAACTTGACGGCATAAATGTGAGGGTAGTACAAAACAAACAAAGCCTTGAAGAACTATCCTTCAAGGCTTTGTTTATTACCTATTTAAATATAGACTACTATCCTTTTTTCTTACTTAAAGCCGATAGAAACAAATATCCAGAGATACCCGCAACGAGTGAACCTACCAAGACAGCGAGCTTAGCCTCCTCGATATACAAAGGATCGGAGAAGGAAAGCAATGAAACAAAGATAGACATGGTAAAACCTATACCACCCAGCATGGCTACGCCAAAGATATGCGGCCAGCGGCTTAACTCAGGGAGCTTCGCTAATCCTGATTTAACACATATCCAGCTGGTTAAAAATATTCCAGCCGTTTTCCCGACTACAAGACCTAGAATAATTCCGAGACCTAAAGGCGAGGTAAGACCACCTACCATTTCCGACTGAAAGGTAATATTGGTATTCACCAAGGCAAATAGCGGAACAATCAATAAATTAACCGGCTTCACTAATATATGCTCTAAGCGCTCAAGAGGCGAAGGATTACTTCCTTTATTAGTAGGCAAGGTCATCGCAACTAAAACACCCGCAATCGTAGCGTGAATACCTGAATGGTGAATGAAATACCAGATAAACAATCCTGGCACCAGATACATCCAAATACGCTTCACACCTAGACGATTGAACACAAGGAGCAACACAAACACTAAAGCTGCATAAAGCAAATAGGAGACATGTAGGCTTGTCGAATAGAAGAAGGCAATTACCAGGATAGCCAAAAGGTCATCCACAATGGCTAAGGCCGCCAAGAACACTTTCAGCGACAGCGGAACACGCTTCCCTAAGAGGCCAACAACGGCCAAGGCAAAGGCAATATCTGTCGCCATGGGAATCCCCCAGCCATGAGCAGTATCAGCACCCGTATTTAAGGCGATGTAGATACCCGCAGGAACAATAGCGCCACCAATGGCCGCTAAGATGGGCAATGCTGCCTTACGTGGCGAGGACAACTCACCTTCGACGAGTTCTCTTTTTATCTCGAGCCCCACTAAAAGGAAGAAGATGGCCATCAGCCCATCATTAATCCAAGCAGACAGGCTATAGTTTAACTGCAAAAATTCGTTTTCATAGCCAACAGTGGTCGACAAGAAATTTGTAAATCCTGCTGCCAATGGACTGTTTGCGATACCTAAAGATAGGAGCAAACAGCTAAACAGTAGTATCCCAGAACCTGTACTCGAATTAAAAAATTCTTTGAAACTTTGAAGGTTTATTGACTTTCCCATAGCACGAATATATACATAAAATAGGGCTTTAATGCTGTTTTCAGGCATAAATCGACCTATTTAGCAAATAAAAACACAGCACAATACTAAGGCTATTTTAAGCGCTCTAGACAAGCTGTAGCCCAAAAACCAAGACATGGGTAGATAATTGCGCAAACGTTGCGCAGACGCGTTTATACACTACAATTATAAGACTTCAACTTTGCGCTATCAGGCGACTTTCCAGCAAATTAAAAAAGCCTCTCTATCCATGTTGTTCATGACTAGAGAGGCTTGCTTAAAAAGGGTATAGATTTTAGCTTAAAACCCTAGATAATAGATTAATTGTAACCCGGATTCTGTTGCGCTTTGATGCCTGGATTTGCCAACATCTCATCTTCACTGATTGGCAAAATATACTTTGCGAACGAGCGGTTGATGCTTGCTGGACGTGAAGGAATACTAATCGCCGCAAAAGCGTCATCAAAATTTATCGTTTTATTCAGACGAATCATATCGAAGTAACGTAAACCTTCACCAAAGAACTCTTTACTTTTCTCCGCTAAAATAAGGTCTTCCGTTACATTAGCCGCGGTGATAGAAGGCAAATTTGGCGAACGTTTATGAATTTCTTGCGCATACTTAGCCGCCTTTGTTTTATCAACCGTTGTCGCTTTAAGTGCTGCTTCGGCTGCTATCAAATAAACCTCCGATAAACGGATAACCTTAATGTTTACAGCCGTGTAGTTAGCTGTACCTTTATCGCCACTAAATGTTGTCGACCCTAAATACTTATAGCAAGAACCCATACGTGTTGCATTCGACTCATCACGTGCCATTACGCCTAGTCTAACATCATCTTTATCAGCTCCTAATGCGGTTAAGAATGGAGTAGCCGCCAAGAAGTTACCTAACGCACCCGTTTGATGTCCGCGACGCATAAAATAGAAGCCCAGGGAGTTGCGTGCTAAGTCGGCCTGATTTTGCTCAATTACCAACTCAAAGATAGACTCGCTACCGAACTGACTTTTCCATGAATTCACCCACTGACTATTATCATATAAGCTGTATACTTTGCTATTAATAACTTCCTCAGCTGCCGCCAATGCCTTATCATAATCCCCCATGGTTAAGTATACACGTGCTTGAAGCGATTTATTCGCATAATAGTTTAGGTAGCCATCACGTTTAGTTTTTGGCAATCCGGATTCAGCAGCTACCAAATCGGCAAGGATTTGCTTGTAGTTTTCTTCTACTGTAGCACGTAGTGGCTTCTCATTAGCACCCAGTGTTTTGATAATCGCAGGTACTCCAAAAGCAGTTTTATCATCGGTATACGACTTACCATAAATGCGCACCAAATCAAAGTATGCCAAGGCGCGGATTGTTAAAGCCTCTGCTTTTGCTAAGTCAAAATTCTCCAAGGTACCTTGAGCCTTAAGCTTCTCAATATTTTCTAATAAGTTGTTCGCCTGAAAAATAGCGTTGTAAATACTCGTCCAGAAGGTCGAAAAACTATTGGTTTGCGGATTATGGTTGAACGTATACATAGCATCCAAACCGCGCCCCTGAGAGAATAAAGTAACATCACCACCTTTGGCATCGCCGTAGGCAACAAAATTACGACCATAGTAACTGGAAGAGGTCATACCTCGATGAATACCGTTGATAATAACTTGCGCATCACCAACTGTTTTTATTGCGTTCGCTGCATCGCTCGCATTTGTAGGTTCTACATCGAGAAAGCCCTTACACGAAGAGGCTCCCGTAAGGAGAAGCGTTGCTATAAATAGATTGAAATATTTTTTCATTTTACCTAGTATTAAAATTAGAAACTGATGTCTATACCAAACGTATAAGTTTTGCCAAAAGGCATTTCCCAACCACGTGTGCCATATTGATTCACTTCTGGATCAGCCATCTTGTATTTGCTTGCTGTAAACAGGTTTGTACCGTTAAAGAAAATACGCGCATTAGCTATTTTCGCTTTCTCCACGATATGCGTAGGCAAGCGGTACGCAAAATTGATGTTTTTCAAGCGTATGAAAGAAGCGTTATAAATATGGCGACTACTAAACTGGATAGCATCCGTCAAATCATTTCCATCAATCTTCGGCTGTGTACCCGTTGGGTTACTTGGTGACCACATATTGTCGTAATACTGCTTAGAGCGTATTCTTTCCCAGTAGTAACCATCATCGTTAACATCCTTCTCCGCACCATCATAAAGCTTACCACCAATTTTGTAATTGAAGTTAAAGCCTAAGCTGAACCCTTGGTATTCGAAGTCCGTATTAATACCACCATATACTTTAGGAACGGCAGAACCAATAATTACACGGTCAGCCTTACCATAGTTGTATGTTGCTGCACGTCCGTTATAGTCGAAGTCGGAAACCGAATTATTGGTATACCATACATTCTTTCCATTCTCTGGGTTCACACCAGCCCATTCGTAGCCGTAAAAAGAAAGTACAGAAGCACCCTCACGGTAAACAAATTCTGCACGATTGTCATTTCCTGTAGGATCAGTCCATACTACATCCTTACCTTCGTCAAGCTTCTTCACCTTAGAGGTTAAGAAGGCTGCATTGACACGAGCCGACCATTTGAACTTATCTGTCGCGATTAAATCGCCGCCTAAATCAACCTCAATACCACTATTGTTGATGACACCAATATTCTGTAGGGTAGAGTAGAAACCTGTTGTTCCTGAGGAACGAACATCTTGTAGAAGTCCTTTAGAATCTCTATTGAAATATTCTACCGATCCAGAAAGTCTATTTTTGAACAAGCCAAATTCTAATGCTAAATCATACGTATAGCTTTTCTCCCAGGTAAGATTGGGATTACCTAAGCCCGTCACTACACCACCTGGATTGCTTTTGTAGTTGCTACGGTAGTACAATAAGGTCTTCCACGCGAACAGATCGGTTGGCAAAGTACCATTCACACCATAGGAAGCACGTAGACGTAAGTTATTAACCTCCGGAAGCGCATTTTTTAAGAACTCCTCTTTATGCAAGCTCCACGCACCAGAAACAGACCAGAATGTGCCCCAACGGTTATCTGGACTTAAACGTGAAGAGCCATCACGGCGGAAAGATCCACCAAGGAAATATTTCTCCCCATAGTTATAATCCAAACGACCTAAGCCAGACATCAAATTGCTGCCCCAGCCGTAAGCTTCCGCTTTGAAATTAGAACCTGTACCAATAGATGTTGACGTACTCGAAGCTAGGTTTACGCTGTTGCTAAATTGGTAGTCTGTTGTGTTTTTCTCCGTTTCAAAACCTGCTAATGCACTTACGTTGTGCAAGCCAAAGCTTTTAGTGTAGTTCAACGTGCTTGTCGATACATATTTACGGATATTAGTGCTCCATTTGCTGGACGACCCTTTATCGGTCAAACCGTTAAAGTGCAGTGCCGAGAAGTATAAATCTTCTTTCACTTCCGAATTATCGAAGGAGAAGATTGTTTTAGCCACTAAGCCATCCGTAATTTTCCAGGATAAGGATTGTAAAGCCGATAAGCGCAACGTTTTGGAATTGTTATCCCATTGTTGGTTATAGTAATCCGAGTTGTAGGCTAAACTACCATACTGCGCCGTCCATGGTTTTCCTGTTTTATAATCCGTAGGATGGTAAAATGGGAATAATAAATTGCGGGACTGAAAGTAAGGGTTGGCACCTGTAGAGCGCGTGTCATTAAAGCCTGTTTTTGATGTGTTTGCTAAGTTTAAGTTCACGTCATAATCGACATTCTTAAATACCTTTTGCGACAAGTTTAAACGGCCAGAAACACGGTCATATGCGTTCATGATAGCTCGCCCTTTATCTTTTGTGTAGGATAGGGAGCTGTAGTATTTCGTGCTTTCTGTTCCACCACTTAAGGAAAGGTCATTGGTTTGAAAAATACCGGTACGGAACAAATAATCTTCCCAATCAAAGAATTTGCCTTCTCTATTCTCAATACCGTCGGTCATTCCCAAGATTTTGACATTCGCCATCCTAGAGGCATCAGGAACTTCAAACTTATAGCCATGCTTATTAAAACGGTTATTTATCTGTCCTAAAGCATAGGTGCTCGCTTCCGCATCGGAATAATATTCAGTAGAATTAGGTTTCTTATTGGAAGTACGGTAATCATGGAATATTTGGTACTCCATATTAATTTGCGCTTGTGGATCAGCAGCCTCATAGTTATTGGTCGCCCAAGTAGGCGTAAAACCAATAGAGGAACGTAAATTTAAAGTAGGCTTGCCCGTCTTTCCGCGTTTGGTGGTGATAACGATAACACCGTTGGCCGCTCTAGAACCATACAATGCCGATGCTGCAGCATCCTTCAATACCGTGATAGATTCAATATCCGCAGGGTTTAAGGTACTCATAATATTGGACGTCGAATTGATCTGGTCATTCATCTGCCCAACATTCCCCGATACAACAGGTACACCATCAATAACATAAAGCGGGTCACTTGAGGCGTTCATAGAACCAATACCACGCACGCGCACGCTGCTCGTAGCACCTGCCTGTCCGGAAGTTGCCGTAATTTGCACCCCAGGAATACGTCCATTTAAAGCCGACTCAAAAGAAGTCGTCGGAACATCCTTTATCTCATCTTGCTTAATGGAGGAGGCAGAACCTGTATAGGTACTTTTCTTAGCCGTTCCGTAGGCTACGACAATAACTTCATCCAATGCTTGATCATTGCTAACCAATTTAAGACTTAGCGTTTTACGTCCCGCCAGATTCACTTCTTGTGTTTGGAAGCCTACGGCTGAAACGACAAGAGTCGCATTTGGGTTCGCATTGAGCGTAAATAAACCACTTTCATTACTGGAAGTACCGATGCTGGTACCTTTTATCGTGACGGTAACGCCCGACAAAGGATCGCCATTGACATCCGTAATTTTACCAGCAACCGCAGTTTGTTGTGCATTAACAACTTGCATAGCGCTACAAGCCATCAAACACATGGAGGTTAGTAAAAATTTATTCATAATTTGTAGGATTTGTTGATCTAATATAGGTTTTTATAGCTTAGATTGTTAAATAAATATTAAAAAACATTATCTACGGAAGATTTTTGCGGAAAAAGAAGCGATACGTAACACTATTGCAAAAAAAACAGCCCGAAGGCTGTTTTAATAGTTGTTAATTTTTTATTACACCAATTCCTGGACGATCTGGCAAGCGGCAAAGCCCATTTACCACTTCCATACCCTGAAAAATATCGTTACCAATTAGTAAAGCACCGTCTAAATCTGCCCAATCTACTAAAGGAGCCAATTGTGCCGCCGCAGAAATCGCGCAGGAGGTTTCCGTCATACAGCCTAGCATCACTTTCATCTCTAGCGCACGTGCCAATTCTGCCATTTTCTTCGCTTCGCGCATTCCCGTACATTTCATAAGCTTAATATTAATGCCGGTATACACCCCTTTAAGGGCTGCTACATCCGCATAGCGCTGACAGCCTTCATCAGCAATCGTTGGAATTGGAGAGCGCTCCGTGAGCCATGCATTATCATCGATCTGCTCTTTAGGCATTGGCTGCTCCAAGAAGGTGACACCGCGCTCAGCAAGCCAATGCGACATCGCTAAGGCTTCTTCTTTATTTTTCCAGCCTTGGTTGACGTCTGCACATAAAGGCACATCCGTTACCGAGCGAATGGTATCGATAATCATCTTATCGGTCGCTAAGCCTAATTTTACTTTCAATATTTTAAACTGACCCGCTTCCGCTACTTTTTGTCGAATAACCTCTTCGGTATCAATACCGATAGTGAAAGAAGTAGGCGGAATTAAATCTGGGTTTAAGCCCCATATTTTATAAAATGGCTGCTGCATCAGCTTGCCCAGCAAATCATGCAACGCAATATCTACAGCTGCCTTTGCGGCCGTATTCTTCGCATCGATCGTATCGACGTAATGTAGAATCTCTTCGGTCTGGAATGGCGAGTTGAAGGCTGCAAGGTCTACTTTACGTAGGAAAGCCGTTACCGACTCTTGCGATTCACCAAGGTAGGGAGGCATACTCGCTTCACCATAGCCGACAAATCCTTCATATTCGAGTTCGGTGAGTACTACGGGTGTTGTGGTGCGACTAAAAGACGCTACCGTAAACACGTGACGCATCTCCAAGGTATAAGGCTTAAAGCGTAGGGTAAACTTACCCATTTTAATGCTTGTCCATTCTGTGCTACTCATCTTATATAAGCTTATTTTGTGTAATAGGTACTTTCTGAAACTTTTTGAACGGCTGGATCGGCACTACCGAGGTAGCGACGTGCAGCAACAACAGTACGGGTCTGGAAATCATCGTAATTGGCAGCATCTTTCAGCATGCTATTGATGCGCACCGTACCTGCGGCATGGATAAAGGTACCATTGCCAATGTATAAGGCTACATGCGTTACTCGTGCATTTGCTCTTTTCCCTTTGCCTGCGGCAAAGAATAATAAGTCGGCAGGTTTAAGGTTTTTTAGTGCTTTGGTCGCATCAAACTCCTCGTTAGCATCTAAAATATCGACCGACTCCCCATGAAGAACCTGCTGCGAAGCGTCGCGTGGAATGACATAGCCATTCATAAAGAAAGACGTTTTTGTAAAACCACTACAGTCCACACCTTTAACGGATGTACCGCCCCATAAGTAGGGTAGCCCCAGCATAGATTTAGCGCTCGTTAGCACATTATCTGCCGTAGGCTGTCGTGTTTTAAGCCAATCGGTGAAAGATTCGGCCTCTACTTTAGGGATGAAAGCCAAACGTTTATCGGGATACTCTACTTCGTAGAAGTTACCTTTTACATTTTTTAGGACTAAAATATCACCATATACAAGATCCGAAACACGCTGGCTCTTCACATCCGCATTGGAATACGAACGGCCAAACTCGGCTGTATAGATTAATTTCTTTGCGGCTTTCCACTGCGCCGCTTCGGCAGGAGCTAGTGCTACCACAGAAGAAGTTGGCACCCAAGCGATATAGCCTTCAGGCGTGCGCACACGGTAGTCGCCACTATCTTCATCTAGAATATCAACCTGCGCACCCAATAACACCTGGGTTGCCATTTCTGCAGCATGATCAGGCTTGGTACGTAGATTTGCAACGGAAAGGTTCACAATGCCTACTGTTTTATTTTTCACCTTTTCGGAAGGAAAAAGTTCTACCTTAAAATTCCCTTTAAGTGTTGCAAACTTCGCATGTAGCTCTTCTTGCACGTTTTTCTCCGTTGTCTTTACCACATAGCTGTTGGTTGCCACATCAGCTTGCGCCAGCTCTATTAAGCGCAGTCTTTTATCCGGGGCATGCGCTGTCTTTGCCTGTGTAAGTACATCTTGAACCTTAAAATAAACGGTGGAATCAGCTTGCGCTTGTGCATAGTAACTACCCGAAAGTAGAAGCCCAAAGACGAGGGATTTTTTAAAATAGGATCTTATCATCATAAAAAGGTATTTTAATGTGCATTAGGTCTGCTCACTTCTTGCATGTTTTGATTTGTTTTATGCAACAACTCGAACCAATCAGCATATACAAACATAAGTATTTCTATTTAATACCTGCTATTATTTCCCACAGAAAATAGCAGTCTTAGGCTGTAACAAATTTGAATCATGGGTTACGCTTCATTTGTCAACCAAATTTAAAGAGCACTAAAACGTTTTTTAGTATCTTGCATGCGTAAACAGAGTATTATGCGTTCAAGACGAAATTTTATAAAACAATCTATTTTCGGCGCTGCCGCACTAGGGGTAGCTCCAAGTTTGGTGCAGGCAAGCACGAAGCGTGTGGTTACTAAACCTATTGTAATATCGACATGGGATTTTGGTGTTGCAGCCAACCAAGCTGCTTGGAAGGTACTTTCAAAAAATGGAAAAGCTATCGATGCTGTTGAACAGGGCGTACGTGTTGCTGAATCCGACCTAGACAATCCTACGGTTGGAAAAGGAGGCTACCCAGATCGCGACGGCCATGTCACACTTGATGCTTGTATTATGGATGACCAAGGCAACTGCGGTTCTGTAGCTGCTTTAGAGCACATCGCACATCCTATTTCTGTGGCTCGTTTAGTGATGGAAAAGACGCCTCACGTGATGTTAGTGGGAGAGGGTGCGCTACAATTCGCTTTAGAACAGGGCTTTGAGCAAGAAAACTTACTTATCCCTTCGTCCGAGAAAGCATGGAAAGAATGGCTTAAGGAGAAGAAGTATAAGCCGATTATGAATATCGAGAATAAATCCTTCCAAACGGAACGTCTGCCCGGAAATCAATATAACCACGATACTATTGGTATGCTCGCATTAGATGCCGATGGCAACCTTTCGGGGGCTTGCACAACGAGCGGCATGGCTTTCAAGATGCGTGGACGTGTGGGCGATAGCCCTATTATTGGTGCCGGATTGTATGTAGACAATGAAGTAGGGGGCGCTACCTCTACAGGCGTTGGTGAGGAGGTTATCCGCACTGTTGGAAGCTTCTTGGTTGTCGAGCTGATGCGTCAAGGTTATTCGCCGGAGGCTGCCTGTAAAGAGGCTGTAGAGCGTATCATCAAGAAGAAACCCGCAATCGCGAAGGAGATACAAGTTGGATTTCTAGCTTTAAACAAAAAAGGGGAATATGGCTCCTATGCTTTGCAAAGTGGATTTACCTATGCAGTATGCACAAAAGAGAAGCAAGATTTACTCATTAAAGGAAAACATATTTACTAGTAGCGCAATTGTGACATAAGGCTGTTGGCATTTGCCATATAGCGCCTTATTTTTGCGCACAGATACATTTAATATTTTAAAATGAAAGCTACATTTGGCGGAGGCTGCTTCTGGTGTACAGAAGTTATATTTCAACATACCGAAGGGGTGAATACAGTACTTCCAGGTTATATGGGAGGAAAAACAGAACAACCAACCTATAAGGAGGTTTGTAATGGCGATACAGAACATGTGGAAGTGGTGCAGCTGGATTTTGATCCTGCAAAAGTAAGCTTTCTGGAGCTGCTTGCTATTTTCTTCAAAACACACGACCCAACCACGTTAAATAGACAGGGTGAGGATGTAGGAACACAATACCGCTCGGCTGTATTTTTCCATAACGATGAGCAGAAAGTAGAGGCAACGCAATTTATTCAAGCCTTAACGGCTGAAGAGGTTTATGCAAGTCCGATTGTGACGGCTGTAGAAGAAGCGGTTACTTTTTGGGAGGCCGAAGACTATCACCATGATTACTTCAACCAAAACCCTGGAAATCCATTCTGCGCAGCAGTAATTGCCCCTAAGCTACAGAAGTTTCTAAAGGCATATAAGAAAGACTAAGTATAATTTCTTAACGATTTAGTAAATAGCCATTTCCCTAGAAATGGCTATTTACGTTTTATAACAGGTTCCGCTAGAGCGCAGTTTTTTATTTAGACAAAATCACCACGTTTCGAACCGTCAATCTCTAGCTGATAAAATCGTAATAGGCAGGCGGATTACCATTTAACGCTTCAATATATTTTTCTTTAAACTCGGTGAATGATGTAGCGATAGCAACAACATCCTCATATTCCGGTTCACGGCCATAGAAAAATTTCCCTTTATTGTGTGCCGCAATACCTACAGCAACATATTGATAACCATTTTTTACGGAAAATAAGATAGGCAGGTGGGAAGACCAAAAGGCGGCAATATCAGCCATTAGTGTATCACTAGCAGCCATCATGCTTTGTTGCTCAAACTCATTCCATGGAAATGCGTTTTCGCTTTCATCGCTATAATCCATCGCAGAAAGAAACCAAACGGTGTCCGCTGGGTTGGCACAGACGGCAAACGAATGAATAAATTCTTTAACGTCAAAAGGAACATGTGCCAAACGGCCATCAGCGAAGGTGCTAATATCAAAGTTTTGATGTGTAGCAGAGTTGCTTACAACCCAGTGTGCTTGTTTTAAAGCATTGATAAAAAATGAGTTTTCCATAGCGCTTAAATAAAAGTAAATACGACAAACTATGTACTAATATCCTAATAAGATAGCTATCTGCGTGTTAAAAAAACATAAAGCATAAAAAAAGGCGTTTTAAACGCCTTTTTTTATGCTTTATACAAACTAGAACAAGGTAGTTTGTCCTTTATCATCCAGCTGAACATCATCTGGATTTGTAATCTCTAAACTGATACCTTCACTTGCAGGAGGCGTTGAACCTTCTTCATCTTCCGCTGATTTCTCATCAGCAGGAGCTTCGGTCGCTTTACCATCAGCTGTAAATGCAGCCATATCCAATTCCTCTGTTGTCAAGGTTACTTTATCTACTGTATGGAAAGAAAGTCTATTACCTTGCGCTTTCATACCCTTAACATCAATAACCTCATTCAATACTTGAGCCATGGTCTCTGGTGTTTGCGATTTTCCTTTTAGCAGATCTAAACGTACAATCGGATTTTCACCATTCGTTAATAAGGTCAACGCTGAGCCTGGGCTATCATTGATGATCGACACCCGTTTACCAACCGGCTGCTCATCAAAAGCAAATCGTTTTACATAGAATGCATTTGATTTACCATCTTTATGGATAGCGGTGTACACATGCTTAGGTACAAATTTCTCCATGCGGAGTAGCTTCTCATCGAAGTGGTTATTCAAATCGAAGGTGCTACACTCATAAGTTCCATCAGGATAAACAAGCAAAATTTTGTCCTCTGCATCAAACTCACCTAGGTAGCGACCGCGCTCATCCGCATTTAAGCGGTGCAACACATCGTCGAACCAAATTTTGCGTCCTGAAAGGGTAGACCCTCCAGCAGATTTAAACGTCACCTTTTTCAACGGGAACTTAGAAACAATATTTCCTTGCGAAGCTCTACCTTTGATGGCTATCTCCGAGAAGTCTACATCGAACGTAAGCTTACGCAGTTTGGTATGCGGTTTCAACTGGATATTCACAATCTCAGCCTCCCCATTTGGATTAACGGTAAAGTACAATAACTTCGATCCTTTAGCCCCTTTACTAACGTCATATTCTTTATCACGCGTAACAGCTGTTACCGAGAATCGCTTCACATAGGTTGTTCCTCCAGCACCATCCGTATAGATGGCATTATATACCGTGCGGTCGTCAGCTTTCTTGAATACAGCGACATGAACGATATCTTTTCCGACGAACACCTTATCCTGTACTTTGGTAACCATATATTTACCATCAGCACGGAACACGATGATATCGTCAATATCCGAACATTCCGAAACGAACTCATCCTTACGCATACCAGAGCCTATAAATCCTTCCTCACGGTTTACGTAAAGTTTAGCATTAGCTAAAGCCACCTGCGTAGCCTCTACTTTATCGAAAATGCGAAGCTCTGTCTTACGCTCACGTCCTTTAGCATACTTCGTACGTAAATATTCATACCACTTGATACTGTATTCCGTTAAGTTTTTAAGGTTGCGAAGAACAACTTTGATATCATCTTCTAAGGCTTTCATCTGCTCGTCTGCCTTCTTAACGTCAAAGCGCGTGATGCTACTCATCGGCTTATCGATTAATTTTTTGTAATCCTCTGGTAGAATCTCGCGATAAAACTGCGGGAAGAAAGGCATAAACAAGGTATTTAAAACACCGACTACGGTATCGAAATCACCGGCATTCTCATAATCAGCATGCTTATACATACCTTCCTGAATAAAGATTTTCAACAAGGTGCTGAAGAAGATTTTCTCTTGCAATTCATGCAATTTAATCTCTAGCTCTTGCTTTAATAAATCTTTTGTCTGGTTCGTATTCTGGATTAAGATATCATTCACACTCATAAAGTGTGGCTTGTTATCAATAATAACACAGGTATTTGGTGAGATAGACGTTTCACAAGCTGTAAAAGCAAATAAAGCATCAATCGTCACATCAGGAGAGATACCAGGAGCGAGGTGGACAATAATCTCCACATTACCAGCTGTGTTATCTTCAATCTTTTTAATCTTAATCTTGCCTTTATCATTGGCCGACACCACGCTATCAATTAAGCTACCTGTGGTTGTACCAAAAGGAATCTCCGTAATGGCTAGCGTCTTCTTGTCACGCTCTTCAATTTTAGCGCGCACACGCAGCTTTCCACCACGACGGCCTTCATTGTAGTTGCTCACGTCAGCCAATCCACCCGTCAAGAAGTCGGGCACAATATTAGGTCGTTCACCTTTTAATACTTGGATGGACCCATCGATAAGCTCGATGAAGTTGTGCGGCATAATTTTGGTCGCCAAACCTACGGCAATACCTTCAGCACCTTGCGTAAGGAGCAATGGGAATTTAACAGGCAAGGTCACCGGCTCGCGATTACGACCGTCATAACTCAATTGCCATTCCGTCGTATCTGGATTAAAGACAACATCGTTGGCAAACTTAGACAGACGTCCCTCAATATAACGAGGTGCCGCCGCCGAGTCTCCTGTAATCGGGTCACCCCAGTTACCTTGACAATCGATTAATAAGTCTTTCTGACCAATCTGCACCATAGCATCACCAATAGAGGCATCCCCGTGTGGGTGATACTTCATGGTGTTACCGATCACATTGGCCGCCTTATTGTAACGCCCATCATCCATCTCTTTTAAGGAATGGAGAATGCGTCGCTGCACAGGCTTGAAACCATCGTTGATATGTGGAACCGCCCGATCTAAAATAACATAAGAAGCATAGTCTAAAAACCAGCTTTCATACAAGCCTGATAAAGGGATGGTTGTACTGTTTGATTCATGTTCTGCGCTATTTAAATGCTCAGCAGATTCCTCCGGAAAGTTTGTTTCTTCACTCATTTACCCAAAAAACTTCGTGTATTTTAATACGTTTGTACTGAAAGTACGTAAAAATAGTAAAATTTGCTGATTTTATCGTTGCCTACTTTCGCGATTTTGATACGTTAAATAAGTTATCTCCTAAAAAGGATTAATAGGAATTGCTAGCTACAAACTGACGATCAGACAAGGTCTTTAAAAAAGTAAGAAGCTCCTGCTGTTCCCGATCGGTTAAGCTGCGTTGCAGCTGCGCTGTATTCTCCTTTTTCGTATGAAAAGATAAGACACTTTTCAGATCGGCATGAACACCATTATGAAAGTAAGGTGCGCTAAAGTCAATGTTACGTACGGTCGGCACGACAAACGCATAATCGTCTGCCGCAAGCCCTGATATTAGGGAACGCCCTAAGTCTTTACCCACCGCACTATTTACCGCATAGGTAGCCTTGCTAGAAAACAAAGGAGGGATGTGGCAGGATTGACAATTCGCTTGAAAAAGAAGCCAGCCTTTTTGCTCCGCCGCCGTAAACTGTTCACGCTTCTGCATTACCGCATCATACTTGCTCGTCCAGGAGTTTAGCGTACGTAAATACTGAACAAGCGCATCCACAAAATCATGCTCTTCGATTTGCGCCTTGTGTGTATAACGCTTGAATTTATCGGCATAGCCTTCATCCTGGTTCAGACGACTTAGGATAAGGGCCATATCGCTGTGTAGCTCCAAAGAATCTTTAATGGCATTCAGTACGGTCTCTGATAGCTTTGTCGCTCTACCATCAGCAAAGAAGCTCTCTTTCCATAGCAGATTCATCAAAGCAGGCGAGTTACGTTTGGTCAACTGATGATTATCGCCACTGCTATACACCTTATTGAAGTCAGCATAGGCCGCTGTTTGTTGGTGGCAGGAAGCACAGCTAATTTTTTGCCCTAAAGAAAGGATAGGGTCGTTAAAAAAAAAGCGTCCGAGGGTAGCCCCTTGGACGCTTATTGTTCCTGTATCTATCGCCGCCGGAAAATGTGCCGGCGGACGAACTTGTATGTTTGGATCATGACCTAAAAGAAAATTGCGACCTACTAATAACAAAACAACCACAGCAATTATCCCTAAAATAACCGCTTTACCACTGCGGTTAGGCTTAACCTTTTGCATACAAAAACTATTTTTTTATTCTTTTACTCTACTTAAAAATCAAAACGAACACGTGCACGGATACCATGTTTCGGTGCATCTGGCTGATCTAGATAGTTCAGACGGCGAACATAATCAACACGTAAAATCTTGAAGATATTCGTTAAACCGAAACTCGCCTCAACATAAGGTTTGTTGCCAAAGCCGTAGGTGATTTTCTCATGGTCTTCATTCTCTTGAAACTGGAATACATTGTCTGTATACTTAGGGTCATTCTCTCTACGAAGACCACCATAAATAGCTTTCAAACTGAATACCTCACGCAACTTCAACTTCTTAACCAATGGAATTTTATTTAAAATAAAACCATTCATGTAGTACTGAATATTTGTCGATACCGAGTGGTCACTCACGAACTCCAAGAAGTTCATTAAGTTGTATGAACGCAACTGGTAAGCATATGTCTGGTTGGCACGGTGGATATTCAAGAAAGGGAACGGGATGTTATTACCCGCGATATAGTTACCTTCAACATTCACATCCGCAAAACCCAATTGGGAGAAGTAGAAACGTTTGTCAACCCCTAAAGTGAAGTTATGGTAGTCATACTGACCGCCTAACACACCTTTCACGCCAGCTACATAGTTCATGTACAAAATAGGGTACTTGTTGTAGATTGGTGTACGGTACAATTTACCTTGGTAAAATTCCTCATGCGGTGCATAACGAAGTCCTAAAGTAAATTCTGTCGTTTTTAATTCATTAAACAATTTGTTATTACCATTCTCATCCAACATTTGGTAAGTCAAGATACCAGCCGGCTGTTGCTTCGTCTTTGTTGCACCCAAAGTGTAAGAGAAGTTATTGGTGAACTCACGTTTATATTCTATACGGTATACATCATTGTATAAGTAACGCTCATTTTCACCACGCTTGAAGGATAGCAAGAAGTTATCTTCCTGAACAAATTCTAAGTTCTGTCCTGGAATCTTAGTATCACGCATGATGGATCCTCGGATATAATGTTGTGGAAACGTATACACTGATTTATTGTTCAACGCATAAGTACCACTCAAGAAATATTTCCATTTCTCATCTTTGAAACCATAAGCTACATAAGACTCTGCATAGAAACGCTTACTCAAGCGATCGGTTGTACGACCACCCACACGTAAACGGAAACCTTCGACAGGGTTGAAGCTGTAAAAAGTATTCACCGGACCTAATTCGAAAGGACCTAATTGCTTATAGCCCGACAATACCAATGCACTAATATCCATAAAACGTTGGAAAGAGGTCATCAGCTGTAAGCTGTCGATATTCTTGTAAATATTAAGTTCGCGTGTTGCCAAAGGAATAGGACGCTTATTAGACCAATAGTCTTCTGTTGGCGCATCTTTACCTTCGGTATACATCTTCACCACCGCAGGACCTGCAAAAGTGCTGTCCGGACGAACGATACCTGTTTTGAAGTCATCGAAAGTCACCGTACGGTTACCTTTAATACCCGTTCCTTTTTCTGTTAGCGAGAAATCCAAGCCTAAAGAGCTTGTCTTTAAGTAATAGCGGTTATTAGGATCTTTAGCAAAGTCCAATTTAACATCTAAGTCACGAACAAAGTTCAAGTTGATATCATTCGCTACGCTCAATTCTGCTTTTTTAACCGCATACTTACCGTCTAGCGTGATGTATAACTTACCTTGGAATAAAAGATCGGCTTTATTTCTAGGGAAAAAGCTTAACTCTACCAAATACGGTTTCTCCGTCTTAATCGTATCTGTGATATAAAAACGGTAAAAAGTAGGAGATGAACCCGCAATAGGGCTTAAGAATTGGTTTGTTACCAACTCAATATTACTATCGTAGATATCAATATCTTGATAAAGCTTATTGAAGTACGCGCTTAAACCGTTGTTATCAATAAACTTAGGATCAAACTGTGCACGTTGCTCCGCCAAGATCAACTGTTTCGTGGTATTGGGTTTCTTACGGGAATAGATTTGCGACAAACGTTCCTCAATATAAGCTGGTAAGCTATAAGAATTGGTTGTTTCACCTTCATCGGCATCGTCTTTCTCAAATAAGAACTGATAGTTTTTGAATGCTTTTTTATTCTTAAACTTCTCAGATATATTACTTAAACCCAAAGAAACCTTTTCATACTGCTGAAATTCAGCGTAGTCATATGCTTCAACTCTATTCTCCTGTTTGTGCTCAATTACCTTACGGATAAGCTCCACAGCAGGGTTATTCTTATTGGAATACTTGGCGCGTTTTGGCGCTTTAACAACGATAGTCTCAATGGTGTTGTCTTCAGGCACCAAGTAAATATTCATCGATTGCGCTTGCTCCGCATTCACACTGACATCCTGCGATTCATAGCCTAAATAACTAAACCTCACTTTGGAATAGCGAGGGTCAAGCTTTAGCGTAAATGAACCGTTATCGTCTGTAGAAGTAGCAATAGTACTACCAATAAGAGCCACTGTAGCGTAGCCGATAGGTTGTTTAGTAGTCACGTCCATAACTTTACCTTTAAGGTATACGGTCTGGGCGAATGTTATTTGGGCCATAAGAAACAACAAAATTGTCATCCCAAATTTTCCAACGTAATTTTTTGTAGTGTGTCTTGACATAAGTTCTGTTATTGATCAGAAAACAATCATGTTGACTTTTAAACCTAAAAAGTTAGTCTTTTAAAAAGTCGAACAAATGTACGCATACTTTAAAAGAAAAGAAACACAATGTAACGTTAATTTTATATTGTGACGTTTTCTTGATTTTTCTTCATAAACACGTGATTAAAAGGGCTCCAAGACAGTGAAAGAAATTTTTTCTCGTGAAGAAGGATGTACAAATTCAATAAATGCAGCATGCAAATGCAATCGATTGGCACGTTGACCGTAAAGGTCATCTCCAACAATAGGGCAGTCTAAGCCCAAATGATGCGCTGCATGAACACGTAGTTGATGTGTTCTACCTGTCTCTGGAAAAAAATGTACTTTCGTTCGTCCACCTACCGATTCAACCACCTCGTAGCGCGTTTGCGCTGGCTTGCCGTGTGTGTAGCAGATTAACTGCCTTGGTCTATCGTCCAAATCCACACGCAGCGGTAAATCAATACGTCCGGCGGCCTCCTTAACCGTTCCGTCTAATAAAGCGGCATAACGTTTTACAACCGTATGTTTTATAAATTGATCTTGAATAAACTGATGAGCATCTTTATGCTTCGCCAGCACCAAAATCCCTGATGTTGACATGTCCAGTCGATGTATAATCACGGGGCCTTCGACTTCTGGAAACTGCGCTTGAATACGTGTGAACACAGAATCTTGCACATTAATGCCGGGCACAGATAGAAACTCCGCCGGCTTATTCACCACGATGATATCATCATCTTGATAAATTATGGACAAGCTTTTACCCTCCGCAGGATTTTCTAGTAAAGGATTAGCTTCCACATCCAAGCCTATAAGCATATGCCCTAATATCGGCTCGCACTTGCTTTTGCAAGCAGGGTAGTAGCTTTTATGCTTTCTCACTTCCGACCCTGGAGAGGCGCCCCACCAAAATTCAGCCATACAAATAGGCGTCAGTCCATGCTGATAAGCATAATGTAGCAGCTTTGGCGCTGCACACTCGCCTGCACCAGCAGGCGGAACAGCAATACCAACAGCGCTAAAAATCTTAAGAACGCTTTCTTTTTCGCCTTTGGCATTTAAAAATTGATATTGATCAAACAATTTAACCTGTAATGCGGCCGATTGACTTTTACGCTGCTGTTTTAAAGCGGCTATTTCACCCTCTACAGCCTGTATCTTCTGTTCTAATGCTTCAAGAATTTCTTTCCAATGTGTTTTAAGTAAGGCATGCTCATGCTGGTCACGGTAGCTCTGCTTAATAAGGTCTACAACTACTGCTTCATATTCTTCAGCAGCTAAAGTGGCATGTGCAGCTGTTCGCTTTTCCTTTCTTTCATTCTTCGTACGCTTCATCTCCTCGCGACTATGCTTCAAAGCAGCTTCACTCTCTGCGCTACGCAGGATAAACTCCGCTTTTGCTGCCGCACAATCCTCATCAGCTTCCAAAACCTCAATACGCCGATTCATCGCATTTATCTGTTCCTCTTCACGGAGGAAGAAGCTATCCTTCGTCAACATATCAAAAACAGGAGGCACGAAATAAGCATGTTCATTTCTACCGGCCAACTTACCCGAGCAAGCGGCTAAATAAGCGAGGCGTCCATCAGGGCATTCCACCACCAAGACGCCAAACATCTTACCGATAGGTGCCGTTTCGCCCTCCGACAAGCCAAAGTTGTGCACGAAGTCTGTCTGCTGCTCTAAATACTGCTGAAGTTCCTTAGCTGCCGTTTTAGCCAGCTGATGTGGCTCATAGCAAAAAGGGAAATTAAAAAGTAGAGGCTTTTCGACAGAAGCGATATCCGTTTGAAAAAAATGTAAAAAGGTCGAGTTCGTCAACATGAGTTCCTAAATCAAAAAGAAAGCACAAAAATACGCTTTTGCCTGTACATTAAATATCAGTTCAGTAGCAACAACTGCGCCAAGTACTGATTCAAAAGAACTTAGCTGCATTAAAAAACGTTATGAGGATACATAGAACGCTATTTATGTCCTTCAAGAGGCTATAAATCGTCCATTATGACATTTTAACAACAAGAAATAAGCTTAAATTCTGTACCTTGTAATAGTAGGTTTAAGGAAAGACAGGTTGCTTTTTAGGTTTGTTAATTTAACTACTTAATGAAAAAACTAAATCCTCAAATCTTGGTTTAATAATTGAAACAGCAAATATAGCGTGTAAAAAAAATCATTATGAAAACAAACATTGGTATTCAAGAAAAAGACAGACAAGCAGTAGCTACCATTTTAAACAAGCTATTGGCTGATGAGCATGTATTGTATATTAAAGTACGTAATGCACACTGGAATATCGAAGGTCCAGACTTCCATGCACAGCATCTATTTTTTGAAGAGATTTACAACGAGTTAAGTACAACAATTGATGATATCGCCGAGCGTATTCGTGCTATTGGCCACTATGCCGTAGGCACGATGAAAGATTACTTAGCGCTAACATCGCTAACGGAATTACGTTATGGCAAAAATGACAGCCAAGGCTACATTAAGGAGCTTACAGCAGATTTTGACGCTGTGATTGAGTACATCCGCGGGCAAATCGACATCGTTGGTGATGACCATAAAGATGCAGGAACGGAAGATTTTCTTATTGGCGTTATGGCAGCACATGAAAAAACCGCTTGGTTCTTACGTTCACATTTACGTTAATATATCCCATTTTCAATACGATAAAACGGAAGGCTTTAACCTTCCGTTTTTTTGTTTATTTTTGTTTTAGACGTTTAATCGTTAAAGCAATTAACAACTTATTATGAGAAATTTCTTCTTCGGTATTAAAAATTCCGGCGCATCCACTAGTTTAGGCGCCTTACTTCTGCGCGTAGGCTTCGGTGTATTAATGATTCCGCAACATGGCTATGCAAAGCTTGTTGGTTTTAGCGCCTACAAGGATAAGTTTATGGACTTTCTAGGCTTAGGCTCTACGATATCTTTAAGCTTAGCAATCTTTGCCGAGTTTTTCTGTAGCATATTACTTGTTTTCGGTTTATTTACTCGACTAGCCACCATTCCATTATTGACAACTATGCTAATCGCCATGGGCGTTCACAATTGGGCTTTCTTCGGAGAGTACGAATTAGCAACGGCTTACTTCATCGCTTACGCAGCCATCTTATGGATTGGTCCAGGAAACTATAGTATCGATTATTTATTATTCAAGCGCAAACGCTAAGCCTATAAAACAACAGATGAAAGATATCATCCAAATAGCGGAGCTAAAAGCATTACAGCCGGGAAGCTTCGTACTTATTGACGCTACAGGTGGACCCACCGCAGCAGACAGCTACAGCATGGAGCATCTTGCGCAGGCTTACTATGTAAACCTAGAGCAAGACCTTTCTGCGATAGATAATCCCGCGAAAGGCGGGAGGCATCCATTACCGAGTCCAGCGGACTTCGCTAGCCTATTAACAAGCTTGGGTATCCAGAAGGATACCCACGTAATTGTTTACGATAGACTGTCGGGTGCTAACGCTGCGGCGCGCTTCTGGTGGATGATGAAATCTATAGGGCATGCCAACATACAGGTACTCGACGGAGGCTTTCAAGAAGCTAAAAGGCAAGGCTATCCTACAGCAGAAGGAAATCCCGCAAGAACGACAGAAGACACAAAAGCATATCCAGCACCTAGCACATGGCAGCTACCAACCGTAAGCATGGAAACGATAAGTCAGTGGACGGAAGATACTGAACCTACATTGATTGTTGATGTGCGTGAAGAAGCTCGCTATCAGGGCTTACAAGAACCTATTGACTTGGTGGCAGGCCATATACCTACAGCCATCAATATCCCTTATGCAAAGAATCTAAACGACAGCGGTTTATTTAAATCAAGTGAGGAACTGAAGGATTTGTACGCGCCCGTAATCAAGGACTTAAGCAGTAATAGCTCTGCTATTCATTGCGGATCGGGAGTTACCGCTTGTCATACCTTATTGGCGATAGCCATTGCAGGTCTCGCACTACCAAGTCTCTACGTAGGCTCTTGGAGCGAATGGTCTATAAACAAATTATAATCAACAAGATAAAGGGATTTAGCTAATAAATCCCTTTATATATTCTTTCGTAATTTCATTCTTCGGATGGAGTAAAACATCCTCCGTTTTTCCAAACTCCACAATCTCACCACCATACACAAAAACGATATAATCTGAAACACGTCGTGCCTGACGAAGGATATGCGTAACCAAAACAATGGTGTAGTCATCTTTCAGACGAATCAACAAGTTTTCGATCGTTTGCGTAGATAGCGGATCTAAAGCCGAAGTAGACTCGTCACCGAGTATGATCTCTGGTTCTACAGCGAGTCCACGTGCCAAGCATAATCGCTGCTGCTGCCCGATGGATAAGTTCGTTGCCGACGAAGATAGGCGATCTTTCACTTCTTCCCACAGGCCTACATTGCGCAATTGCGTTTCGACAATCTCTTTCAATACAGCCTTACGGCGCTCGCCATGGATACGTGGGCCATAGGCCACATTATCAAAAATAGACATCGGTAGCGGAAATGGACGCTGTGAAAGCAATCCCATTTTTTTACGTAAATGAGTAATCTCGGCACCCGGAGCATACACATCCTCACCGTTCACCAACACCGATCCTTTTACGACGACAGATTTATTGTCTTCATCGACTAATCGGTTTAAGGTTTTTAATAGCGTTGTCTTACCGCAGCCCGACGGACCAATAATAGAGGTTACGGAATTATTGGGTATCGCGAGATTGATATTTTTAAGAATATGTTGCCCTTCGATATACACATTCAAATCCTTGATTTCAATATGAGGGGTAGACACCGGGATTATATCCTGTGCTTCTTCTGTTTGGAGGCTAATAGATGTGTGCATACAACAATAAATAAAATAATGCCCGCAAGGATGAAGGCCGAAGCATATGCTCTGCCTTGTACTTCCGGAATAGGACTACTTAATTGAAAGAAAATGGCCACAGGCAACGTTGCCGCAGGCTCATCGAGGTATTTAGGCAGGTTATCACCGAATCCTGCCGTAAGAAGGACGCCAGCTACATCACCAATGGCACGACCAAAGGCGAGTAGAACGGCCGTAAATATTCCTGGTCTAATATATTTTAAGATTACTTTCACAGATTCCCAGCGTGTAGCACCCAACGAGTAGGTAACTTGCTTTAAATCGACAGGCACTAAGCGTAGCAGCTCATCAATGGTACGCACGACAATCGGAATTGTCAGAAGGCTTATTGTGATCACACCACCGAGCAAGGAAGCACGAATACCCAGCCATACCATGATACTAAAGGCCAAAGCACCATAAACGATGGAAGGCACACCAAAGAGCACATCAAATAGCAGTTTGCTAAAACGCACAATAAAAGACTTTGGCGACGCATAGCTATGTAGGTATAATGCGATAGGAATACCGATAAAACAAGCCAAGGCGGTTGAGAGACCTGCTAAATACAAAGACCCTAATATCGCATTGAGAATACCACCTTCCTTACCGAGGTAAAAGCCTCCTTGCGGAGTTTGACTCACCATTTCCCAACTTAGGAAAGGGAAGCCCTTATAGACAATGGTACCAATAATCAGGAATAAAGAGGCTGTAATGAGAAATACAGATAGACGCATAAATCCTTTAGCAATCTTCTCTTTCCATAAACGACGTTTTAAATGGCTCATGCTGCTTCTCCTTCCATACGATTCAAGACAAGGCGAGACCCCATGTTAAAACCTAAAATAATAACAAATAATAGTAGGGCAGCAAACATCAGCGCAGCATCATAATTAGGGATAGACATCATCTCGCCAAAATTATTAGCAATAAGTGCTGGAAGTGGGTAGCCCGCATCAAATAAGAACTTCGGTACTTTAGGTACATTACCACAAACCATCAGCACGGCAATGGTTTCCCCAAAAGCACGCGAAATACCAAGCACAGCAGCCGCAAGCAGCCCCGGCCTAGCTTTTAAAAGCTCCACTTTGGTGAGCGTCTCCCAGCGTGTGGCACCCAGCGCCAAGGAAGCATCCTTCAGATCTTTGGGGATGCCCGACAAGACAGCCACCATAATGCTTAGCATAATAGGGAATATCATGACCGCCAAAACCATACCGCCCGCAAGGACGGAATAGCCGGTGGTTTCAACACCAAATATAGGAGCTACGTACTCCCGTATAGCGGGAACAACAAACAAGACACCCCATACACCATAAAGCACCGGCGGAATTGCCGCCAATACATTTATCAAAGGCAATACAATATTACGAAGTCGCGTGCTCGCATAAGCAATAAGATACATAGCAGCAAGCACACACAAGGGTACAGCGATGACCAACGAAATAACCGTTACCCATACCGTACCCATAATAAATGGAAAGAAGCCGAAGTCACCATTCATTGGCGACCATGTCTTTCCGAACAAAACTTTACCGAGGCTTTCACTTTCGAGCAGCGGCATGGACTTTACCACTAAGCCTATGGCAATAACAAAGACTACCGCAAGCACCAAAACGAGAATGCTAGCAAAGTAGATCTTTATAAATTTATCTTTTCTTAATCTACCGTTCACGCGTCAATTTATTTAATTCAACATGTATAAGTTCTTCGGTTAAGGGGACATAGCCATTCTCTAAAAGATGACTTTGCTGCGCTTTATCGAGTGCAAACTCAATAAAAGCTTTAAGTAGTTTGGTTTGTTTATCCTTGCGGATGACGAATGTCAAGTCACGTACGGGAGGCGATGGGTAATGCCCCAAAGCTATGGCCTGCGTGAGGCTATCTAGGTTGTCGTAAAAATTCTCATTAGCATCAATACGACCGTTACCATTTTGATCAATAGGAAGAACTGTAATATTCGCTGTTGGCTTTTTCGTTTTTAAATCAAACACATAATTGATATTATTAAAACCTACAGCCAAGGGTTTCCCTTTAATAACCTGCGCCAAACCGGGGTCACCAAAAATACCGATACCTTTAAGCCCTTCCTGGCGCTCACCCAAAAACTTAGCCCAGGTTTCTGCAGCACCAGCGGCATCCGAGCGCACATAGCTCTCTATAGGCTCGGCCACAAAGCGAGGGTCGATATCCTTCCACAGCTTATATTTTTGCTTTACAAAAAGGTTGATGAGCTCCTCGCGGGTGAAACCACGCTTTTTTATAAGGTCAATATTAGGGTGATTGCTGTTTAGCGTTCCCAAAACAGCATCTTTCGCCACGTGAATAGGTAGCGCTCCTTTTTCCAATTCGGCAGGATGCAGATCACGCGACACCAAACCAATATCTACCATATTCGTTAGCACATCGGTAATACCTTTACCAGCACCACCAGCAGAAACATTAAAACGTACATTGGGATGCAATTTCTTGAAGTCTTCACCCCAAAGCACCGCAAGCGGATATAAAGCAAAAGCACCCGACATGGAAATATTACCACTATAGCCGGTCTTCTCGTCATAGCCATCTTTCACCTTAGGCGCACAGGCCGAAAGCAGGGATGTCATAGACAGACCATATACCAGTAAATTTAAGACAGGTTTCGTAAGCCGCATGGATACAGGGTTTTTAGATTTCATCACAAATATATATTAAATTGGTAGATTTAATGTATTTAATAGATATTTATTTTATACATTTGTAATCAATTCATTGCGAATAACCAAATATTTACCCCACATAGTTAGTAATGTATTAAATTTTAGGAGAGATTAACATGCAGAGCTTCCGTACAGAATTAGAAAACCCAGTCGTCGAACAAGAAATAATCGAGCTGGAGAAAAAAATTAAAGCCTTTCGGGATGGACAACTTCCGGAAGAGAAATTCCGATCCTTGCGTTTGGCTAGGGGAGTTTATGGACAACGACAGCCCGGCGTACAGATGGTACGTATCAAGCTGCCGTTTGGAAAAGTAACCTTTAAGCAGCTTTTGAAAATTGCTGACATCGCCGATGAGTATGCCAGCAAGACGCTACACCTAACGACCCGTCAAGATATCCAGATTCACTATGTGAGCTTAGATAAGACGCCTGAACTTTGGGCAAAGCTTGCGCAGGATGACATCACTTTACGCGAAGCCTGCGGCAATACCGTTCGTAATGTTACCGCTTCCGCAACAGCGGGTATCGACCCGGAGGAACCTTTTGATGTATCGCCTTATGCACATGCGACATTCGCATACTTTTTGCGCAACCCGATATGTGCTGAAATGGGTCGTAAGTTCAAGATGTCCTTCTCGGCAAGCAGCCGCGATACCGCTTTTTCTTACATCCACGACTTGGGATTCATTCCGAAGCTTCGTATCGTCGATGGACAGGAACAACGCGGCTTTAAGGTAGCGCTCGGTGGTGGCTTAGGGGCACAGCCTTTTTTAGCGCATATCGTTGAAGAGTTCCTTCCCGAGGATCAGCTGATTCCTTTTATTGAATCTACGCTTCGCGTATTTGATCGCCATGGCGAACGGAACAATAGAAATAAAGCACGTTTCAAATACCTTATCAATAGCCTGGGGCTGGAAGAGGTACTCCGCTTAATAGCGGAAGAACGCATCGCCAATCAGTCTAAAACATATATTATAGACAGAGAGAGCATCCAGCAACCGGAACCACCAACGGCTCTTGCAACACCTTTAGTCGCGAAGGACGCCGCTGCATATGCCTTATGGCGCAATACCAATGTATTTGCACAGAAGCAAGAAGGCTTCTTCGGCATCTTTGTGCGTGTCCAAATTGGAAACCTAAGCACCGACCTCACTCGCGAACTGGTGGCTGGTATAAAAGATTATATAGCCGATGATATCCGCATAACACAAAACCAAGGCTTACTCTTTAAGTATGTACGTGAAGAATCGCTTCCTGCTATTTTTGAGGTATTAACGAGCCTCGGCTTGGCGGCTCCCGGCTTTGAAAGCACTGCAGATGTCACCACTTGCCCAGGAACAGACACCTGTAACCTCGGTATTTCCAACTCTACAGAGATGGCCCGTGTACTAGAGCAGCATATTCACGCTTTTCACCAAGACTTTATAACAGAGCAAAATCTAAAGATAAAAATATCAGGCTGCATGAACTCTTGCGGACAGCATGGCTTGGCCCATATTGGCTTCCATGGTAGTTCCGTGAAGGCAAACGGCAAAGTTCTTCCTGCTGCGCAGGTGATGCTTGGCGGCGGAACAATAGGTGATGGTGAAGGCCGTGTGGCAGAACGCATCATCAAAGTACCAACCAAGCGCGTACTCAAAGTGGTAGACCTTGTCTTGGCAGATTATATCGGCTTCAAAGAAGATACGGAGAATTTCCACCAATACTACGACCGCCAGACCAAGGACTATTTCTATCAGCTCCTAAAGCCATTAGCAGACCTTAGCACCCTAACGGACGATGAATACATCGACTGGGGTCATCAAGAGACATTCGCTACGGCGATTGGTGTAGGCGAGTGTGCGGGCGTTATGATTGACCTCGTGGCAACCTTACTTTACGAAGCCGAGGAAAAGATGGTATGGGCAAAACGAACGTTAGAACAAGAACAATTCGCAGATGCTATCTACCATGCATACAGCACGTTTGTATGGGCAGCTAAAGCTTTACTTTTAGATAAAGGAGTGAGTACCAATACGCAGAAATCTGTCATCGAAGCATTCGATGTTAATTTTGTAGAACCTGGTATATTCACGTTCCCGAACACATTTGCATCGCGCGTGCTTCAAATAAACAAGTTTGAGCCATCGCGAGAATTTGCCGAAACCTTCTTACTACAAGCCGAAGCCTTTTGCTATGAAGCATCAGCATGGCGCAAAAATAGTGGTATCATTAGTCAACCTCAAGCATAAACGTTATGGAAATCAAACCCTTTATCACATTAGTTGGCGCAGGCCCTGGTGATCCAGAGCTTATTAGCCTGAAAGGTGTCAAGGCCATAGCCGATGCCGATGTTATCTTATATGATGCTTTAGTTAATGAAGAACTACTGGATTATGCGAAGCCTGAATGTACAAAGATATATGTAGGTAAGCGTGCCGAACGCTTGTCGACCTCCCAAGATTATATCAACCAACTATTGGTTGATTATGCCTTAACGCACGGACATGTGGTACGACTAAAAGGAGGTGACCCCTTTGTATTTGGTCGTGGAGGTGAGGAAATCGACTATGCACGGCGCTTCGACATCCCGACAGCCGTAGTACCTGGCATATCGTCATCAATTGGCCTAACAGGCCTGCAACAAATTCCGCTGACCTATAGAGGTATCAGCGATAGCTTTTGGGTGATCACGGGTGCAACAAGCAGTGGTCAGCTTTCACAAGACATCTATACGGCCGTGCAAACCACAGCAACGGTAGTCGTCTTGATGGGCTACGGCAAGTTGGCGGAGATAGCAGCACTTTACCAGCAGCATGGGCGAGGAGATCTGCCTATTGCACTGATACAGCATGGCTCACTGCCTACAGAGAAAATCACCCTAGGTCGCATTGATAGCATCGTGGAGCAAGCGCAGGCAAACCGAATTGGGGTGCCAGCTTTGATTGTCATCGGTGAAGTTGTGGCGAAGCATGAAGCCTTTGCGAAGCTGAAAGAAGAGCTCGCACAGCAGCAGGTGGGAAGCCTATGAATGCGCTGTTCCCCATCTATGTAAAGCTTGCCCAGCTACAAACGCTGCTGGTGGGCGGAGGGCCTGTAGCCCTGGAAAAGCTCACAGCCATCTATGCAAATTCGCCGGAGGCAAAAGTGAAACTCGTAGCCCTAGAGATTAACGAGGAGGTACGTTCTTTCGCGGCAGACCATCCTCAAATAAGCCTCCATGAGCGTTTGTTTGAAGATAGCGATTTGCAAGGGATTGATTTAATCATCATGGCCAGCAACAACGACCAGCTGAACCGACATGTTCAGCAGAAAGCCAGAGAGCAGCATATCCTACTGAATGTAGCAGATACGCCGGCGCTATGTGATTTTTACTTAGGCTCGGTTGTGCAAAAAGGGAACCTTAAAATTGGGATATCCACCAATGGGAAATCACCAACCATCGCTAAACGTGTCAAAGAGTACCTCAACGAGCTCTTGCCTGAGGAGATTGACGAAACGCTGGAGCTCATGGCTCAACTGCGCCAAAGTTTACACGGTGATTTTAAGGAGAAACTACGCATCCTGAATGCACATACTGAGGACCTCTTACAATTGAAGAAAGATGATTAACGAAATACTCGCTGCCATCGAAAATCGATCAGCACTCGATATTATCCGTTATGTAGATGAAAAATTTGGTGACCAAGTTGTTTTCTCAACCTCTTTTGGCATCGAAGATCAAGTCATCACGCATCTACTTGCGGAAACAAAAAGCAAAGCATCCTTATTCACACTGGATACAGGGCGTTTATTCCCAGAAACGTATTCCGTTTGGAACAAAACCCTCAGCCGCTATAAGCTGCCTATAGCCACCTATTATCCGAATACGGAAGCCCTACAACAGCTATTGACAGAAAAGGGGCCATTAAGCTTTTATGAGTCTGTAGAAAATAGAAAAGAATGTTGTGGCATCCGCAAGGTAGAACCTTTAAATAGGGCGCTAAAAGGCTTTAAGGTATGGCTTACAGGCATCCGTGCGGAACAATCACCCAATCGAGAACATATGCTTTCTGTAGAGTGGGATGAGGGACACCAGCTCCTTAAAATACATCCATTATTTCATTGGAGCCTACAAGAGGTGGAGCTTTTTCTGAAAGAAAACAATGTGCCTTACAACGCACTACATAATAAGGGATTCCCAAGTATTGGCTGCCAGCCGTGTACACGAGCGGTACAGCCGGGCGAGGATCAACGCGCAGGCCGTTGGTGGTGGGAAGACCAGAGTAAAAAAGAATGTGGTTTACATACAACAAGAACAGCATAAAGCATGGATTACTTAGATCATTTAGAGGCTGAAGCCATCTATATATTGCGTGAAGTCGCCGGTCAATTTGAAAATCCGGCCTTATTATTTTCGGGAGGTAAAGATTCTATAACCTTAGTGCACCTAGCGCTAAAGGCTTTCCGCCCGGGCAAATTTCCTTTTCCTTTAGTACATATCGATACAGGTCACAATTTTCCAGAAACCATTGTTTATCGCGACTGGCTCGTGGAGCAAATCGGGGAGAAGCTTATCGTCGGTCATGTGCAAGATAGCATCGATAAAGGCACGGCGGTAGAAGCCACAGGTAAAAATGCAAGCCGCAATGCGCTGCAAACGGTAACGCTGCTGGAGACGATTGCCGAACACCGCTTTGACGCTTGTATTGGTGGCGCTCGCCGCGATGAAGAAAAGGCAAGAGCCAAAGAGCGCATCTTCTCCGTGAGGGATGACTTCGGGCAGTGGGACCCTAAGCGTCAACGCCCAGAATTATGGAATATCTACAATGGTAAAATACAGCCCGGTGAAAATGTGCGTGTATTCCCAATTTCCAACTGGACGGAGCTCGATGTATGGAACTATATAAAACGTGAAAAAATCGCCTTGCCGGAGCTATACTTCAGTCATGAGCGCGAATTGGTATGGCGCAATGGACAATGGATGGCCGCCAATGCATTTATGCATATAGACAGCGACGATAAATTAGACTTCCGTTCTGTACGCTTCCGCACCGTAGGTGATATGACCTGCACAGCGGCCGTAGATTCGGAAGCTAACGACATCGACACGATTATCGCGGAGATTAAAGCATCTACCATCAGTGAGCGTGGCGCACGCATGGACGACAAGGTATCGGAAGCGGCCATGGAAGAGAGAAAGAAACAAGGTTATTTTTAAAAACAGGGGAGCGATGAATATATTAAAATTTATTACAGCAGGATCTGTAGACGACGGAAAGAGTACACTCATCGGACGTCTACTTTATGATACGCACTCTATACTGGATGATCAGCTGGAAGCCATACAAAAGGCGAGTAAGAAAAATCAAGATGGAAGCATTGATCTTGCCATCCTTACCGATGGACTAAAAGCAGAACGGGAGCAAGGCATCACCATTGATGTAGCCTACAAATACTTTCAAACGGAAAAACGCAAGTTTATTATTGCTGATGCCCCTGGTCATATTCAATATACCCGCAATATGATCACCGGAGCTTCCAACTCGGAGCTTATCATCATCTTGATTGACGCCCGCAAAGGGGTTATTGAGCAAACGAAAAGACATTCCTTTTTGGCTAAAATACTAGACCTTAAGAAAGTGCTCGTTTGCATCAATAAAATGGATATGGTGGACTACCAAGAAGCTACTTACGAGCAGATAAAAGCGGATTATTTAGCTTTAGCAGACCGATTAGGACTTAAAAATGTAGATTTTATCCCTGTATCAGCACTTTTTGGCGACAATATCGTGCAACACTCCAATAAACTGGCTTGGTACGAAGGGGCAACCTTACTAGAATACTTGGAAAGTATTGATTTTGTGGAAGATAAACCACAGCCTTGGCGCTTCCCTGTACAATGGGTAATTCGTCCGCAAACGGATGATTTACATGACTATAGGGGATATGCAGGTAGGGTATTAGGCGATGGATTAAAGGTAGGGGAAGAGGTCCTCATTTTACCGGGAGGCCAACGTTCGCATATAAAAGCACTTGAATTTGACCAAAAACCGTTAGAAAATGGGGTTGATGGTCAATCGTTAGTCATACACTTGGCGGATGACATTGATGTTTCCCGAGGCGACGTATTGGTTTCAGCGAGCAATCCTGCACATGTAGAGCGCAATTTTGAAGCTACGTTGTGTTGGTTTGACCAAAAACCGTTATCCGACAATCAAACATACTATTTCCAAAACCATACGGCAATCCATAAAGTAAAAATTACGGACATGCATTATAAGTATGATGTCAACACGCAGGAAAAAAATGCATGTGATACCATCCAGCTTAACGATATTGCTAAAGTCAGCATCAAAGCCGCCAACGATGTGGTCTTTGACTTAAACCAAGCCATCAGCCAAAATGCACGCGGCATTTTAATCGACCCACGAACTAACCTTACCATAGGTGCAGTATTAATCGATAGCATCTAATATATTTTTTATGTGCAGGAATTTATTTTTTTTCCTGCACATTTTCTTTCCTTAAATTTTCATCGTACGCACCACAGACTTGATTTTTTATTTTTAAGCGATTCTCAGGCGTTTAGAAATCTGGCAGATTTGGTGACTTTAAATTTTATTTTACACAAGCTAAGGATTCAGGCTTATTAAAGCCACGAGTAAAGCACGTATATAATTAAGCACATTTTAGCGTCGGCTGGATAAAGCTTAAGCACATCAACCCGTATAAGCATACAGCGAGAAGAATATACAGTTCAATACCTAGGATTAACACAAAGCCGAACGACATTTTAAATCCGTAGATAAACGTATAGAATCACAGACAGGGGATATTCGAAATAATCCTATTTAACATAATATAAATTATAATACAATATTATTATTTGGTAATTCGCTCATTATCAGCAGCATTTTAGTCGTTTAGGATTCTTACATACAACAGTTGGATTTCTACTTAAATCACCCGGATTACGGCACATTGACCAATAAATGCCGAATATATTAGCTATTTCAGCTATTCTTATTGAGGATTTCCTTGCTTGATTAAAACAAAAACCGTATCTTCAATACTACATAACCAATGCCTTAAGCGACTCGTCAAATTGCCCATACGAACTCTTTTTAGGTTAGCTCAGCCTGTTATTATTACGCTGAAAATTGATAAAATTCCGTATCTTGAGTATAAAGCCCGCAGCAATTTGCACACGCGTTTTTTAACAATCAGCAGTATTTAACGCGCTAATTGTTTTAAATTCTAAATCGTTAAACTCACAAAAACTATTAAATTTGTCCTTATGCAACATACTGAAACATCAAATCTGAAAATACACCAAGGTCGCAATGTAAAACGTTTCCGTGAAATGCTTGGGATTAAACAAGAGTCTTTAGCTTACGATTTGGGTGATGAATGGAGCCAGAAAAAGATCTCGCAGCTAGAGCAGAAAGAGATCATTGAAACCTCTCTCCTACAGCAAATCTCCGAAGTCCTTAATATCCCTGTAGAGGCTTTTCAGCACTTTAATGAAGAGCAGGCTATCAACATTATTTCGAATACTTTTAATGAAGGTGCTATAGCAAATGCTACAGCAGACAATATACAATGCACCTTTAATCCAATAGATAAAATTGTCATTTTATATGACGAAAAAATCGCCCTTTACGAGCGTATGCTTAAGGAAAAAGATGAAATGATGGCTAGATTAGAAAAGTTGATTGAAGGAAAATAAAATCAGTTCAATCGTTAGGTTCTGTTACGAAAAATCCGTATCTTAATAAAATGAAGAAATACCGTTATTTAGCCGCTTTATCAGTTGCTGTTTTGCTTGTTTTATCTGTTGTAAAGCCTATAAATCATAATGATCCATTACAAATTGTGCGTCTATTTGCCTTTTCCGCATCGTTTTTATGGTTCAGTTACCTTGTTGTAAAAGCGCTGAAGCAGAAATGGAGTATTACTAGTAAAAAAGCTTAACTCCCTACCCTAAAACCACTTATATTTCACGACACTCTCCCTCCGCTTAAGCTATTTCTTTGGGCACATTAACTATGAATTAATAGAACATTTTACTGCCTAAACACGAACAAACAGTCCTATCTAAGCTTCTCACAAGACCGAATCAAGCCTATTATAAAGCCATTATAAGCGTTTTAAGGGGAATCCTCAACCTATAGTTTGAGATTTACTATTTATTTGCTGTACGCGCCGCTATTGGCTAATTCACTATTATAGTCCTGAATAAACCTTAAAAAACATAAAACACTTATTTACAGTAAAATATACTAAAATCAGTAATTCTATACCTATACATATATATGAGGAACGTTTTTAATGGTTATAACTTTTTCAGTAATCCCAAATGTAAAAGTAATCCTAAAGCTGGCGAATTACATATAGGCACATATGGGTTGAAATTAGCTGTTTTAGAATCAGATTTAAATGTAAAATTTACAATTTGTGATTTAGGTTTTGGATTTTTAGAAAATATAAATGAATCGAACTGTTTTGTGCATCGACTATGAATCCTTAGCTTAAAAGCTGGTTTTTATAGCTTAAGTTAGCATAAATTCCCTATTTAACAATATCATTTCGCTTCAGATTCTCTCCTTTAAAACCAGATTTAAATTCAATTTTTGTTGATATCAAGCCCTTTTCTGCTGATGGAATCTTAACATTAAAATGCAGGTGCGCCGTTGTGGTAAAGCCCGTCATTCCGGAAATTCCGATTGCCTGCCCCTGTTCTACCCAATCCCCTAGTTTCACTAAGGCACCTTTATGGTCTAAATGTACGTACTGGGTATACAATCCGCTGTGCGGATGATAAATCGTTAAATAATTGCTCTTATCATGAGTCAACCATTCTTTGGTCTTACCATGCCCCTTATAATCCTGAATTAAGCCCACCACGAAGCCCTTATCGGCGCTAGCAATGGTATCTCCAACCAATAGATTGAAATCTATCGCATATTGGCTGTATGCGTTACTATGGGTGAATTTACCATTATAGCCTTGAATTACTTTATAGGATTTACCTCTTGGAAACGGATAAGCGATTTTATTTTTAGTAACCTCGCGATTCAAGTCACCATAGTGCACAACATACTTACTTTTAGCAGATTGATTGAATGAACGATAAGCGATTGTTAACAATGTATCTTGCAAAGGCTGAAGTGTAACGCGCCCAAATAGGCGCTCCATACCTGGGTTTAACGAGTCGTTTGTCAAAACGACATTCACAGGGCATTGCAGTGGATTTTTCAAACGAAAATATACACTATCGCCTTCATACTTTCTGTCAAAGCGATACGTAAATTCATAGTACTGCTCTTTAGGAAGCTTGCTTAAACTCGTGCATCCTGCGCACATTAAAAATAAAAAAAATAAAAATGCTACTCTCAAGGTGTACTATAAAATTTTGATTTACAAAGGAATAAAGCGATAATCAAAACGAATTATGCTGGTAAGTCATTTGTCATCAGTGGTGTAGTATAACTTCTGCTAAACTACAAAATTATAGGAATAAATAGCATACCATAAAATGTCTTTACTTGTTGAACTTAAACTTATTTAGGCCTTACCCACTCCTGATTCTCGGTAAGTTTGCGCAAGATTTGTTTATCTATAGTTTGAATGTGCCCAACATCATCAAACATAGTGTAAACGACAAAAACTTATTAAATAACCCCTTATGATTAAATTTTTAAAAACAAAATGTCTTTGTTTATTTGTTTGCACCATGATTCAGCAGACTATTATCTATGCACAAACTGGAATAAACACCAAGAAGCCTATTCAAACGTTTCATGTTGACGGAAAAAATGACAACTCAAGTACAGCAACACCTAGTCCTAGCCAGCAAAAGAATGACTTCGTTGTCACTGCAAATGGTAATGTGGGCATCGGTACTATTTATCCCGTTACTAAGCTAGAGGTAAACGGTGATGTACGTATCACGGATGTCCCTGCGTTACCCACAATGCCTAAAAAAATATTAGTCCTTGACGCTGACGGCAATCTCTTTTATACGGACGTTGCAAACGTAGCCCCACCACTAGACACTAGGATATACAGCATTATAAATAAAACAAGTAGACAGTTTTTACCACAGCGAAATGTATTTTACAACCTCGAGTTTGACGGCCCTGTAGAAGGTGTAAATGCGGACAAGCTAGTCGTTAGCGCAGACAAGAAAAAGCTATTCCTACCTCCAAAAAAAACATTAAAATTAACGGGCAGCATTGGCATTATTGGGGCTGCTATCAACCCCACAAAAACAAACCCGGCCTACATCATTTCGCAATTTGAGTTACAAAACTTCAACAATGATGGCTCACACCAGCTCGTCACGACTATAGGCTATACAGAGTCATCAACAGAGAATTATGATGATGGTGGCGTCTCGATGCCTATCATCATTGTTAGGACGGGTAGTAAAGGTGCAAATGTCATATTGAATGTAAAGTACAATGGTATTGATTCTCCAACAAATGGCTACTACATTGGTGGTGCTGCCAACGATGATACATTGGCGAGCTACATTTTAATTGAAGAAATTTAAAAGACCTATCCTCTAATTACCCCACATCTTTTAAAACAAAAACAATAGAATTCAAGTTATGACAAAGCTATCCTTTCTTTTTTTACTATTAAAAACGATATTAAGCGTCAGTTTATTCGGGCAGGTCGGAATTAACACTATAAAGCCACTTCATCCTTTTCATATTGATGGAAAGAGCGACAACCCCATCGATCAGCCACCAAACGCAGCACAGCAATCGAACGATTTTATCATCACTGAAAATGGACGTGTTGGCATAGGGACACTGAGCCCCAAAGCAACCTTAGATATTATCGGAAAATTAAAATTGACGGATATTAAGAATTTCGCTTCTCGTCCCGAAAAAATTGTCACCATTGATGATGATGGGAAAATCCACTTCACCGATATCAGCAATATATTCCCACCCATTGAAACCAGGATATTCAGCATTATAAACAAGGAAGCAAGGCAGCGCATAACAAAGCGAAATACCTATGCTAATGTAGAATTTGATGGCATCATTTCAGGCGTAAATTCTGATAAAATTAAAGTAACGGCTAACAAACAAGAGCTTATCCTTCCTCCCAATAAAACCTTAAAGATTACGGGGAGCCTGGGATTGATTGGCGCTAGAGAAGAACCCGCACGTAGGAATGCCGCTTTTATTATATCTCAATTTGAGTTAAAGAATATAAATAACGATGGCTCTAAGCTTTTGGTCAAAACTATTGGCTACACGGAGTCGTCAACCGAGGACCTTGATGACGGAGGTGTCTCTATGCCAATTATTATTGTTAAGACTGGCAATAAGGGAGCAAATGTATACTTACGTGTAAAATACAGTGGAGCTAGTTCGCCACACACCTACTACTATATTGGTGGAGCACCGGGCACCAATACCCTTGGTAGCTACGTCTTTGTGGAGGAAATCTAACGCAGTAGTACAGAACAAAAAAGAGAAGCTAAAATATCCATTTAAAATCCAGTAATTGCCTTAAAATAATAGAATAGGCCTTGTGGACCGGTGAAAATATTGTGAAATTAGGATTATTTTTAATAAATTCGCAATATCATATAACGACCACATAAAATTCAATAACACATGTCCCTAAACTTTAAGAATTTCATTAAATACGTTACCGATAAAAACCCCAACGAGCCCGAGTTCCTTCAAGCAGTAGCCGAGGTCACAGAGGATTTAATCCCTTATATTAATGAAAAACACCCTACCTGGAATGATTTAAAGATTTTAGAACGTATCGTAGAGCCCGAGCGCGTCATTAGTTTCCGTGTTACCTGGTTAGACGATAAAAATGTCGTTCAAGTAAATCGCGGTTACCGTGTGCAGATGAACAGCGCTATTGGCCCATACAAAGGAGGATTACGCTTTTCACCAACTGTAAACTTAAGCATCTTGAAATTCTTAGCTTTCGAGCAAGTATTTAAAAATAGTTTAACAGGCATCCCATTGGGTGGCGGTAAAGGAGGATCAGACTTTGACCCGAAGGGTAAATCTGATAATGAGATCATGCGTTTCTGCCAAAGCTTTATGACTGAATTGTTCAGACATGTAGGTCCAGAGACAGACGTTCCTGCTGGTGATATTGGTGTTGGTGAGCGTGAAGTTGGTTATATGTTTGGTCAGTACAAGCGTATTCAAAACCATTTTGCTGGCGTCTTGACAGGTAAAGGTCCTAACTGGGGCGGCTCCTACATTCGTCCAGAAGCTACAGGCTACGGTTTGCTATACTTTGTACAGTGTATTTTAGAAAACTTAGATGAAGACTTCTCTGGTAAAACGATAGCAATTTCTGGCGCTGGTAACGTAGCTTACTATGCTGCAGAGAAAGCTGTAAACTTAGGTGGAAAAGTAATCACGCTTTCAAACAGCAGTGGCTGTTTGCATGATCCAGAAGGATTCAGCTTAGAGAAGCTACACCACGTAGCGAGTCTAGGAAGAGAGCTAGCTAAATACACAGAGACCTACAAAAGCGGACAATTTTTCACAGACAAAAAGCCATGGGACTTCGCTTGTGATATCGCACTTCCGTGTGCTACACAAAATGAGTTGGATGAGCAGGATGCTAAAACCTTAGTTAAAAACGGATGTCGTTTTGTTGCTGAGGGTGCAAACATGCCATCAACCATGGAGGCTATAAAATACTTCCATAAATCTAAAGTTCACTTTGCTCCAGGTAAAGCGGCGAATGCTGGTGGCGTGGCTGTCTCCGGTTTAGAGATGTCACAAAACTGGATCGGCCAACAATGGACGTCAGAAAAAGTGGACGGCCGTTTAAAAGGAATTATGGAAAATATACACAAGACTTGTGTGAAATATGGTAAGGAAGAAGATGGCCATATCAACTACTTAAAAGGCGCCAATATTGGTGGCTTCATTAAAGTAGGTTCAGCGATGAAAGCACAAGGATTGGTTTAATCTTATTTTTAATGTACTTTTGACAAGGGATGCTTTTGCATCCCTTTTTTCATGTTTATAAAGACAAATTGATATGCGCATATTAGCAGAACTTCCACATCCAGATTGCAAGATTTCCATCTTCGGAATGAACCAAAAGTTCATCATAAAATTTGAACAAGGCACTTTAGAGCAGTCCTACAAAATTGCTGAAGCCGATATTATTGGTGGAGTCAATGGGGTATTTGAATTGCTTGATGAAGCCTTTATTCAGGAGGTTGTTTCGCTGTTTGCAACTATGCGTTCAAGCTTCCTTTCTGCCTATTATAGGTATGAATAAATGATTTACAACAAACATATATTAGCGCTAATTTACAAGTAGTTAGAATTTAAATTAGCGCTAATCAGAATTTTATTCGGCCGGCTTTATAGCCTTTCTTCCCTCTAATTGAAGTAACACTTCAATCATATAAAGCATCACTTCATATAACAGCCTTAAAAGAATAGTATGCATCACTCAAAGAATGACGACAGAATATTATTCGCTCAGCAAAGAACGCAGCTCTTGCATACCTACCGTCGCTGATTCAGCAATTTTAGTAACCTTGGAGGAAACGCGAATTTCTGCTGCATTTGGGTCAACTAAATAAAGTTGACAGCTATCGCTTGTCTCCTGCACCAAGTTTGCAGCAGGATAAACTTGTAGCGACGTCCCTACCACGACGAAGATATCGGCTTCTTGTGTGATGACTGCGGCCTTCTCCAAATTAGGAACAGCCTCTCCAAACCATACGATATATGGACGTAGCTGAGACCCCAATTCGCAGGTATCTCCCACATTGATTTCATCCGTTTCCATGCCATAAACGAATCGCGGATTTAAGGTCGATTGTGCTTTTATAAGCTCCCCATGTAGGTGCAAAACTTGCGTGCTTCCGGCACGTTCATGGAGGTCATCCACATTCTGGGTGATGATATGAACGTCATAAATTTCTTCCAAATCTACCAAGATTTTATGAGCCAAATTTGGTTCGGCCGACAAGCACTGCTTACGTCTAATATTATAAAAATCCAACACCATTTTCTGATCTCTTCGCCAAGCATCGGGAGTTGCTACATCTTGCACACGGTAACCTTCCCACAGTCCATCGTCACCACGAAAGGTCTTCAAACCACTCTCTGCAGAAATGCCTGCCCCAGTAAAAACCACAAGTTTCTTCTTCATTTTTATTACGAATTAAAGCGCTATCTAAAATATACTGCAGGAAGGACAAGGCCTACCTTGAGCCTAACAAAGATAAGGAAATGTAGGAAAATGGTTTCTGTTTTAGCGTTAGAGAAATTTAGACACAAAAAAAACAGCTAAACGTTTTTAGGCGTCTAACTGTTCAAAACAAAACAAACACGAATCTATTTTACGAAATAACGATGTTCAATGACTGTTAATTTAGCGGCTTTATCCTTTTTGCCTACTAAACCTTTAACGACACATTTGCCTGTAGCGGCACGTGCCAATAAAGCAAGCCCCAAACCTATTGTGGCTACAGCGCCCACCGGACGGTGTAAAATATTCTTAATGCCATTGCTCAATACAAAACCTCCAGCAATAGCTGAAACAATACGCTCAGAACCGCCAACATCACCTTCTATATATGCTTTTTCAAGCTTACCTTTTATTGTATCTAATGCTGTATCCAATATTTCCATATGTCTCCTTTTATTAGCGTTAATTATAAATAAAACAGCAAAAAGGCTCAGAATGTTTTACTACATTTAAAAAACATTATTAAAATTCGACTAAACATAATATGAGAGTAACCAAATATTCAGGAGAATTAGTTCCGTTTAATGTAGACAGCTTAAAGCACTCTCTCGTGCGTTCTGGGGCCGATGATGACCAAGTTGATCAGGTGTATAAAGATATCGATAGCCACTTGTATGACGGAATCAGCACCAGGGAGCTTTATGAACTAGCATTTGACTCCTTAAAAAAGCAAAGAAATAGCTTTGCAGCACGCTATTCCCTTAAAAAAGCACTCCGCGACCTTGGTCCTGAGGGGTTTTATTTTGAAGATTGGATTGGTCGTTTGTTTTCAGAAGAGGGCTACCAAACAGTGACCGGACAGGTGGTACAGGGCCATGCTGTTTCACACGAAATTGACGTTGTCGCGGTGAAGGAAGGCGAAGGCATGCTAGCTATAGAGTGTAAATTCAGAAATGATGTAGATGCTAAAATATCAGTAACGACACCGATGTATTTCATGTCTCGCGTGAAGGATATAAAAGATAAGGATTTCGAATTTTTTGGTAAAAAAAGACAGTTTACCGACGGCTGGCTCGTTACCAATGCGTACCTCACATCGGACACGAAAGATTTTGGCGCCTACTACAAGCTTAATCTCTTATCCTGGGATTACCCATCAGAGAATAGCATCAAGGCACGCGTAGACCATAAAGGACTATACCCTATTACTTGTTTAACGAACTTAAGCGAAATTGAGAAAAAAGAACTCTTGAAGAAGCGTTGCATCTTAGTCCTAGACCTTGTTAAAAACCCTACTTTTTTGGATAAATTGGGAATCGCTGAGGCAAAGAAAAAAACGATACTTTTAGAGGCTAACGAACTCTGTTCGCAATGCAACTTTTCAACTAGAAAGAAATAAAAGAAGATAACACACTTAAAAGCAATATTTTAATAAAATTAAATATAATTTGCTTTATTGAATTTATTTTATTACATTGTTTCAATTATAAATTTAAAACAAATTCAGTTATGAAAAAAGTGTGGTTACTCATTTTATCAACGCTTCTAATTGATCTTGTACAAGCAAAACCTATAGCGACAGCGGTGCACAATGAGTCATCCGCTACCGTAATTGCAATTGGCATCATTCTTTTATTGATTGTCGTAATTGTACTATATAGAAGACAGAAAAGAAGGTTTAATGATTAAAAGATAAAAGGCCGTTTCTAAGAAACGGCCTTTTATATTATTCAGCTCTTTTGAGTCCAAATTTTTCTATTTTATGATACAGATGACTGCGCTGTATGCCAATCTCGTCTGCTGTTTTCGAAACATTCCAAGCATTTTTATCCAACTTAAAGGTGATATACACTTTTTCTGTATAGTCTTTATAATCTTGAAATGAAGCAAACTGATCGTAATCAAGCTCATCACTCTGTGCGCCACCGCTTGGCAGTGAAGTACCATTTATATTCGATGGATTAGCATATAAACGAACTTCTTTTTCGGTTATCTTTTTATCACTCAAAATAACCAATCGCTCTACCATATTGCGCAACTCGCGAATGTTACCCATCCACGGTAAAGACTGCAAGGCAGCCATGGCATCATCCGTAATTTGCTTCGTTGGAATATTATACTCACTGCAAATTTCTTCACAAAAACTAGATGCAATTAGCGGAATATCATCACTACGATCTTTCAAAGGTGGAACGTGTATTAAGATAACACTTAAACGATGGTACAAGTCCATCCTAAAGTTACCCAATTCGATTTCTTTCTGTAAGTCTTTGTTGGTCGCTGCAATTACACGCACATTAACTTCGATTTCTTTCTCACCACCGACGCGTGTAATTCTACTTTCCTGCAAGGCACGCAATACTTTTGCCTGCGCAGAAAGGCTCATATCACCAATTTCATCCAAAAATAATGTGCCACCACTCGCCTGTTCAAACTTCCCGATACGCTGCTTTACAGCAGATGTGAAGGACCCTTTTTCGTGACCAAAAAGCTCAGATTCAATAAGTTCAGATGGTATCGCCGCACAGTTGACCTCCACTATCGTGGAGCTTGAGCGGTTCGACTTATCGTGCAACCAACGCGCAACAAGCTCTTTACCAGAGCCATTCTCGCCAGTAATTAATACACGCGCATCCGTCGGTGCTACACGATCAATAGTTTCTTTCACTAAATTGATTCCTGCAGACTGACCTAGAATATCTTTGGTACGTTTAACTTTTTTCTTAAGGACTTTCGTTTCTTTTACTAAGGACCCTTTTTCCAGGGCATTCCTTACCGTTATAATTAAACGATTTAAGTCTAGGGGTTTTTCTAAGAAGTCGTAAGCGCCACGTTTGGCTGCTTCCACTGCTGTTTCAATAGTACCGTGACCGGATATCATGATAAATGGGGCTTCCGAGATATCCTGCGCAGCAGTCAATACCTCCATACCGTCCATTTTATTCATTTTAATGTCGCATAATACTAAATCGATCTTTTCCTTTTTGAGAATTTCCAATCCATCAGGGCCATTGTCGACATCTAGAACCTTATATTCTTCGTATTCTAAAATATCACGCAACGAGCTCCGTATAGGACGTTCATCGTCGATAATCAGTATTGTAGCCATAAATATGTATCTTGATTATTAAAAGAACAAAATAATAAAATATCGGGAGAATACCTAAAAATGAAGCAAACCTTGTAAGCCGGGTTCTGTATCCTTTGCAGAATTTCTATCATTTATCTAGGCCTGCATTCACACGCAGGCTCCATCAACCTACCCATTGTGCATGTTGGCGAACCAACAGAAGACGAGCAGCCTTCGACTTACACAACCTATTTGGTTTTTCAACACACGAGGTTTACCGTAATGCATGTCGCCATACAAGACCGTGAGCTCTTACCTCACGTTTTCACCCTTACCCCATTGCTGTGGCGGTATATTCTCTGTGGCACTTTCTGTCTTCTCCGAAGAAAAGCCTTCCCGTTAGGAAGCGTGTCGCTCTATGTTGCCCGGACTTTCCTCTTCTCCACGAGGGAGCAGCGATAGAACCGGTTTGCTTCGCTGCAAAAGTAGCGTTTTTTAAGCAAATACTACCATGCTTTACGAAATTGTAAACGAATGAATAAAGAGAAATATACAGATGGACATAGCTACCTACAAATCAATATCTTGACTAAACACCAACTTACCTTTTTGTGTAAAATAATCTAGACGGTAGTTATTTGGGCATAACTTGACAGCTACGGATGCCGGCGATTCCTTTGTTAAGACGTGTGCAAAATGTATACCTTCTTCTTTACCGTAGAGGGCGTACAATTTAGCGTATAAAACTTTATTCTTTTTAAGCAGCTTTTTATTAAAGACTATTGTGTGTGAATCAAGCAATCTTCTATCGCAATCAAAGACTTGCCAACTTTTACTAAATGGTGTTTTTTCCTGTAATTCTTTAGCATTTATCTCCGCGAGGTATGCCAATTGACTGAAAGGAGCACGTTTATTTGCCGTGGTATCTATATAGTAGACCATACTTATACGCTGATCATCGCCATATGGTATCAGCACATGACGGATATCCAAGGAATCCAGCTTCAGGTCTTCGTAAAAGTAATGCGATGCTGCTGTCGTTACTTTTGCAAAACCACGATAATCGAAATTAGCATTTTTATGTTTTAAAACAACCAAATGGTAGCGTGGCGAGGTTTTCGGCACAGCCGAAAACAAGGTGCGCATAGCGGAACTTCTTAGCCCAGTCTTTTTCAAAACTTGAAGATCCCGTGGGTAAAAACGGTTTAAACGTACGCCATAATCATCTTGCTGATCCTGGACATAGCTCATATACACCCAAATATTTCGTTCTGCTTTCAAATTGAAATATTCGTCTACATCATTCATAAAATGAGCCTTAGACTCAAACTTATAAGAAGAGCATCCTGCTAAAATAAAAAAGAAGAGACACAACAGATTGATTTGACGCATACAAGTTTATACTATATTCACAAAAAGACACTACACAAAGTCATGTCACTGGTTAGTAGGCAGAATATCATCTGCTATAACTAAAGATATAGTTTTAAACTTGAAAATAAAAATGCCTTAAGGTTATTTAGAAACCTTAAGGCATTGCATCCTAATTTTTTAGGTTATTCTTATAAAACATCGATAACAGTTCCTTCCACAATCGGGTGAGAAACACAAATTAAACAACGTCCATTGGCTACCTCACGATCAGTAAGTACCTCATTATAATCCATATGCACTTCACCGGAGGTACATTGTGAAATACAGGTGCTGCACATCCCTGATTTACAAGAGTATGGCAGTTTGATTTTATTTTCTAGACCAACATCAAGTACCGTTTTATTGTAGGGAATAATCAAATCATGCTCCTGCCCTTGGAAGCGTAGCTTAATCGCATAGGCAGTTTTATCTACTGGTACTTCTTCTTTCTCATCCTCGTCTTCTTCCTCTTCAGGAAAATGAAATGTTTCTTTACGGATATTTTCATCTGGAAAGCCCATACCTAATAAAGTGAAACGTACTAGGTCCATGTAAAAAACAGGCCCACAGGTATAAAATAAAGACTCCACTCCTTCTGTAACTCGATTTTTAACGATTTCAATTAGGAAGTCACGGTTTAAGCGAGCCTTCAATAGGTTTTTCGTGTTGGAGAAAATCCATATAATTTCTAGGCGGTCAGGGTATTTAGCCTCCCATTCTTTTAATTCATTGACGAAAACAGTCTGGTCAGGATTACTATTACTGTAGATAAGCACTACTTTAGTATTCTTCTCGCGTGTTAACGCAGTTTTCAAGATAGAAAACAGAGGCGTTATCCCTACACCAGCACCAAATAAGAATAATTTTCGCTGTGCCTCTTCTTCAGGCTCATAAAAAAACAAACCTTGAGGATCCATAGCTGAAATTTTATCACCTTCAGCCGCTTGATGGTGTAATAAACGAGAGATTTCACCATTATCAACGCGTTTTACTGTAATAGCCAGAGGTTCATTCACATCCGGAGAGCTACTGAAAGAGTAAGAACGGCGAACTTCCCGCTCGCCAAACATAAAGGAAAGCGTTAGGAACTGACCTGCTTTATAGGTTGGATAACCTCCTGTAAGATCTTTAAATTCAATAGTAACATTCTGATTCGGCTGGCGAATAATCTTTGAAATCTGGAATTCGTGCATGTTATAAAAATACCTTATTTAGGCAAAATAGTCAAATTGATACTGCTTATACCCTATAAAAAAAATGAATCTAAATAAAGGAAACATAGATTCAGGTTCGTTTGTGCTTCGCTTAAAGCAAAAAAACCTGAGCATTTTCATGCTCAGGTTTTGTGTTATGTTGTTTGTAAACTTAGAGTTTACGTTTAACTTCAACTTGTTCGTATGCCTCAACAATATCGCCTTCTTGAATATCGTTGAAACGATCGATGTTCAAACCACATTCGTAGCCTTGAGATACTTCTTTCACATCGTCTTTGAAACGTTTTAAAGAAGCTAATCGTCCAGTGTGAATTACAACACCGTCACGGATTACGCGGATATCATTGTTACGTGTGATTTTACCATCCAACACCATACATCCAGCAATGGTACCAACTTTAGAGATTTTAAAGGTCTCACGGATTTGTACTTCCGCAACGATTTTCTCTTCAAATTTCGGTGCCAACATACCTTCCATCGCCGATTTAATTTCATCAATCGCATCGTAAATGATAGAGTATAGACGGATATCAATCTGCTCGTTTTCTGCTAGTTTACGTGCATTTTGTGTAGGGCGTACTTGGAAACCGATAATAATCGCATCAGAAGCCGAAGCTAATAATACATCGGATTCAGAGATAGCACCAACCGACTTGTGGATAATATTAACTTGAATCTCTGCTGTTGAAAGCTTCAATAAAGAGTCAGATAAAGCTTCAATTGAACCATCCACATCACCTTTAACAATGATGTTAAGTTCTTTAAAGTTACCGATAGCCAAACGACGACCAATCTCATCCAACGTGATGTGTTTCGTAGCACGCATACCTTGCTCACGTTGTAACTGAAGGCGTTTGTTTGCTACTTGACGAGCTTCAGACTCACTTTCAAGTACATACAATTTATCACCAGCAGTCGGCGCACCTGACATACCTAAAATCTGTACAGGAATCGATGGACCAGCTTCTTGAACACGCTCGCCACGCTCATTTGTTAAAGCTTTCACTTTACCAGAGTGTGCTCCCGCTAAGATTGCATCACCTACACGTAATGTACCACCTTGAACTAATACTGTCGTAACAATACCACGTCCTTTATCTAAAGCAGCCTCGATAACAGAACCTACAGCACGTTTCTTAGGATCGGCTTTCAATTCTAACATCTCTGCTTCAAGCAATACTTTTTCTAAAAGTAGCTCTACATTTTCACCTGTCTTAGCAGAAATCTCTTGCGCTTGGTATTTACCACCCCAATCTTCTACTAAAATATTCATTGCCGAAAGTTGCTCACGAACACGGTCTGCATTAGCTCCTGGTTTATCAACCTTCGTGAAGGCAAATACAATCGGAGAACCTGCTGCTTGTGCGTGGTTGATTGCTTCTTTCGTTTGAGGCATTACCGCATCGTCCGCTGCGATAACGATAATAACGATATCCGTTACTTTCGCACCACGAGCACGCATCGCTGTAAAGGCTTCGTGACCTGGCGTATCTAAGAACGTAATTTTACGTCCGTCATCCAATTTCACGGCATAGGCACCGATGTGCTGTGTAATACCTCCCGCTTCGCCTTTAGTTACATTGGCTTTACGGATATAATCGAGTAAGGAAGTTTTACCGTGGTCAACGTGTCCCATCACCGTAACGATTGGTGCTCTGGAAATTAAGTTTTCCTCTTTATCTGCTTCTTCTAGTGAAGCAACTTCTTCATCTTCTGGTTTAATAAATTCAATTTGGTAACCAAACTCGTCTGCAACGATAGATAAAGTTTCCGCATCTAAACGTTGGTTGATTGATACGAACATACCTAAGCTCATACAAGTAGAAATTACTTGTGTCACCTGTACATCCATCAAGTTAGCCAACTCATTTGCCGTAACGAATTCCGTTACACGCAAAATTTTAGATTGTGCTGCTTCTTCCAATGCTGCTTCTTCAGCTGAAAGTGCTATATCATCACGTTTTTGACGACGTAATTTAGCACGCTGCGCAAATTTACCCGACTTACCAGCACCACTTAAACGTGCTAGTGTAGCCTTGATTTGGTCTTGGATATCTTTGTCCGTTGGCTCCTCTTTTGGCGTTGTGTCTGCTGCACGTCCTCTACCTTTAAAGTCTGGACGGCCTCTACCACCACCACCATGTTGCGGGTTACCGCCTCCTGGTCTTGGGTGTCCACCACCACGATTAAAGCCTCCAGGTCCACGGTTTCCACCGTCTTGCTGACCACGCTGCTGCTGCTGTCCACCTTCACCACCTGTAGTATTTGGCGTACCTGGCGTATTAGGTTTGTTGGAGCGCTTGCGCTTACGCTTGTTATCATTGTTTGCATTAGACGACGATGCTACTGGTTTGCTAGATCGCTCTACTGGCAACTGGATTTTTCCAATTACTTTCGGTCCTGCTAATGTTTCTGAACGAGCACGAATAACTTCGCCTTGTTGCTTATCTTCTCCAGTTGAGGATTTCTTTTCTTGAACTGGGTTGTTTACCACAGAAGGTTCTTTTTTCACTTCTACTTTTGGTTCTGGTTTAATTTCCGTCTTCACAGGCGCTGGTTTAGCAGCTTCCTGCTTCGGTTCTTCTTTTACTTGTACTTCGGGTTTTGCAGCTACCACAGGCTCGACAATAGTTTTTTCTACTTTTATCTCTTCAGCCTTAACTACAGGTTTCTCTTCTTTGGGAGCTTCTACTACCACTTCAGGTTTAGCCACTACAGCAACCGGTTCAGGTTTTTCTACCTTAGGCTGCTCTACTGTTTTTTTCTTCGTGCGGTTTAAACTATCCAAATCAATTTTTCCGATCACCTTCAAGTGTCCAGTGCTTTCTTCTTCCTTCTTCGGCTCTTCTGTTTTAGTCTGCTCACTAGGCGTTTTAGCTACTTCTGGAGCTGCTGCCGCTACCGGCGCTTCCTTTTTAGCCACTTCCTTAATTTCGGAAGCCCCTTCTTTACTATCTTCTAAAGCGTCAGTCGGATTCGCTCCACCTGTTCCAGCAGTAGACTCATCACGGCGGATTTTGCCAATAACAATTTGTTTGGCTTCATCTTTAGCGTTTTTGTCTCCTTGAAATTCTTTAAGAAGAACAGCATACATGTCTGGCGATAACTTAGTGCTAGGTTTAGTTTCAACTTCGAAACCTTTCTTTCCTAAGAAATCGACAGCGGTACCTATTCCAATATTAAGTTCTTTTGCTGCCTTTAGCAAGTTTACGCTTTTTCCTTCTGTCATCTATTTTTTTACCTTCTAATATTAAGTACTACAAAAATATGTTTTTTTACACTGAAAAAACAATTTATAAGCAATTGTTTTTTCAGTGTATGCGCAAGCTGAGCCTTATTCAAACTCGGATTGCAAAATACGTACAATCTCTTGGATTGTATCTTCTTCTAAATCGGTACGACGAACCAATTCTTCTTCTGTCAATGAAAGGATGGATTTTGCCGTGTCTAAACCTACGCGTTTAAACTGTTCAATCACCCAGCTTTCAATTTCATCTGCGAATTCTTCGATGTCCACATCCTCCTCGATTTCATCATTCTCACGGTATACATCGATCTCGTAACCTGTTAGCTTACCCGCTAATTTAATATTGTGTCCACCACGACCAATTGCTAATGACACCTGGTCAGGCTTCAAATACACAGCAGCCGTTTTACGCTCGTCATCAATTTTGATAGATGAGATACGTGCAGGGCTTAACGCACGTGTGATATATAAAGAGTGGTTTGATGTAAAGTTAATTACGTCAATATTCTCATTACGCAACTCACGAACGATACCGTGAATACGCGAACCTTTCATACCCACACAGGCTCCTACTGGATCGATACGATCATCGTACGACTCAACAGCTACCTTAGCGCGCTCTCCTGGTTCACGAACAATTTTCTTGATTGTAATCAATCCGTCGAAAATCTCAGGAACTTCCAATTCGAACAAACGCTGTAAGAATGCTGGAGAAGTACGAGAAATAATAATCTTAGGATTACTATTCATCATATCTACTTTATCAACTACCGCACGGATGCTATCGCCTTTTTTGAAATAATCGGCAGGAATTTGCTCTGTCTTAGGAAGGATAAGTTCGTTTCCGTCTTCATCCAACACCAAAATTTCTTTTTTCCAGATTTGGTAAACCTCACCAACAACCAATTCGCCTTCGCGATCTTTGTATTTCTTGAATACTTCGTCTTTCTCTAATTCTAATACTTTAGATACTAAAGTTTGACGGGCAGCAAGAATCGCACGGCGGCCGAAGCTCTCTAGCGTAATTTGCTCGATATAGTCATCACCTACCTCTAAGTCTGGATCAAACTTATGTACCTCGGCAAGTTCGATTTCTAAATCATCATCTTCAGAAAAACCATCTTCCATTACCACACGTGTACGCCAGATCTCCAAATCCCCATTGTCTGGGTTAACGATAACGTCTACATTTTCGTCTGTACCGAAACGCTTGCGAATCATACTACGGAAAACTTCTTCTAAGACCGTAATTACCGTAGGTCTGTCGATATTTTTAAAGTCTTTAAACTCCTGAAACGAGTCAATTAAGTTGATATTGCTGCTCATTTTTACTTAAATGAAATTAACACCTTTGTTTCTTTTATTTGTTCTACCGGAATTTCAACTTCGACTAGCGTAGCCTTCTTTCCTTTTTCCTTTACACTTTCTTCCAGAGTTACTGTAGTACTTGTTGCAGCAAGGAGCTTGCCTTCACGTTTAGCACCGTCGTTGGTTTTAACACGAACACTACGTCCGATGTTTTTCTGATACTGTCGATCAAGCAACAATGGAGAGTCTATCCCTGGGGAAGAAACTTCCAAGCGATATGCTTGTTCTATTGCGTTCTCTTCTTCTAAATGAAAGCCAACATGGCGACTCACCTTTGCGCAGTCCTCAATGGCTATACCTTGATCTCCATCTAATAAGATTTCAAGAATACCATTGCCTTGCATTTTTATCCGCACAATAAAAAGATCATCACGATCGGCAATCTTCTCTTCGACCAACTGTCGAACTCTATCTTCTATTTGCATAAATTATACTGTAAAGAATTAAAAAAGGGGGTATAGCATACCCCCTCTTCTTCAGATTATACAAAGGTAATTATATTTTTTAAAACAAACAAATTCATGGCTATTTATTATCAACAACAGCGTTTATAGTCTTCTGCATCTGACTCATCATGTTGGTCAATGTCTCCATTGATGGTGCTGGATTAGGCTCTGGCATCTCTGTACTTATATAAGCTTTAGCCTTCCATATCTCGATGATATCCCCTGCCTCCACCCAATATGGGTCGTACACTTTATTATCAGAAACAAGCTTCAATCCTTTATCTTCTTTAAATTTAAAAGCGATACGCTTATAAACTACGCCATCGTCTTTCGATACCACAACATAAGTTTGTCCTGCTTTGATATCATTCCAGTTCTCGACAAATTCGCCGATAACAATACTGCCTGATGGTAAAGGCAGCATGGAGTCTCCTTTAATTTCAAAAGCTCTATACGTACCTTGGTTAAACATAGGTAACGAGAACTTCGGCAATTCTGCTACATACTCAGGGTCACCATAACCATTAAGGTAACCTGCGCTAGCTTTAACAGGTACCAACTCTATATTTTCGCGGTCATTACCATCTACTGTCACACTCAGTACGCGCAGGTTGGACGCGTTGCCACGAGGGCTCGGTTTCCACTTGTCGTTAATCTCATCATTAGCCAACTCATCCATTGATAGCTCATAAAATGCAGCAATCTTATGCAGGAGTTCATACTTAGGCTCAGCACGATCCTCTTCATAAGCACCAACAGATGCACGCTTAATTTCTAGCGCATCTGCAAACTGTTGTTGTGTTAGTCCCTTTTTCTTTCTGAGGTACTTAAGGTTTGAAGCAATGTTTGACATATTTTTTTAAATATTTTTGAAATACTAAAATAATTAGTAATATTGTGCCAATAAAATTAGTAATTATCTTTTGGTTCACCAAATATATTAGCAAAAAGGAGTATTATCATGACAAAGCACAGCGTTTACATACTAACAGACAGCAATCGTTCATACCTTAAAGTAGGTTATAGCAACGACCTGAATACCACGATGAATGAATTACGACAAGCAAGCCCGTCGTTGTTCCCGAACAGCCCGAAGCTCACAAACCTTGTTCATATTGAGGTATACGACAGCTTGGATCAAGCCGAGCGTAGAGCGGCACAATTGATGCAGTTTACACGTATGCAGCGCGAACGCCTAATCCGTTTTAAGAACCCAAATTGGCTTAATCAATTACCCTGCTACAATGCGCCAGCATCAACCGTTACACAGGTAGGTTTGGTTCGCTATAAATAGATTATACTTCTTTACGCGCTAATAGATGAACAAAAAAAAGTCGTTGTTTACGCCTAAGCGAAACAACGACCCTAACAACCTTAACCTTATCCACACTTAAATCTTACACACTTTCCATTGGTAAGACTACCATCCCGGTGTAAAGTTTAATCCAAAGGTTCCAAATTTCGTTCTAGATTTGACAAAGGGAACAGCATAGAATGGCTCTAGAATCATGGCGCCAAATACATTCACTCGCAACGATACGCCAGCACTAAAAACTGGGATTCTATAGTTTTTATCATAAGCATAAACCGGACTTCCATCTTGGTCTAAAACCGGATTTCCGTCGCTATCAAACTGCTGAACCACGGGGCGCTTATCCATGCTGCCTACAATTTTATTTCCTTTATTCCAGGCCAAACCCGCATCAAAAAATAAATTAAGATCGGTGAATAAGAAGCTCGACTTAATAGCGGCTAATTTTTCTGGACCTGTAAATGGCAAACGTAACTCTATATTTCCAACGGCAACACGCGAACCCATCAAGTCGTTGATCGTTAGCGCTCCGATATTCTCATTAGAGGTGTTGTCAAAACCACGCACCAAATATGGGTACCCGAGATATAAACGATAAAGCTTATCATCATCCTTACCGGTACGCAGGTAACTATAGGCACGGAAAGCTAATGTTACTGGCTTAAAGCGGAAATACTTGCGTAAATCAATATTGTAGGCCGTCAGACTATAGTCGCCAAAGTACTGCTCCACGCCTAAGCGGTAACGAAAGCCTTCTATTGGAGCAGTCATACCAAACACAGACTTATCGCCAACAAAACCAGCATTCAGCTGCTGCACCACAAAAGAGTTGAAGTTCGCATCTAAAATCTGAGATGCTTCTTCATTATATATTTTATCTCGCTTCGAGAAGAACGATTAATAACCACGGCTCCAACGATCCACTCTATAGCTGTAACGTGCCAAGGCCGTTCCGACTTCAAAACGGTGGTTACGATTAAATGGGTAAGCTACGAAACCTTCAATTTGCTGTTGAAAGCTACGCACCAAATAGGTATCATAAACAGACTCCTTACCGTTGCCCGTGATATCACGTTGCGCGTAAGCGCCGAAAGACGATAGATATGGGATGTGCGAAACTGCTCCTCCCCAATTCCAACGGCCTTTCTGATTTACATAAGCCACCTGTCCACCAAAATCCTGAAGTTCTCCGTTGATGCTCAATGTTGAGAAAATCTGATTGTAGCCCAGAATATCGGAAAATATACCAAAAACACCGCCCGACATACCCGCCCCATAACGAGAGCCTACCGTCATACCTACACCAGAGTTTGCTAGATAATCCATTTTGAACTTAGCGCGGTATGGAACAGGGCTAATCTGCGCATCCGATATGCGGCTATAAGCGTTAAAATTCTGCAGGTTGGTATACACCACATTCACCCCTCTATTTGCATAAGGAGGCAACATGGCAGCCGTAAAATCAGAGCTATCGCCATCAATTACTTTAGCATTAAAATCGGAGGCTTTAGCCTTATATATGCTATATTGATTTCCTTTGAAATAGGAATACACGATATCGTCATGCGAGGATATACTCATCGCTGGCGAATACTCTGTTATACCACTAATCCCGGTAAAGTAGTCCGTTAGCTGCTCCAGCTGCTGCGTTTTAATCGCATAGCGAAACATATTTCGGTAACCGTCACCATTGGACAGAAAATAGATATATTGATCATCACCCGAGAAATGTGGGTTTAAATTATTTGCACCAGGAAAGATCGGAATCGTGGTGATCACTTTACTATCTACATCGATAAGTGCAAGGCCCATCGGTATGTCTACAGCGCGCGAATCGCTCTCGTAGGCTACTCGATCGGTACTAAATACGATAAACTTTCCATCCCTAGAGAAACTAGGCTGGAAATCAGAATACTTATCATCAGTCAACTGTTGAAGCTCTTTCGTGCGCAGATTGAATACAAATATATCACTCTGTCCGTCACGAAGGCCTGAAAAAGCAACACGTTCGCCGTCTGGCGCAAAGGTAATATTCGTAAACTCGACAATATTTCCCATCTCCTGCACAAAGCGCGTTTTGCCCGTCGCTACATCAATGGTCATAAGTTTATTTTTTCCTTCGCTAAACACACTAAAGGCAAAAGTTTTACTATCTGGCGAAAAGTCTCCCGCCGATTCTAAATAACTAAATTCATCAATATCTTTGTTTGTGGTCCTGCTTCCAAGCTTACGGATAATCTCTCCGGTTACGGCATCAGCTAAAAACAAATCAATACCAAAGAGATCCTTCTCCGACATAAAGGCCACATAGCGACCGTCGGGCGATATCGCAGGAGCAACATTCATGCGCCCACCATTCTTTGGCGTGATTAAAGGCTGTCCTATAGGGCGTGATACCGTATCTTTATTTAAGCTCTTGAAGGCCGTCTCCATACTATTTCGCCACAAGGTAGACATCGTCTTGGAGTCGTAACCAAATACACGACGCATCCCTACATCATAGCCATACTTCGCTGTTTCTAAGAAAAGAGGCATCACCACAGTATCGCCATAAGTGGCGCCTACATAGGCCCAAAAAGCTTGACCATAGCGATACGGAAAATATTTATAGGACTCCTCTGTTAGTTGCTTAAGAGAAGGAATATCCTGACGTGCATAAGCGTCGCGCATCCACATGGCTGTGAAAGCATCTTTCTTTCCGATAGATAAGTACTCGGCCATCCCTTCTACCATCCACAAAGGAATATTAGCGACACTCTCCAAACGGGTGGTATCCTTCCCTTCCATCAATACACGATATTGGAAAGCGTGCACCAACTCGTGCCCTAATACATGGCGTGTTTGTTGGTTAATCTGCATCACAGGCATCACTACACGCTGCTTAAATGCCTCAGTCACCCCTCCAGTACCCACACTAATTTCACCAGAAATAGCGGTTGTCTGTTGGAATTCAGGATGGTTATTATAAATGATTAGGGGATTTTTGCGAATAAAGGTATCTTGAAATACCTGCTGATGCATGCGATACCAGACTTCAGCCTCTTTAGCCAACCACGTCGTCATGCTATCATTCTTTAGGTAAGAATACATTTCAAAATGGGGCGTCTCAAGAACTTTAAAGTTCAATTTTTTGTACCTCATTTTATTCTGACCAAAATACTGTGCCGACACTAATGATGGCAAGAGAATTTGCAGAAGTAAGGCTAAAAAAAAGCACTTCAAAAACTTGAAGTGTAGGGCTAAATTGGTGTTCATAATAAACGTTATATTCCCTAAAAATAGAAATTTTTAGGGAATATAACGTTACTATTCTGTGATTTCAGACAAATCAGGCAGAGAGCCTTCGTCTATTTCACCGAGGTGATCTTCGTCTGTCTCTACGCTATCTGTCGTTGTGCGCTCTTCGTAATATACACTCGGACAATTATAGCTTTTGTTAATCTTAACGGATGCTTGCGGAAAAGGCCCCATCGTTACACCCAAAGCAGGTTGTTTATAGAGCTCTTCCATGAAAGTGGCGTATATAGGAAGCGCTGTTTTAGAGCCTTCGCCTGTATGGGAGTTTTTAAAGTGAATACTCTGTTCGTCACAGCCTACCCAAACGCCAGCAATAAGGTCTTTCGTTACGCCCATATACCAACCATCTACATAGTCTGATGAGGTTCCTGTTTTACCACCAATCTGGTTATTATTTTTAAACAAATCCCATTCCCATAGTGCTTGAGAAGTACCACGTGGTTCTTCAATGGTACCGCGTAGCATATAGGTCATAAGCCAGGCATTTTCTGGAGTTACAACCTGTTTTTGTTTAGCTTCGAAGGAAGCGATAAGCTTGCCCTCGCTATCATATATTCTAGAAACTAATAAAGGGTCGATTGTTTTTCCTTCATTCATGAATACGGCATATGCTTTCACCATTTCATAAACAGTGACATCATTGGATCCTAAACCTACGGAAGGAACGGATTCCAGATGGCTATCAATACCGAGTTTATGTGCCATTTCTACCACTTTATCCCATCCTAAATCGCGCGTCAGCTGTGCTGTAACACTATTTAAAGAGCGCGCCATTGCCCAACGTAGTGACATGGTGCGGTGTGAGAAGTTCCAGTCTGCATTTTTCGGCTCCCAGGTTTCTTTCTCTCCTTTTTTATTGACGAAGTCGATACGTACAGGAATATCATCGTAGGTATCACACGGTGCCATACCTTGCTCTAAAGCCGCCATATAAACAAAAGGCTTAAAAGTAGAGCCTGCTTGACGCTTAGATTGGTTAACATGATCAAATTTGTAATACAAATGATTGATACCACCTACCCAAACTTTAATTTCTCCAGTTTTAGGCTGTAAAGCCATCATACCGGTGTTCAGCATGGTTAGATAGTGTTTCAAAGAATCCATACTGGACATTTGCACTTCTTTATCACCATCCCAAGTGAAAATGGTCATTTTCTTAGGCTTGTTGAGCTCTTGAAAAACTAACTCTTCACTTTTATAATGCTTCATCAACTCGCTATAGATAGGAAGCTTACGCATTTTATCTTCAAGGAAGTTAGGGATAACGGTACCACTTTTATCACGCCAAGGCAACTCCTTCCCCCATGTGTTATCTAAACGACGCTGCAACTCTTTCATCTGCTTATTCACTGCTTCCACAGCAATATCTTGCATACGCGAATCAATCGTTGTATAAATCTTTAATCCAGCGGTGTATATATTAATCTCGTTCTCCTCGCTCCATTTTTCGAGCCAGCGCTCAACAGCTGTGCGTAGGTATGAATCATTAATACCTTTGTTGTCCTGATTGTTTACATGCAGTTTCAACGGTACTTTAGCATAGTTGGTGGCTTCGTCGGCCTTCAGGTAGCCTTCTTTTTGCATCTGTGCCAACACCGTATTGCGACGTGCTAAAGACTTCTCTGGGTTACGCATCGGGTTGTATAAGGTTGTTCCTTTCAACATACCGACAAGCACTGCAGCTTCAGGTACCGTCAACTGATTTGGCAGCTTATTGAAATAACGAATACCTGCAGATTTGATACCGTAGGCATTATTTCCAAATGAAACCGTATTCAAATACATGGTTAGGATTTCATTCTTCTCATATTTTGACTCCAATTTATAGGCAGTCATCCACTCTTTAAACTTAGTAACGATAATCTTAACGCCAGGGATTTTACCTAAGAAGCCTTGTGACTTATTGTAACGTGTACGGTATAAGTTTTTGGCTAACTGCTGGGTAATGGTACTACCACCACGCTTATCTCCTTGAATTGTTGAGACGGCACCCGAAAAAATACTGATAAAATCTACCCCACTGTGCTTATAGAAGCGAGCGTCTTCTGTAGCAACAAGCGCATGGATAACATTAGGAGATATGCTGTCGAAAGCGACAGGATCACGATCTTCCTCAAAGTAACGACCTATTAAAACCGAATCGGCCGTATACACCTCAGAAGCAACATTTAAAGATGGCATAACAATATCCTTCTTGGTTGGCGAGTAGCCAAATAACCCCAAAAAGTTCAATTGAACAGCACAAACAAAAATAATTAGGCTGTATAAAGCGATTATAAAGTATCGCAGATACTTATTCTTAACCCGTTTAAACATGGGGATAAAGATGGAAATTGTTTTCCGAAAAACTGCCATCTCGGTGCAAAAAAGAATATTTAGCGCCAAATATTAACGAAATTTAACATTTGCTTAAAACCAATTAAAACCTTTATTTAAAAATTGGTAAAATGAGAAAAAAACCACGCCGCCCGTTGCACAAAAAACGTACCAGTTTAGAAATATGATTAATTTGAGTATTTTTACCTACGTTAAGTTTATAGCAAATGTTAAGACAGACACTACAACAGAAGCTTTTACAAAAGCTTTCTCCACAACAGATACAATTTATTAAGCTCCTTCAGGTGCCTACGGTTTCCTTGGATGCACGTATAAAAGAAGAGCTGGAGGAGAATCCAGCACTAGAAGATGGCAGCTTAGCGAACATGAATGACCCTGTGGAAGAGTATCCTGATCGCGATCCTGATGACAACTACAACGAAGAGTCCAAAGAATATGAAGATGAATTTAACGTAGATGAGTATATTCAAGAGGATGATTATAGCGACTATTCCAATAATTATAGCTCGGACGATGAAGATGACAAGAAGGAAATGCCGATGGCCGTTCAGGATTCATTTTTTGAAAGCCTACAGCAGCAGCTTGATCTTTTAGCTCTTTCTGATAAAGATTATCAAATTGGCCAACAGATTATTGGTAGTCTTGATGACGATGGCTACTTACGCCGATCGACATTATCGCTGGTTGATGACCTTGCCTTCTCCCAAAACATCGAGGTTACCGAAGTTGAGGTGGAATCGATGATAAAAATAATACAAGACTTTGAGCCTGCAGGAATTGGGGCCCGTGACTTGCAGGAATGCTTACTCATCCAACTGCAAAAAAAGGATGTTCACAACCCCATTATAAATCAGGCAATCCGTATTGTAGAAAACTACCTAGAGGAGTTTACAAAGAAGCATTACGACAAGATTGAAAAACAATTGAGTGTGGACTCGAATGAGCTTAAGGATATCATCAACGAAATCTTGAAACTTAATCCTAAGCCTGGTGACTCTGGCGCAGTGGCTGGAAAGCAGCTTCATATTATCCCTGATTTCCATATCAGTAATAATGAAGGTGTGTTGCACTTAACCCTCAACGGACGTAATGCCCCTGAGCTACGTGTATCACGCTCCTATCAAGATATGTTTGAGCATTATGAGAAGGCGGAGAAAAACGATAAAAAGATGAAAGAGGCAGTGCAGTTTGTTAAGCAAAAGCTAGATTCTGCTAAGTGGTTTATTGATGCTATCAAACAGCGCCAGCAGACATTACTAAAAACGATGAATGCCATCATGGAGTATCAGTATGAGTACTTTTTAGCCGGCGATGAGCGCCTTCTTAAGCCAATGATTTTAAAGGACATAGCAGACCGCATTGAAATGGATATTTCAACAGTTTCTCGTGTCGCAAACTCTAAATATGTGCAAACAGAATTTGGAACTTTTCTCTTGAAATCATTCTTCTCCGAAGCTATACAAACGGATTCTGGTGAAGAGGTCTCCAACAAAGAGGTGAAGAAAATTTTGGAGGAATGTATTGCCAATGAGGACAAACGTAAGCCGCTGGCGGATGAAAAACTAACCGATATCTTAAAGGAAAAAGGTTATAGTATCGCACGCCGAACGGTAGCAAAATATAGAGAAGCTATGAATATCCCTGTAGCTCGTTTGCGGAAAGAACTTTAATAGCAGATCTTTTCCAACTAAGATTATGCACCTGCCCAAAAAGATACACACTTTTTGGGCAGGTCTATTTTATAGGGGCTGCTAAAGCATTGTATCTTAAATCTTCGTTTTTTTAAGAAGAAACGGAGGAATACAACACTTTGCTAATGCATAACTTGAAGTAAAGAACGCTATGGTTATAGTTGGAAGCGTGATAAGGACTAGAACACAACTTATCCTGTTTACGAAAATGCCAAGGCATTCCTGATTCTCCAAACGGATCTATCTAACTATTACTATCACCTACATATCCATACAGCGTTGGTTTATCTCCTGCCAATCCAATAGGATCTTTACTGATGTCAAGCCCACTTTCAGAGTCGTAATAGCGGTACCTGTTGGATACAAAGCCACTCAAATGAGTAGCTTTGTAATTTTATCCTAAATCAATAGCTAAAAGCTGGGGATAGGAAAGAATAATTTTCGAAGTTATTCTAAATTTAATTTTCTGATTCCAGAACTTGGAGATCTATTTCTATTAAATCGGGAATTATTAATAATACATTTTTTAAATAATTCATTTTTTTTCCTTTTCTACATTTTTTCCTTTTGTAAATGAAGCTGTTATTATTGTTGGACAATTTTTAAAATTTTCTTCTTGCCACCAATCTTCGTACTCAATATAATTATTAAAAATAGAAATAGTCTCTGCTACTTCTCCGAATCTATATCCATAATTTCCATTTGAAGTAGGCTGTAATATTATATTTATTTTTTTTGATATGATATCAACCAATTCTTTTCTATTGTTATGTAAATATCCAAATTTTAAATAAAAAGATTTACTCATGTTAGTCATATTTAATCATCATACTTGCTGTAACACTTGCTTTTTTTGCTGAATCTACACTATCAAAAATTCTCATATTAACATCTCTCCCCATAAATGCAGATAATTTTTTCTTGAAGTTTATCTAAACCTAAAACCCTTGCTCTTACAGGATTACCCATATCAATAGGGAAAGATTTACCAGAACCATATTTTGCTATTCCTAATTCTTCAGCTTTTTTAAGCAGTTCAGGATTAACAATAGCAACATCAAAATCACTTACTCTTCCAACATCAAAAAGAGGTCCGGGACTATAGCTTCTTCCTGAAACCGAACTTCCTTTCATTAAAATAGGTGAACCACTTCCATATCCAGCTTTAGCTATTGTAGATTGTATTTCTGTAGCAAACTGTTGTAATTGTCCATAACTACTAAAACCTAATGGAATTTCTAACCCAAAAGGATCTATTTCTATATTACTGTCACGTGTATACGCATACAGCGTCGGGTTGTTTCCGGCCAATCCAATCGGATCTTTACTAATGTAAAGCCCGCTCTCCGAGTCGTAATAACGATACCTGTTGGATACTACACCTGTGCAACATTTTCCTTCCTGCGAGCTTAATATTCAACCGTCTACCTAATTCATTTTTCAGCTGAGTTTTCAGTTGAAAAAATAAGCTTTAAGACTTCTTTATAATACTAACAAGAGGCTGTCTAAAAAGATCAGCCTCTTTACTTTTTATCCTAAGAAACGAGTAAAATGATATCGAATTAAAGTTTAAATCCTTTAGAAATTAAATATAGTAATGCTTCAGCATTTCCTTTAGCATCATCCACAGGATTATGGGTATGTTTTGTTTTTCTGTGCTGTTTCCAATTATATTTAGAATCATTAAGAAAACCATGATAAATATCCCCTATTCGCTTACTTGAAAATCCAAAAGGATTTCTTCCTAAAAAAGTATGAAAATAGTAATTTATCCAAGCTCCATCAAATTGATTATTATCCGAAATTAAAATAGGTCTTCCTTTTAATTTACTAATCCAATCATTAAATCTTTTCATTACCTGTAAAGGAGATTCAAAAGATTCATGTTCTTTTCTTGTAAATCCTGATATAGCCAAAGCTTCTTCATTATAATATTCTGTAAGGGGTTTTATTTTTCCATAAAATGTATTATATAATCCATTTTCTAAAACAACTGCTCCAAAACAAACAATAGAATTTTTACCTATCACAGGTCCATCTGTCTCTATATCTACTACTATATATATCTTATCATTAATCATCCTTATTTAGTTTATATAAAATATTTCTGTTTCCTTATTTGGAAAAATCTTCCTATATGGTTCTCCTTTTTCTATTGGAGACCATATCCCATAATCCCACATGATAAGATTTTTTAATATTTCTTTTACATATTTCTCTTTCTCTAGATAATCCAAAGAACCTTCATAAAAAAAGGTTAACACTAGAGTGTGGTAATCATCACATAGTAAACCACTTAAATCATCATAACGATCAATAACTTCTACATTTAAATATTGAACACATGATTTCGCTATATGTCTTCCTTTTTTGTTTTCAAATGGAAGGGAAGTCTTAAATACTTTTTCAATCTTTGGGAGCAGTTCTTTAAACGGAATATCTTCAAGTAAAACGATATCTACTGTTTTTGTATACATAATAGAGATTTTTTATTAATGACAATTTAATCTAAATTGAGAATCTCCCTTTCTAGCTAATTCATCTAATTCATGTGTTTTGAATATTCTAAATCCAAAAGATTCATTTTTAAATTTATTATTAGGAAAAACTTCTCGTAATTGTTTGTCTATGGACGCTTCTATTTCTTTCATTCCATCAATTTTTGCAGCATTTCTAGTTCTATTTGTAAACAAAGGGTTGTTAGCCAAATAATCACTATTTATAAATGCATCGACATCAAAATTATTAGGATTTAATGGCTTAGAAATACTAGGGTCATGAGCTTTACTTATCCCACTAGCGGCACTGCCTCTATATCCAATACTAGCATTAGAATCTATTTTCTGAATAGCAGATAAATGATCTAATAATATATTATTAATTTTTTCTTGAACAGATACTAACGGATCCAACCCAAACGGATCTATCCAAGTATTCGTATCACCTACATACCCATACAAAGTTGGGTTATTCCCTGCCAGTCCAATAGGATCCTTACTGATATACCCGCCAATATCTGGAGAATAATAACGGAATCTATTATAATAAAGGCCGATTTCTACATCATCATATTGACCTTGATAGCGAAATGGACAGTCTTTCAAAGAGCCTTGTAAGGTTCTTACTTTTCCATAGATATCTAACGTACATTCCCAAACTTTCTCCCCTTGGGCATTGTACATGAAATTTGGAGTTCCCAAATAGTCGGAAACGATACTGTAAGTCTCTTTTCCAACAATCTTACCACAAGGTACGAAAGAATTCTCTTCAAATAACCACGTAATCAGGTTTTCGACGGGTTCGGCTTCCTGCTGTAGCTGCTTACTTTCATCTACGCTGAGCTCGGGTGGGTATACTCCTTCGTATTGCCATTCGTGCAGCGGAACATTGCCATCCCACAGCCAACGGGTTACTATTGAGTTTTTCTTCTTGGCTATGCGGCGCCCCAAGGCATCGTAGTAAAAAGATACTTTATAGCCTAAGGGATGCACCACGCTTTTCAGCATGCCGTTGCCGGCCCATTCGTAAACTGTTCCTTTTCCGCTTGCCTTTATCTTGATGTTGAGCATCTTCTCTAGTACACGGCGTTCAAATAATGCTGGATAGCCTACTTGGATAAACTCTTTGAAAACAAGATTGCCCTCATCATCGTAATGGTAATGGTACGTTTCATCTTTTATTAGGCTACCACCAGCATCGTAGCTGCGATCGTTTCTTTCTGGCGTCTTAAAAAGGTTTCCGATGGCATCCGGGGCCTTGTAAATGGTATTCATCTCTTTACCATTACTATACTGACCGCTAACCAGGTTATCCCATTCGTCATACTCAAAAGATGTGGTCTCGCCCAGCCGGTTGATTATGCTCTGTAGCCGGTTGCCTTGTTTCCAGGTATAGCGATGGGAGGCCTGTTCGATATTGTTAACACCGATGCTTCTACTGCATACCCGTCCATAGCTATCGCGCACGGTTTCCACCCGTACGCCTCCGCTAAGCTCACGCTGAATTTCCATCCCTCTTTTGTTGTAGGCCCACTTAGCCTCCCAGTCGCCACTCTGCATCTGGGTAATGAGCCCTTGACTGTCGTGATCTAACTGGATATCGGCCCCGAGGCTACTGCTGATCTGTGTAGCATTGCCCCACTTGTCATAGCTACGGCTTATGCTGTACGCGCCTTGTGTTTCCTTGATTACACGTCCTGCACGATCCCGTTGAAGCTGTAGATGAGTATCTTCGTTTAGCGCACTAATCAGGAGTCCATCCTTATCGTATTTATAGGCTGCCCAAGTCTTGTCGCTATGCTCTTCCAAAACAATATGATCGCTCGCGTCATACTCGTAACGGCTCCACCGGTCCTCGGAGCGCATTACTTTCTTCACCCGACCATTGGCATCCCTTTGATAGCGGCGTTGCAAGCCGTCAAAACCCCACTCGCTGACCACATTACCCATCGCATCTAAGCCAAAGCGGTAGCGCTCTCCGCCTTCATTACGGATGCTTTTGAGTTGTAACTCGGTATCGTAGCTAAAGCCTACTGAGCGACCATTTTGTGTGCGCTCTAAGAGGATGCCTAGACTGCCGTAACGAAACTTCACCTCTCTATAATCATCTTTAGCATGGATAATATTTCGGGAAGAGTCGTATTTTAGGTAATGCTCATTGCCCCCGGACTCCCGTATATAAATCAGGTTGTTAGCATCGTCGTATTCGTATTTTGTAAGCATTCCTTGGACATCTTGTTCTAGCAGTACATTGCCCCTGCTGTCGTATTGCCAGAAGCTTAGTAGTTTAGTTGGGTGCGTCATTTGCACCAGCTGATGTCTACGGTCAAAGTATAGCTCGTAGGTATTACCTTGCTCGTCGCTTACCGTTCGAATATGCTGCCCTTCATAGGTGTAATATAAGGTTCCTCCTGCGGCATTTTTTTTCTCAATTACGCGGTCTAGCGTATCGTATTTCCAAGTTATACTTTTGCGCCCCGGACTGATAATACGGGTTAGGTTGAGCCTATCGTCATATTCATAGCTCGTAATACCTCCATTTTCTACTTTTGTAAGTTTCCCATGACTGTTGTATTCAAACTTTTGGGTTAAGCCCTCCCCATCGACACTAAGTTCTAGTTCTTGGTAGGGATTATAGTATTGATGTGTAATACCGCCATTTTCATCTATTATTTTATAGATAAGGTGTTTCTCATCATAAAAATAATGAGCCGTATGCCCTAGGCTGTTTCGCGTAATGGTGTGCCCATCGTTGTATACCGTCCAGTAATCTAAAATACCGCCATCGCCCCAGGTATGTATACATTTGGCCTCATCGCCATGCCCTTCATATTCCCAATGGAAGCTCTGCCCGGTCTGGTTGGTGAGCTTCACGAGTAAATGACCGGCATAGTAAAAATGCTTTTGAGCAACAGCGATATCTTTAACCGATGTCATATTGCCTAATTCATCATAGGTATAGGCCACTAGGGTAACGGATTTTTGTTGCTCTCCTTGGGTATGGAGCTTGGTTATACGCCCTTGAGCGTCTGTATCTACCTGGATAAGCTGATCTCTACTATCGGTGATTTCTAGCAAATCGCCTAAGGAGTTATATCTTAAATCAATATTAAACCCTTCTTTGGTCGCTATCTGTGAAAGCATAACATAACCTTCTCTATTTTTAGGGCCATCGAAACGGTAATGGAGCTTGTCGGCATCGACTAATAGATAGCCTTCTTCATCTTTGCTGAAGGTCATTTGCTCTTCCCGGCTATACCAGCTTTCCCCAAAACCAAGGAGCGGAACTGGCATTTCTCGGCCATCGGAAAGCCGTAAAAAGGCATAGCCGTTGCCCAGATTAAACAAGCCCATATGATAGCTGTGGTGCCAGTTATAGCCCATCGGCCCCTTGACTTCGGCATCACTGTAGTAGGTACGCTCCCATACAAAGGGAAGTGGTCCTGCTAGCTCGACATCGATATTGCTACTGTAAACGCGTCCTGTAGCAGCATCTACGGGC
>NZ_JBBGZT010000024.1:0-733518 GCF_037572665.1 Sphingobacterium sp. MYb382
ATATTGCTCTGAAGGCTTTCAGCTTAGCATTAAAAGACTCCGCGGCAGCATTTGTACTCCTATTATCAAAGTAATGAAGGATATTTGGGTGATGTGCAGCAATAGACCTTGCTACACTTTCAAAAGATTCTATCCCTGCATTCTCGGCTTGATGATGCCATAGCGCGAGTTTGGTTAACCCACCTTCTTTACTCTTGCATTTATTAAAGATATCGCCCAATGCTAGCGCTAAATCATACGCTTTCTTAAGTCTTGGAAAATGTAAGAAAAGAAGCTCTGCACGGTGCTTCTGGCTCTCAGACCACCGAGAAGTGTGTTTAAATAGCAAATATCTTTATCTCGCTAATAATTGCTTAAGCGTATCTCCGTTAGCTAATATCTCTGCAGCATAGTGATTCCCTTCTTTACGCGCCTTGATAATCTTTCGACTTTCATCATCCAAGACCGCCCAACGATATTTAATGCGCAGTTCCTGAACAGCATCATAGGCTAATTTCTGGACATGGAATCTATCTATTACTCGTTTAGCATTACTAAAACATCTGCGAACAGCTTTAGCCATATTAGGAGCCATATCCATCGTGACTTCCTTTACTTTATTTCTTAGTCTAAGTGGTATACGCTCTAAAACATGAATAATATCTTCAGCCTTAGTTCCTTTTATGGTAGCCAAGATAGTCCCTTTTCTTCCTTTAGCAGCTTTACTACTTACAATCGTATAGAGTTCACCGTTACTGAAGCTCGTTTCGTCAATACTTAACTTTTCTGTTGTGTTCTCAGGGAAAACAGTCCAATATTCTGCATGAGACTTTTGATTCCAATCATGAAAGTCACTAAGATGGTTTTTATAGTGCTCCTGGAGCTGTTTTCCATCTAACTGGAAGAAAAGACCTAATAGATGAGCACTAATGGGATAATTATCCAAATATCCCCTTTAAAAAAAGCCCGAACTCTGTAGTCATTCGAGCCCCTTCACGCACCAAGTTCCAATCTCTAGTAATGATTTTCCCATCAGCTAGAACTGTCCAACGTCGGCGTTTAATATGAAGTGTAACTTTCTGAGTGCGAATAGGAAAATCCTTAATCTCAGCGGATGGCATAAAACCTTTTGATTCTAATTTAGCATTTTCATAACCTGAAGGGGCTATGTTCTTTTCATCGAGATAAATATGAAGTTCGTTGTCTTTTGAGACAACATCCATGATATCAAAATATTCTAATAGCCCTTCGGGCATCAATAAAGTCAGAAGTTTACGTTCAGCGTCTTGCAAAGTATATCTATTTAAAACGCTAAACTAACAATAATTAAATTTACCCCCCAAGAATTCCGTATGATCCCTTGATCCCCTCCTACGGATCGAACCACGGTTCGAATCTGCCAAACCCCGTAAACGAAAAAAGAGTTTTAACTTTCGTTAAAACTCTTTTTTTGTCGGGGTGGCAGGATTCGAACCTACGACCTCCTCGTCCCAAACGAGGCGCGATACCGGGCTACGCTACACCCCGAAAAGGTATCCCCTTTATTTTTTCGTTGGCACAAAGATACGGCAATTTATATTCTTGTCAAGGCCTAAAACAAAGATTTTAGCTAAAAGCCTATGTTATTGCGAGATAATTTTTCATCAGCCAAAAACTAACCCAATAAGGGACTCATAAATTCATTAAAAATTAGAAATGTAAAAAAAATAGTAAACCAACACTTATTTTCTGTACCTTTGCACTCAATTAATAAAATAGTATTTAAGATTCTTTAGAAAGTGTTTTTTTTATTCAAAAAAATACTGTAATATTGCAATCCGATTTTTACAGGATATAAATCGTTAATAATTAGTCAAAATCATGGATTTAGTAAAATTTGTAGAAGAGCAAGCGGTTACAAGAAATGAAATTCCCGCTTTTAAAGCAGGAGATACCATCAGCGTTCATTATAAAATTCGCGAAGGAAATAAAGAGCGTGTTCAAGTGTACCAAGGAGTAGTACTCCAATTAAACAGTGAAGGTACTAATGCTACTTTTACCGTACGTAAAATTTCTAACGGTATTGGTGTTGAGCGTATTTTTCCTGTAAACTCACCAAACATTGATAAAATCGAAGTGAACAGTGTAGGTAAAGTTCGCCGTGCGAAATTGTTTTACTTACGTGGCCTTACTGGTAAAGCTGCTCGTATCAAATCTAAACGCGTTTAGTTTGTACTTCAACGACATAAAAAAGGCTTCTTTATATAAAGAAGCCTTTTTTTCGTTGACAAACAGCAAGCACGAATAGAATTCCTTCACCTACTCTCCTCCTAGGCTTAACGTCCCCTCCTCTTTAGATGTAGCCATCCAACAACCTACTTCTCGCGAGTTAGTACAAACTACAACATTTGTGTTACAAACCCGTTTTTCAGCATTTAATCGCTATTTTGAAGCATTATATGAAAAAGCTTGTAACGTACCTCCTATGTGGCTTCAGCCTTTATTTTTCGCAGACTCACCTCTATGCTCAAAGCAACATAAACGTATTCAAACAAATGCAGTCGCCTGTAAAAAACTATGCTGCACCAAGAGCGACAAACACAATACAAATTGATGGGAAAGCAGACGAAGAAGCTTGGCAAGCAGCACCATGGACAGACAGCTTTATAGATATTGAAGGTGAAGAGAAAGCTAAACCTACATACGACACCAAAGTAAAGATGCTTTGGGATGATGAATACCTATACATCTATGCTCATATGGAAGAGCCCCACGTATGGGGAGACATCCTTCAGCACGACGACATCATTTACCACAATAATGACTTTGAAGTTTTCATAAAACCTTACGCCTCACAACCATTCTATTACGAGATTGAGGTAAATGCATTAAATACCATCATGGACCTCATGATGAACAAGCCCTATCGTTTTGCTGGCGATGCCATAATGCATTGGGATGTCAAAGGGTTAAAATCAGCTATCCACATTGAGGGCTCCTTGAATGCCCCTACTGACACCGACAAATATTGGGCGGTGGAAATGGCGATACCCTTCAAATCGATAAGCACTTTCGGAAAAAACATAACACCCAAGCTCAACGAACGTTGGCGCCTTAATTTCTCAAGGGTACAATGGCAACATGAAATCGTAGACGGAAAATACACACGCATAAAAAAGGATAATAAACTTATGGATGAAGCCAATTGGGTATGGTCTCCTATCGGATTAATAAACATGCATTATCCAGAAAGATGGGGATATATTCAATTTGTTGAAAAAACAACAGATACAGCTTCCTATCCTGCAACACATGCTATCGAACAAGCTGCTTGGAACATTTCCTATCTGCAAGAAATCTTTAAAGACAAGAAAGGAAGCTATGCCACATCGTTAGAAAGCTTACAAAAACAGTTTCCCAACCACAGCATAGAGGCGTTGTCGTTCACCAATCACCTGGTTACAAACAAGACAAAAACGTTCTATAAATTAACATTAATCGATAAACAGCACGATTTAACTATTTCCATCGATAGTTTTGGAAATTACAATCTTCTTACACAATAACAACGTAGCTAAAATTGTGACAAAGGCAAAAATTACTGTTACAAAACAACACCCAAAAACAGCAGCAAACACATAACAATCAACAACTTAACACAACCCAAAAAGAAAGGCAAAAAAGGCTTTAAATGGCTATAATAGGTAGTGTTCAATAATCATGAATTTTCAACATTATGTTTTATTTTCGCTTAATTCCGAAAAAACATTATCTTTGTATCCCGTACATAAAGCAGATAAAAACGCCTTTTTAAAGCGATTTTATAGCTGAAATCCCATTAATTGCTATGAGTAAATATATCTTTGTTACGGGCGGCGTAACCTCGTCGTTAGGAAAAGGCATTGTTGCAGCCTCACTTGCCAAACTTCTTCAAGCGCGCGGTTTTAAAGTGACAATTCAAAAGTTTGATCCTTACATTAATATCGATCCAGGAACACTTAACCCTTATGAGCACGGTGAATGCTACGTCACAGAAGATGGCGCAGAAACTGACCTTGACTTGGGCCACTACGAGCGTTTCTTAAATGTCCCTACTTCACAAGCCAACAACGTAACAACAGGTAGAATCTACCAACATGTAATCCAACAAGAGCGTGCTGGTGCTTACTTAGGTAAAACGGTACAAGTTGTTCCTCATATCACTGACGAGATAAAACGTCGTATGTTGCTATTAGGTCAAACAGGCGAATACGATATCGTAATCACAGAATTGGGCGGAACAGTAGGTGACATCGAGTCTCTTCCATTTATCGAGGCTGTACGTCAGCTACGTTGGGAACTAGGCAACAACGATTCGCTAGTTATACACTTAACCTTAGTGCCTTACTTGGCTGCTGCGGGTGAGCTAAAAACAAAACCTACACAACATTCGGTAAAAACATTATTGGAATACGGTATTCAACCTGATATTCTGGTTTGTCGTACCGAGCATAAATTGACGCAAGAAATTCGTAAAAAATTAGCGCAATTCTGTAATGTAAACATCAATGCCGTTGTAGAATCTATCGATGCTTCCACAATCTATGATGTACCGTTGAACATGCTTAAAGAGCAGCTTGACAAAACAGCATTAGCGAAGCTTAAGCTTTCTACGAAGCAAGAGCCAGATTTAACAAGCTGGAAAGCTTTCTTAGGTAAATTGAAAAACCCTACCGATGAAATACAAATCGGCTTAGTAGGTAAATATGTAGAGCTACCAGATGCCTACAAATCTATCGTGGAAGCATTTATCCACGCTGGTGCAGTAAATGAAACGCGTGTTAAACTAAAATACATCGCAGCAGAAAGTGTAAACGACGAAAATGTTGCTGATAAACTTAAAGACCTAGACGGCGTATTAGTTGCTCCAGGATTTGGTGAAAGAGGCTTAGAAGGCAAGTTAGCATCCATCAAGTTTGTTCGTGAAAATCAAATTCCTTTCTTTGGTATCTGTTTAGGTATGCAATGTTCTGTAATTGAATTTGGTCGCAACGTACTTGGCTTAAAAGGTGCAAACAGCGTGGAGATGGACGAAAACACCCCACACCCTGTTGTTAACTTAATGGAAGAGCAGAAAAATATCACCAATATGGGTGGTACAATGCGTTTAGGTGCTTACGAATGTGAAGTTAAAAAAGGAACAAAAGCTTACGCCAGCTACGGAAAAGCTAAAATCTCGGAACGTCACAGACACCGTTATGAATTTAACAACGACTATTTGAAACAATACGAAGAAGCAGGAATGATTGCTTCAGGTATCAATCCAGAGACCGGATTAGTTGAAATTGTGGAGCTTAAAAACCACCCTTTCTTTGTTGCGGGTCAATTTCACCCAGAATTAAAGTCAACTGTTGCAAATCCTCACCCACTTTTTGTTAGCTTTGTAGCCGCTTCTTTGGCAAATAAGAAAAGCTAGTAGCAAAATTTGAGTATACGAAAACTAAAAAATAAAAAATGGATAGAAGTACCCTTATCGGAGTAGTGCTGATTTTCGGAATTCTGGCCGGTTCATTTTATTTAATGAAACCTTCAGATCATGAAATTAAACAAGAACAAAGATTACAAGATTCACTAAAAAGAGTAAAAGAAGGATTAGCTCCGCTTTCAGACTCCTTGAAAGCAAATACACCAGCTGTTGTTGATACAGCAGCAGTAGCTAGCAAACCTTTCGGTACTGCTCGTTTAGGCGAAGAGCAAGTCGTTACTTTAGAAAACGATGCTTTAATTGCGAAAATCAGTTCCAGAGGAGGTCGTGTTAAGTCAGTAGAACTGAAGCATGAGAAAAACTACGATGGCACGCCATTGATGATTCTTCAAGATGACAACAATAAGTTTGGATTCTTATTTAAAGCTAATGGCGAAAACATCAACACCAACGATTTAAACTTCGCTCCACAGAGTGGCGATGTAACCGTTACAGGTGATGACTCTAAAGCCGTTTCTTTCCGTTTAAGTTACAACGAAAATCAGTATATCGAATATACATACTCCTTAAAAGGTAAAGGTTACAATCTTGATTTAGATGTTAAAACGGTAGGTATTCAGAATCTAATGGATGTTAAAGCGAGTACGTTGACCTTAAACTGGGAAACAAGCTTACACCAAAAAGAATTCAATGCCAAATCTGAGCGTGAGCGTTCCACGATTTTCTATAAAGAGCTAGACGGATCGGTGAAACACCTTTCAGAAACAGGTGACGAAAAAGAAGAATTAGACAAAAAAGTAAACTGGATTGCTTACAAGCAACACTTCTTCTCGGCTGTCTTAACTTCTAAGCAAGCACTTAGCAACACAAAAGTAGCTGTAAACTTCAGCACTCAAGATCATATTGTTAAACATTACAGTACATCTGCTGATTTAGACTTCTCCGCGCAGAAAGATAATAACTACGCATTCAACTTCTTTTTCGGACCGAATAAGTACAAAGTGTTGAAAGCGCAAGGAAACGACTTCCAAAAGATTATCAACATGGGATGGGGACCAATGGGATGGATTAACAAATTCATCACGGTGCCTATCTTTGACTTCTTGGATGGTTACCACTTGGGTTACGGTATTATTATCTTAATCTTAACCATCTTCTTAAAAGGTATCTTGTTCCCGTTGAACTTCAAATCGTACCAGTCGATGGCTAAAATGCGCGTATTGAAGCCACAAATTGACGCTATCAAAGAAAAAGTAGGTGAAGACAACGCAATGTTGGTACAACAGGAAACCATGAAGCTCTATAAGCAAGCCGGTGTAAATCCGCTCGGTGGATGTTTGCCATTGTTGCTACAAATGCCTTTCACGTTAGCTTTCTTCTTCTTCTTCCCGAATTTGTTTGAACTCCGTGGCGAGAGCTTCCTATGGGTAAAAGATTTATCAACGTATGATACACCTATTACTTTCCCTGCTATCTTCGGTTTTAGCCACATCTCTTTGATGTGTGTGTTGATGACTTTGACGACTTTGTTAACAACATGGTATAACAACTCAACATCAGGAGCAGCAAACAACCAGATGAAATACATCGGTTACATCATGCCATTAGTATTCTTCTTCGTGTTGAATAGCTTCCCTGCTGGATTAAACTACTACTACTTCTTAGCAGCAGTATTGACTTTCTTAACGCAATTTATCATCCGTCAATTTATTGATGACGATAAAATCTTAGCTAAATTAGAAGCCAACAAGAAAAATCCTAAAGAAGCAAAGAAATCATCATTCCAACAAAAAATGGAAGAAATGATGAGACAACAGCAAAACAATAAGAAATAACAAAAAATAATGATAAGCGGCTCGAAATTAATTTCGAGCCGCTTTTTTTTGTAAATACCTTAGCAACACCCCTTTTTGAAAGCGAAGAAAAGGTATAAACTACGAATTAATAAAACACCTAAAAATAATTGCAAAAAAAATGTTGCATATCGCAAAAACAGTATTATATTTGCGCCGGCTTAGGGAGAAATGAAAAACTAAAACAATGAATATCAGCCGTTTTAAGTTTTTTTATTTTTTTTCAAAAAGTTGGGTTACCTTTTTCGGTTACCGGTATTAAAGAGTAATAAACAAATTTGTTTCAATTAAAATAGAAAATTACAAGATGAAAAATTTAATCAAATTCGGATTTTTAGGTTTAGCTTTAACTATCGCTTTCGCTTCATGTGGTGGTGCAGAAACTAAAACTGAGCAAACTGCTGATTCAGCTGTTAACGCTATCGATTCTACAGCTGCTGCTGTTGATTCTACAGTAACTGCAGTTGCTGATTCAGCTAAAACTGCTGTTGATTCAGTAGCTAAAAACGCTCAGTAATCCAAATATTACTTAACGATTTTTGAAAGCCTGTACTGCAAAGTACAGGCTTTCTTTTTTTATCCCCTTTTGTAAATACTTATCTTGCATAATTTCTTACTTTTGTGAGATCAACAACAACAATATTCATGACCATGAACTTATCAGCCCTGACAGCAGTAAGTCCGATTGACGGAAGATACCACAACGCAACAAATGAGTTATCCAATTTCTTTTCAGAATTTGCTTTAATAAAATACCGCGTATTAGTAGAAGTAGAATACTTTATCGCCCTTTGCGAATCGGGTATCCCACAGCTTAAACACTTTGATGGATCCCTTAACAATAAGCTACGTGATATTTACAAAAACTTCTCGCTAGCAGATGCACAATGGATTAAAGATCAAGAGAAAGTAACCAACCACGATGTGAAAGCAGTGGAGTACTTCTTAAAACATGAATTTGAAAAATTAAACTTACATGACTCTTTAGAGTTTATCCACTTCGGATTAACATCTCAGGATATCAATAATACAGCGATTCCATACTCATGGAAAGAAGCCGTAAATCAAGTTTACCTACCACAAATCAACGAGTTGACCAACGAATTGAAGGAGCTAGCAGGACAATGGGCAGCAATCCCTATGTTGGCACGTACACACGGACAGCCGGCATCCCCTACTCGCTTAGGTAAAGAGATTCATGTTTTCATCGAGCGTATCGAAAAACAACTAACATTATTGCAACAAGTTCCTTTCTCTGCAAAATTTGGCGGTGCTACAGGTAACTTCAATGCTCACCATGTTGCTTATCCACAAACGGACTGGGTAGCATTCGGAAATAAATTTGTGAACGACTCCTTAGGCTTATCGCGCTCGCAGACGACTACACAAATTGAGCACTACGATAACTTTGCAGCAAGCTGTGATGCTTTCAAGCGTATCAACAATATCTTAATAGATTTATGCCGCGATATGTGGACATACATCTCCATGGACTACTTCAAGCAAAAAATTACCGCAGGACAAATCGGTTCGTCGGCGATGCCGCATAAGGTAAACCCTATTGACTTTGAAAATGCGGAAGGAAACTTAGGCTTAGCAAATGCGCTATTCGAACATTTAGCAGCGAAATTACCTATCTCTCGTTTACAGCGTGACCTTACAGACTCGACGGTTCTACGTAACATTGGCGTTCCATTTGCACATACCGTAATTGCGATAAAATCATCGCTACGTGGTCTACGCAAATTAATATTGAACGAAGCAGCTCTTCAAGCAGATTTAGAAAACAACTGGGCGGTAGTTGCCGAGGCTATCCAAACGATTTTACGTCGTGAAGGTTATCCAAAACCATACGAGGCATTGAAAGATTTAACACGTACAAATACCGGTGTTTCACAAGAAACCATCGCCACTTTCGTGGAAGGTCTTAATGTGTCGCAAGCAATTAAAGAAGAAATAAAAGGAATAACACCAAGCAATTATACAGGAATCGTACAATAAGGTTTGACGTCTACATGACGGGGCTTCATTTACATTTCACGTATATTTGTATATTCAAAAATAAATATGGCTACAATCAACGTATATACAGAATCAACTCCAAACCCGTCGACCATGAAATTCTTGGTCAACAAGCTGTTAATAAACGGTAGTTTGGACTATCCTACTAAGGAAAAGGCGCAAGAGTCAGACTTCGCAAAAGAACTATTCAAGTTCAACTTTGTGAGCGGTGTGTTCTTTGCGAGTAACTTTGTTACCATTACTAAAACAGACGAAACAGACTGGTCAGATGTGGAGCCTTTACTTAAAGACTTCGTAAAAGGAGCCGTTGAATCGGAATTAGCCGTTAAACCTGTTGAACATAGTGAGGATGTAAATTTTGAAGGAACGGAAACTGAAATCAAAATTCAACAAGTATTGCACGACTACGTACGCCCTGCTGTAGAGCAAGATGGTGGTGCTATCGCCTACAAATCATTTGAAGGTGGTACCGTAACCGTAGAGCTTAGAGGTTCATGCAGTGGATGCCCTTCGTCAACAATCACCTTGAAATCAGGTATTGAAGGCCTATTAAAAAGAATGGTTCCTGAAGTGGAAGAAGTCGTGGCTCAAGCCATGTAAAAAAGACTTACTACATAATATTTTGAAAAGCTGTCCTATTTTGGACAGCTTTTCGTGTATAGGGTCCTCCCTTGCCAGTAAATTCATTTTTATAGTCCCTACTCTGCTAAAAATCATTACCTTTACTTGCAATAATAATCGAAACATTATATTTCAAAATGAGTGCAGATATTAACAAACTTGAGCAGATTGCAACTCAAGTAAGACGTGACATTGTCCGTATGGTACACGCTTGCCAATCTGGTCACCCAGGTGGTTCATTAGGATGTACAGACTACTTAGTAGCTTTGTACTTTCAAGCGATGAAACATGACCCTTCTTTCAAAATGGATGGTATTGGTGAAGATTTATTCTTCCTTTCCAACGGTCACATTTCACCCGTATTTTACAGTACACTAGCACGCGCTGGTTACTTCCCAATCAGTGAATTGGCTACTTTCCGTAAAATCAACTCCCGTTTGCAAGGACACCCGACTACACATGAGCACCTTCCAGGAATCCGTATAGCTTCAGGTTCTTTAGGCCAAGGTCTTTCTGTAGCATTAGGTGCTGCGCAAGCGAAAAAACTAAACAAAGACAACAGCTTAGTTTATGTTTTAATGGGTGATGGTGAGCTTCAAGAAGGTCAAGTTTGGGAAGCTATGATGTATGCGCCACACAATAAAGTGGACAATATCATCGCTGCTGTAGATTACAACAAAGCACAGATTGATGGTTCTACCGATGAGGTTCTTTCTTTAGGCAACTTACGTGCTAAATGGGAAGCTTTCGGATGGGATGTTCTAGAAGTACAAAAAGGTAATGACATGGCTGCTGTCGTAGCAGGCTTGGAAGAAGCGAAAGCTTTAACAGGAAAAGGTAAACCTGTCGTTATTTTATTGCACACTGAAATGGGACGTGGTGTAGACTTTATGATGGGATCACACAAATGGCATGGTGTAGCGCCTAACGATGCGCAGCTAGAATCAGCATTAAACCAACTGCCTGTAACACTTGGAGATTATTAATTATATTGTACTACGGTTGTCTAATTAATTTTCATACCTCCTTCGGAAGCTTAGAAAAGAAAAAACAATCGACAAAAGCCATTGGAGCTTAAAGCTTACGCTGATAGACTCCTTAAAAAATAAGTTTTGATGAAAAAATATACATTCACAGAGTCAAAAGATACCCGTTCAGGTTTCGGCGCTGGTTTATTAGAAGCTGGTCAGAAAAATGAAAACGTGGTAGCACTATGTGCTGACTTAATTGGGTCGTTAAAAATGAACGACTTTATAAAAGAATTCCCAGAAAGATTTTTCCAAATTGGTATTGCTGAAGCAAACATGATGTGTATCGCTGCAGGTCTTACTATTGGTGGTAAAATCCCTTTCACAGGAACATTTGCAAACTTCTCTACAGGTCGTGTGTATGACCAAATCCGTCAATCTATCGCTTACTCCGACAAAAATGTAAAAATCTGTGCTTCACACGCAGGTCTTACTTTAGGTGAAGATGGCGCTACACACCAAATCTTGGAAGATATCGGTTTAATGAAAATGCTTCCAGGCATGACTGTTATCAACCCATGCGATTACAACCAAACAAAAGCGGCTACTTTAGCATTAGTAGACCATGAAGGTCCTGCTTACCTACGTTTCGGCCGTCCGGTTGTTCCTAACTTCACACCAGCAGATCAGAAATTCGAAATTGGTAAAGCTGTTCTTTTAAACGAAGGTACAGATGTAACAATCATCGCAACAGGTCACTTAGTATGGGAAGCTATACAAGCGGGTGAAGAATTAGAAAAATTAGGTATCAGCGCTGAGATCATCAACATCCACACCATCAAACCGTTGGATGAAGAGGCTATCTTGAAATCTGTTACTAAAACAGGATGTGTTGTTACGGCTGAAGAGCATAACCGTTTAGGTGGTTTGGGCGATAGCGTAGCACAAGCATTAGCGACGAAACTTCCTACACCACAAGAGTTTGTAGCGGTAAATGATAGCTTTGGCGAATCAGGAACTCCAGCTCAGTTGATGGAGAAATATGGCTTAAATGCAACTTCTATTGTAGCAGCAGCACGTAAAGTTATCACTAGAAAATAATATATTTTTAAGCAAATGGAAGACGCACTGATCATTGCAAAATTTTCTGATGAAGCCACGCGTGAAGAAGCGTTCGGCCATTTACTACAAAAATATCAACAAAAAATATACTGGCATGTACGTCGCATGGTGATTGATCACGATGACGCCGATGATGTCGTACAAGATGTGTTTATAAAGGTGTGGCGTAATCTCGATAAATTTAGAGAAGACTCACAGCTCTACACTTGGCTATACCGTATAGCGACCAACGAGTGTATAACCTTCTTGAATAAGAAAAAGCAGAAGCAGAACCTGTCGTTGGATGACGACAGTTCTGCTTATCTTGCCGATACCTTAGCCGCAGGAAGCTACTTCAATGGCGACCAGGCGCAAATGAAATTACAACAAGCGATACTTACGCTTCCGGAGAAACAAAGACTCGTTTTTAATATGAAATACTTTGAAGATTTGAAGTATGAAGAGATGTCTGAGATACTTGGCACTAGTGTAGGAGCCCTTAAAGCATCCTATCATCACGCTGTCAAAAAAATAGAACACTTTTTTCAATCTAACGATTAAACCTTTGCCGGCTTTTCTTATCTATACAAGATACAATGGAAGGAAACAACACATATCATGAGGGCATGGAAGAGCTAAATCTCCCACAATCACTCGGTGGAAATCCTTTCACGGTACCTCCCAACTATTTTGAAGACCTTGCAGAAAATATTCGAGCACAGGCCAAAATAACAGGAATGAATCTACAGGAAAATTCATTTTCCGTTCCTGACGATTATTTCCAAAACGTTACCGCAACACTAATCGCTACAGCGAAAATCGAAAATAAAATAGGACAGCACAAAAATGGAGGCATGGAGCAGCCAAAGGACTATTTTAACGATCTTTCAGCACGTATCAAAGCACAAGTAAACTTGGATACCTTAGCAGGTAAAGAAACATTCCATGTTCCGACAGGATACTTCGACCAGTTAACGGAAAACATGCAAGCTAAAGTTGCAGAAGAGAAGTTGCGTGACAAAGTAAGCACGCCAGGTTTTACAACACCTGATGGTTACTTTGAAAAACTAACGAAAACACTGCAAAAAAAAACCCACGACAGCGCCACAAAAAGCCACGCCAATACGCCAGTTGCCTATCCAGCGATGGATTCGCTATGCTGCTGCTGCCTGTGTAGCTACAGTACTCGGTGTAGCCTCTTATCAAGCGATAGCGCCACAAGCCGAAGAAGTGAAACAAACGGAACAACTAGCTGGAGTTTCTGATAAGGAAATCCTTAACTATTTGTCCTATGCCATGGATAGTAATGATCTTATGTATGTTATGGAATCCATCTATCAGCCAAATGAAGAAGAAGTGGGACTTAGCGTAGATAAGGAAGATATAGAAGATTATTTAAAATACATGTTATAATGTGGAGTATGAAGTATGCATTGACGACAATTTGTGCCTTAGTTTTTTCTTTAACGGTGGCCTTTGGGCAAGCAAATCAGAAAAAATTCTCGGCTATTGAAAACGAGAAGATAGCCTACATCACAAAAGAAATGAATTTAACGCCGGCGGAGGCACAAAAATTCTTCCCGATATACAATCAGTATAATACAGAGATGTGGGACATTAAATCGGAAAGAAGAAGAGGATCAACAGCACCAGCAGGTGTCAATTCGTTGACCGCAAGAAGAGATGTTATATCCTATGATGCACAGGAAGTAGAGCTGAAAAAACAATACCGCAAAAAATTTGCTGATGTCGTAGGACAATCCCGCGCTTCACAGTTTTTTGAAGTAGAACAAAGTTTTACAGAATTGCTGATTAAAAGAATACAGAAATAAAAAGGGGTTGAAAACAACTCCTTTTTTATTTTTACTTCCTACCTTTGATTTTTTAGTATTATTATGATTAGCAATAGAGAGTTATTCCTACAAAATACCGCCCAAACATCATCATCCCCTCGATTATTAGAAATTGTAAAAGCTGAAGGTGTTTACCTATATGGGCCTAATGGCGAAAAATATATGGATCTTGTATCCGGTTTTAATGTGAGCAATATTGGTCACCGCCACCCACAAGTTATTCAAGCGATACAAGAACAACTAGATAAATATTTGCACGTAACCGTTTATGGCGAGTTTGTGCAGGCACCACAAGTACAATTTGCTACTGACCTGCTGGCTGTACTTCCCGACAGTTTCCAATCGGTTTATTTAACAAATAGCGGTGCTGAAGCTGTAGAAGGAGCTATGAAGGTCGCTAAGCGGTATACTGGCAGAAGACAGATTATAGCCCTTAACAAGGCCTACCATGGAAGTACGCAAGGTGCGCTAAGTCTTATCGGCAATAAAGCCTATCATGAAGCCTATGCCCCCTTATTACCTGAAATTGATTTCGTAGACCTCAATGACATGGCAGGCTTAGCACAAATAACCGATAAAACTGCTGCTATTATCATCGAAGCAGTGCAAGGTGAAGCAGGCGTTCGTATTCCTGAGCTTGCCTACATGCAAGCATTACGCAAGCGTTGTGATGAAACTGGTACCTTATTAATATTTGATGAGATACAAACGGGATTTGGCCGTACAGGCAAAATGTTCGCCTTTGAACATTTTGATATCGTTCCTGATATCCTATTATTAGCAAAAGGAATTGGCGGAGGTATGCCTTTAGGAGCGTTTGTCGCACCTAAAGAAATTATGGACGTTATCAAAGACAACCCAATGCTAGGCCATATTACAACCTTCGGTGGACATCCAGTAAGTTGTGCTGCAGCACGCGCATCACTCAAAGTAATCCAAGAAGAGAAGCTACTCGATAGCGTAGAGCGCAAAGCAGCGCTATTCCGCGAAGCGGTACAATCGGACAAGATTAAAGAAATCCGTGGTTTAGGGCTAATGATGTGTCTACAACTAGAAAACTTCGACCAAGTATATGCCGTAAGTAATTATTGTGCACAACAAGGCTTGATTATCGACTGGTATTTACATTGCGAAACAGCTTTACGTATTGCTCCTCCCCTGACCATCAGTGAAGAAGAGATTATAGCCGCAAGCAAAATCATTCGCGAGGCTATTGATAAGTTCTGCTAAAGCATTATTTTTACTTCATACTAAAGCACATTATAAAGCCTACATATGGAGTCAAGAAGAAACTTTATCACTAAAGGGTTGCTAACATTAGGCGCAAGCTCGCTAGCCAGCCACACGCTGTTTGCGGAAGAACGACGCACACAACCACAACATAAAATCACCCTAAAGCAAAATGATATCATCTTGTTTCAGGGTGATTCCATTACCGATGCTGGCCGCAATCGGGATCAACAGCAATATACGAACCAAACAAATGCCCTAGGCAATGGTTATGCGATGCTTGCAGCAAGCACCCTCCTCAATAAATTCGCCGACAAAAATATGCAGATTTATAACCGAGGCATCAGTGGTAATCGTGTGCCCGATTTACAAAAAAGATGGGACTTAGACACCATTACTCTGCAACCTACCGTGCTAAGCATACTGATCGGTGTAAATGATTTTTGGCGCACCATGGACCAAGGAGCAAAAAACTCTGCCGCACAATACAAAAGTCAATACCAACAACTACTAGATGAAACGCTACGTCAGCTGCCCAATGTACAGCTAATCGTCGGCGAGCCTTTTGCGGTCAAAAATGTGAAACATGTAACTGACGCTTGGTATCCCGAATTTCCGACCTACCAACAGGCATCACGCGAAATTGCACAAGAATACAAAGCTCTATTCATCCCCTACCAACAGATTTTTGATCATGCAGAACAGCAGGCCAATGGAGGCTACTGGACTACCGACGGCATCCATACTTCGCTAGCAGGCGCTAACCTAATGGCACAAGCTTGGCTGGACAGCGTTCAATAAAAAAAGCGGATTTAACATCCGCTTTTTTTATTATACTACACGTACCAACAAGCCTTTTAAATATTCCCCTTCAGGGAATGAAGCCCGTACCGGATGATCTTCCGGTTGGTGGAATTGGCGTATATATTGTATTTCTTTACCAGCATCAAGCGCAGCCCAAGCAACAACCTGTTTAAAAGTATCGATATCCATCGCTCCTGAGCAGGAGAACGTAGCTAACAAGCCACCACTCTCTAAAAGCATCAGGCCACGACGATTTAAATCTTTATAGGCACGTGAAGCCTTATCTAGTGAAGAACGTGAAGGCGCATACTTAGGTGGATCTAAAACGATAAGATCAAATTTCTCTCCCTCTTCACCCAACTGGCGTAAATATTTATTCACATCAGACTGAACAGCTGTACTTTTTGCAGCATCATATCCATTAACGGCGATATTACGTTTTAAGGTATCGATGGCCAAAGCCGAACTATCTACAGAACATACCGAAGCAGCTCCTGCTTGAAAAGCGTTTAATGTAAAGCCTCCAGAATAAGAGAAACAGTCTAACACACGCTTTCCTTTTACATATTGCGCTGTCAAAAAGCGATTTTCACGCTGATCGCAGTAAAAACCAGACTTCTGTCCTTCAACAATATTAATCTGGTAGCGAATACCATTTTCTAAGACATCGACAAACTCAGGTGGCACTTCACCGTAAACAAGACCATTGCTATCCGGCAAACCTTCATGTGTACGTGATTTGATATCGCTACGCTCATAAATTCCTTTAGGCTTCAATAAGCTAACTAACTCATCGATAATCCATGGCTTCACACGCTCCAAAGCTGCAGCATGTACCTGAATAGAAATAAAGTCTGCATATTTATCGGCAATCAATCCGGGTAAGAAATCCGCTTCCGCGAATATCAAACGGCAGGTATCGTTCGTATCGTTCAACAAATGTGCACGCATCTTCACCGCACGTTGCACGCGATTGCGCCACCATGCCTCATCAATAACGCGATCAGGATGCCACTCCAATAAACGAACAGCAACACGTGATACCGCACTATAAACGCCGTAAGCAACAAATTCTAAATCGACATTATAAACAGCGACTACCTCACCATTTTCCGGTGATCCTTCCACCGTTTTTATTGCGCCCGAAAACACCCAAGGGTGCAATTGCCAAGCGGCTTTATCTTTTCCTTTATGCAGGATTATTTTATTCATCGATGCAAAAGTAATGCATAGACCGGAAAAAATTGGATTATTTTTTTTAGTAAATAGAAAAAATAGTCACTCAAAAACTATTTTTTCTCCTAAATACCTACTCAAATCCACCAAAAACAAACCTCCGAAAAAAAAGACAAAAATTAAATAGCCTAAAAATCAAATGGTTTATAAAAATAATGCAATTATGTTTTGGAAAAAGTAAAACAACTTCTATATTTGCATCACTCTAACGAACAGCAAGCCCAGCTGGCGGAATCGGTAGACGCGTTGGTCTCAAACACCAATATCTTCGGATGTGCCGGTTCGACTCCGGCGCTGGGTACTAAGGCGAAATCATAACGATTTCGCCTTTTTTATTGCTCATGAAAAAAACCTTTAAAGGCCAATCAGAAACATTCTTTTTTTTAAAAACCCTCAATTTCTATATACACTTTACAGATATTTTGTAGACCTAACTTAGGTGATTAACAAAATAAAAACACAAAATTTGGATTTACGAGTGCTCCTTCTTTAAAATAAAAATGCCGCTAAGAGCGGCACGAAAATGACAACATACAAAATAAACTAAACCCTAACTAAGCTCATCATAGGTTCAAAAGAATACAATGCAGCCCTTCGACCGGCAGACTCTTCTTTGACAACCAAATAGCCTTTTTCAATTAACTTTTTAATAATAATCATTGCCGTGGCATTAGGAATTCCGGTACGGCTAACAAATTTATTATTTCTAAAAACAGGATGTGTAAAAATAAAATCTAGAATCTCCATATTCCATTTGGAAGCTAATACTGTAGAAAATTCATTTTTTAATTGCTCATATAGGTTTTTAATACGTTCGGCAACTTGTAAATTATTAATCGCTTGCTCATTGACCGCCTGCAAAAAAAACTTGATCCATGGATTCCAATTCCCTGAACTGGAAACGTCTCTCATTACCTGAATATATGCGTCTTTATGTTCTTCGAAATAACCACTAATATAAAAATGAGGTTGGGAAATAATTCCTGTTTTCCAAAGTAACAAAGTAATCAGCATGCGACCAATTCTACCATTCCCGTCTTTAAAAGGATGTAATGCTTCAAACTCCAAATGCATAATTGCAGTTTTAATCAATGGAGGTAAGCTACTCTCTTCTATAAATGAAAAAAGGCAATCCAACCCTTCTTCTAACTTTTCAGCACTAATAGGAATAAACTGAATTTCTTTTTTCAATTTATCGGCTAAATAATTTTGTTCTTTTTTAAACTCCCCTGGGGATTTATTAGCTCCCCTTCCAAAATACAATAATTGCTGGTGCATTTGCTTAATAAACCCTATAGAGAATCCATATCCATCTTGCAAAGCTTCCTGTGCATTTTTTAAAGCACGCTGATATAAAATAGTTTCTATAACATCAGACCTAACAGCAGGATTATCCAGACTTTCATTATCAGCCTCATACTGCATTATTTCGTCCATGGTGCTAATCGTACCTTCTATACGTGACGATAGCACAGCCTCTTGATTACGTAAAGGAGCCAATAATATCTCCGAATTATGAAGATTCTTAAGCATTTGATCAAAACGAGCTAATGCTTCTGTAGCGTTAAGAAGTTCTAAGATAAAGGAAGGATAAAGAATATCTTCCTGTTGAGGAGGAAACTTATCGTAATGATAATCAACGGCATTCGCTAAATTATAATCCATAGCTAAAGTGTAAATTAATCTTTAAACTTACATTTTATTATGCACTTAAAAAAGTTTGATTACATAATTTTAGTAAATATTGTAATCAAAAGGTTTTGATTACATAAACGGTAAACAAGAATCTTTGATTACATAAATAAGCTAAATATTGTAAACAAAGATTCTTGGCTACATAAACGGTAAACAAATTAAAACTTGATCCGCTGAATACGCACCGCATTAAGAATTGCCAATAGCGCAACCCCGACATCGGCAAACACAGCTTCCCACATCGTTGCTAATCCACCGGCTCCTAACACTAAAACAATAGCTTTAACCACAAAAGCCATACTGATATTTTGCCATACCAGCTGCTTTGTTTTTTTACCGACATGGATGGCCAAAGGTATTTTTAACGGATTATCATCTTGAATAACCACATCAGCAGTTTCAATAGTCGCATCGCTTCCTAATCCGCCCATAGCTATACCAACATCACTCAACGCAATAACAGGCGCATCATTAACGCCATCACCAACAAAAGCCAACTTATATTTATCCGATTGAATTTCTTTAAAACGACTTACTTTATCCTCCGGCAATAAATCGCCATATGCTTGATCTATTTTTAGTGAATCAGCCACAAATTGCACCACGTTGTTTTTATCGCCACTCAGCATAGTCGTCTTCACACCGAGGTCATGCAGGCGTTTTACAGCCTCTGCCGCATCTTCTTTAATTTTATCAGCAATGGTAAGGTAGCCTTGAAATATGCCGCCATAGGCCACCGCAATCGTACTGTAGACAATACTATTCGGGTCTACATCATAGTCTACACCAAATTTAGCTAACAATTTAAAGTTACCCACTAAGAGCTCTTGACCATCAACCTCACCACGCAAACCATGCCCGGCAATCTCTTCCAGCTTATTAATAGTGATACTATTGTCTCTTTCGCCTACATACTTATGAATAGCCGTAGCTACTGGATGGGAACTATGATACTCCATCGCATCTACCAAACGTAAGAGACGCTCCTGTTCAATATGTCCTTTAAAATTAAGCTCCTGCACCTCAAATACCCCTTCGGTCATGGTTCCTGTTTTGTCCATCACCACATGCTTCACATCGGCCAACACATCGAGGTAGTTACTACCTTTTATAAGCACGCCATTTTTACTTGCAGCCCCAATTCCGCCAAAGTAACCCAGCGGAATAGAAATAACCAAAGCACAAGGACAAGAGATAACTAAGAAAACCAAGGCGCGGTACAACCAATCACGGAAAGCATAATCCTCCACAAAAAGCATCGGCAAGAAGGTTATTCCTATCGCTAAGAAAACAACAATAGGCGTATAGATCTTTGCAAAACGCGATATAAACAATTCCGTAGGCGCTTTCTGTGCTGTAGCATCTTGCACCAATGCCAAAATCTTACTCAGCTTACTATCTTCATAAGCAGCCGTGATACGCACTTTAGCCACGGTTTGAAGATTGATCATACCTGCAAGCACCACTTCGCCCTGTTTTTTTGTATCAGGCTTACTTTCGCCCGTCAGGGCAGCCGTGTTAAAAGAAGCTGTATCGGTCAACAAAGTACCATCCAGCGCTAGCTTCTCCCCCGGCTTAAGCAACAATACATCGCCCACACGGACATCCACCGCCTTCACCACTCGCGTGCTGCCATCAGCCTCTATTGTAGCTTCATCAGGACGCTGATCCAGCAACGCCTTTATATTCGCTTTGGCACGCGATACTGACAGCGTTTGAAAGTTTTCGCCAACGGCATAAAATAACATCACCGCAACGGCCTCAGGAAATTCGGAAATAGCAAAAGCCCCCAAGGTAGCAATTCCCATTAGGAAAAATTCGGAGAAGATGTTCCCTTTTGTTATACTCGTTACGGCATCTTTCAAAACAGGAAGACCAACAGGAATATAAGCTACCACATACCAAACTAAACGAACCCATCCTTGAAACCACTCCGGCTTCAACAGATTGTCGAATGCTAAAGCTACCAGCAAGAGCAACAAACTAACAATAGCGGGGGCAAATAACTTAACGATGCTACCGCCTTCCTCGTGGCTATGGTCATGCCCATGATCATGGGAACAACAAGAACCACTATCTGCAGCAGTAGCCTTGGTGCTTACTTTACCCACTAAATCGCCCGCTCCTGCTTGTGTATATATTTTTTCGGTTTGTCCACAAATCGTACAAACGCCATCTTTCATCTTATGTACATGTTCCATACTGACTATTTTAATTCTAAAATACGCATCATTAAAGTATAAAGCTCCTCTAAATGTAAGCTTTATGTTTCTAAAAAAGGAATTCTAGTCCATAAAAAAATCCCCAACCAAAGGTTGAGGATTTATATCTTTTCGACAGCTAAGCCGGCTTAATTAAGTTCAAATTTATAGCCTACACCTTTTACAGTGAATACATAGTTTTCGCCGATTTTCTCGCGCAACTTACGAATATGTACGTCGATTGTTCTATTCGTTACTACAACGGAATCTTCCCATATAGCTTTTAAAATCTGCTCTCTTGTAAAAACCTTATTCGGCTTAGAAGCTAAAAGGTACAACAGTTCAAATTCTTTTTTAGCTAATACAATCTTATCCGTACCTCGGTACACCAAGAAAGAGTCACGATCGATTACTAAATCTAAGATCTCTAACTTATCCGAAGTTTCAATAGCAGACTCTGAAGCATTTCTACGCAAGATTGCATTGATACGGCTCATCAAAGCTCTAGGCTTAATCGGCTTCGCGATATAATCATCGGCCCCCACATTAAAACCAGCAATTTCGGAATATTCCTCGCTACGGGCCGTCAAGAAAACCATAAAAGTTTGCTTGAATTCAGGCATGGAACGCATCAAGCGACAAGCTTCAATGCCATCCATACCGGGCATCATCACATCCAAGATAATTAAATCTGGATTTACTTGTTTCGCGACTTCAATTCCTTCCTTACCGTTATGCGCTTGATAAACTTGATATCCCTCTTTCGTTAGGTTGTAAGAGATTAAATCAACGATATCTCGTTCATCATCCACCACTAGTATTTTCTGTTTGGCAGTCATAGTTGTTTTTTTGCTAAATTATGTACTAAATGGTAAGTCAATATTAAAGCAATGTTATGTTATTGTTAACACTTAACAATAGCTAAACATAAAATTTAACGCAATGTTTTCGCTAAAAAGTCGCTTAGCTCTTTCCCACGCAAGTTTTTCGCTACGATCAACCCGTTAGGGTCTAATAAATAAGATGTTGGAATAGATTTTAAACGGTAAGATTTCACAAGGTCGGAGCTCCAAGCTTGCAAATCTGACACCTGTGTCCAGTCTAAATGATCATCTTTAATAGCACGCATCCAGCTTCCTGGGTTATTGTCTAAGGACACCCCTAGAACAGTAAATCCTTTATCTTTATACAGGTTATACTGCTGCACAATATTTGGATTCTCCTGACGACATGGAGCACACCAAGAAGCCCAAAAATCAACAAGCACATACTTGCCTTTGAAGTCACTTAAATTTACCGGCTTATTGCCTGGTGTGAAAGAAGAGAATGCCGGAGCCGGCTGTCCAATAGCGAGCACCTTCAGCTTCTGCGCTTCCTCTTTAAACTGGCTAACATAACGGTTCTCCGTAAACTTATCTGCTATCTGATCGGTGTAAGCAAGAATTTCCTTCTCGGCAACCTCTGGATCAAGCGTACTCATCGCATAGAATCCCGCTAAATTAGGATTCTTCTGCGCAAAGGCCACCGCCTGCTGCGTATAAGCAGCCAACTTCGCTTTAAACTCTGTCAAATAAGCGAAACGCAAGCTCTCAATTTCTTCCGAACTTTTGTCGGAAGTAGCCTGCGCAAAAGACGACTGTAAAGAATCTTGAACAAACTCTTTACGTCGCTTATAAGGAGCGAAGTCTTTCAATACGGCCGATAGCTCAGACCCTTCCACCTTATAATCCTCTGGACTAAACATATCTGCATTGAAGGTCAACTGTTCCCCTGGTGTCAATATAACAGGGTATTTATTGTTACCAACCGCAATAGAAAGTAGTCTAGGTTGTGTGGCCTCTCGCTCGAATTTAAATTTATTGCCATCCGCCAAAAACACAGAATCTAGCTTACGATCGCCCTCATAAAAAGAGACTACCTTAATATTTCCTGGATTTTCTATTTGACCTGATATATGAATAACATTCTTATTCGAACAACTTGCCAAGAGCATAGCTCCCAACATCCCCACAAAACCTAAAACTTTCTGCATATCTTATTTCTTTTTCTTAATTCACAAAATCCTTAGCACGCGCAATTGCCTTCACTAAGCCAGCGCTCAGCTTACCACCCGCTGTAGCAAAGAAAGGCTGACCACCGCCACCACCTTGGATATCTTTAGCTAAATCCTTCACGATAGCACCTGCATTCCAACCTTTTTCTTTCGCTAGCTCATCCGAAATGGCAACCGTCAAACTTGGCTTACCATCGAAATCAGCACCAATTACGATAAATACATTCTCTACAGCTCCTTTTAAAGCATAAGTCAATGTTTTAACCGCATCAGCATTTGGAAGGTCTACTTCTACAGCCAAGAAATTAACACCATTGATGTTTTCAACTTTCGAAGTAAGATCACTCATCAAAGCCAAAGAACGCTCGCGAATACTATTTTCAACAGCTTTTCTTAAGTCGCTATTATCTTCAATTAATTTGCCGATAGAGGATACAAAATCTTTAGGATTGTTCATCAACTCACGCAGCTTATCAACCAGCTCAAACTGCTCACGGATTACCGCATAAGCATGCGTTCCTGTGATAGCCTCAATACGACGAACACCAGCTGCAACAGCAGATTCAGACGTTATTTTAAAGAAGCCGATTTGACTTGTCGAGCTCACATGTGTACCTCCACATAATTCTTTAGAGAAAGCATCATCAAACGTAATAACACGTACATAATCGCCATATTTCTCTCCGAAAAGCGCCGTAACACCAGAGTCGATTGCCTGCTGATAAGGAACTTGACGTTCTTCTTTCAATGCGATATTTGCACGGATACGTGCATTAACGATATCTTCTACCTGCTTAATCTCATCGTACGTAATTTTCGCAAAGTGGGAAACGTCGAAACGTAAAACCTCAGGCGAAACCATCGATCCCTTTTGGTTAACATGGTCACCCAATACCTGCTTCAAAGCAGCATGCAATAAATGCGTAGCGGAGTGATTGTTTTCGGTATCGATACGTTTGTCTTTATTTACCGTAGCTTTAAAATCACCTTCCAATACTGGAGGCAACTGATTAACGAAGTGAACGATTAAGCCGTTCTCTTTCTTCGTGTCGGTAATGTAAACTTTCTCATTAGCTTCAGATACCAATACGCCTGTATCGCCTACCTGACCACCACCTTCTGGATAGAACGGCGTCACAGACAATACCAGCTGATATTGCTCTTTACCTTTAGCGGTTACTTTTCTATATTTTACAATTTGTGTTGTAGCCTCTAAATAATCATAGCCCACAAATTCTGTTTCTTCATCTTCTTGTACCAATACCCAATCGCCCGTATCAATAGCCGTAGCCGCACGCGAACGTTCCTTTTGCGCTTGCAAAGCCTTTTGGAAACCTTCCATATCTACAGAAAGACCTTTCTCACGCGATAACAAGTCTGTTAAATCGATTGGGAATCCATACGTATCAAAAAGCTCAAAGGCGAAATCACCATCCACTTGTGCGTGGTCAGCAACATAGTTCTCGAAACGCTGAATACCAGTAGTCAGGGTACGTAAGAAAGAAACCTCTTCTTCCAACACAACCTTTTGCACGAAGCTTTCTTGTTGGGACAGTTCATCAAATACGCCAGCAAACTGCGCTGATAACAAAGGAACCAACTCATTAAAGAAAGGCGTTTTGAAGCCCAAGAAAGTATAAGCGTAGCGAACAGCACGACGTAAAATACGACGAATTACATAACCCGCTTTATTATTTGATGGTAACTGCCCATCAGCAATAGCAAAACTTACAGCACGAATATGATCGACCAAAACGCGCATAGCAACATCAGTTTTCACATCAGCACCATACACTATACCCGATTTCTCAGCGATAAATTGAATCATCGGCTGGAACACATCGGTATCATAGTTTGACGTTTTCCCTTGAATAGCACGTACCAAACGCTCAAAGCCCATTCCTGTATCCACATTTTGTGCTGGAAGAGTCTCTAAACTACCGTTCTTCAAACGGTTGAACTGCATAAATACTAAGTTCCATATTTCAATAACCTGCTCATGATCAGCATTCACCAATTCATGACCACCAACTTGTTGGCGTTCTGCATCGGGACGCATATCATAATGGATTTCGGAACAAGGACCACAAGGACCCGTTTCCCCCATTTCCCAGAAGTTATCTTTTTTATTACCCAATAAAATACGGTCTTCGGCAATCAATGCTTTCCAAAAGTCGAAAGCTTCCATATCGCGCGCTAAACCTTCCTTTTCGTCCCCTTCAAAGATGGTTACATACAAACGGTCTTTATCGAGCTTATAAACCTCAGTCATCAACTCCCAAGCCCATGCAATGGCCTCCTTCTTGAAGTAATCTCCAAAAGACCAGTTACCCAACATCTCAAACAAGGTGTGATGGTAGGTATCAATACCTACTTCTTCCAAATCATTATGCTTACCCGAAACGCGTAGACAACGTTGGGTATCGGCGACACGTGAATATTTAGCTTGCGCTTCCCCCAAGAACAAATCTTTGAATTGATTCATCCCTGCATTGGTAAACATCAAAGTCGGATCATTTTTCACAACAACAGGTGCCGAAGGAACAATCTGGTGTGACTTGTTTTTAAAGAACGCTAAAAAAGCTTCACGTATTTCTTTACTGGTCATTGAATTCTATACTAATAGTTGAAGTGCAAACTTACTCAAAAATGCTTTCCCATACAAAGCGCGAAGCTTCAATATATGGAAGGAAAAGGGAATTCTGACACAATCTTAACCAAGTTCTCCCATTTTATGGTTAATATGCGTATATTTAAGAAGCAATCAAAAACGGGTTATGAAGAAAATTTTAGTGCCGACAGACTTTTCAGACAATGCTTATCGGGCTGCTCAATATGCCGCAAAAATGGGCATAGAACAACATTACAGCCTGCACCTCCTCCATTGTTACACGGCTTCCACCACTTACTTAAGTCATGAAAATGGAGAAGACGATTTTAATGATGACCCAATTCTACAAGCGGACCAAACGATGAAAGAATGGGTAGAAAAACTTCAAAAAGAATATCCAAAACTGCCGATTTCTTTCAGCAATGAAAGAGGATTACTAGAAGAGGTAATACCCCATGAAACCGTACAAGCAGATTATGCTGCCGTCGTGATGGGAACCACAGGTACATCGAGAAATAAAAATATCTTCTGGGGCAGCAACACCGCATTAATAATCGGTAAATCGCATGTTCCAGTTATTGCCATTCCTAATATAGAAGGCAGCCATACAATTAAAAAAATCGGACTATTAACCAACTTCAAAGCCGAAGAACTTGTAACTCTGAAAGAGTATATGCAACTTTTCAAAGGGCAAGTAGACCTCGACTTAATTCATATTTACAACTATGGTGAAGAGGTAAGTGAGGTTAAAGAACGCATAGAATCATGGATCTTTAATATCCGTAAGTTTAACCATATTGAAAAAATTGGCTATGTCATAGGCCCAACAGTTAAAGATGACCAAGAACTAGATACCGTTCCAGAGGTTATTAGCAAACTGGTAGATATCGCTATGATTGATATGCTACTCGTATCAAACAGCCGTAGACCATTTCTTAAAAAACTGTTTACACCATCGGTATCTAAGGCCTTAACACTAGACTTACCTAAACCTGCTTTTTTTAGTAAAACTGTTTAAATAAATAAGTATCATGAAAAAAATTCTAATCCCGGTAGACTTTTCTGAGCATTCGCAAGCAGCGATTGATTACGCATGCCAACTTATTGAGCATAATACCGTAAAGCAAGCAATAGATCTTGTTCACGTCTACACTACGCATTCCAATATGTACACTAACCGACAGGTTAATGTCGACCTTTCAGACCCACAGGTGGTCATTGCCGAAAAGAATATGGCTCAGGCTTTAGCTTCCATTAAGACGCAATACCCGTCCTTACAATGCCAAGCGATATATAAAGACGGCAATCTGTATGAGGAAATAAGCAAGCTTACTGCCGCCTTTAATTACGATACAATAATTATGGGAACAAAAGGAGCAACAGGCATAGAAGCCTTATTTTTAGGGAGCAATACCTATGATGTTATCCTAAACACAAAAACGCCCGTTCTAGCGCTTCCTGTAGAAAAGGCGAATTTCAAGAAAGATAGAATAGGCTTACTATGCAATTTTAAGCCTGCAGAAATTGAGGCCCTACAGCAGGCCATCAACTTATTAGGCAATGGTTTTGAGCTCGTACTTATCCATGTAAATAAGAATGATGAGAAAATAAGTATCATTGATGAACGCTTCAAAAATTGGATTGAAGAAATTATTACGCAAACGGGTGTTCAAAATATTTCATACACAGTAAAATCACAAGCATTGTATAATCGCAATCTAGAAAACCTGTCTAGCGCTATTGATAGCGTGATTATTGATGAACACATAGACCTTCTGCTCGTCACAAAAAGTAGAAAAAGTATATTCCGAAAACTCGTTGAAGAAAATATTGTAAAAAGAATGGCATACGATTTGTCTATACCCAAACTGTTCGCCCGTGTTCATGCGACTGGGCAAAAATAGTTTTAACCAACAAAAGTTATTAGCAACAAATATTTAATTAAAAATCAATTAAAATAAAACTGTAAGCATAAAACTACATTTTAAAAGACCGATTACAGAGTTAACTATTAAAAACTATACTTTTGGATAAAAAATAAAAACAAGTATGAGAAATCTGAAGACCTTTTCATTTTTATTAGCTGCTGGATTATTATCCGTAGGCGCACATGCACAAAACAAATCTACCGTTGAAGGCACTACGCCACTAGGAGACGTTACCCAATACCGTACGTGGTCTATTGGTGTGAACGGTGGTATCTTAAACCAAACAAACTTATTCCACTTTGCTCGTCGTGGTAACACCGACATGAAGACAAATGCGGGCTACAGTTTGTACATCAAAAACCAATTAACACCATCTTTTGGTATTAAAGCACAGTATTTGGGTGGTAAAGTAGCTGGTAACAATCCAGAACTAGGAACAGGTTTTGAAACAAAGGTACCTTACTCTGTAGCGTTATCTGGTGAGTTCACTCTAGCAAACACAAGTTGGAGATTGTACAACAGCATCATCAAGCCTTACGCATCGTTAGGTCTTGGTGTGATGAACAGTGAAACAACTTTAATCGCTGGATCAGCAAAAACAACAAACGATAAAATCACGAAGATGTATGTTCCTGCTGATATCGGTTTGAAATTTGCAATCTCTAAAGGTGTAAACTTTGATTTAGGTTACCAATTGAACTTCGTTAACAAAAACTTCGATGGTGTTGTTAATGGCACGTTCACTCCAGATGTATTCACATACATCCACGCAGGTGTTGAATTTGCATTGGGATCACCAAGCAAACCATACTTAGGAAACAGCAACCCTGTAGCGACTTTAATCGAGGACAACAACTTACGTTACGATGCTTTAAAAGCAGAGCGTGATGCATTAAAAGCATCTAATGGTGCCTTAACATCTCGTTTAGATAACTTAGAGAATGACTTGAAAGATGATGATGGAGATGGCGTACCAAACAAATACGACAAATGTCCAAACACACCTTCAGGTACGAAAGTAGATGGATCAGGATGTCCGCTTCCAGAAATCAAACATGAGACAAAAATCATCGAGAAAATCGTAACAGAAGAAGACAAACGCGTTGTTGATGAGGCTATCAAAAACTTAGAGTTTGAGACAGGTAAATCTACAATCCGCACGAAATCTTACGAATCTCTTGACCGTGTAGCTGCAATTTTAATTGAGAAAAACTTCAGTTTAAAACTTGCTGGTCACACAGACAACACAGGCTCTATGGAATTAAACTTACGCTTATCGAAAGAAAGAGCAGAGTCTGTAAAAGCATACTTAGTATCTAAAGGAGCTAATGCTTCACGTATCGAAGCGACTGGCTACGGACCAACACAACCTATTGCTACAAATGCAACAGCAGATGGCCGTCAAGCAAACCGTCGTGTAGAATTCACGTTATACTAGACATTAGTTAACTATAATACAACAAAGAAGCCTCCTACTGGAGGCTTCTTTCGTTTAGCAAGAACCTTACTTAGCAGGCCCACAAAAATACCCCTATCGTATTTGTGGGCAAGAAATAGCTTATCCCTTCATAAACAGGCGCTCCAGCAGATGTAGCGAATCGATTACATTATTTAAACAACTAATGACCTGATAATTATACTAATTAAAAAATTTTACTTATCTTTGCACCGCCTTAGGCAATAGAGCCTATTGTATAATTATTTTCATGAACCCATTTTCAGAATTGGGAATCCGTCATGAAGTTGTTAACGCCATCACTGAGATTGGTTTTGAAAAACCATCTCCTATTCAGGAAAAAGCCATTCCTGTTTTATTGACTGGTAACGACGATTTTGTCGGATTAGCCCAAACCGGCACAGGAAAGACAGCGGCATTTGGTCTTCCACTTTTAGAGTTAATTGACTTTTCTCAAAAGCACCCGCAAGCGTTAGTACTTTGTCCTACTCGCGAGCTATGCTTACAAATCGCAAAAGACATCGAGAAATTTTCCAAGTATATCGACAACGTTCACGTTGTTGCAGTATACGGTGGTGCAAACATTTCTGATCAATTGCGTCAAATCCGTCGTGGTGTACAAATCGTTGTAGCAACACCAGGACGTATGTTAGACATTATCGGCAGAAATGCCATCGACTTCTCTGACGTAAAATACGTTGTATTAGACGAAGCAGATGAGATGTTGAACATGGGATTCCAAGAAGATATCAACAATATCCTTTCGGAAACTCCAGGCACAAAGAAAACATGGTTGTTTTCGGCGACAATGCCAAAAGAAGTGCGTCGTATCGCACAAAACTACATGAGCAATCCCTTCGAGCTTACTGTAGGTACAAAAAACACAGGGAATGCAAACATTGAGCACCATTATTATTTAATTAAGGCTAAAGATAAATATGCGGCGTTCAAACGTATTGTGGATTTCTATCCAGAAATTTTCGGTATTGTTTTCTGCCGTACAAAAATCGAAACGCAAGAGATTGCGGAAGCTTTAGTACGTGATGGCTATAATGCAGACTCTTTACATGGAGACCTTTCACAACAACAACGTGATAAGGTAATGAAACGTTACCGTGACCGCAGCTTACAGTTGTTGATCGCGACAGACGTAGCAGCTCGTGGTATTGACGTAAACGATGTAACACACGTTATCAACTTCTCTCTTCCTGATGAAGTAGAAAACTACACACACCGTTCTGGTCGTACAGCGCGTGCTGGTAAAACAGGTATCTCTTTATCTTTAGTAAACATTAAAGAACAAAGTAAGATCCGTCACATTGAAAAAATCATTGGTAAATCTTTCGAAAAGAAAGAAGTTCCTCAAGGCGACGAAGTTTGTGCAAAACAACTTTTAGCTATTGTAGATAAAATTCACAATGTAACGATTGACGAAGAACGTATCGAGCCTTTCTTGCCATCTATCATGGAAACCATGGAAGATTTATCGAAAGAAGATATCATCAAACGTTTTGCATCCTTAGAGTTCAACCGTTTCTTAGATTACTACAAAGATGCTCCAGATTTAAATCTTGATGCTCGCGAAAGTGCTAGAGGCGAAAGAGGTGAACGTGATGACCGTAGAAGTCGCGCAGGATCCAAAGGCTTCACACGCTTATTTATGAACTTAGGTTCTGTTGATGAGTTTAGCCGTGGAGATATGCTTGGTTTCATCTGTAACACAGCGAAAATTTCTGGTAAATCAATTGGTAAAATTGACTTAAAAGGTGTTTTCACATTCTTCGAAGTAGAAGATGCTGAAGTAACTAAAGTATTCGAAGGATTCAATGACATCGACTTCAATGGCCGTCAAGTACGTATCGAAGTATCGGGAGACCGTGCTGAAGGTAGCCGTAGTGGTGGTGGTCGTGGTCGTGGCGAACGCTCCGGCGGCGGTGGCTATGGTGGCCGCAGTGGCGGTGGCGAACGTAGAGGTGGTGGTGACCGTTCTGGTCGCGGCGAGCGCTCTGGTGGTTACGGTAGTCGTAACGGCGGTGGCGAACGTAGAGAAAGAAGTGAAGGCGGTTTCAGAGATTTCTCTGGCAAACGTCAAAGCTCTGGTTCTCCAAGATCTAAATATTAGTTTTCCAATAGTATATAAAGAAAGCGGCTGTTCGACAAGGACAGCCGCTTTTTTTTGTTATTCCAATTATTTCTAAGGACCATTAACAACAGACATAAGAAGATATAATACGAGCTACAGTAGTCAAACAATTACCGCCCTCCTATTTTTCGAATAAGCCAAAAGAGATGCACGGAAGAAAACATCATAAAAAAAACCTGTTAACATCTACCTAAAGAAGATGCTAACAGGTTTTCCACATATTGTGCAAAAAGCACAACGTTATGTTAATAACCTATCCGCGTTGTCTGATTGCTTCGTAAATAACAACTCCCGCAGATACGGATACGTTTAACGAACCAATTGTACCTGACATTGGAATCTTAGCTAATTTATCGGAGATACGGATTAACTCATCAGAAACCCCTACATCCTCAGCTCCCATAATCACACAAGTAGGTACCGTATAATCAACATCATAAATTGAGTCGTTAGTTTTCTCGGTACTTACCACCAACTGAACACCCGATTCAATTAAGAAACGACCAATTTTACCCAATGAATCTTGACGACAAACAGGAATTTTATATAAAGCTCCTGCAGATGTTTTGATTGCATCTGGATTTATCTCTGCTGACCCTTTTCTAGGCACAATAATAGCATGCACACCAGCACATTCTGCCGTACGTGCAATAGCTCCCATATTACGTACATCTGTTACGCCATCCAACATCAACAACAAAGGAGTCTCTCCTTTTTCATAAATCGTAGGCAATAAGCTTTCGATATCATGATATGTAATCGGCGAAATTACACCAATTACCCCTTGGTGGTTTTTACGCGTAATGCGGTTTAGTTTTTCTACAGGAACCAATTGAAAACCAATATTATGCTCTTTCAATATCGCTTTAAGCTCTAAAAATAAGCTTCCTCCCAACCCACGTTGCACAAATATAGATTCGATTTCCTTGCCACTATCTATCGCTTCAATGACAGCCCGAATACCAAATACCATTTGGTTGGATTCTCTTTTATCGTCTCGATCTCTTCGTTGGAAGTTTTGTTGCATATTGAAATTGTATAAAATGTATAAACAAACCTAAAAAACAATATTTTTTTAGATTTAGGCAAAGATAAGAAATTAATAGGCTTTTTACGGGATTAACTCAATCCCAGGTTAAATGCTTTACGAAGGTTGTCTAAGGCTGGATTTTTTGTCACCATGGCATTATATTTCTCTTGCGAGGTATAAGGCTTGCGCGCTTGGGTAAGCTCCGCTTGTACCGGCTGTATATCCAAAGAAAAATTCCGAAGCTCTACGCGTAAGAAATTCAGGATATCGATTTTCCCTAACTTCAACTCATCCAACTGAACGGCATTCTCTACATCAATCTCAATGCTAGTTCCATTCAAGCGAGGAGGTGTATTCGTCATCAACATATACAAGGTTACACGTCTTGTATTTTTAAGCGTTGCGGCAAACTCGTTCCATTTGGCAAGAAAACTATTTAACGTTACTTCCTGAAAGTCATTCCCCTCTACGAGGTCGATTTCTGCAGCTTCTTCCGTTGCTTTCTCCTCGAAAATAGTATTCAAATTAGGTACTTGAACAGCTGATTCAATCTTTCCCCATCCTTTTTTCACAGGAGCAGGCTTTGCGGGCTCTTCTGCGGCAATGGATGGCGACGCTGATGCTGGAGTTGCTGCTGAACGAGCAGCTTCTTGTGCAGGAGGATTTACCGCTGCAGGGGCCACTGCTGGGGTCGCTACAGGCGTTGGCGCTGCTGCTGGCATAGCTACGGGTTGCTCAGGTAGTTTTTTTTTTACTTAAACTCCCGTTGAAGGTGTGAATGAACCTTGCTGACTTAGCAAGATTGCTGCACTTATATGGCACATCTTCAATAAAGCCAACTCCACTTGAAGACGTTGGTTTTTACTGCTTTTGTAGTTTATCTCACACTGATTCGCAATATTCAACGCGGAAAGCAATAAGCCTGAACTCAAGGCTTGCGCTTGCGCTAAATACTTACGTTTAATGGTATCACTAACTTCCAACAACTTGAGTGTTGCAGGCTCTTTAGCGACCAATAGATTACGCAAATGGTTGGATAGACCGCCAATAAAATGACCGCCATCAAAGCCATTATTCAACACTTTATCAAAGATTAATAAAGCATCTGCAGCCTCTTCTTTTGCGATACCATCAATCAGCTTAAAATAATAATCATAATCTAAGATGTTCAGATTATCAATAACAGACTGATAGGTGATATTTTTATTCGAGAAGCTGACAATCTGGTCAAACATAGAAAGCGCATCACGCAATCCGCCATCCGCCTTTTGGGCGATGATGTGTAAACCGTCTTGTTCGTAGGTAATACTTTCCTTATCCGCGATAGCGGCCAAATGGGAAGCCATATCATCTACTTTAATTCTATTGAAGTCAAAAATCTGACAACGTGAAAGAATAGTAGGCAATATTTTATGCTTCTCGGTGGTCGCCAAGATAAAGATTGCATAGGAAGGTGGTTCTTCCAATGTTTTCAGAAAAGCATTGAAGGCCGCTTGCGAAAGCATGTGCACCTCATCAATGATATAGATTTTATACTTTCCTGTTTGTGGCGGTATACGCACTTGCTCGATTAGGCTACGAATATCATCTACGGAGTTGTTCGATGCAGCATCAAGCTCATGGATACTGAAGGAATTTCCTTGCTGGAAAGAGCGACAGCTATCACAAGTGCCACACGCTTCAATCTGGTCGGAAACATTTTCACAGTTTATTGTTTTGGCTAAAATTCGGGCACAAGTAGTCTTCCCTACACCACGCGGTCCACAGAACAAAAAAGCTTGCGCCAGTTGGTTGTGGTGGATTGCGTTTTTTAGGGTGCCTGTAATATGCTGTTGACCTACGACAGAGTCGAAGGTTACAGGGCGATATTTCCGAGCCGATACAATAAAATTATCCATTGCACGAAGATAAGAAATTTATAAAGTAAAAGCCAAAACTATATGCATCCACTCCCTCCCCTTTTACCAACATCTTTTCATTCAGCCTTAAAGAACAAAAAAAACACCCAACAAGGTGCATTCGAATTGTACTAGACGATAAAAACCACTCTCATTCACGTTAATTTTTCAGAAAGTCAACGCTGTTATCGTTACGACCTATATAATTTAACTTCCATTTATGCCACAAATAGCCTACGTCAATATAGCAGTTAGCTGAAATACAATTTCGATAGCACTAAATTCTAGCACAAAAAAAAACCGTATCGCAATATACATTGCGATACGGTCTAACTTCTTGCTATTATAGGATGAGCTTAGATACCCACTGTCCAGCCTTTAGCCCATTCTGGCGTTGCTGTTCCAGCACCTGCACCTGTAGCATCAGCTTTTTCTGTAAACAATTTGCTAACATCTACTGCAGCACCTGCGGTATTAGACCCTTTAGATTTTGTTGGTACATTATCGAATCTAACATTCGTTGCTTTAAGTTCACCTGCGTTAATAAAAGCGATACTTTCATCATGCTGAATATCAAAACCTACATTCCAATTACTCAAAACAACATTATCAAAACTACCATTTGTACCTACACGCATTTTGATTGCTTGTGGTTCTGGCCCTTGGTTACCCAAACCTATTAAGGTTAGATTTTTAATCTTAGGATTTGCAATCGGATTTGCTTTATGATTGGTAGCATTGTTATCAGCCTCAATACCTCTATTTCCTCTTCCTAAACCTTCTTTACCATACCAATTTTCATTTGTACCATTCCATCCTTCTGTCCAGTCAAATTGATCATCTTCGTTGGAAGTTGATACCAAGAATTTTGAGTTAACCGTACCACCGAACCACTCAAAACCATCATCAGCACCTTCGTGTACTTGTACATATTCAATTGTTGTACCACTACCTACACCAAACATGGAAAGGCCATTAAATTCTTTTTCACTATTGTATGCATAACCTGAATACTCAATTCGAACATATTTAAGAATACCTGAGTTATCATTTGCTACTGTACCACCATATGTCAAGTTAGATACCTCCGCACTTGCTGTTGCCCCTTTATTAATTGGTGCATTACCACAAAGTACGATACCACCCCATGCTCCTGGCACTTTCTCTGCTGAAGTGATTACAATAGGCTTGCTACTTGTTCCTTCTGCAAAGATTTGTCCACCTTGTGCAACCGCGATATAACGAATCTGCTGACCAGAAACAAACTTCGTAGCCTCTACGATAACGCCAGGCTTAATCGTTAATTTACCGCCTTTTTCAACTGTCAATGCACCCGTCAACTTGTACGTACCTGATTCCAAAACAAGGTTCTCACCAGATTTAATTGTTCCTTGTAAATTATCTCGATCAAAATTCCCCGTTGGTGGAGTTTCAACATTATCTTTGCTACTACAAGCTGTAGTAAGTACAACAGCAGATGAAGATAATGCTGCTAGGATTAGTAGTGTAGAAATTGATTTTTTCATTATTTTTCGTTTTATAGTTTTTGCTCAGTTAATAACAAAGAAATGGATACAATTTATCTATATGATTAATAAGATGTTAAGCTTACATTAATTAACATTTAAAGTTGGTATTTGAGCGATAGTCCAAAATTTACACCACGCTTGTAGGATAATACTTTTACTGGAATAGCATCCTCTTGCCATCTTTCAAAGGATGGATTCAATATATTTCTCGCAGAAAAATCTAAGCCCACCTTCTTGGAAAGTTTACTTTTTAAAATAAAATCTAAACCACCTAAGCCTTTATCTACCTGATCGCCCAGACCATTTACACCAATAGCAAATAACTTATCTGAATAGTAATTATAAAGAACTGTCGCGGAAAGACTTCTTGCTGCATTAAACTTTTTCATGTAGGATAAATCAGCATTGATCAATAAATCTGATGCCCCCGTAAACCCAGCTTTAGATTTCACATCAATGTTAAACAAACCCTTTGTTTCCCTATTTACCTTCGTCGCGTCCAAATCTTGTGTCGTACGCATTAAGGCACTATTAAATCCAAAGGATAATTTATCTTGTCCTCCATTAAAAGTCAATAAGTCCTTTTTCAACTCTAATTCTACCCCATATACATAACCTTTATCTCCAGTATTCAAATAAGAGATATCATTTGTTGCTGAACTAATGGTAATTTGATTGATTGGATTCTGAATTAACTTACCAAACGCACTAACAGAAAGTAACTCTGACGATGTAGGAAACATCTCCCATTTTAAGTCCACATTGTAATTATCTGATGGATACAAATAAGGGTTACCGATATACGTGTTGTTTTCTTCCTCAAAAGGAAATAGGGCACGTTCTTTAAACTGTGGCAAGGTGTAGGTTTTACTTGCTCCAAAACGCAAATTTTGTTTATCATTTAAAGTATACTTCATGTTCAAGCTAGGTAGAAAACCATTTTTTGTGAACGTATTGTTCCCTCCAGCAGGCATCTCAATGCTATAATAATCGATATATTGTTTAATATTCTCATAGCGAAACCCTACAACAGAAGTCAGGCGATCCGTCAATTTATAATCTAAACTGGCATATCCCGAGTAGATATCTTGATCACCATTATAGGTTTGATAACCATTGCCAGAGAATGATTCTAAATCATAGGCTATACCATAATTTGCTTGATTTAAAATAGCATCTAGATTTTTAGGATCAACAGGAACCGTACGGTAATCTGGACGAATATCAAAGTTTAATTGAATTGCTTTCAGCGCTCTCTTCTTCTTTCTACCATCAAAGCCTACAGTCAACTTTCCACGATCAGAAGTACCCAATTTGTAGCTTGCAGCAATATTTCCAGCGATTTCATCCTCAGTCAAATGATGCGTATAACGGTGATTGTCGGCAGAGTTATTACGCACAAATACCCAGTCTCCATTTTCTAACGATCTTAACGTACTTTGCATACGATCAGGCATATCTCCATTGACACGGTTATAAGCAAGTCCCCATTGTAGGTCTACCTTTTCATTCAATTGATGCTTCCCTAATAATTGGTTAATAATTAATTGCGTTTGTTCATAAACGCCACGTTGAATCAACCCATTATTATCCTCAGCCTTATCGACAAGATAACCAGTGAAATTATCACGATACTGATCTGACGTATTCACAAACAAGAAGTTATAAGCCAATTTAGTTCTACTATTTGCCTGATAATTAGCGTTAAGCATCCCTGTACTAGACGTCGTATAACTCACCCGTTGTTGATCTAAAGCTCTTAATTTAGCTCCCTGCGAACTGTAATTATTATTTACCCCCTCACGGTATCCAAATCCGTTTGCAAAATTTGCAGTAGCAAATAAGCTTAGACGCCCCTCTGTACCAATTTTGTAAGCATTTCCAGCTTTGAATCCAAAATTAATAGGAGTCATAGCCTTCTTTTTATCTACCCAGCTATTTTTAAAGTGGTAACTTCCTGTCGCATCAGCAGGAACCTTGTAATTTGAGAATCCCCAAAAATTAGGTCCATCTTGCATATAAAGTTTATCCGTATTGCTAAGCACATTCGTGTTTATTGTACTTCCTAGAGAGACTTCAAACAATTGTTCTCCTTTATAGTCCTTCGATGCGATATCCACACGTGCACCACCGAAATCACCATTCAAACCAGCGCTATGTAATTTATCTACTCCAACATAATCCACGACATCCGTATTAAACATAGCTAAGGCAATATTCTTCAAACTCGGATTATTTGATGGAATAGGCAATCCGTTTAAAGAGGTTGAGATATAACGATCGCCCAAACCACGCACATAAAGCTGGGAATTCCCTTCCTGTTTGGAGATACCCGACATTTTAGCTAATGCTGAAGCCGCATCATCAATTCCCTTACGTGACAGCTCTTCTGCCCCAATTTTTTCGACCGTAAGGGACGAAAGACGGCGTTCATCTAATAAAGCAATCTCGCTAGCTTGCTCACGTCTTCGTGTAACGACAACAGCGTCCAACGTAGAACTAGTGCTTAGCAACGATACAGGAACAAATGACCAGCTGCTTACTTGTAATTTAAAATTTGTAGAATCGGGCTTGTAACCTAGGTAACTACTGACCAAAGTATAATCGGTAACTTTGTTTGGAAGCTCAATAACGAACTCGCCATTTTCATTCGTAGACGTAGCGTAAGCAGTGTTAACGACTTTGATACTTACCCCTGGAATAGGTTTAAAAGTTTCGACATCTAAGACCTTCCCCTTTACACCGAATTGTTGTGCTGCCGCAATGGAAGCCTGCAAAAGAATAAGTGAAATGATTAGAGCAAAATAAAAGTTAAACTTGTTCATAGCTTGTTAATATTATGTTGCAATACTATGAAGTAAATATTAGCCAATTATTAACCTTAAATTACTATTATATCATACTATGGTTAATAAATTGTTAACAAGCATAAAACAAGCACATACCACTCGGGGGCACCACAGTTGGATACACAACACAAACTCACACTTTTCTTAATGCAACAATATTTCTTTTGTATTTTTTTTGTTAGATGCCGAAGCTCGCTACTTGATTATTCGGACTTCTATAGAATTGTTAGTATTTTGCGACATATTCGAGCATATTATGGCGAACACAGTATTATCAGCACAAGGATTAAGCTTCCAATACCCTGAGGCTACTCCCTTATCATTCCCGGATATAGCAATACAAGCACATCAACATAGCTTGTTGCTAGGCGATTCAGGAACAGGGAAAACAACCTTACTACACCTATTGAGTGGATTAACACCGCCTACAGCGGGTGAAGTACGACTATTAGGTCATGACCTCTACAGTTTAGGCAGCTCTAAAAGGGATGCTTTCCGTGCACAAAATTTAGGATTCATCTTCCAGGAAGCGCATCTGCTTCGCAACTTAAGCGTTGTAGAGAATATTAAACTAGCCCAGTCGCTAGCGAAAAATAGTATCGACGAAACGCGCATCCATAACTTGTTGCACAGCTTGCAGCTTACAGATAAAGCGAATAGTCTACCCAACCAGTTAAGCCGTGGACAGAAACAGCGCGTAGCTATAGCACGTGCCTTAATCAACCGACCAGGGTTAATCCTTGCCGATGAGCCTACAGCATCATTAGATGATACCAATACGGAGCGTGTTCTCCAGCTCCTGTTTGACCTTGCTAATGAATATGGCTCTACTTTGCTTATCGCAACGCATGACAAACGGATTAAAGATCATTTTACAAACGCATACCAACTGTAGCTATGAATAATATACAACTTGTCTGGAAAAATTGTAAACAACAGTTGGGATCCACCCTACTGAGCATCCTCCTGACGGCATTTGGAGTAGCTATACTTTGTGTAATCTATATCACAGGCGATAGCTTTGAGAAGCAACTCAGCAATAACAGTAAAAATATTGACCTTGTTGTGGGGGCCAAAGGTAGCCCCTTACAGCTTATCTTAAGCTCCCTTTACCATGTAGATAACCCTACGGGAAATATTAAGCTTAGTGAAGCACGCAGATTGGCAGAAAACCCTTTTGTTGAACTTGCGGTTCCCATCTCCTTAGGTGATAATTATAAAGGCCATCGCCTTATAGGGACCGAGCCTTCCTATTTCAGCCTTTATGAACTACGCTTAGATCAAGGTGCTGTTTGGAAAAAAGCATTCGAAGCAGTTATTGGTGCTGAAGTAGCCCGTAAGCAAGGACTAAAAATTGGTGATTCTTTCCATACTTCACATGGACTCGCTGCCGAAGGACATGTGCATGATGAACATCCTTTTCGCGTAGTGGGTATCTTAGATATCTCAAACTCGGTCGTTGATAACCTTATCCTCTGCAACTTGGAGAGCGTTTGGGATGTACATGGACTAGCGCATGACCATGCCGATGAAGATCATCAACATGACGACCATGCACATGACCACGACCACGATCATGACCACGCGCATCCAACAACAGCCCCTAAAGCAGAATCGCCGGCAACTGTAGCGGTAACGCCTACTCCAGAAACAGGGACACAAGCGGTAGATACAACAACACAAGTATTAGCAAAAACAACACCAACAGAGGTAGTCGATAGTGCGAAAGCAGCACCTGCTCAGCCTGTTGAAGAATATGTTTCTGAAAGACCAAGACCTGACGTTTTCGTCAAAAACATTGGAGATGACATGGTTGAAGACCGTGGTGAAGAAGTTACGGCTTTACTTATTAAGTATAGCTCACCAGCAGCCATCGGTGTTATCCCTCGCTTGGTCAATCAATCTACAGATATGCAGGCGGCATCGCCAGCGATTGAAAGCTCACGCCTCTTTGGTTTATTGGGCGTAGGCTTAGACTCGCTAGCTATACTAGCTTACATCATAATGTTTATCGCTGGTTTGAGCGTCTTCATCAGCTTGTACAATGCTTTAAAAGACAGAAAGTACGACTTAGCGATTATGCGTAGCATGGGCGCTTCTAAAGGCAAACTATTCGGGCTTGTTATTCTAGAAGGTTGGATTATCACCTTTTTGGGAGGCATCATCGGACTAACCTTAGGCCACCTAGCCCTATACTTCATCAATAAACAGACGAGCCAAAGTGCCGATTTTATTCAAGCATTTGTCGTCAACGACAAAGAGTTTCTTTTAATAGCTGTAGCTTGTATATTAGGTATCTTAGCGGCATTAATTCCAGCTATCAAGGCTTATAAAACATCTATCTCTACTATTTTATCCGACAAATAACATGAAAAAAAGTATAATAACCCTATTTATTACGTTGCTTACTTTAGGCATGGCACATGCGCAAATAGGCAAATTCCCTGATTCAAATGTTCCCGATCATACACCGATGATGAATAAAACATGGGAAGCGATAGACAAAATGATGTATAAGGTAACCTATGAAGGAAGCAAAAAAGTATATACACCAACCTATCCACCAGCGCTAAAGGCATTGGAAAATAAAGAAGTGGAATTACCTGGCTACTTGGTACCCCTAAATAGCGGACGTACACACAGCACATTTATGATTTCGGTATTACCCGTTATGCAATGTATGTTTTGTGGTTCCAACGGTATTCCACCGATGGTAGAGGTATTTATGAAAAATGGCTCGGTTAAATTCACAGAAGAGCCTATTAAAGTAAAAGGCCGTATGAAATTTAATCCCGAACCATTAAAAGGAAATGCGGAAATTCAGATTATTGACGCTGTCTTAGTCAAGTAGAAATAAGACTAAGCAAGCGCATCTAAAATGGCATCCCATAATTTTATCCGTTTTTGAAGCGCTTGCTTAGCCACTTGCGTCATCTCTTCCCATTTCTGCTCATCATCTCCTGCTAGCTCATCAATCATCTTCATCGCTAGTGGACCATGCTCATCCCCATCAAGCTCGATATGACGCTGGAAATAGTAAACAAAATGCTCCAAAGCCACGGCTGGAAAACGTTGTTGTATCTCTTTTAAAATAGAAGTAAACATATCTGGAATAAGATCCTCACGACCAAATGTGAAGGCAGAAGCAACTTCGTGTGGTTTTCCTTTCAAGGCTACCTCAAAGGTGAAACGTAGAAAATCCTGAATGCGCACATCTAAGCCTGATTCATCAATACTTTTAAAGATATCTTGATTAGCCTGTACCTGCTTCAGAAAATTCTGTACCGTTGCTGTATCTGCCCCCATACGCTCCATAGCGTCGAGGTACATTTCAAAGTGACTCAAACGACGACCATCTACGTATTCGTCGGACTCCTCAGCCAATACAATTTCATTAATTAAATAACGTGTTGTTGGATAGGTACTAGCAAACCAAGGTACCGTTGTACATGTAAGCTGAATCTGTAGTGCTTTTAATAGCGACATAAAATCCCAAACAGCATACACATGGCCTTCTGTAAAACTGCGTAGATGATCTATCTCATGAATCTTCGCATACAAAGGGTGTTGAAGCAAAGATTCGCGCTCCGGCGCTATGGCCGTGTTGATTGCTGTAATTCTATCCATGGCACAAAAGTAAGTGCTTCTTACTATTTATACGAAAAGAATAGAAATTATGGCAAAAAGATGAGTGAAGCCCCTCCTTCGGGGCTATATAAAATTAACGGTTGAGTACAGATGCTTCCAAACAGCTCATCAAAGCTGCAGTCTCTGTACGTAGCCTGTTATCGCCTAAAGAGATAGGCTGAAAGCCTGCGGCTAATGCCTGCTGGATTTCCTCTGTTGAGAAATCACCCTCAGGACCAATAAGGATAAGGTACTTTTCCTTTGGCTTGCATACATCTGCAAGATAAGACTTAGTACCATCTTCGCAGTGAGCAATCATTTTCGTCACACCTTCAACGGTAGACTGTTGTTTTAAAAATTGGGTAAAGGTAATTGCAGGATTAACTTTCGGCATATAGGCCTTCAACGATTGCTTCATCGCTGAAATAACCACCTTATTCAGACGGTCGACCTTTACTTCCTTACGTTCTGAATGTGCAGAAATAATAGGGCTGATTTCTTGAATACCAACCTCCGTTGCTTTTTCCAAAAACCACTCGATACGATCAATATTCTTCGTGGGCGCTACCGCCACATGTAACGAATAACTAGACTCCTTATAATTGGTCTCTACGGCATCAATATGCAAAACGGTACGTTTTGGATGTGGATCCAAAATCGTAGCGTCATACCATCCACCTCTACCATCAATAAGCTGAACTTTATCTCCCTGCACTAAGCGCAACACACGAACAGCGTGCTTACTCTCCTCCTCACTCAAGATAAATTGCTTATGATGAGGTTCAATATCTGCTGTATAAAACAAATGCATAGTTAACTGTTAATCTTTACTCGAATCATCGTCCGCACGCTCCACCAAATCCAACTTCACAAATTCAATATTTTGCTGTGTTTTTTTGATGATGGTGAAAGAATAACCTTCCACTTCCATACGTTCGCCAACATCAGGTATTTTTTCAAAATAGTGACTCACCAAACCAGCAATGGTATCATAGTCAGAGCTCTCTGGCAATGACAAAGGCAAATAGCCATTGGCATCATGCACACTAGAGCCTGCATCGACCATATACTCCGTTTCAGAGATGCGTTCCACTACAGGTGTTTCCTCATCGTACTCATCCTGAATCTCACCAACAAGCTCTTCGACGATATCTTCCAAAGTCACCATACCTGCTGTTCCACCGAACTCATCCAAGACAATTGCGATTTGAATACGTTTCAATTGAAACTCCGTCATCAAGTCGTTAATCTTCTTCGTCTCCGGAATGAAGTAAGGCTTACGCATGATATCTTTTAAGACTACTTCTTTTCCTTTCACAATGATAGGAAGGATATCTTTTGTATGTACAATACCTACAATCTGGTCGATGTTATCATCGTAAATAGGAATACGTGAATATCCCTCTTCGGTAACCGTATTGATAAAGTCTTCGGCCGTATCGGCCATCTCGACAGCAATAATCTTGGTGCGGGGCACCATAATATTTTTTACAATACGCTCATTGAAATCAAATACGTTCTTGATAAGCTCATGCTCCGAAGTATTCAAAGCACCACTTTCCTTTCCTTTTTCCAACAAATATTGAAGCTCCTCGGAAGAGTGGTTAGACTCATGTCCGTGTACTTCAATGCCCATCATGCGGAGTAAAGCGTTGGCGAAGCCATTCAACACCCAAATAATAGGTTTAAAGATGAAATAGAAAAATTGCAACGGCACAGCGATACGCATCGTTGTAGCCACTGGTCGGTGGATAGCAATAGACTTAGGTGCCAACTCACCAAAAACAATATGAAGTACAGTAATAATACTGAAGGCAAGCACGTGACCTAGATTTTTGGAAATCGGTCCCGTCAATTCCACATTGAAAAGCCCAAAGAACTCTTGGACGATCTGTGTCATTACAGCCTCTCCCACCCAACCAAGGGCAAGAGAAGCTAATGTTATTCCTAACTGCGTTGCAGCAAGATAGCCATCTAAATGATCTGTAATATTTTTTGCTATTTTAGCAACTTTACTCCCAGATTTAGCTTGAAGCTCAATCTGCGAGGCCCGAACTTTAACAATGGCAAACTCCGCTGCTACGAAAAAACCGTTAGCTGCTACCAAAAATATCGTCCAGAAAATGTCGAGGCCCATGCGTTATCGCTTATTTATTGTTGAATGTCTCGTTATACAAAGCAATACTCTCTAAAAGAACTTGCTGTGCTTTTTCGCGGTTTTCAACACCTTGAACGATCACTTCTTTCTTTTCTAAAGCTTTGTAACTTTCAAAAAATTGAACAATCTCTTTCATTACATGAGGAGCTAACTGTTCAACATCGTTAATATAGTTATAAGTTGGGTCATTCTTAGCTACAGCGATAAGCTTATCATCTTGCTCACCACCATCAACCATGTGCATAACACCAATAATTTTTGCATCTACCAATGTCATCGGTATAATGTCTACCGAGCAGATCACTAAGATATCCAAAGGATCTTTATCATCGCAGTATGTTTGCGGAATAAAACCGTAGTTTGCTGGATATACAACAGAAGAACTCAATACACGATCCAATAATAAAAGACCGGTTTCTTTGTCTAATTCATATTTCCCTTTTGAACCATTGCTAATTTCAATAATTGCATTCACGGAATTTGGCACATCACTTCCAGGAGATATTTGGTGCCAAGGATTTTGTTTACTCATTTAAAATATTACTGTTTATTTTGTTTTCTTATTCTTAACCATCGTTTTAAAAGCGCAATAGCAATAGGTAAAAAGGCAACTGCGATTAATCCAACGATGATATATTCTACATAATTAATGATGCCAGGAAACTCTACCCCAAGAAAATAGCCCGATAATGTTAATAGGCTCACCCATAAGAATGCGCCAAAAATATTATAAATGACAAATTTTCTGAAATTAAGTTTTACAACGCCAGCAAATATAGGCGCAAATGTACGAATAATAGGAACAAAGCGCCCTATGATTAAGGCTGTTCCACCATATTTCTGATAAAACTCCTCCGCCATGATTACGTACTTACGTTTAAAGAGAAAGGAATCTTTCCGTTTGAAAAGCATGGGCCCCGTTCGATAACCAAACCAATAGCCCGTAAAATTCCCGAGTATACCGGCGGCAAGAATACCAAAATACATGGTAACGATATCGACATCTATTTTTCCTAAGGCACAAAAAAGTCCCGCCAAAAACAAAAGATAATCTCCTGGTAAGAAAAAGCCAAAAAACAATCCTGTTTCAGCAAAGACAATCAACACAACAATATAGAACCCACCATGACTCAGTAAGTGCGCGGGATCCATTAATTGCTGGAACGATAGCCACAAATCTTGCATATTTTCTAGTTAAAAGTTTGTAAAGAAGGATTCCTCAACGTTAGTAAGGATTTCGTAATTATTCAGCATCCGTGGGGTTGGTTACAGCAGAAATTGCTAAACGGATATCTTCAGCTATCTGGGTCATTTCATCTTCTGGAAGACTTAATTTAGGTCTTGAAAAATCCATATCCTGAATAGCATTTAAAGGGATAAGGTGAATATGCGCATGAGCGACCTCTAAGCCTACCACAGCAACACCTACTTTAAGACAAGGGAATACTTTTCGAATACCTTGAGCGACGATTTTCGCAAAAACCCACATGCCCATGTATTCATCGTCGTTAATATCAAAAATATAATCCGTTTCCTTTTTAGGGATAACCAACACGTGCCCGCGTGTCAATGGACTAATGTCCAAAAAGGCTAAATAATCATTGCTCTCCGCAACTTTATAAGCAGGAATCTCACCGGAAACGATCTTTGAAAAAATTGTTGACATATCTTATCTATTTTAAGAAACCTAACAAATATAAAAAAACGGTTGCAACAATTTGCAACCGTTTTCAGAATTCTCATATTGATAGTATGCACGGTTATGGCAAAACCGCGCATAACCTACTGAAATCTAACGGTAGATTTCCAAGATTTCAAATTCCATTACTCCTACTGGAGCTTCAATCTGTGCTACATCTCCTACTGATTTTCCAAGTAAGCCCTGAGCAATAGGTGATTTCACAGAAATCTTGCCTGACTTCAAATCTGCTTCTGTTTCAGAAACCAATTGGTAAGTCATTACGGAGTTATTCTTTTTATTTTTCAACTTCACATAAGATAAAGCCAAAACTTTAGATGTATCTAATGTTGATTCGTCAATAAGACGTGCGCTAGATAACACTTCTTCTAGCTTAGCAATCTTTGTTTCATGCAAGCCTTGAGCCTCTTTAGCGGCGTCATACTCTGCATTTTCGGATAAATCGCCTTTATCACGAGCTTCAGCAATAGCCTTCGCGATATTGATTCTACCCTCAGATTTTAGATAGTGTAACTCTTGTTTCAACTTATCTAAACCCTCTTGTGTGTAATAAGTTACTTCTGCCATATTTATACTTTTATTTTATTTTCTAAAATTCAAAAAAAAGACAAGACCATACTGCCCTTCATCTGGACAACATGGTCTTGCACGTTATTTGCTAAATTAGCAATCAGCTCTTACAAAAGCAAATTTTATTTTTCTTCGCTATCCACGAATTTATAGCCTAAACCTCTTACCGTTTGTAAAAAGTATGGTTTGTCTGGATTAGCCTCAATTTTCTTACGTAAACGCACAACATGCATATCCAACGTACGTGTGTTCACATTAGAACTATAACCCCATACCACTTCCATAAGCTCTTCACGGGTGATCTCTTTACCTATATTTTGTAAGAAATATAGTAAAATACGATTCTCCAAAATAGTCAATTCTATTTTCTTGCCATCGCGAATCAACGAGTGGATATTAGGGTGATGCTCTGTGCTACCAAAGGTGTACACATCGTTGCTCTTCGGCAAGAAGAAGCGAACTTTATTTTCAATCATAGCCACTAAAACATCCATATTAAATGGCTTAGTGATATAATCGGTAACCCCATAGCTATAGGCGTCAATTTTATCTACATCCTGCGACTTTGCCGTCATCATGATGATAATATTTTCAAAGCCTGCTTTACGCACAGACTCGCATACTGCTATACCTTCTTTGCCAGGCAACATCCAGTCTAACAGAACGACATCTGGTCGATCTTGGAGAATCAATGCCTCCGCATCTTGACCGTTTCCGGCCTGCACGACTTTATAACCTTCGGTCTGCAAACGATGTGTAACTAAGAACCGTAGGTTCTCGTCGTCTTCAACAACTGCAATAGTGATGTCTTTACTCATGATAGTTAAATCTTTTTTGGACCTAGTGGTAGAAATAAAATAAAAGTAGTACCCTCATTCAGCACACTCTCAATCTTTATCTCTCCCCCCATAAAATCAACAATTTCTTTACAAAAAGCCAATCCCAAGCCTATACTTCCTTGCTGATTGAATTGGTTTTTTACCCTATAAAACTTTTTAAAAATACTATTAAATTCCTTTTTATTTATACCTATTCCGCGATCTTTGAACTTAATAACAAAATTCTTTTTATTTTGTTGCACATCGATATGCAGATACTTACGCTGCGGCTCGGAATACTTATAGGCATTATCAATTAAATTCTGAAAAACACTCTGCAACAAGGTGGTATCCACCATCATATCATGCTGAATCTGAATTTTATACGAAAAATTAAAATCCGGATATTTCAACTTGACAGCAGCAAAAATAGGCTCACAAAATTGAACGACATCCACCTGCTCCTTGTTTGCTTTTATCGCTTTATTCTCAATCTGCGCAAAAGATAGTAGTTTGTTCATTAAGCTGTTTAGTTTATCAGCCTCCTGATCCAAAATTTTGCCATACATCTTTTGCTCACTAATAGACAGCTTATCACCACTCTGTATATTATTTCCAGCAATTTTTATCACACTAACAGGTGTCTTAAACTCATGCGTCAGGTTGTTGATGAAATCATACTGTAGCTGAAACAGCTTCTTATTGATAATCACATTGCGATAAATTAAATACGATATCGACAGCAAGATTAAATAAATCAATGATATACCAAGACTAACTGGAAAAAATCTTCTATTTATTTCCTTATTTATAAAACGCTCAGAGCTCACATACTGCAACTTATAGTCCGACAGTGCGTTGGGCAGCGCCAGCTCCGTTTCCCAATAATAACGTTGATCTGTGACATTTCCCGACACAATGGGTACTACCATAATCTTCTCATACAAATTGGGTACCACATTCTTAATTTTTATCCTATTAGGATTAATTACAAACATGAATAAGTCTTGGTCATAGGCCATTTTCGGCATATCTGCCAAGAGCATCATACGCTTGTAAGCCAATAAGTCTGTCACCCGCGGAATATTCATATACGAAACCTTCCCCGCTCCCATCGCATAAAAGACCTTGTAGATGTCGGTGTCTGTCATCGTTGTCGAATCGGTAACCCCATCCAAGAAGCCAACAAACTTAAGAACCATGCTATTAAAATCTTCAACATAATCCTGAACACCGGCACTATTCTTCCTTTCAGCAATAAATTTATTTTCTTTATTCAACACAAAGGAAATAATGCTTTTCGGATATACCATCAAGTGGTTGTACTTAATCCCTTTTTCGACAGAGTCTGAGTTGGTAACCGTCACATCATAGAAAAGGACTTTCTCTACAAAGGGATTTTTACGCAACACATCATTCGCATAGTCGGATGCTTTCACCGAGTCTAAGAAACCTTGGTAATACGATATCTCCGGAATCTTATCGTTAAAAAACTCGTTGAAAGGCTGTACCGATTGGTCCAGCACTTCTACTTTGCGGTTGTTAAACTCACTCTCCACTAAATTGGCAAGCATCGTACGTGCAAAAATCATGGCCCCAATAAAAAGCAAGGTCACCAGCACCATAAAGGCAACCAGCAAACCAAAAATTTTGCGATATTTTAACTGATTGTATCCCAAACTACTTCAAATATTCCTTTAAAAATGTCTCCACCTCTTGGTAATAATTAACTACGTTTTCCTCATTTCTAAAACGTCTACCTTCCTCTTCACGATACAAGTATCGAACGGGGATATTATTATTCTTCAAACGTTGCACAAACTGATTTGCATCCATCAAGGAGCTATAAGCATCTTTCCCTCCTTGTGCGAAAAGCACAGGTATTTTAACCTTATCGGCATGAAAAACAGGAGAAATAGCCTTAAACATATCATACTCTTTAACCGGGTTTCCTATAATTTTATAGAACAACTTAGCATACTGCTGTTGGTAAGGCGGAATCTCTTTAAGATAAGTAAAAAGATTCGTATAACCCGACATGGAAATTGCGCACTTATAAAAAGAAGAATTGTAGGTCGCAGCATGCAATGCGGAATAGCCACCAAAACCTGTCCCCATAATAGCGACCTTATTTTTATCAACTATCCCTTGATGAATCAGCCAAGTGACACCATCGATGATATCCGTCTGAATTTTACCACCCCACTGTTTGAAACCAGCAGCCCAAAATTTCTTACCATAGCCCGACGACCCTCTATAATTTAGCTGAAATACTAAATACCCTCTATTAGCTAAAAATTGAACCTCAGGATCATAGTTTGCCGTTTCACGGCGATAAGGGCCGTCATGTACCAAAACTACAACGGGCAAATCATCTTTACCCCCCGTCGCAGGATATGTCAGGTAGCCGTGCAGTGTTAAGCCATCTCTACTTTGAAAATTAATAGCCTGTTTTGGTGCCAATGGTGTTTCACCCAGCTTAGGATTGGTCTCCGACAATAAATGAGCTTCGTTAGTACGCACATCATAATGGTAGATACCTCCCGGGTTGACATCCGTTGCTATACGTACAATCCAATTTTGCATCGCATTATCCGTATCAATAATATCAATAGACTGTCCTTTGAACTGTGTAGAGAGGTTTTCAAATTGCTTTTTAAACGTAGTATTAAAAAAATACTTCTCTCCACGATCAATGGTGTACGAACTGTAAATTAACTCTTGCAAATAATGAGAGTAGCCTGAAGATTCTAAATCTACTTCCTCATTGCTATAAATAACGCGTTCTTCATCGCCAGTAGTGCAATTATACTCTACAAGCGCTAGTTTATCGCGGTTCTTATTTGATAGCGCATAAATATTGGTGGATGAGTTCTTCACGAAGCCAATAGGCTCAATAATCGTTTGATAGTCGGTTACAGCCACTTGCTTAAAAGGGTCTTGCTCTCCAGCACGGTACAAGAGGCTTTCTTGAACGCTATCACTGGTTACCGCCAAGCGTACTTTCCCATCCGGGGAAGCAAACCAATTGGATACATTACCTGGATTTTGAGTGACAAGCTGAGGTGCACGTCCATCGACAAAAACTTTATAAAGGTCAAAAACAGAAGAGTCTCTATCATTGAGGGATACCAACAAGTAGTCATCCATTAGTTTTTGTGGTGCTAACCACCGTAGTTTAGCTTTCTTGGTTGGAATAATTTGTTTTTGAACTTCGTTATCTACACCAATAGCATACATACGTAAACTATCCGTCGAAGAATGTGCATTAGAAAAAACAAGCATGGAGTCGGAGGCCCAGAAAAAATACTGAACATTCATATCCGATTGATAAGTTAACTGCTTAGACTTACGCCTGTCGTTTAAGTCTAAAATGAAGATGTTTTTACAGTGGTCGTCTATCCCCAAATAGGCAATACGGCTACCGTCCGGCGAAAGCTTAAAATTCGATTTCTCCGGTTTAACAAAAAAGTTCTCTACAGGAATCAGGCTGCTTGCCCCCTGCTTTTTGCCACATGAAACAAAAGCCAACAGCACGCATCCTATCAAAAAGCAGAAAGAAAATCTTATCATATCTATTCTTTTTCCTATTATCCAGCCAAAGATTATCAATTTTTGATGATTATTAACATATGCAACCTTATTTTTACAGGAATAGCGCTGGGCTCTACAGCGGAAAAACAATTGGCCATCGAAGTTTTTTTATATTTTTGTATATGATTTTATACAATATCTCCATTATTATTGAAGATGGTGCACACCACGATTTATTCAGTTGGTTAAAAAATATGCTACGTGAAATTAGCTATGAGACGAAGTTCTTAAAAATGTTGGACAGTCCGCATGAAGGGTCAACCTACTGTATTCAAGTGATTGCTGCAGATGAAGAGACAATTCAACACTTTCAAACTGACGTCTTACAAACGATACAAGCTTACATCGGAAACAACCACAACGAAAAAGCTTTTATCTTCGACAGCAAGATGCAATATCTTGATTTAGACTAAGCTTCCACTTTCTGTTGCTTAGACGCCTTTATAAAAGAAGGGTTGTACTTCAATTTAGGCGTCAGAAAATGCAATAAAACTAAACGAGAATAACGAAGATTAAACGGAGCAAATAAAACAATTGCTACAAATAGGATACTTACGTACAGCCACGGGGACTCACTATTAGTCAACATGGCTGTCGCCAATCCTAAAGAAACAACCTGTGCCACAGAAAAGGCATAGCTCACATACATAGCGGCATAGAAATAGCCTGGTTCGATTTCAAACTTAAGATCGCAGCTAGGGCAATACTCATGCATATGCTGCTTCTTAAACCCATAAACAGGACCATCGAACATTTTTCCCACGCGGCATCGTGGGCACTTAGACTGGAGTAAGGCCGTAAACTTAGAAATAGCCATATATCTATTCCTGTGTTGGGAAAATCTGTCTAACTTTAGTTTTGCGGTATTTCTTATACCATAGAATACCTATTCCTGCAGCGATAAGATAAGGAATAGCCAATAAGAACAGAATGCCATCATTCAAACCCTTACCTTGGTTATTTCCATCAATCGTACTATTTTCAGCAGTGAGTGAACACATCGCACATTGTGCGGATACCTCCTGAATGGACCCTAGGCCGATAAACAGCACAGCAAAAACAAGCAAAAACGCTAAATATCTAGATTTCATATACAAAAGTATCAAAAAATAATGAGGTCACCTAAATAGACCCTTGTAGAATCTATTTCGTGACTATAATAATACATCAAATTTTTCCCAGAAACCATCATGCGGCAATTGCGCAATTAAAGTCGTTGGTTCTTCCTTAACAGGGTGTACAAATCCTAAAGAACGCGAATGCAAACAAATCGACCGACGCATGCTTCCTCGTGGGTAGCCATACTTATTGTCGCCCACAATCGGACAGCCCATATAGGCTAGTTGACAACGAATCTGGTGGGTTCTACCCGTCAATGGTGTTACTTTCAACAGATAATAACCATCCAGCTCACCGATGACGGCATAGTCTAATTGAGCGAAACTTCCTCCTTTAACTTCACGGTCATATGCTTTGGTGATCATCTTCTTACGATCACGCAACAACCAGTTTTTTAATGTATCCGATTTCTTGTCTGGTTTATTTCGCACCACAGCTAAGTAGCTTTTGGAAACCGTACGATCATGAAACATACGATTCATACGATCCAAAGCTTTGCTCGTCTTTGCAAAGAGAATCATACCACTCACAGGGCGATCCAAACGGTGGATAACACCTAAGAAAGCTGTATTTGGCTTATTGTACTTAACCGTCAAATATTCCTTGACCATATCTTCAAGTGATAAATCACCTGTCGTATCCTCTTGAACGATATCGCCTGCACGTTTATTAATCGCAATTAGGTGGTTATCTTCGTATATAACGTCTTTATCCGTTATTTTCATAGCAAACTATATAATTATGACTAGGCTCCAACGAGCCCAATCTATCTTTCAATCAAATTAAAAAAAGGCAATCTATACAAATTGCCTTATATTCTTTTACACCGAGGGATGTGAACGACTTATTCTTTAGCTTTCTTTTTAAAGTAACCTTTAAATAAGAAATTACTTTGTAAAGCCTTCATATTTTCGTCCAACTTCTCTGTACTGTTATTCAAATTCCTGATGATTTGCTTAATATCATCTGCCGTTGCAGGATCGTTAAGCAAAACACCTACCGCGTTGTCTTTGTCGTTTAACTTTTGCGAAGTAGCGTTTAAATTACCCATCAAGGCAGCTGCCGTTTGTGTAACCCCTTGCAACTGTGCTGCCGACTGGCGTAAACTCGCAAAAACTGCTGTATCAGTCGTTAGGTCGTGAATTAAACCTTGGTTGCCATTCAAACGAGACATTAAAACAGATAAGTTGGTTGTCGCTTTGTTTGCATTAGCCATTGCTTTATCCAATGAACCCATAGAGTTCTTTAGGGAAACAACAATAGAAGAATCCGTCAACAAGGCGCCTACCATTCCTTTTCCGTTAACCATATCTTTGGATAAAAGAGCGAAATTCTTTGTAATCTCTACCAAGTTTTCGTTATTGGCTTGCAGTGTTGCAAACATAGCTTCAGTATCTGTACCGGCGACGGATTTCACGACATCACCACTCTTCAATTCTGGTACAGAACCTGTACCACCAATTAGGTTAACAATAGAATTACCAATCAATCCATCAGAGCCCAACTTAGCGACAACATCCTCACGGATAAAGCTACGGGACTTCTCTTCGATATGCATAACAACCTTTACGTCGTCAATACTCTGAAATGTAATTTCTTTAACGATACCAACTTTAACCCCGGAAAACCAAACATTATTTCCAACTTTCAAGCCTTTCACGTCCTTAAAAAAAGTAGTAATCACTAAATTTTTACTAAACTTGTTTTGCTGTGTGCCGAGCACTAATATTCCTGCAACAAGAATAACTAAACCTACTAAAACAAATAATCCAACGGTTAGCGTGCGCTTCCTTTCGTTCGTACTCATATATCTTTAAACAATAAAATTATAATCATAAAATGGTTTAACACGTTGGTCATCCGTGCTAAAAATCTCTTGGAATGTCCCCTGTCTTTCGAACTTCCCATCTAACAACATCACTATTCGGTTGCCCACCATCTTAGCGCAAGCCAAATCGTGGGTAATAATTATAGAAGATGTATTATAGCGTACCTGAACTTCATTGATTAGCGAATTGACATCCAAACAAGTGATAGGGTCCAATCCCGCTGTAGGCTCATCATAAAGCATAATATCAGGACGTAAAATCAAGGTACGTGCAATACCAATACGTTTACGCTGACCACCAGAAAGTTCCGATGGCATTTGATATTTAGCCTGCGATAGACCAACACCATCCAACACCTCATCAACTTCCTTGTCAATCTCTGCACGTGTCAAATTTCTTTTATTACGAACCAATGGAAACTCTAAGTTTTCCTTAACGGTCATACTATCGTATAAAGCACTATTTTGAAACGAAAAGCCAATACGCTGACGAAGCATACGCAAATCTTTCTCGTTCAAATGATTCACCACCTCTCCCAACACGGTAACATCACCGTTATCAGGCTTCAACAAACCTGAGATAAGTTTAATCAATACCGACTTTCCCGTTCCCGAGCGTCCTAATACGACCAAGTTCTCACGCTCATAGAGCTTCAAATCAACATCGCGCAATACATGTAAATCACCGAAAGACTTGCTTACGCCATCCACGTGGATAACGACTTCATCTTTCTCGATATTTGTTCTACTCTTCTCCATATGAACTTATTCTACCAATGAAAGAATCTGCACAATAAGCAGCTCCTCAATAAATACTAAAAACATGGAGGCTACAACTGCCGAGTTTGCCGCTTTACCAACGCCTTCTGTTCCCTTAGAGGAATAATAACCTACATAAGAACTAGCAAAACCAATTGTAAATCCGAAAACAACAGCACGCAAAACCATGGCGAAAATATCTTTAGGCGCTATCGCCTCGAATACTTGCGTAAAGAAAGCTAAAAAGCTCAAGTCATCCTTTGCTGCTATACTTAAGAAACCACCAAACAAACCAATACCTGCAACATAAAAACAAAGTACAGGAATCATCAATGTAGATGCTAAAATACGCGTAGACACCAAAAACTTCATCGGGTTAGTACCTGACACCTCCATCGCATCAATCTGCTCCGTTACGTTCATGGAGCTTAATTCGGCACCAATCTGCGAACCTATCTTTCCAGAACCAATCAAGGCAGTCACTAAAGGAGCCAAAGCCCGCACAATAGCAATAGATATTAAAGAAGGTAACAAAGAAGTCGCTCCAAACTCTTCTAATGAAGGACGTGATTGCTTTGTAAACACAAATCCTACAATAAAACCCGTTAAACTAATCAACGGGAATGACTTCCACCCTATTTCGTAACACTGCCTAATAATCTCTTTAAATTCATACGGAGGAGATACGACCTCTCTCAGAAAACGCATCATAAAACGATGAATTCGTGCAAATTCGAGTAGCAGATTTTCTATTTTTTGTTTCATTTAATACACTAAGGTGTGGCTAAATATATTTATTCTTTAGGCGTTCATCCTAAAAAAACCTTGCAAAGGTACAAAACTACTAAGAACCGACCAAAGCCGCTTCTATCAGTTCGCTGTAAAATATTGACTCTTTCATCCCGAAAGCACGTACTTGCTGCGGAATAAAACTCTGTGCCGTCTGTCCAGGGATGGTATTTATCTCAATAAAATAAAATTTATCCGTCCCATGTTCTAAAAAGAAATCTACACGAACCATGCCACGACAATCTAAACGCACATAAATCTCCTTAATAATACGTGAGGCACGTGACACTTGTTCAGCATTTAAGTCGGCTGGTGTAATCTCTTCAGTCAAGCCTGGTGTATATTTAGCTTCAAAGTCAAAAAACTCACGTGTTGTTTTCACCTCTGTAGCCGGCAACACGATAAGCTCTCCTTTAGCATTACGATAAATACCTTGCGAAAACTCTCTGCCCGACACAAACTCTTCCACCAATACTTGATGCCCAGTGCCCTCTGCATCGAAAGCTTTATCTAAGGCCTCCTGTAAAGCACCTTGCTCCTTAACTTTAGACATCCCTATACTGCTACCACCAGCATTTGGCTTCACAAAGTAAGGAAGCTTCAAACTGTCCCCAACTAAAGTGGCCCCTTCAGCACGCTGCGAAGCCAACAGTAAAACAGACTCCGCACTATACATATCAGGAATACCTTTCAAGATAGCTTTCGTATAGCCTTTGTTCATCGTTAACGCTGATGTCAACGCACCACAAGAGGTATACGGTAGGCCTATCATATCAAAATAGCCCTGTAAGCGTCCATCTTCTCCTGGAGTACCATGTATAATAATGAAAGCGACATCAAAGGTCACCCTTTCTCCAGCTATCGACAATGAAAAATCACTTTTGTCAATTGGATATTGAATGTCCGCTTCATCTTTATAGTACCAACCTTCTGGTGTTATATATATCGAGTAAATAGCATACCTATCGGTATCCAGATTTTGCGCCACAAAGGCAGCACTCTTTAGAGAAATAACCAACTCCTCTGTATAACCTCCGGTAATTAATGCTAATTTTGTTTTCATTTGTTCGTTTTGATGCTCTTGTGATGCCGCTAATATCAAGAATACCACTTAATTTTATAAGATAGTAAACTAAATTGAGCTCGCTTGGTTTTTAATTATTGTTAAACGTAGACAAATATAATTTGCGTTACACGGAAAAACGAATAATTTTGCTTTATTAAAAATGTGAATGACGGCATAAGGCTGCATTTGTTTTTAAATATAAATTAACATCGATGTCAAAAATACTTTCGTATCTAAAAACGACTACCTTTCGGAAAAACATTGTTACAATGCTTATTGTAACCCTTCTTTTATTTTTAGGCTTATATTTTGGTCTGAAAGTATATACCAAACATGGTGACGCTATTGAGGTTCCCATCGTAAAAGGCATGCAAATCGAGCAAGCTATTGCAGTTTTAGAAAAAGCAAATCTGGAATACGAATTAGACTCTGTTTACCAAATGGACATGAAACCTGGATTGGTTATCGAGCAGGATCCCGAGGCTCATGCACATGTAAAAACTGGTAGAACGATCTACTTGACTTTTATAACGCAAATTTCGCCAGAGGTAGCTTTCCCAAATATCATCGACAAAACATTGATCGAAGCGACAGCAATCTTAAAAAACCAATCGCTTAAAATTGGGGACACCGTTTATGTATCAGATATTGCTAGAGACGTGGTATTAGATGTGAAATTCGCTGGACAACCCTTACAAAGTGGCCGTATGATAGCTAAAGGGTCGAAAATAACCTTAGTTTTAGGAAATGGACGCGGCAACAACGAGGTTGAATTACCGAATCTGATCGGCTTATCATTAAGTGAGGCACGCTTTGTGCTAAATGGTAGTGGACTAAACTTAGGTAAGATTTTGTACCAAGGTGGTGTCACGGATAGCCTCACGGCTAAAGTAATCAGCCAATCGCCAGATACAACAACACGCATCATCGGCATCGGCTCTCTAGTCAACTTAACACTATCCAACTAAGCGAAATAGCACTATGACAACGACTAAAAAACAGTTCCCAAAATGGTTAAAAATCACACTTGCGGTGGTTTTACTCCTTCTTGTTGCTATTGGATGGAAAGGCTATCAGCTCTTTTTTGCTGGCAATGTAACAGCGAAAGAGCAGTACCTATTTGTACATACCAATGCCACTTATGCTGATGTATTAAAAGAACTCCAAGATAAAGGCATCGTAGATGATGTAACAGGGTTTGACATTGTTGCCAAAAGCATGAAATACCCTAGCGCCGTGAAAGCAGGTCGCTATAAACTTACCGAAGGGATGTCGAATAGACGTTTGATTGGGAACTTACGTGGTGGCTATCAAGAGGCTGTAAAGTTCCGTTTTGAAAACTTACGCTTAAAAGAAAACTTCGCCGCTTTATTAGGCAACAACTTTGAAGCAGACTCAACTACGTTTGTTCATTTACTACAAAGCGACTCTGTAGCTCAAAAATTTGGCTTCAATACAGACAATTTTTTCAGCATGTTTATTCCAAATACGTACGAAATATTCTGGAACACAGAGCCTGAAAAAATATTCGCTCGCTTTCATGAGGAGTATCAACGTTTCTGGACAGCAGAACGTAAAGAAAAGGCTGCAGCCTTAAACCTAACACCTCAGCAAGTAAGTGTATTGGCATCTATAGTAAAGGGAGAAGCCCTTCACCGTGATGAGATGCCTGCTATCGCAGGACTATACCTTAACAGACTGAAAAAAGGAATGTTATTGCAGGCAGACCCTACCGTTATCTTTGCAAATAATGATTTCACTATCCGTCGTGTATTAAATCGTCATCTAACGATTGATAATCCATACAACACGTATAGATACAAAGGCTTGCCTCCAGGACCGATTATGCTTCCTAGCATTGCCTCAATTGATGCTGTATTGAATTACAAACATCACGACTATATTTATATGTGTGCTAAAGATGACTTCTCAGGCTACCATAATTTCGCCGTTACTGTAGCTGATCATTTGATCAACGCTCGTAAATTCCAACAAGCGCTAGACGCTCGAAATATTAAAAAATAAGCTATGCCTAGTGCATAGCTTATTTTCTTCCTTCCATCTATTATAATACCCTATATGTTTACGCACGAAACACAAATCCGAATCCGATACGCTGAAACCGACCAAATGGGCTATGTATATTACGGTAACTACGCTTCTTTCTATGAAGTAGCACGTACCGAAATGTTGCGCAGCACGGGCTTTTCCTACAAAAAGCTAGAAGAAATGGGCGTTATGCTTCCCGTAAAGGAAATGGTATGTAAATATATCCAACCAGCACGCTATGATGATTTAATCACCATAAAAACATACATCAAAGAAAAACCGCTCGTACGTCTACGCTTTGAGCATGAAATATTCAATGAAGAGGGAACGTTATTAAATACCGGAAGCACCGAATTGGTGTTCGTAGATATGCAGACGAAACGCCCATGCAAAGCACCTCAAATATTTCAAGACAAAATGAAGCCCTACTTTTCGTAACGTATGCAGCAGAAGCTACACCATAATCTACTTAGGTTTAAATCCTACGCTTCCTTCATTGAATGGACGAAACGTGCCGTTATACCCGGCTTTGGATCACTCCCTTTGTATACGGTGTTTGCTTTCTTTTTTCAAGAAATTGCACGCGAGTCGATATTGAATAAAGCATCTTCGCTAGCCTATAACTTTATGCTAGCGATATTTCCAGGAATCTTATTCCTCTTCACGCTGATTCCATACATTCCGGTAAACAACTTTCAGCAAAAGCTCCTCGACCTCATCCAGGTGGCTCTCCCACATAATGCTTACGAGGTTTTACAAACCACCTTGGAAGATATCGTTAAGAAGCAAAATTCAGGCTTACTATCAATCGGTTTCCTGTTAGCGGCATTTTTTGCAACAAACGGAATGACAACGCTCATGTTAGCCTTTAATAAAGCATCATTAGCAAAAGAACAACGCAGTTGGCTGCGGAAGCGACTCATCGCTACAGGCTTATCATTCGGCATCATCCTCGCCTTAGCGGTTGGCATCACTATTTTCACCCTTACCGGACTTGTCATCAACTACTTAAAAGCACATATTGACTACGATTTATCATGGTTCTGGGCCTTCATTATTGGCTGCTCCCGCTGGATCGTGCTCTTTGGCATCTATTTCATGACTGTCAGCATGCTCTATAAATTTGGACCTAGTGATGCTAAAAAGTGGAAATTCTTCAATGCTGGGGCTACACTAGCCACCATCTTAGCGATATTGACATTTACCGGCTTCACCTTTTACATTAATAATTTTGGGGCCTACAACAAGCTTTATGGCTCTATTGGGACACTTATTGTGGTGATGATTTGGATGTACTTAAACTCCTTAATCCTGCTCATAGGATTCGAGCTCAATGCAGCTATCGCACTATCCAAACAGACGATACGCTATGTAAAACCAAAGGTTTACAACGCCTTCAGGACCAACGAAGAGGAAAACTAGCCTACTCCTACTCAGGCTTTATGTGACACAAAAAATATTGTTGCTAGGGCCAACTATACTACATTCGACTTTTTTTAAACTTAATCTCTTGTATATAAAAGTTTTTCGTATTTTTGCAGTCCCTACAATGTGGGGAAAAGGAGATTAATTAATTAATGGCAAAAAAACAAGAAGCAGAAAAAGAGTTAGCGGCGAAAAACGCAGAGCTACAAGGTGCTGACACTAAAGTAGTGAAAGACACTGAGAAAATTGAATCTGAAGCAGATTCAACTTTGATTGACCAAATCAAATCTAACACGTGGAGCACACCAGAAGGTGACTTCGATTGGGATCTTGATGAGAAAGCGTTTGGTAGCTACAGCACAGCTGAGCGTACTAAACTAGAAGAACAATACGCTGGTACTTTCAACCAAATTAACCAAGGTGAAATTATCGAAGGTGTTGTTGTTTCTATCAACAACAAAGATGTTGTTTTGAACGTTGGTTTTAAATCAGACGGTCTTGTAGCATTATCTGAGTTCCGTGACTTACCTGACTTAAAAGTAGGTGATACTGTTGACGTATTTGTTGAATCGCAAGAGGATGCAAACGGTCAATTGATCTTATCCCGCAAACGTGCTAAAACACAAAGATCTTGGGAAACTATCAATGCGGCATTGGAAAATGACACTATCATTGACGGTTTTGTAAAATCACGCACAAAAGGTGGTTTAATCGTTGACATCAAAGGTGTAGAAGCTTTCTTACCTGGATCTCAAATCGATATCAAACCTATCCGTGACTACGATATCTACGTTGGTAAAACAATGGAATTTAAAGTAGTAAAAATCAACCACGAATTTAAAAACGTTGTTGTTTCTCACAAAGTGTTAATCGAGGACGATTTAGAAAACCAAAAATCTGAAATCGTTGCGAAATTAGAAAAAGGTCAAGTATTAGAAGGAACAGTTAAAAATATCACTGACTTCGGTGTGTTCATCGATTTAGGTGGTGTTGACGGTTTACTTCACATTACTGATATCTCTTGGGGCCGTATCGAGCATCCAAAAGAAGTTTTAGCTCTTGATCAAACAATCAACGTTGTTGTATTGGATTTTGATGATGAGAAAAAACGTATCGCTTTAGGTTTAAAACAATTATCAGAGCACCCTTGGGAGTCTTTAAGCAAAGACTTAGTAGTTGGTTCTAAGGTAAAAGGTAAAATCGTAACTGTTGCAGATTACGGTGCTTTCTTAGAAATCATCCCAGGTGTTGAAGGTTTAATCCACGTTTCTGAAATGTCTTGGTCACAAAACTTACGTTCTCCACAAGAGTTCTTAAAAGTTTCTGACGAGATCGAAGCGGAAGTATTAACATTAGACCGTGATGATCGTAAAATGAGTTTAGGTATCAAACAATTGACTCCTGATCCATGGAAAAACATCACTGAGCGTTACCCTATCGGTTCTAAACAAAATGCTGTAGTTAAAAACATGACTAACTTCGGTGTTTTCGTAGAATTAGAAGACGGTATCGATGGTTTAATCCACATCTCTGACTTATCATGGTCTAAAAAAATCAACCACCCTAACGAATTCACTAAAGTTGGTGAAAGCTTAGACGTAGTTGTTTTAGAACTTGACGAAGAAAACCGTAAGTTATCTTTAGGTCACAAACAATTAGAAGAAAACCCTTGGGATACATTCGAAACCATCTTCACTGAAGGTTCTGTACACGAAGGAACAGTAATCAAAGTTGGTGACAAAGGTGATATCGTAGCTTTACAGTACGGTGTTGAAGGCTTCTGCCCGAACAAACACTCTGTGAAAGAAGACGGTAACGCATTGAAAGTTGACGAAGTTGCTGAATTCAAAATCATTGAGTTCAACAAAGAAAACAAACGTTTAGTTATCTCTCACTCACGTATTTGGGAAGATCACAAAGCGGAAGTTCGTATCGAAGAGTTCAACGCACGTAAAAAAGAAGCTAAAGCAGCTACTTCAGCTGTGAAAAAAGTAAAAGACTCTGTTGAGAAATCTACTTTAGGTGACTTAGACGTTCTTGCACAATTGAAAGAACAAATGGAAGGTGACGAGAAAAAAGGTTAATCCTTTTCGTTACATTTCTAAATCATAGAAGATCCCCAATCGCAAGGTTGGGGATTTTTTTTGATTGTACTTTTTTATTGACTTTTTGATTACAATAGTTAAAAAATTAATAATTAACATTGTAGTTCTTTAAAGTCAAATCCAAGAATCAGTTTCATAATGCGTATTTATTTAAGCATCATATGCTCTTTAATCATTTTTATCTCCACAACATCCTGTGATCGTTACTTTCAATACTCTGTGTTGGAAGTAAAACCCTTAGCACGCGATTTAAATCTGACGGCTATCAATGAAATAAAACAACTTCCTATACACGACAAATTCAGTTTCTTAATCATAGCTGACACACAAATAGCCTATGATGAACTCGCAGATTTCGTTAAACATGCCAATAAGATAGACGACGACAGTATCTCCTTTATTCTCCATGGAGGTGATTTTACTGACTATGGAGCCAACTTTGAGTACAATTACTACTATGATATCATCAAGAAAATAAAGTTCCCTGTCGTTGGCGTAATCGGGAATCATGATATGCTGGGCAACGGAAGAGAGATATTTCGTAAATACTTTGGCCCCGAAAACTTTAGCTTCAACTACGGACGGACAAAGTTTATTGTTTTTAATAACAATTCTAGAGAATTGGCCTTTGATGGCACACTACCCAACTTGGAATGGATAGAGGGAGAGATAAAAAACACCAACGACACTATTCGTAATATATTCTACTTATCGCATGTGCCTCCGATGTCGTCAGATTTTGACCCTAGCAAAGTAGATGCTTTCTATAAGGTGCTAACAAGCCATCCAAAGGCACGTTATTCCATACATGGCCACACCCATTCATATGAATTTGTACGCCCTTATGGCGATGACTTAGACTACTTAATTGCACCAACTTTACTCTACCGTTCCTATGTAAAAGTATCTGTGGACGGCGAAGATGTTTCCCAAGAAATACGCTATTTTTAATGAAGAAGATTATTCTATTTTTAATCGCCTATTTGGCGTATGGCAGCACTATGGCCCAAGAACAACAGAAAAGCTGGCTCTATAAAGTAATGCCCGACAATGTGAAGGTTCAACATGCTGGAAACATCGGGTTCATATCTGCAGGAATAGGCTACGTCAGTAAAAATGAAAAATGGAAGGGGGATTTAATGTATGGTTTTGTTCCTGCCAAGTATGCCGATGACCCTATCAACTCCATTACATTGAAAGCGAAGTTCGCGCCCATCAATCGTGCGTATGAAAATGATATTAAAGTAAACTGGCTTCATACAGGAATGTTTTTAAATTACTCCTTTGGAGAGCAATATTTCTTAGGCTTGCCCGATTACTATGATAAGGGCTATTACTATTTCCCGACCTCATTACAACTGGGCTTATTTGCCGGTAGCGAAATACGCTATAAAAAAATAGGCGCCTATTATGAGGTAGGCACCACGGAAAAACATTTAATAAACTACGTAAAAAACACGAAGTCTTTAAATTTCAATAACCTCTGGAATTTCAGCATTGGGATTGTTTATCACTTAAAATAAACAATCCCAATACTAAAAAGTAGTAATTATACGATTGAATTGCTAAAAGCGAGATTCCGGCAAAGGAACATAGCCATCATCGTTGCGTACTTTTGGAAATTCATGATTACGCCATTTTTCCTTAGCTTCCTCCAGCGTGTCTTTACTGGTAGCCACAAAATTCCATGAGATAAAACGTTCCTCCGGAAATGGGGTACCGCCAAAGATATAAACCGTACTATTGGCTTCTAAAGTAAAACTACAAAGACTCGCATCCGTAGTGATAAGAATCTGCTTCTCTCCATAACGGTGATCCTGGCTACGAACAGCTCCTTCAAGGATATAAAGACCACTCTCTCCAAAAAGATGACTACCAATATCTATAAGCCGCTCCTCCTCTGTTTTTATCTCTATCATATAGAGCGGAGAATATACGGGCACGGGAGATTTCTTACCTAATGCTTCACCAGCAATCAGACGGTAGCTTACACCGTTCTCTTCCCAATGGGGAATATCTTTTTGTTCAATATGAGAAAACTCAGGATTCATAAATTCAAGATCCTTCGGCAAAGCCACCCAAATTTGCAATCCATGTAAGAACTTATCTTTATGGCGTAAATATTCGGGCGTACGCTCCGAGTGAGTGACAGCCTTACCGGCAGTCATCCAGTTTACTGCACCAGGCTCAATAACAAGCTCATTGCCCATACTATCGCGATGCATAATAGCGCCATCAAATAAATACGTTAGCGTAGATAAGCCTATATGTGGATGTGGTGGAACATCTAAGTTTTCATAATCTGCTAGACAGGTAGGCCCCATATGATCAATAAAGACAAAAGGACCGATAGATCTCTTCTGCCGAAAAGGCAATAAACGACCGACCAAAAAGTTGCCAATATTAGCAGCTTTCTCTTCATGTATAAAATCTATATTCGACATAAACCTATTTTATATGTTACAACAAGGTACAAATAAAAATCCCAACCTAAAAGGTTGGGATTTCCAATTTATAGCGTGTTAACGAATATTTTAGATGTCAATACGTGCATAACGGGCATTACGCTCGATAAAGTCTCGACGAGGAGCAACCTCATCACCCATCAACATAGAGAAGATACGATCACACTCTGCAGCATTCTGAATCGTCACCTGACGTAAAGTACGGTGCTCAGGATCCATAGTCGTTTGCCACAACTGCTCCGCATTCATCTCTCCAAGACCTTTATAACGCTGTACGTGAACAGAATCTTCTTTACCACCACCTTTCAGGCGCTGGATAGCAGAAAGACGCTGATCTTCGTTCCATGCATATTCAAACTCTTTACCTTTCTTCACCATATATAAAGGAGGCGTAGCGATATAGACGTATCCTTTTTCGATAAGCTCTTTCATATAACGGAAGTAGAACGTCAAAATTAATGTTGCAATGTGGGAACCATCCACATCCGCATCCGTCATGATGACAATCTTATGGTAGCGTAGTTTCTCTATGTTAAGTGCTTTAGAATCTTCAGCTGTTCCGACACTCACCCCTAATGCGGTGAACATGTTCTTGATCTCTTCGTTTTCGTAGATCTTATGCTCCATTGCTTTCTCTACGTTCAAGATCTTACCACGTAGTGGCATGATTGCTTGAAAACGACGGTCACGGCCTTGTTTTGCCGTACCACCCGCGGAATCTCCCTCGACGAAGAAAATTTCACATTGTTTTGGATCACTATCAGAACAATCGGCTAGTTTACCTGGCAAACCAGATCCACCCATTACCGTTTTACGTTGTACAAGCTCACGCGCTTTACGTGCTGCCGCACGCGCTTGAGCGGCAATAACAACTTTCTGTACGATAGTTTTAGCCTCACGTGGGTTCTCTTCTAGGTAAGCACCTAGAATTTCGCCTACAGCCATATCTACCGCACCCATCACCTCATTATTTCCTAATTTGGTCTTCGTCTGTCCCTCAAACTGAGGCTCTGCAACTTTAACAGAAATTACAGCTGTTAATCCCTCACGGAAATCATCACCAGTAATATCTACTTTTAAGTTTTTCAGTAAACCAGACTTATCCGCATAAGCTTTCAACGTACGTGTTAATCCACGACGGAAACCTGCTACGTGTGTACCTCCTTCAATCGTATTAATATTGTTTACGTAAGAATGTACATTCTCCGCATACGTATCGTTGTACTGTAAAGCCAACTCGACAGGAATACCTTGCTTGATACCTTCAACATAGATAGGATCAGGAATAAGCGAGTGTCTCGTTCCATCTAAGAACTTAACAAACTCCTGAAGACCACCTTCAGAGTAATATTCATCCGATTTAAAAGCACCATTCTCTACGACCTCACGCTCATCAGTTAATGACAAACGAACACCTTTATTCAAGAATGCTAACTCGCGTAAACGGTTAGCCAAGGTATCGTAGTTGTACGTAGTGGTCATGGTAAAGATCTCCGGATCTGGATGGAACGTTACAATGGTACCCGTAATATCACTTACACCAATGGCTTTAACTTCGTACATAGGTTTTCCTTTTTCATACTCTTGTTGAAAAATTTGACCATCACGATGTACTACGGCCGACAAGTGTGTAGATAGGGCATTCACACAGGAAACCCCCACACCGTGCAAACCACCGGAAACTTTGTAGGTATCTTTATCAAATTTACCACCCGCGTGGAGAATCGTCATAACGAGCTCCAAGGCTGATTTATTTTCTTTTTTGTTAATGCCCGTAGGAATACCACGACCATTATCTTTCACAGAAATCGAATTATCCTGATGGATGGTAACATAGATATCTGTACAATATCCAGCAACGGCCTCATCAATGGAGTTATCCACAACCTCGTATACCAGGTGGTGTAAGCCTTTTACACCCGTATCCCCAATATACATGGAAGGCCTCTTACGTACTGCTTCTAACCCCTCTAATACCTGGATATTATCCGCCGAATACGTTGATGTGTTTTTGTTTTCTTCGCCCATGAAATTAAATTAAAATGACTACTGTTTAACATTCAAATATACGAAATTTTTACCTAAAAACCGAACATTCAACAATCTATTTACGCAGTTAGGAGGGTACAAAAAAGCATCTTTTTTAGCAAGAATACATGCCACGTACTGAATATTTAATTTTTTTATATTAGGTTTGTTTTTTGAACATGGAAAAACTAAAAAAATAATGAATAAACTATTTACAACCTTATCAAAAGTATCTTTAGGTCTTGCGTTAACTGCTACGGTAGTTGCCTGCAACCAAGGTGCTAAAACAGGAGCAGCATCTTCTTCTGATTCAACAAAAACAGTAGCAACGACAGCAGCGAAAGAAGAAAAAATTGTTTACATCAATTCGGACTCTCTTTCTGAAAAATATGAATACTTCAAAGACATTAGAACTAAAATGGAAGCTAAAGTCAAAAAAGCACAAGGCGACTTGCAAGCTAAAGGACAGGCATTCCAACGTGAAGTAGCAGAATACCAACAAAAAGCTGGTGGTATGAGCGCTTCAGAGCGTCAAGCTACAGAAGAGAAATTAGCACGTAAACAAGATGAGCTTGGCCGTTTAGATCAAAATGCTTCTTCTTCTATCGCTCAAGATGAAAGTGCCGAATTCAACAACGTATACAACGCAATCACAGAATACTTAAAAAGACATGCGGAAGAGAATGGCTACACATTGGTGTTGACGTACTCTAAATCAAACCCAACTGTTTTATATGCTGATTCTAAATTGGACATCACTAACAGCGTTATTGAGTCGTTGAACAAAGAATACAAAAGCAAACAAACGAAAGACAAAAAATAGTCTTTCGACTTTTAAATAGAAACAGGGGCTTAACGCAATCGCGATGAAGCCCCTGTTTGTTTATGTTCAAATTGATTCGTAATTTGTCGTAAACTAGCTCCCAAAATGTATGGTAAGAACGATTCTAGAAAAAAAGATGAATACACCCTTTCAGTGGATTGATGTTCAAGATCCGACGAGAGAGGAGCTTCTTGTACTCAAAGAACAGTTCCATCTACATGACGCTTCCATCGATGATTGTCTACAAATCGGACAACTTCCCAAAATAGAAGAGTTTCATAATTATTATTTTCTGATTATTCGATCCATACCTACCTCATTTGATAACTTTGCCGACACCCTGACGGAGATAACAGAACGCGTATCTGTCTTTTTTAGCGAAGATTATATCATCACTGTACACCGTGGGAGAATCGACTACCTTGAAAAAATAGCCGAGACATTTAAGCCTAGCAAATTACATACGAGTAAATTTTTCATCAATCACTTAACGGCTGAAGCATTAAAAACCTTTGAAAACCTCGTTATCAATAAGCTTAATATTCAACTAGACAGCTATGAGGAGATTGTATTTCTTAAGAAGAGGAAAAAGAATTTTGTTAGGCAACTGTACTATATCAAAAGACAAACGGATCACATTCGTATTATCCTGACGTTATACCAAGACATCGTAGACTTCTTTCATCTATCGGCCTTTAAGAATGTCTATACACAAGACTTGAAGGATATCTATGCCCGTGCGACTACCTTGTATCGAAATAGTGCCGAGAACACATCGCAATTGCTCAGTATCTACTTCAACATGGAATCCAACCATACGAATGATATTATGCGCACCTTGACGATTATATCGGTGTTCTTTATGCCACTAACCTTTATCGTGGGTGTATATGGCATGAACTTCCGTAATATGCCCGAACTGGAATGGGATTACGGCTACCCACTTATCATGCTACTCATGGTTATGTTAGCGCTTATCATCTATTTCTGGTTTAAGCGCAAACGATGGCTTTAACTAGCGTTTTTTAGGTGTTGAAACCATAAAATCTTTAAGATAGAAGGGTTCAAAATAAATTAAATCTTCAAATAGACCTGCCTCAAACTTCTGGTAAGCATTTGCCGAGAAATGGCCTGCTGCATTATGAAATTCAGTGACAATACGGATATGCTCCTGCCCTTCAAAAAGGGGAACAAATTTATCAGCACCACTACCAAAAAGGATAAAATCACCCGTTGTACCGAAAGACGTCTCATCAACAATCTTAGCTTCAGTAGGCGCTAAAACATTGCCTTGCTGATCATATACCGCAGTATATACCTCCATTCGGCGTGCGTCAATCATCGGTAACAAACGACTGTCGGCTCCCACGACTGTTTGCCCTTGGCCAATAAAACCAGCTAACATAGCGTCTAAGGTGTTAATAGCTAAAAGAGGTATATCCAAAGCATAACATAAGCCTTTGGCCGCAGACACGCCAATACGTAAGCCTGTATAAGAACCTGGCCCCATACTTACAGCCACAGCAGCAAGCATAGCTTTCGAAATTCCTGCTTGTGCCAATACTTCATCTACGAAAACCGTCAAATGACTGGCATGCATATTTGGGGATGCTCCCGAAATCTCTGCAATACAAACACCATTTTTACTGACAGCCACCGAACAATCTGGCGTAGCCGTTTCAATCTGCAAGATATAGACCTCTTTCATACATTAAAATTATGGGACTGGGTCATGACCATGACCACCCCAAGGATTACAGCTTAAAATTCTTTTAATGGCCAACCAACCACCTTTAAAAGGGCCATATTTTAAAATGGCTTCTTTACTATATTGAGAACAAGTGGGGGTATAACGGCAATTGGCTCCCAAAAAAGGAGATATAAAACGCTGGTAAAAGCGAATAATCAGAACAAACAGCACACGTAGTGGCCATTTAATCAGTTTTTCCCAAACAACGTGTAGTAACTTCATCCTTTATTTTAGTAATCAAGAGTCCCATACGTTCCTGCATATAGGCAAAAGGAACTTCCTCTTTCCCAACATACTGAAAAGCGATAAGCGAATTTAAGGAATGTTCTTCAAGAAAAACGTAGAGATCCGTCTTTTGTAAACGATAGGCTTCACGCATCCTTCTTTTTAGGAGGTTACGATCCACAGCGTGCTTAAACCGTCTTTTGGGTACGGATATAATGCACTGTACAGGACGCGGTAGGGATTCTTTAGGAAGCGGTTGAAGCACCACTCGGAAAGGATACAAAACAAAAGAAAAACCATTATGGAAAAGACTATCAATAAGCCTCTTGCTACATAATCGTTCTTCTTTTGTAAATGTATAGTTCATGATGACCAGTTGCCAGCTAAACAGCTCGGATCGAGTCACCGGCAAATTTTACTATCCTTTGTGACGGTATTCGTCAGAAACAGTAAGGCGTTTTCTGCCTTTTGCTCTACGAGATGCAAGTACTCTTCTACCGTTAGCAGAACTCATGCGCTCTCTAAATCCGTGTTTATTTCTTCTTTTTCTTTGCGAAGGCTGAAATGTTCTTTTCATGACGCTATTATGCTTATATTAATATTTTGTGATCAATTTATCTCCCTACAAGGGAACGCAAAATTACAGTTTATTTAGAAATTACACAAGTATTCTTTGAAATAAAATCTAAAAACCCAATGTATCATGCGAATAAACAACCTAGAAGGCTACTTATTTTTTCAATAAGTCCCGGATCTCGGTCAATAATAACTCTTCTTTGGATGGTGCAGGCTCTGCAGCAGGTTCTGTTGGTTTTTCTTTGCTTAATGAATTTAAGCCTTTAATTACTAAGAAAATACAGAAAGCAATAATTGTAAACTGAACAATCACGTTAATAAAACTACCATAACGAATAGCAACTTCTGTTGCTCCTGTTGCGGCATTGGCTTCCGTGATAACGTACTTAAAGGTAGAAAAATCAACTTTACCGATAACCACACCAATGGCAGGCATAACGATATCGTCAACGAGTGACGTTACGATTTTACCAAAAGCACCACCGATAACCACACCGACTGCCAGGTCGATAACATTGCCGCGCATGGCGAACTCTTTAAATTCTTTAAAAAATCCCATATTTTGTCTATTAAAGTTATTAATAAACAAATTTGCTAATTTTTAGTCAAATTTCAAGTTTTTTAAGAAATCTAATTATCTTCGTACAACCTATTGTAAGTTTTTTTATTAAATTTGTTACTAGAAGGGGCCTTAAGCCTCCATCCTCATATCAAACCCGCTGTTTTCGAATGTAAATGAAGAAAATATTAATAGCTGACGACCATAGCATTGTACGGTTAGGCGCCTCGGTGATTATTAAAGAGAATTTTCCGCAAGCGGAAATCTTTCAAGCACAAACGTATCCAGAGGTATATCAACTTCTAAAAAAGGAGCTTTTTGACTTAATTCTACTTGACATCAACATGCCGGGCGGAAATAATATCAAAGTGATTAAAGAAGTTTTGGATATTCAACCATCAGTTAAAATTTTGGTATTCTCCTCGTATGATGAGAGCCTTTATGCGCTACGCTATATTAGCGCTGGTGCCTGTGGGTATTTGAATAAGAATACAGCGATGAGCGAGCTTAATAATGCCATTTCAAGCATTATGACACGCGGTAAGTATATGTCTGAACATGTGAAAGAACTTTACGTTCAGAAACTGACGACAAGCAAATCTTCGTACAACAAGAATAATCCGATTAATAAACTTTCAAACCGCGAAGTGGATGTGGCAAAACACCTCATCAAAGGATTGGGAATCCTGGAGGTAGCAACCTTATTGGATTTAAGCTCTTCCACAGTGAGTACCTATAAAAGTCGAATCTTTGAAAAACTCAGTGTTAATAATATCCCTGAATTGATCGAGCTTTATAAGCTCCATACGGAAGAGCCTGGATAAGCTGTATTACAGCTTATCTATTGTTACTTCTGGCACGTCAGCATAGGTTGGTACCGAAAGTGGCTTAGCGCCAGGAAAACGGTAACCAGCTTGTGGATCTAAATCCCACAACAAAGGAGCTAAGAAACCAATACAGTTTTTAAAGCCTTGATTGGTGGCTGCAATATTTTGTGTATCCTTAGAGTTCTTCGCTTCGTTTTCAATTTCAAAAGGCCCTGAGAACCCTTTTCCATGTAAGGTAGTTACGAAATCATTCCAGTCCATATTATCTGTACCCCCAAAACCTGGCAACATAGCCTCATAATGATGACGATCCCAGTCATGCTGTGGAATGCTAACACCTGCCAAACGCGCTAAATCTTCATTTACATGCTGCATTGGGTACATACCTCCCCAATCTACGCGAGCGGCAGTTTTCAAATTACGCGTTGTCTTCACATGGATGCGCTTCAAGCGGCTGATATCCGTAGCCTCAATGACATCTACTGGGTTTGTATTTTGCCAAATATCATGCGAAGGATCATAAATCTCGCCATGTGCTTTACTTGGAATAAGGCTGTACATCAACTTACGAGCAGCTAATACGCCCGGCAAATTGTTATAAGTAGATGAGTAACGCGAAGAGCGCCATCCTTCCATCGGACAGTTTTCATAAACAATCGTTACGCCTAAGCTTTCGGCATACTTAACGATAGGTTCGAAAACACGTTTATATTCATCTAAATTTTTCTGAAAGCCATCAATTTCATTCCCTAAAGCATGGTTGTAACCAACGAAAGTTCCTACTTTAACATCATTTGCATCACCACCCAAAAGGTAAGCAATACGGATTAAACGTAGCAAATGGTTTTGATTCTGTACACGCTGATCTTCATCACCGCCAATCATGTTTTCAAAAGCCCCTAAAGACAATTGCAAACCTGCACCATTAAATTTATCTAAAACCTTCTTTGCGTGCTCGCTTGTAAATCCATCATACTCCAAATGCGTTGCTGTATGATCTTCACGTGTACCATCTTTTCTAAACACACATAAATCTACCCCCTGTGCACCAACGCCCACAGAAGTTTCAATTAACTGATCTAGCGTTAATTTATCATAAGCGGAGCTCATCACCCAAATCGGGTTATTTAATTTAGTCGACATATAATACCTGTTAGTTTCAAGCGTAAATATAACAAAAGCTACCAGCATTCCCTATTGCAGCACGACAATTCCCCCCAGCAAATAGCAATAAAAAAACAGAAGCTATCAGCTACTCATCCTACCCTACTAGCTCAATAAGGCGGTTCTCAACACGAAGAGCAAGCAAAAGAGACGATATCACTTCCCAGGATTGATATGTAAAAGTTACGCCATAAAAAAAGGCCATCTGTCGGGATGGCCTTTATATAAATAGGATACTATTAATCTACATTATCGTGCAAGAACGAATTGTTTGGTCTAATTTCAGTTTCACCATCATCAAAAGATAATGTAAAACGAGACACTTGAGATTGCGAAGAATGTGGAACATCATCTAAAGATTTCTGTCTTCTTTTGTAAGCAGGCTCATTTTCTAATTCTTGTAAACCATTGCTAGATTTTAATTTCATGCTCAACTCTTTCAAACGTAAGATGCGCTCTTTCGTTTTCAACAATTGGTCTTCAAAATCAATCTCACGCTCTGGTGCTACTTCTCTAGCTACAGGCTCTTTCGCGAAGAAAGATTCCTCTTGTGGTACGTAAGCTTCAGGAGCAGCTACTTCCTTTGTTTCGTAAGCATCAAATACCGTTGGCATTTTGAACTCAAACATAGAAGTCGATGTCTTCAACTCAAACCCAGAATGCTCGATTGGTGCCTCCTCAACCTCAGGCTCTGGTGTATCCAAAGTATGACGAATAATATGAGACTCCTCACTTACAGCATGTACTGCCGTTTGTAATGGTTTTGGTGAGCTAAACAAATCTGCTGAGCTTGTCGGCATTTGACTAGTTACTGGCATCGCATTCTGAACAGGCTTCACATATGGTGAGTTTGCAGAAACAGCTTCAGCTGGACTAGCAGCAAATTGGTTTTGTACTACTGGTTTTACAAACTGGTTCATTGTAGGCTCAGGAACAAGAGGCAAAGCAATTTTTTCTTGCTCTTTTTCTTTCACACGTTCCTCTGTCGTTTGAAATCCTGTTGCGATGATTGTAACGGAAAGTTCATCATCAAATTTCTCATCGATACAGTTACCCCAAATTAAGTCAGCAGAAAGACCAGCTTTCTCTTGAATATAATCAGTGATGATCGCTACCTCATCCATAGTCACCTCTGTTTTACCAGACGTGATATTTAATAAGATGTAACGCGCACCTTCAATTTCATTATCTTTTAATAACGGAGATGCTAAAGCTCCTGTTACCGCCTCGATAGCACGATTCTCGCCTGTAGCGATAGCGTTACCCATAATAGCAACACCGCTATCATTCATAACTGTACGCACATCTTTAAAATCGACGTTTAGGTAACCAGGAATAGTGATAATCTCCGCAATACCTTTCGCAGCTGTTGTTAAGATATCATCCGCTTTCGCGAATGCAGCAGTCATCGTTAGGTTACCGAAGATTTCACGCAATCTGTCGTTAGAAATCACTAAATAGGAATCAACATATTTGCGTAACTCTTCCAAGCCTTCTTCAGCTTGTGAGCGACGTCTTTTCCCTTCGAATGTAAAAGGAGTAGTAATAATAGCAACAGTTAGGATACCCAGCTCACGCGCAGCTTTAGCCAATACCGGACTTGCTCCAGTACCTGTACCACCGCCCATACCAGCTGTGATAAAAAGCATCTTTGTGTTGGTACCCAACATGCGTTTGATATCCTCAATGCTTTCAATAGCCGAGTTCTCACCTACATCAGGATCTGCACCAGCACCCATACCTTCTGTCAAACTAACTCCTAATTGTACCTTGTTTGGAATAGGGCTCAGTTCTAAGGCTTGCGCATCCGTATTGCAAACGATAAAATCCACCCCTGTTATCCCTTGCTTGTACATGTGATTCACGGCATTTCCACCGCCACCACCAACTCCAATAACTTTGATTATTGAAGATTGCTCTTTTAACATTTCAAATTGAATCGACATAAAATATCCTATTTAGCTGATGCTGAACCACTCCCAAAACCTATATGGGTTCAACAATTCCAATGTAATAATAACAAAATATGAACAAGAGTTTTCCACAATTGTTAAAATGTGGAAAACTCAATAATTTGTGGAAAACTTACCGCTTTCCAATAAAAGTATCATCATCGATACCTGCATCGTCTTTGATAAAATCAGATAGAATTTTGGTAAACCAACTTTCTTTTTTACGTTTTTCTTCAGCGATTTCAGTTACCTTTTCGTCTTTAACTTTTCCTTTAAAATTAACTTCTTGCTGTGTAGCCTCATCATCTTCGATAGTTTGTACACCCTTGATTAGCAAGCCAATAGATGTTGCATACATAGGGCTTTTCAGCTCTTCCAATGCTTGTTTATTCAACATCTCTGTTTTTGCTAAATACTCGTTCGGGTAACCGATACGACAACCAATACCAGTGATGTATTCTACAGACTGCACCAAGTGTTTCAACTGCGCACCACCACCCGTGATAACGATACCAGCAATTAATTTATCTTCATAACCTGAAGACTTGATTTCGTAATAAACGTGCTCAATAATTTCATCCATACGTGCTTGAATGATATAAGCTAAGTTTTTAACAGAAATCTCTTTAGACTCACGACCACGAATACCGGGTACGCAAATCACTTCATTATCTTTATTTTCATCCGCTAATGCAGATCCGTAACGCACTTTCAATTGCTCTGCTTGATTACGCAACACAGAACACCCTTGTTTAATATCTTCCGTCACGATATTTCCACCCAAAGGAATAACAGCAGTATGACGGATAATACCTTCATGGAAAATAGCAACATCTGTAGTACCTCCACCGATATCAACCAAGACAACACCAGCAGTTTTTTCCTCTTCATCCAACACAGCTTCGGATGATGCAAGAGGTTCTAAGACTAGAGAAGATACTTCTAAATCCGCATTATCTACACAGCGTTTGATATTGCGAATATCGGTAACACGTCCAGAGATAATATGAAAATTAGCCTCTACACGACGTCCAGCCATACCAATAGGTTCTTTAATGCCGGGTTCGTTATCGATAGTAAATTCTTGTGGCAACACATGAATAATCTCTTCTCCCGGAGGAAGAACAAGCTTGTACATATCAGAAATCAACTGCTCCACATCTAAGCGGCCAACCTCATCGTAGTCTTTTTTGGTCAAAATACCACGGTGTTGAATACTCTTAATGTGTTGTCCAGCGATTCCAACGTTGACAACTTTAATATCCACATTTGATTGTGATTCCGCAATAGAAACAGCTTCGCGAATACTACTCACCGTCTTCTGGATATTAGCAACAACGCCACGGTTCACGCCCGACGATTCTGCTTTACCGACACCCAAAAGTTCAATTTTGTTTGTACCACTACGGCGCCCTACTGTCACACAAATCTTTGTTGTACCGATATCCAAACCAACGATGATTGGATTCTCTTTTTCGTTTTCTGTTAATCTTGGTTTCATATGCTGTGTATTTGTTGCTGTATATTTTCTGTCTTACTACTAATTCATTTTCAATTGTAAACTGTCTAAACGCCAAGTGCCCTTTCGTTCACATATTATTTGGTCGTCATACTTGACATTTACGCGTTCATAGGCATCTACGCCTACTTTTGGCAAGATATTCTTGTAGAAAACCTCAATTCTATTGAGCTTTCCTTCTAAATTATCTGCATTACCAATCACCAATTGCTGCGTTCCTACGCGAGGCACAACCTCAATATCTCGCTGCTCATTCACGTAGAGCTGTACAATTTGATTGCTCCAAAACTCATCCTTACTCACATAATCCACAATCTGGACTAAATCTTTCACCGTCTGGGTTTCTACACTATCTAATGGCTTTTTATAGCCTTCGGCAATATTTCCACTCGCTACTAAAACATGTGGAACATATTTTAAAGTAACAGGGATCTTAGCCCCTTTTGTATCAATATAATACTCTTGACCGTTTTTATTAATGACACGCAAAACAACCTCTCGCTGTTGTACAGTCACTTGTAGCACACCGTCCATATCCATGTGAATCTCTGCCGCAGACACGTAAGGCAATTTTGCCAAACTCTGCTCAATGCGCTCCACTGGTATTTCATTCAACGGTCTACCTACAATTCTTCCATACTGCGTTTTAATCAAGTTTGAAATATCTTGCTGATCAATGAACGTCTCCTTCCCTTCCACCATCACTTTCAACGATGCACACACTTGCGTCGCATCCTTCTTATTCACCAAGCTCATCAGCATGCCTACGCCAACAAGCGCCACAATCGCTAACGAGGCATAGCCTACAATTCGCCAAGGTATGTTACGAACCGTCTCAAGCATATTGACCTACAATTTGCTTCAACGGTTTCACCACTCTATCAATATCTCCAGCACCTACGGTAACCAACAAAGTCGGCTGCTCAGTTTTTACTAATTCCAATAACTCTTCCGGACTAACAACCCGCTTATCCGCTAAGTTTATCTTATCCAGCAACCAGGTAGAAGTTACTCCCTCCATAGGAAGCTCACGCGCAGGATAAATTTCCATCAAGTATAAAGTATCCGCTAAGGCCAACACTTCAGCAAAACCATCTACGAAATCACGCGTACGGCTAAACAAGTGGGGTTGAAAAACAACCGTTAATTTCTTCGCTGGATAAAGCTTACGCATAGAGCTCAAAAAGGCTCTTAACTCCTCCGGATGATGCGCATAGTCATCAATATAAACAGCACCTTGCTCACGAACAATATATTCAAAGCGACGTTTCACCCCTGCGAAAGAGCTTAAACCTGCTCTAATTTTTTCAGGAGCGATGCCTAATAGTTTTGCTACCGTAATCGTTGCTACAGCATTCTCCACATTATGTATCCCTGGTATACCTAAAAGTAGGTCTGTCAAGGTCAAGTCTTCCGAGATATAATCAAAGTAGAACTCTCCATTTTCAACACGGATGTTTGTAGCATACGCATCGCAGGTGTTCTCCTGTCCATAGCTAATCGTCCCAGAGAAAGGCAAGCCTTTCTTAACGATAGATTTTCCGTCAGCAACAACACGACCTAAGAACAACTCGAACGATTCTATCAAATGACGCTCGTCTCCATAGATATCTAAGTGGTCTGCGTCAGCAGAAGTTACCACGGCAATATTTGGATGTAGCGTTAAGAAAGAACGATCATACTCATCGGCCTCTACTACGACTACATTATTATCTCCGTACAATACGTTGCTCTGGTAATTTGTACTTATTCCACCCAAGAAGGCTGAACAGTCATAACCAGAATCTTTCAACACATGCGCAATCATTGTTGAAGTCGTCGTCTTACCGTGTGTTCCCGCTACCGCAATGGTAAAGCGGCTTGCCGAGATAATGCCCAACACCTCTGATCGTTTATACAAAGTGCAGCCTTGGTCGATGAAGAAATTTTTCAACTTCAAATCCTTCGGTACTGCTGGTGTAAAAATTAATAATGTCTCTTCAGATGGTGCTTTATACGCTTCTGGGAGTATCGATAAATCATCGCTATAAGTAACATCAATACCTTCAGCAACTAAAGCTTGTGTCAACTCCGTCTCCGTACGGTCATACCCCTGCACTTCACAGCCTAAATGCTTGAAGTAACGAGCAAGTCCGCTCATCCCTATTCCCCCGATACCGAGAAGATACACACGTTTTATACGATCCAGATTCATCTTCTATTTTATTAATTTTAACACCTCTTTTGCAATAACTTCATCCGCTTCTAGCTTGGCTAGCTGCTGAATATGCTTACCTAAATCTTCGCACTTCGCTTCATCAGCCAGCAGATTTAAAACCGCATTGACCAACTCTTCTCTCGCCACACGGTCGGCTACCAAAACGGCAGCATCTTTTCCAACCAATGCTTGTGCATTTTTCGTTTGATGATCTTCAGCCACATTTGGCGAAGGCACCAACACAACAGGCTTACCAATAACGCATAGCTCTGAAATAGTTCCAGCACCAGCACGTGACACAACCACATCAGCAGCGGCATAAGCATAATCCATGCGTTGCAAAAATGGAAGTAACACAATCCCTGTAGGAAGCTTACCCTCCAATTGCGCCTTCAATGCTTCGTAATAGTAAGAACCACATTGCCAAATCACCTGAATCTGGCTCTTTTCTAATGCTTCAAATCCACCAATCACACAATCGTTCAATGTCTTAGCACCTAAACTTCCGCCCGTTACTAAAATTGTTTTACGATCGTTAGACAAGCCAAAGGAAGCCAATGCTTCTTCTCTTTTTCCAGCTATCGCTACCGACTCGCGTCGAATAGGGTTGCCTGTAAAAATGAGCTTCTCTTGCGGGAAGAATTGCTCCATCCCTTCATAAGCTACACAAATGGCTTTCGCCTTTTTGCCTAACCTTTTATTTGTTACTCCCGCATAGGAGTTTTGTTCTTGAATCAATGTAGGCAAGCCTACAAAATTGGCCATCATGAGCAACGGTCCCGAAGCATACCCTCCTACACCTACTGCTACATCAGCCTTAAACTCTTTAATCACTTGGCGAGCTTTCAACAAACTACCTAATAGCTTGAATGGCAAAAGCAGGTTTTTAACCAAAGATTTTCTATCTATCCCTTGAATCGTTAGTCCTACAATTTTATAGCCCGCCGCAGGAACACGCTCCATTTCCATCCGTCCTTTAGCGCCAACAAAAAGAATCTCCACCTCGGGCTCCATACGTCTTAACGCATTAGCTATCGCTATTGCCGGGAAGATATGTCCCCCCGTTCCGCCTCCACTGATGATTACTTTATGTGCCATATTAAATTGTTCCTACGACTACCCTTTTTTGCTTCGGTAGTTCGACTAACTCTTCTTTATCTTTTAACTCTTCAATATTTCTACTCACACTCAGAATAATTCCGAGTGCAACACTTGTAAACAAAATCGATGTCCCCCCCATACTTACCAATGGTAGTGGCACCCCCGTCACAGGACCAAGACCTACAGCAACTGCCATATTAGCCAATGCCTGAATCGTCAAACTAAAGCCCAAGCCTGCGGCCAAAAAAGCACCAAAAGCTCGTGGACTTAAAGTCACAATACGGATGCAACGATACATCAACGCTAGGTATAAGAACAACAAAACGGCACCTCCCAATGTTCCGTATTCTTCGACAATAATGGCGAAGATAAAATCGGAATATGGGTGTGGTAGTAAGTTACGACCAACACTATTCCCGGCACCTTTACCAAAGAACTCTCCGCCCGCAATTGTCATCTTCGCTAAGTTCGCTTGGTAGTTTTTATCCTCTTGGAAGTTAACTTCCTTATCGACCACTTCCTTCTTAAAGAATCCCTCGATACGACTAATATAAGTAGCACGACGTGGACCAATCAACATGACCAAAATCAACAAGAAAGCGCCACAGACACTCACTATCATGATTTGCTTGAAACTAATACGTCCTATTAGAAGCAATAAAATACAAGTCCCGAACAGCATCAAAGCTGTCGACAAGTTTGCCCATGCAATCAAAATAAAAACGGTACAAACGGCCCCCATAATCGGAAGAAAGGACTTCTTAACATCCTTAATATCTTCTTGCTTACGCGACAGCATACGCGCCAAGAAGGTTATCAAAGCTAATTTTGCTAAATCGGATGTTTGGAAAGTCTGGTTAATCACCGGGATAGTTACCCAACGACTTGCGTCATTAACTTTATTACCACCAATCAGTGTAAACAGCAAAAGTGGTATCGTAACAATCATCAACATTTTTGAAATACCGGCATAATAACGGTAATCCAACTTATGCGATAGATACATTAAAATCAAACCTACGGCCACGATAGAGAAATGCTTGAACAGGTACAATTCCGTCCCCTTACCTTCTTTATAGGCAAGCGTCCCAACGGAGCTATACACTGCAAGCAAAGACCAACCAGACAGGACTATCACAATAATCCAGATCCACTTGTCTCCCTTGAGCTTATTAAAGATTTGATCAATCATACCCTATTATTTTATAAAGCCATTACTGCTTCTTTGAACTTGTCGCCACGTTCTTCATAGTTCTTAAACCAATCGAAACTAGCACATGCTGGCGACAACAATACCGTATCACCTTTTGTTGCTAAATAGGAAGCAATCTCTACAGCATCTTGCATAGAAGAACTATTAACGATTACGTCTGTATCATCTTCAAAAGACTCATTAATACGTAGTGTATCGGTGCCAATACAAACGATAGCTTTTACTTTAGCACGTACTAAATCACGCAACATTTCGTAATCATTCCCTTTGTCAACACCTCCCATAATCAATACGATATCGGAACTAAAGCTCTCTAAAGCGTACCATACAGAATTCACGTTGGTAGCCTTAGAATCATTGATATAGTTAACACCACCAATAAAAGCAACATGCTCTAATCTATGCGAAATGTTTACATAGGACTCCATACTCTCCTTCATCGCCTGATTACGCAATTCTTGCGCTTTTGCCATCAGTCCCGACGCCATATTATTGAAAACATTATGTTTTCCTTGTAATGACAACTCTTCAATATTCATGGTAAATACTTCTTTTTGATTTGGTATGTTAATAACTATATTTCTCTCCTCGTCGAGATAAGCCCCTAGGGCTAATACCTCATTTTGTGTGAAAGGCAAATGAATCGCCTTCGTCGGATGTAAGGGCAAGCCTTTCATCGTCTCTTCATCATCCAAACAGTAGATGAAGTAATCATTCGCTGTTTGGTTTTGCACCATTCTAAACTTCGATGCAACATAGTTCTCCAACTTATAATCATAGCGATCTAAATGATCGGGGGTGATATTAAGGATTACCGCCACATCGGCTCTAAAATGATACATATCGTCCAACATAAAGCTGGAAATCTCTAATACGTATACATCAAAATTGGAACGCGCCACCTGCAAAGCGAAGCTCTTTCCAATATTACCTGCTAAGCCTACATTAACACCTGCATTTTGAAATATAGCATAGGTCAACATGGTTGTTGTAGACTTCCCATTAGACCCTGTGATACAATATAACTTAGCATCGGTGTACTGCGCGGCAAATTCAATTTCCGAAATCACCGGAACATTAGCTCCACGCAACGCCTGAATCAATGGGGCACGCTCTGGAATACCAGGGCTCTTCACCACTAAATTGGCCTGCATAATTCGTTCTTCCGAATGCTGCAACTCTTCAAAGGCGACGCCTTCAGCCAACAGTTGTTCCTTATAAGCGGTAGCTATAGCTCCTTTATCAGAAACGAATACATCAAAACCTTTATCCTTCGCTAGGATAGCCGCACCAACACCGCTCTCTCCAGCTCCCAAAACAACCAGAAAACCTGATTGCGGATAGTATGTATGTGCGATATTGCCCATCTCTTATCTTACTTTTAAGGTTACGATTGTCAAAATTGCTAATATGATAGACACGATGAAGAAACGCATAACGATCTTCGATTCGTGATATCCTTTTTTCTGATAGTGGTGATGCAAAGGCGACATCAAAAAGATACGTCTACCTTCACCGTATTTCTTTTTCGTGTATTTGAAATAAGAAACCTGTAAAATCACCGATAGATTTTCCAACAAGAAAACCCCACATAAAATTGGAATCAACAGTTCTTTGCGGATTAAAATCGCAAAAGCAGCGATAATACCTCCGATAGTCAAACTACCTGTATCCCCCATAAACACTTGAGCAGGATATGCATTGTACCATAAAAAGCCTGTACATGCCCCGACAAAAGCACCTGCAAAAATCACCAACTCTCCCGAATTAGGGATATACATGATATTGAGGTAATCCGAGAAAATAACGTTACCCGAAACATAAGCGAGTATTGCCAAGGTAATACCTATAATAGCCGATGTACCTGTCGCTAACCCGTCAATTCCGTCGGTAATATTAGCACCATTGGAAACTGCCGTAACAATAAATACAACAACAATTAAAAACACAATAAACGTAGCCAGGCTACTTGTCAAGCCAAATGAGCTTAACACTTTCGAATAGTCAAACTCGTTGTTCTTATAGAACGGAATATTCGTTTTTGTAGATTTCACATTCTCCGTGTAATAACGCTCGCCTGTTTGCGTATCCACCATAACTTCAACAGCTTTTGTAGAAGTTGGATTTTTCACCTCTTGGCGCACAGCAATATCAGGATGGAAATACATCGTGAAAGCAATCAATACACCAAGACCTACCTGACCAATAACTTTAAAACGACCCGCTAAACCTTCTTTATTTTTACGAAATACTTTAATATAATCGTCCAAGAAACCAATAGCTCCCATCCATAGTGTTGTCAAAATCATGATAAGCACATAGATATTGTCTAGCTTGGCAAACAAAAGAGTAGGAATCAAAATACCAGCAATGATGATCAATCCACCCATCGTTGGCGTTCCTGCTTTTTGTTTTTCTCCTTCCAACCCTAAATCGCGTACCGTCTCTCCCACTTGCTTGTTATGCAAAGCTTGGATTAATCGTCCGCCATAAACGGTGGTAATAATCAACGAAACAATAACAGCAATAGCTGTACGGAACGAGATGTATTGAAACAGCCCCGCACCTGGAATATGCATATGTTCTTGTAACCAAGTAAATAAATAATACAGCATTCTTCTTTATTATTGTTCGTTAAACGTCTCTTCTAAAATTTCACGGTCGTCAAAATGTTGACGAACGCCTTGAATCTCTTGATACTTCTCGTGCCCTTTGCCCGCCACAAGAATAATATCACCTGGCTGCGCCAATTGGCAAGCCGTGCGTATAGCTTCTTTACGATCAGCAATGGTAAGCACATGCTTACGTGCGCCTGCAGGCACACCAGCTTCCATATCTTTTATAATTTCCATCGGGTCTTCCGTACGAGGATTATCCGACGTAATGATAAATTTATCACTCATTTTACAGGCTACAGCAGCCATCTCTGGGCGCTTCGTTTTATCACGATCGCCACCACAACCAAGTACGGTGATGATCTGTTGCCCTGTTTTACGCAACGCATTAATTGTTTCTAACACGTTTTCTACAGCATCTGGCGTATGTGCATAATCCACAATACCAACAATACCTGCCTTCGAACGAACGGTTTCAAAACGACCTTCAGCTCCGCTAATCTCGCTCAGACCAATCAATACTTTCATCGTCTCTTGCTCCAATAAAATAGCGGCACCATAAACGGCTAATAAGTTGTAAGCGTTAAAACCACCTACTAACTTCACCCAAAGGTCATGCGTATCTACTTGCAGCAACATACCATCAAAGTGGCTTTCTGTAATTTTAGCTTTAAAATCAGCCATTGTACGTAAGCCATAGGTTTTCTTATGTGCTACTGTATTTTGCAACATAATTTTACCGTTACGGTCATCTAGATTTGTCAATGCGAAAGCATAGCGATCTAAATCATCGAAAAACTTCTTCTTCGCTTTGATATAATTATCAAACGTTTCGTGGAAGTCCAAGTGGTCATGCGTCAAGTTTGTGAAAATACCACCCGCAAAACGGAGACCTGCAATACGCTGCTGAACGATAGCATGCGAGCTAACTTCCATGAAACAGTAATCACAGCCTTCATCCACCATCTGACGCAATAACGCGTTTAATGCAATCGGATCAGGTGTAGTATGTGTCGCAGGAATAACGCGACCAGCCACTCTATTTTCAACGGTAGAAATCAATCCTACCTGATAGCCTAAATTTTCAAATAAGTTATACAGAAGCGTTGCAACAGTAGTTTTACCGTTTGTTCCCGTAACACCAACAAGCTTCAACTCTTTCGAAGGATCAGCATAAAAATTAGTAGCCAACAAGCCCAACACATAGGAAGAGTCGTCAACCAGCACATAAGTTACTTCAGGTTTCAAATGCAAAGGAAGAGCCTCCAATACCAAAACGGTAGCTCCTAGCGCTATTGCTTTATCAATATAATTATGTCCATCTACATGCACACCACGCACCGCCACAAACAAACTGTCTTGTGCCACGGCTCGTGAGTCAAAGCTTAAAGCCTCAACCGTTACCTCTAAAGGTCCTTCCAGTTGCTTTACTGGAATCGCATGTAATAACTCTTTTAGCTTCATCGCTTTAGTTTAAAACCAAATTAATAGATGTACCCGTTTTAAAATTCTCACCTGCTAACAAAGACTGTGTTACCACACGTCCTTTCCCACTTATTCTTGTTTTGAAGCCTGCATTTTCCATCGCAAAAACAGCATCCGACAAGCCCATTCCCAACACGTTGGGAACTACGCCTTCTTTAACCTGCAATTCCGCAAATGGTAATAACTTCGCTGCCGAATCACGTCCCTGCACCAAAGCATTCAAATTAGCAGGGTGTAACCCCAGCTCTTCATACACTTTTGTCGATGCTTCTTTTGACCCTGCCAACGTCAATGGTACTTTCGTTCCCGCCGTATTCACTTTTCTAGCATCCAAGGTACCATGCAATGACATATCATTAGCATATACCATATCGGCCAATTCTTTGAATACTGGACCAGCGATAGCGCCACCATAATATCCTTTTCTTGGGTTACGAATAACGACAATGATGGAGTATTTTGGATTCTCCGCTGGAAAATAACCAGCGAAAGAAGACTGATAACGTCTTGCTCCATATCCTTTTGTGCCATCATTCATCTGTGCCGTACCCGTTTTACCCGCCGAAGTATACAAAGGAGAGCTCAACCTCTTACCTGTTCCTTCAGTCATCACCCCCTCTAACATTTTCTTCGCCTTATCGATTGCTCCTTTAGATGCAATCTGCTTACTCACTACGCGTGCTTCAAAATGCTGCACTGTATTACCCAAATGACGAATCTCCTTTACAAATAAAGGAGCCACCAATTTACCATCGTTCGCAACAGCGTTATACAACATCAATGTCTGCAAAGGCGTTAAGCGTAATTCATAACCATATGCCATTTGCACCAACGATAGTTTGCTCCAGCTTCTGCTATCTGGCCGTTTAACCCAAGGCTTCACTTCGCCTGGAATTTGCAACCCTAGTGGTTGTGCTAATCCAAATTGATATAGCTTATCCACATATTTCGTCGGTTTATCACCGTAGTATGTATTCACCAATTTAGCCACCGCCACGTTGGAAGACTCTTCAAAAGCCTCTAACACCGTAAGCACCGACTTTTTAGGCGCATGGGAATCTTTAATCGTATGCGCAGGAACTTTATACGTTCCATTTCCAATATCAACCGTAGACCCTAGGTCCACATAGCCATCATCCAATAAAGCCAGATAACTGGCTAACTTAAATGTCGATCCCGGATCGGCTCCTTGTGCAATAGCGTAGTTGTATTTCTCTCTAAACACCCCTTCCGAATCACGTGTGAAGTTGGCTATTGCCCGTACTTCACCGGTCTTCACTTCCATTAGTATCACACAACCGTTATCCGCGTCACTCGCAATCAACTGCTTCTCTAAGGCACGCTGTGCCATATCTTGCATATTGACGTCAAGCGTAGAGATGATATCAGAACCATCAACTGGTGCTACTTCTACCGCTCTATTTATTGGGACCCAAAATCCACCAGCTATACGCTGCATTAACTGGGAACCACTCTTGCCGTCTATATAATCACCATAAGCACCTTCCAACCCAACTAAAACGGTATCCCCCTTGGTGTTTTTATAGCCAATTGTACGGGCAGCTAAATTTGTAAAAGGAAGAATACGCTTGTTCTCACGAATACTTACTAAACTGCTCGAATATTTTCTTTTTCCTTCTTTAAATGTTTTAAAAAGCGGAAAAGTCTTAATCTCTTTTAACTCTTGATGCGAAACATTACGCTTTATCAACGTATAGCGCTGCTTTTTTGAACGCGCATTTTTCAGCATCATCAAATATTGACGTGACGATTTATCTTGAAAATAATTCGCCAAACGAATGGCTAATGAATCCACTTTCGAATTAAATACATCACTCTCCTCTTCCGGAATTGCCATCGCGTCGAAACGCAACTCATATTCAGGAACTGAAGTCGCCAACAAGCTACCATCGTTGGAATAAATATTCCCGCGTGCGGCCTCAATTACACGTTCGCGAATAGTTAAGCTATCCACCATTGCACGCCACTCGCCACCATCGACGTACTGCAAGTGCAACAGCTTTCCAAAAACTAAAAACGCACCAAACACCATAAGCCCGAACGCTAGGTACACTCGCATAAGTATAGATTTCCTAATATTCATAACGTTACCGTGTTATTATTTTTATTTCTTTTTTACAACTTCAATTTTAATTGGCGGCTCTTTACGTTCTTTTAAACCCAACGTATCTGCTCGCTTGGCAATCTCCGTTTGGGTCGTCATTTTCATTAGTTCAGCAGACAGCGATTTATAATCCCAGCTCAACTCCTTCACATCGCGCCCTAATCGGTCAATTGTTCTTACCGTACGCTCCGCCAAATGTCGATTTGAGATATATAACAATCCCAAAAAGGCAATAAAGGCTGCAAACGGTAAATTTCTAGCCACTAAGTAGCTAGATAATTTCTTTGTCGAGACTAGAGAACGTATAAAATCACGTGTTTCCTCTACTTTCTCCTCGACGGAATCGTTCATTTGCTCTTGAACTTCCTCACTTAGCTCCTTGTCTTTTATCGTATTTCTCGACATATCTACAAAACACTAAGCGATTTTTTCCGCGACCCGTAATTTCGCACTACGTGCTCTATTATTAATAGCCAATTCTGCATCACCTGCCACAATAGCTTTGCGACTGATTACATGAAATGGCTTTATTTCATTACCAAAAAAATCTTTCTCCACTTCCCCTCTAAACTTACCCTTCTGCATAAAGCTCTTTACCAAGCGATCTTCCAAAGAGTGGTAAGACATAATCACCAAACGTCCTTCTGGTTTCAAAACAGCGATGGTCTGTGTTAAGAAATCCTGTAAAGCCTCTAGTTCTTGGTTTACCTCAATACGTAGCGCTTGAAAAACCTGCGCATGGTATTTATTTTCTTTTCCCCGTGGAACATGCTTCTTAATCACCTCCTTCAAACCCGCCACCGTCTCGATAGGTGCTTGCAAGCGCGCTATCACAATGGTCTTCGCCAAAGAACGAGCATTCTGAATCTCACCATACATACCGAAGATGCGATGTAAATCTTCCTCCGAGTACGTATTCAACACTTTTTTAGCGTCCAAGTCTGCCACTTGATCCATGCGCATATCCAAATCCGCATCAAAACGAATGGAAAAGCCACGCTCTGCAGAATCAAACTGATGGGAAGAAACACCCAAGTCACCTAATACAGCATCAACTTCTTTAATCCCCAAAAGGCGCAGATTATTCTTTAAAAACTTAAAGTTCTGATGCACCAATGTAAAACGAGGATCATCCAAAGCATTCTTAACAGCATCCGGATCTTGATCAAAAGCAATCAAGCGACCATTAGGTCCTAAACGCTTCATAATCTCACGAGAATGCCCTCCTCCACCGAAAGTAACATCTACATAGATGCCATCCGGCTTAATATTCATAGCCTCCATACATTCTTCCAGCATTACTGGAACATGGTACACAGCTTCATTACTCATCATTTCCTCCTTCCTCACCAAATATCCCCATTACATCCTCTGCTAGATCAGCAAAATCCTCAGCCGATACGGCTGCCATCTGCTCTTCATATTTAGCTTTAGACCAAACTTCAATTTTCTCTAGGTTACACGCCAACACCAACTCTGCTCCCACTTCTGCATATTCCAAGAGCGCCTTTGGCAATAATACTCGACCCGCCGCATCCAACATCAACTCGGTAGCACCACTCATAAAACGACGAACAAACTCTCTATTTTTGACTTGAAATTGATTTAAACGAGACAGCTGCTTCAGGATTTTATTCCACTCCGCACGCGTATAGATTACTAGATTTTTTTCGAAACCACGATTCACAACAAGCCCCTCACGCTCTACATCAGGCAGTTGCCTTTTGAGCGCAGCGGGAACCACCATTCTACCCTTGGTGTCCAACTTGCATTCGTATTCTCCTATTAAAAAAACCATTAGTCTATTTGCCTAATCAAAATGTTATGTAAAAGTATACACTTTCCCCCACTTAACCCCACTTTTCAACACAAAAAAGTTTTCCACAGCAAATTTACGCTCATTTCACGACAACAATAGAGGTCTAAAAAACCCTATTTAAAAGCAAAAAACACAGTTTTTAAGCTTAAAAACAATTACAAAACCAAACCAAAAAAAATAAAGTGAAAAGCAATTTTATTTTTATGTTTTTTCCATCAACTCGTAACAAACAAGCAACTTAACTATCGATTATCAATAAAAACATGAAAAAGTGGGGGAAAGTGGAGAACAAAAAATGCTATTTTCGAATTATGTTATTCAAGGGGATGAAAATAGGCATATTCGAAACCTACATACGCTAACTTCAACCGCAAAACAGGAGAAAAAATAAACATGAAAAAACTTTATATTATTCGTCATGCTAAAGCAGAAAACCCAACTTTTGAGGGTACGGATTTCGAACGAGACCTTCTACCTGAAGGTGTAGAAAAAGCAATACAAAAAGCAACCTTACTTGCACAAGATTTAGACCTCCATACTAAAGCCTTAACACATATCATCAGTTCCCCTGCAAACAGAGCAAAACAAACGGCACAGATTTTCTGTTCCATACTCCAAATTCCATTGGACCAAATTCACTACGAAATTAAAATCTATGAAGCCCATTATTTGGAACTTTTAAAGGTTCTTAACGACTGCTCGTCGGAAGATGCACAGGTTTTAATTTTCGGACATAACCCCGGTTTATCCGATTTGACAGCCTACCTGACGGATGATTATGTCGGCTTAGCAACTGCTGATATTGCCTACCTAACGCTTGATGAAAACATCGATTTCAGCACCCTATCCGCAAATACAGCTTATTTACATAAAGTTATTTAACAGGTAATGGAGCGATAAAAGAGACTCATAAACAAACGATTTAAAAGGCTATTCTGTATCTTCGTAGGCTATGGCAAACAAACTGGAACACGAATCATCACTATACCTCAAGCAACATGCGCACAATCCTGTAAATTGGATACCATGGGGACAAGAGGCTTTGGACAAGGCGAAAGCAGAGAACAAACTAATCTTAATAAGTATAGGTTATTCTGCCTGCCATTGGTGTCACGTTATGGAACGGGAGAGCTTCGAAAATGAAGCCATTGCGGAAACCATGAACCGTTTTTTTGTACCTATAAAAGTGGATCGCGAAGAACGGCCAGATATCGACCAGATTTACATGATTGCGGTGCAATTGATGACAAATGCTGGTGGATGGCCTTTAAACTGCATTTGCTTACCCGACGGTCGCCCTATCTATGGAGGTACTTATTTCAAACCACAAGACTGGCAAAGCGTTTTACTGCAAATCGCCCGTATGTGGGAGGAACGTCCACAGGTAGCAATGGATTATGCGGAACGTTTGACCGCAGGAATTCACAAAGCAGAAAAACTACCCATCAATCCTATCCCTCCTGCCTATCAGCAGCAGGACTTGTTAGATTTGGTCAATCCTTGGAAAGAACAATTTGACGATAAAGAAGGAGGTTATCTTCGTTCGCCCAAATTCCCGCTTCCCAACAACTGGCTATTTTTTCTGCGCTATGGCGCTTTAGCGAAAGATGAAGTACTCTTGAAGCATATTCATTTTACCTTGGAGAAAATTGCCAACGGCGGAATTTATGACCACGTAGGTGGAGGCTTTGCCCGTTATGCAGTAGATGACGCATGGTTTGTTCCACATTTTGAAAAAATGCTCTATGATAATGGTCAATTAATATCGCTCTACAGTGAGGCTTATCAACATCAACCTAATCCAAAATACAAAAGGATTGTGGACGAAACGATAGCTTGGGCACAGCGAGAAATGCGCGATGCTAACGGAGGTTTTTATGCCGCACTTGATGCCGATAGTGAAGGCGTAGAAGGGAAATTTTACACCTTTCATCAAGAAGAAATAGAAACAGTCTTAGGCAAAGATGCTTCGCTTTTCAACGCCTATTTCAACTGCACAGCTCAAGGCAACTGGCACGAAGAACATATCAATATTTTAAACTGCGCCATGGATGCCGACACGATGGCACAAGAAGCAGGCTTCTCTCCCGCAGAATGGGAAGATTACCTCTTCGAAATCAAGGAAAAGCTGCGTCTATATCGTGAAAAACGAGTTCGACCAGGACTTGACACCAAACAGATCACAAGTTGGAATGCTTTAATGATTCAAGGTCTTGTCGATGCTTATCGCGTGTTTAATGAGAGCAGCTACCTCGAACTAGCGGTACAAACTGCCCTCTTTATTGAGGAGCACTGCTACCTTAACGACGATTTGTTACACCAAAAAGCAGATGAAAACCGTCAAATATTAGCATTCTTAGATGATTACGCCATGACCACCCAGGCTTTTATTGCGCTTTATGAAGCTACCTTCGAAGAAGAATGGCTCTTAAAAGCCAATCGTCTAGCTGAAAAGGCTATCGCATTATTTTATGATGCTGATAGCAAAGCCTTTTATTATACGGCTAAAGATGCGGAAGCATTAATTGCGCGCAAGAGCGAAATTATGGATAATGTAATACCATCTTCTTCTTCCACCATGGTGCGCAGCCTGTATAGATTGAGCGAAATATTGGACAACACGGACTACTTAGCCATAGCAGATCAAGTGTTCGCCAATGTATTCCCACATATGCAACAATATGGGTCGGCCTATTCCAATTGGGGCATCCAACTGATTGAACATGTTTACGGAGTCAATGAGGTCGCTATCACCGGAAAAGATGCGTTAAATTGGAGAAAAGAACTCGATAAATACTATATTCCGAACAAAATATGCGTGGGAGGAACAAAAAGTACACTTCCACTACTAAAGGACAAAGCAGGTATGGAAGCAAAATCATACCTTTGCAGAAATAAAACATGCAGTCTTCCACAAAGTTCGATTGCACATATCATTGAATTAATAAACAATAACGGGGATAGCACCCCAATAAACTAAGTAAAATGGCTATAGAAAACAACAATGTAGTTGCTTTAAATTACACCCTTCACATCGTTGAAGAAAATGGTGAGAGAACTTTCGTAGAACAAACTACAGCTGAAAATCCGTTAACATTTTTATATGGAGTAGGCATGATGCTTCCTAAATTTGAGGAAAACATCGCTGCTTTAAACGAAGGTGATAAAGGTTCATTCACTTTAACAGCTAATGATGCTTACGGTGAAAAAGACGAGCGCGCAGTTGCTCAATTACCTGCAGATATGTTTAACGAAACAGGTTTACCTCCAGTAGGAGAAGTAATCCCATTACAAGATAACCAAGGAAATCAATTCCGCGCGGTTGTGATTGAAGTGAGCCCAGAAATTGTGGTAGCTGACTTAAACCACCCAATGGCCGGAAAAACGTTGAGCTTTGACGTTGAGATTTTAACTGTTCGTCCAGCAACGGAAGAAGAGTTAGCTCATGGTCATGCACACGGTATCGATGGCGAAGCAGGCCACGAATAAGTAACTATAAGAGTATTGCTTTCTGGAAGTGAATATTCTTCTGGAAAGCAATAGCTTTTCTTTTAGACCCTTCCCTCAAAATAGCATTAAGCTCCTACCTTACCGCCTAACGGCAACAAAAGCATGTTTCTCTCAAACCCACCGAGCAGAATTTTATTCTGATAAAAGCTATTATACAAATAAAAAAAGTCAGCAAAAAGCTAAAAACAAAATATAAACTAATATTAGTAATGATTTTGTCACAATAGCACGATTACTACATTACAAAATCACAAATAATCGTATTTTTGCACCTTTAAAATAGTCTCTGTCTACCTAGATAAGGTTTACAGCAATAAATAACAACAGGCTTTACCCTGGAATAAAAGTATAACCGGATTATATGAGTGTAGATTTATCAAACAAAGTATTTGCAGCGATTACAGCAGTTGGCGGATATATTCCACAAAACAAACGCACAAACTTTGACTTAGAGCAAGTATGTGATACTTCCGATGAGTGGATTATCAAGCGCACTGGTATTAAAGAACGCCGAATACTAGAAGAGGAATTAGCAACCTCCGATATGGCCGTTCGCGCCATTCAAGATTTAGTAAGTCAGTTTGGTAAAAATCTACAAGATGTAGACGCTATTTTGGTAGCGACTTCTACGCCTGATATGCCAATGCCAGCCACAGCGAACATTATTGCCGATAAATTAAACATCAAAACGGCTTGGGCTTTTGATATCAATGCTGCCTGTTCTGGATTTTTGTATGCACTCGATATGGGGGCATCCTTAGTGGAAACAGGCCGTTATAAAAATGTACTAATCGTCGGTGCCGATAACATCAGTACCTATGTAGATATTCACGACCGCTCTACCAATATTCTTTTTGGTGACGGTGCTGGTGTCGTGTGGTTAGAACCATCGAAAGAAGGGGGCGTAATAGACGCGCTATTGCAAAGTAATGGATCAGGACGCGACTTCTTGAATATCGAAGCTGGAGGATCTTTATATCCACTAGATAGACCTGATGTAGACATTACGGATAAGATGTACTTAAAGCAAGATGGCAAAACAGTATTCAAACATGCTGTTCAATCGATGAGTGATGCTTGTTTGAATGTCTTAAAACGTAATAACCTAACGGTAGACGACGTTAACTGGTTGGTGCCACACCAAGCGAACCAACGCATTATCGATGCCGTAGGTCGCTCTATAAACATTGCTGAAGGGAAGACCTTAAGTAATATTGAATATTTAGGAAACACGATAGCAGCAACCATTCCGCTTTGTATTTGGGAAAACCTTAAACAAATTAAAACAGGCGACTTGGTTATGCTGACAGCTTTCGGCGCTGGATTCTCCTGGGGAGCAAGCTTGTTCCGTTGGATGATTTAATCCCGCTAAAGCGAATAAAATTAGGATGCCTTGATATTTTCAAGGCATTTTTTGTTTATATACGTTGATATTCCGTATTTTAGACAGACTAAATCAAATTATGAAAACACTTCTCATCGCCCTTTTTATTGGAGCTAGCTGCTGTAGCAATCTCCTTTTCGCGCAAAAAAACGATAAAGCATTAACACAGCTTCTACAAAATGAAATCAACAACTTCCAAGGAGACATTGGTATCTATGTAGAACATTTCGGCAAGAAAAGCTATGCTGCCATACAAGCGGACAGTCTATTTCCGACGGCCAGCATCGTCAAGGTACCGATACTTGTAGGTGTGTTCAACAAAATAAATAAGGGTGAGCTAAAGCTGAATCAAGGATTTACCTATGACCAAAAGCGCAACTATGGCGGTTCAGGCTTAATGCAGTTTTACAGGGATAGCGCACAAACGGATCTTTCAACGATGATATCACTGATGCTTACCTATAGCGACAATATCACCTCCATATGGTGCCAAGAGCTCGCTGGTGGTGGCCTTGAAATCAACCCGCTACTGGAGAAGTTAGGTCTCCCGCAAACCAAGATAAACTCTAGAACGGCAGGCCGTGAGGACCTTTGGAAAGTATATGGATGGGGACAAACAACACCTCGTGAAATGTCAACCTTAATGACTCTCATCCGCAATGGGAAGATATTCTCTCCACAGCTATCAGACAAGATGTATCGTTACCTAAAGAATCAATTCTACAATGGACGATCTTTATCACAAATTCCAGCACATATATCCACCGCAGCGAAGTCTGGATCGGTAGATGATGCGCGCGGCGAAACGGTCTTTGTAAATGCACCTTCGGGCGATTATGTATTCACCATACTCACTAAAAATATTAAAGACCAAAGTTGGTCTTCCGATAATGAGGCAGAAAACTTGACGCGAAGACTTTCAAACATCCTATGGAACTACTTCGAGCCAAAACAACCCTTCACCCCTTATTCTGCTATTAAATAAAAATTAATTAACGAGTTTATAAAGCACACAAAAAAGGGCGTAGATATTAAATATCTACGCCCTTTCTTCATCCGACGACAGTCGAAAAATAGTTAAATTTCCTTAGATCAATACACGAATCTCATTGCGTAATAACACAATTTTATCTTCATTTTCCAATTTCTTTAAAATACGCGAAATGACTACTCGCGAGCTATTCAAGTCTGTCGCTATTTGTTGGTGCGTAAGGGTTAGTATACGATCATCCAACAGGGCAGACTTCTCCCTCAGATAATCTAAGATACGTTTTTCCATATTGGAGAATGCCAAGCCATCTATAGCCGCCAACATCTCATCCATACGCTGTGCATAACTCTGCATGATGAAATTGCGCCAGGATGGATATTTACCTAGCCACTCTTGCATATATACATTAGGTACCATCGCGACATAAGAATCTATTTCTGCTATCGCTCGTATTTCACTGACTTTCTCGCCGACACAGCAGGCAAGAGACATGGTGCAGGTCTCCCCTTGCTCCAAATAATACAGCAGTAATTCTCCCTGCTCTGCATCTTGCCGCATAATCTTGATAGCCCCTTCCAGCAGTAAAGGCATCATCTTGACAGATTGCCCTAAATCTACAATAACTGTTCCCTCCCGAAAGAACCTAACGGAAGCGACTTTATCAAGCTCCCCTAATAGCGCTGGCTCCAGAATACTTGAAAATGCAAGGGCTAAGCGGTCCATAGGTTATGCTCCTTTTACCGTTTCTTTACCTTGGGCTAACCAATCAATGAAGCTGCCTGCATAGTTCGAAATCTGCGTAAATCCAGCTTTCTCTAAATAAGAATAAGCTATGGTTGCACGGTCACCAGATTGGCATTGGATGATTACATCTTTGTCTCGTAAGTCTGTCAAATCTTGCTTAGGCAGGTGTCCTACAAAGCGATGTATAGCGCCTGGAATATGTTCTTTTTGAAATTCAGACTTATTACGCACATCGAGCAAGCAATAACCATCTTTATCTTTTAAAGCGTCAACATCTGCGGCATCGACTAGCTTTGTTTCTACTAGCGTAGCCTTATCAATATCATGCACGTAGCCCACAATGCCATCCATACCAATACGCATCAGCTTTCGTGTAATTTCTTCCTTTTCATCTTCGCCAGCAATAATGACGAGTTTATCAGTATAGCCCAGCATCCAACCGGCCCAATTAGCCATCGCATTATTATGTTGGATGTTCAACGATCCTTTAATATGTCCGGCGGCAAATCTATTCTTATGGCGCGCATCAACCAGCGTATACCCTTCCTTACCCAACACAGCATCTATCGTTAGCGAAGGATGATTAGGAACAGCTGTCAATAGTGGTCTATCGACTTTATTCAGCTTCTTCATCATCGCAAAATAGGTGGGAGCCTCCGGCTGATCACTAAGCAACGTATCACGGAAACTTTCGTAATCATCACCAAACTGTAGCGCCCAGTTACGGATTTTCTCATAACCAACGGTCGTGCTCGGAACAGAACCTAATGCTTTTCCACAGGCAGAACCAGCGCCATGCCCTGGCCATACTTGCACATAATCGGGTAAGCTTAAAAACTTATTCAAGGAAGCAAACATCTGCTCGGCACCGATATCTTTACTGCCTACAATGCCTGCAGCCTCCTCTAGCAAATCAGGACGACCAATATCGCCTACAAACACGAAGTCGCCGGTAAAGAGCATGACAGGCTCATCGGAAGCGGGATGGTCGCGCAATAAAAAGCTAATGCTCTCTGGCGTATGCCCTGGTGTATGCATCACTGTTAGGCTTAAATTGCCTACTTGTATTTTATCACCTTCTTTTAAACCGACATGTGTAAATTCATACTGCCAGTCCGCCCCTCCTTCATCGGAGAGGTACATGGTCGCTCCTGTCACCTCGGCAAGCTCGCGCGTACCCGCCAAAAAATCAGCATGAATATGTGTTTCAGCAACATGCGTTATACGCATATTGTTTCTTTTTGCAATTTCAAGATAGGTGTCAATATCTCTTTTAGCATCAATCACTATTGCCTCATTCTTAGCCTGACAACCAATAAAGTAACTTCCTTGCGCCAAGGTTTTATCATACACTTGTTGAAAAAACATCTCTTTCTCTTTTAGTTAAACATCAATTTATTAATGGGTAGTCCTTTGTGTCCTAGCCCAACTCCTTATAGATTACATAGAGTCCCATCAGGAGTATTACATAGCCGAACATTTTTTTCAAATGCTGGCCATTCATTTTCTTTGATAAGGCGAAGCCTAAAAATATCCCGCACATAGCAAAGCCCGTATAGCCTAAAATCAAAGGCCAATCAAACTTCTCAAATCTACCCCAGTCGCCCACCAAACCAAACAATGAGTTGACCGCGATAATTACCAAAGACGTAGACACAGCCTTCTTAACCGGCATATGATAAAAGCTTACTAAGGCCGGAATAATTAGGAAACCTCCGCCAGCTCCCACCGCCCCTGTGACTAAGCCTACAAAAAGCCCCTGCACAACGATCTGCCATAGAGGAATTACACAATTGGCATCAAGCTTTCGTTCGGCTTCGGTAATCATTGACCAGGAGGATGCTAACATCACCATCGCAAAAAGAACCATCAGCAAAACGGACTGCTCAATAGCATAACCTGCAATGACAATGACCTTTGGTATTAAAGGCACAATGAATGCACGTGTAATAAAAACCATCACAAGCGACGGCAAACCAAAGCTTAGTATTTTATGGATATCTACCTCCTTCGCTCGAAAACCGCGCACAGCTCCAATAAGAGAGGTCATCCCAATAGCAAACAACGAATAGGTAGTGGCCAATACGGGGTCTACCCCCATCACATAGACCAGAATCGGCACCGTGAGTATCGTACCACCACTGCCCACCAACCCCAATGTTGCCCCTACAACAATGGCTAATAAAAAACCAATTAACATAGGGTCAATTCTACTAAATAAAACATGATTTCGATCTTTTGCATCTCTCTGCCAAAAGTAGCAATACTCTACCGTTAATGTGGCAACTTATCTTTGATTAAACCATATAAATACGTACCTAGTAGCGCAAAGATAGCGACGACAACCATCGGCATAAGGCCTGCTCCTATAAGTACAAACACGGGACCTGGACATGCACCGACTAATGCCCAACCCATTCCAAAGCAAACACCACCTAATAGATAGCGCCATACGGTCTTTGCCTTAGGCACAAAAATGATAGGTTTACCATCTACCGCAACAGCATGTCTACGTTTCATAAGCTGCACCGCAACGACGCCAATCACTAAGGCGGAAGCAATAAAGCCATACATATGGAAGGATGCGAAATTAAACATCTCGTAAATGCGGAACCATGACGCTGCTTCGGCTTTATACATTGCCATACCAAACACAACACCCAGTAGTATATAAATTAATCTTTTCATCGTTGGTCGAATATGTATTAAAAAATAAAAGGAAAAAGCAGATGAACCATCACCAGTCCACCTATGAAAAAGCCAATAACAGCAATTAATGAAGGCCACTGCAAATCACTCAGCCCCGAGATGGCATGGCCTGAAGTACAACCGCCAGCATAGCGTGTACCAAAACCAATTAGCAAACCACCAACCGACCACAACAAGATATTCTTTAAGCTCCAGTCGCCAAAAAGCTCGATAGGCGAATAGCTTGTACCTGCGCTAGCAAAACCGGTAGCATGCAGCTTATTTAACACGCTATCAGCTAATGCTGGAGCCTGCCCATTGGATAGAAAATGAACCGATACATAGCCACCAAGAACAGAGCCTACAAGAAATAGTAGATTCCATTGCTGAGCCTTCCAGTCGAAACGAAAGAACTCGGCACTTCTACCGGCACCTAAAGCGGCACACATCGTTCTGAAGTTTGAGGAAAAACCAAAGGTTTTACCCAACTTGATGAGCGCTATCATCACGAGTGCAACCAATATTCCGCCTACATACCAAGGCCAGGGATTCATTATCCATTCCATAATTGTATATTTTTGTATCTACTCCTACAAAGATGCCTCATTTGTCACTACCTTTCGGTTACTTAAGTTACAGAGCGCAATAAAACAGCGAGACATCTCCATAAATTAAAGCCTAAGGATGGCTATATTTGTACGCTTAAAACCTACTAGTGTCGTAAATTTATCAAACATAAATGCAATTACCAATGGAAGAGACGATTATACATCAAGAAAAAACATTTTCAAAGGTGGAGTATGCCAATTGCACACTTCGCAATAGAGAGTTTATACAATGTACATTCAGTCACTGTGATTTTAGCAATAGCGATTTACGAGACAACACTTTTGAAGATTGCCGATTTGAATCCTGTAACTTCTCCATGGTAAAACTAGATGGCACAAGCTTAAGGAACATCCACTTCATAGGATGCAAGGTTTTGGGTTGTGATTTTAGCCGCTGCAATAAATACATGTATTCTTTTTCTTTCACAGACAGTATCCTCGACTACAGCATCTTTATTGGTCTTAAAATAAAAGGTACCCATTTCGAACGCTGCAGTATGAAAGAGGTAGATTTCAGTCATACGGATTTATCTACAGCCATTTTTGACGAATGCGAATTGAGCGGAGCTACTTTCTCCAATAGCAACTTGGAGAAAACAGATTTTCGAACAGCACATAATTTCCGCATTCAGCTAGAAAATAATAAAGTGAAGAAGGCTAAATTTAATACAGCGAATCTCGCCGGACTGGTGCTTCACTATGGTTTAGACCTACACGATTAAACAAAAAAGGAATAACAACAACTTGATATTCCCTTTTCATCTTCCATACAATGTGCTTAACTCAGGTGGTAGCTCTGATTTTTAAACTCCATCGATATATAATATTGGTATTTATCTTTATTAAGCGGATAGTCCCAACAGCCTAAGCGGTGGTACATCGTTCCACCAAATCCTGTTTTAAAGCGATATAAGCCATACATTGGGTGTGATGGGTCTGCCTGTGGTGCTACACCGAAGAAATCGTATTCTGTACATCCTTTTTCTTTCGCCAGTTCCATAGCACGCCACTGCAAAGCATAGCTTGCCATATAATTACGATTATCAGTTGCTGAAGCTCCATACAAATAGGTACCACGCTTATTAGAAACCACTAAAAACATGGCCGACAAAGGTTGCTCATCGACTTCCGCGACCAATAGATAAACATCGGCTGGCGATGTACTATCGTTAGCCTTAGCAGAAAGCACGATACGGAAGTAACTAATATCATGTAAGAAAAAGTTATTCCGCGCAGCGGTCTCCTTATACAGAGCATACCATATATCTAAACTCTCGAACCCCAAAGAACGTACGCGCACACCTTTTCGTTTCGACAGGTTTATATTGTAGCGTGTTTTCGACTTCATCTCACCCAACAACACATCGGTATCTTTTTTCAAATCCATAAATATGGTGTTCGAAGGGAGAATATCTGTATTCGCTTTGCGCAAGTTCCAATTTTCGGTATTAAAATTCAGGCGTATTTCTTGAATTTTCTTATCGGGTACACCTAGCCAGTTGCCATGCACATCATAGCAGTCTTCTTCTTTTGCCCAGTGAGACTCCCACGATAGGTCATAGCGAATCATCAAACAGGTTTTGGGTAGAAAAGAACGCAAGCTTTCCGACAATTGTTCCAAAAAGTAACCTTGCACTTCCTCAGCTGGTTCAATCTCTGGTCCGTAAGGAACATAGGCAATACAAGCTTCCTCATCGATATGTTGAATTAAAATCAACAAGTCGCCTATCATGTAGGTATCACCAGCGAAATCATTGAATAAATCCTCCCCTTTAACTTTAAAATTAAAAGCTTTAGAATCTACACCTTGCATCTTTTTCACTTCCGACCAATAGGAGGTTTGTTGAATAATGGAAGTCTGATAAATTTGTCTCTTGTCTTTATTTTCTACGTCAGCAATCATAACATTTTAACATTCAATATAGCAGGCAATTAATCAAGTAAGCGGCCTACAGCTTACGATTTCAATGGCCAAAACGGCAAACATAGCCAAAATGATTAACTAAAGGGACCTTATTTGTCATAATCGTGTTAAAACACAGTTTTTCAGCCGTTTTCACGGCAAAACAAACTCAAAAAAGCCCTAAAACAACAAAAGCCTCCCGAAAAGGAGGCTTTCAAATATATTTTAAGGAAACTTACTTAGCGTATTTTCTAAACTTTCCGAAAACACCTAAAGGCAATTTCGGCCCAGCCGTAGCTTGTAAGTATAACTCACCAATTTCTAAATTCTCAACTTGAGGGAATGATGTTCTGATTAAGTTTTCTACAATAACAGAAGAGAAACCTAAAGAGTACGTATTTAAAATTAAGAAGTGTTCTTTTGGATCTAATAACTGCACCACATCTTTCATCATTTCCATGATATGATCTTCCAGCTTCCACTTTTCACCTTTAGGGCCATGACCATAAGCCGGTGGATCCAAAATGATACCGTTGTAGGTGTTACCACGTTTAAGCTCTCTTTTCACAAACTTCAATGCATCTTCAACAACCCAGCGGATATTATCCAACGATGAAATTTCCTGATTCTCATTCGCCCAAGTAACAACTTGTTTAATCGAGTCAACGTGTGTCGTGTCTGCACCCGCAGATTTTGCAATCAAAGAAGCGCCACCCGTGTAAGCGAACAAATTAAGAACTTTCGGTTTTTCAGTTTTGAAATTTTTAACCGACTCAGAAATATAATCCCAGTTTACCGCTTGCTCAGGAAACACACCAACGTGCTTAAAAGAAGTTAACCCTAAACGTAAAGTTATGGCAGCATCTTTATTTTTATACGAAATATGCCAGCGATCTTGCGCTTTTACATTTTTCTTAACCCACTCGCCAGAAGTTGCCGAACGGCCTTTAAATTTTATATCATGGCGTTTATTCCACTCTTGTTCGCTCAAAGCTTTAGGCCATACAGCCTGTGGTTCCGGACGAATTAGCGTTAAATCACCAAATCGCTCTAATTTTTCAAAATCACCACAATCGATTAATTCGTAATCTTTCCAATGCTGTGGCGTTAAAAGTTGTATTTGCGTAGTTGTAGACAATGTGTTAAAATTTGCGACAAAGATACATCATTTATTTTATTGTTGACCGTGCTGCTTTCATCAATGGACTGGCAAAGACAAAATCGTTGAGCTCTTGATTATCTGAACGCAACATATCTTTGTTTGATCCTTCCCAATATTTCTGCCCTTTGTATAAAAATAAAATATAATCGCCAATCCCCATCACCGAGTTCATATCATGCGTAACCACAATTGTTGTACACTGATACTCTTCGGTAAGCTCTTTGATGAGCTCATCAATTAAAATGGATGTAGCTGGATCTAAGCCCGAATTGGGCTCATCACAAAATAAATATTTTGGACTCATACTGATAGCACGTGCGATACCAACCCTCTTCTTCATACCTCCAGAAAGCTCCGCAGGATACAGTTTATTGGTATTCTTTAAGTTTACACGGTCTAAACAGAAATTGGCACGTTCCAACTTTTCCTTTTTACTCATATCAGTAAACATGTCGAGGGCAAAAATGATGTTTTGCTCCACCGTCATTGAGTCAAAAAGTGCAGAGTTCTGAAAAAGCATACCTATCTCACGACGTATAGCAACCTTTTCCTCGCGGTCCAGCGCTGTAAACTCCTCTTTATCGAAAAACACTTTACATTCCTCCGGTTCATGTAAACCAACGATACATTTCAACAAGGTACTTTTTCCCGAACCAGAGCCTCCAATAATTAAGCTTACTTTTCCCGGTTCGAAAATGGCATCAATACCGCTTAAAACAGTTTTGTCACCAAATGATTTATGAATATTTTGAATCTCTATCATCCCTATAACATCAATGCAGTTATAATATAATCACAGGCTAAGATGGAAATACAGCCAATAACTACAGCCTTCGTTCCTGCCTGCCCCACTTCTAAAGCTCCACCTTGCACATAAAAACCTTTATATGCTGGAACAGTTGTAATAATAAAACCGAACACAAAAGCTTTTACGAGGGCTACAACAACCGTAAATCCGTTAAATCCACCCTGAATACCTTGTATATAATCCGTAGCTGGTACAGCTCCTGATAAAGCCCCTCCTATTAAACCTCCACAAATGGCACAAAAGATAGCGATAATCACCAATACAGGAATCATAACCACACCCGCTATAACTTTAGGTAGAATAAGATAACTCGCCGCATTAACGCCCATAATCTCTAAGGCGTCAATCTGCTCGGTAACACGCATAGACCCTATTTGCGAAGAAATAGAGGAGCCTACTTTCCCCATCAACACCAAAGCCGAGATAGTAGGCCCTAGTTCCAAAATATTAGAATCTCGGTTAATTTGCCCAATAACGGAAGATGGTATTAAATCAGAAACAAGCTGAAAGGCAATTTGCAAAGTCATAACCGCCCCAATGAAAGTAGAAATGATTAAAATAAGACCTAAGGAACCTATCCCTATATCTGTCATTTCATGAAAAATATCCTTCAGATAAATTCTCCATTTCTCAGGCCGCTTAAAAACTTGTTTCAGCAACAACACATATTTACCAAAATGATGAAATATCATAAGTTCGTTTGCTATTATTATTAAATACTAACGCAATATACACATTAGCCTAGGAAAATTCACCGACATAAAGCTTTATTTCACCGACTATAATAACAACATAACCTAAAAGAGGTTTGCCAAAAAATTAGTATCTTATACCTTAGAGCTCTATATTTACAGTAGATTTAAAAAACATGGAAAATAAAATCACGTCGGGAATTTGGTTTGTCTTCATAGGGCTGATTCTACTATTACATAACTTACATGTAATCGACTTCAACCTATGGGCTGTATTCAAATATTGGCCACTACTTATCATTATAGTAGGTATTAACCTTATGGTTCAAAAGAGAACCTATGGCCCCTATGTCAAAATAGGAAGTAACCTTGTTTTGCTTGCTTGGGTTTTATATGTAGGTATCACCTCTAAGTCATCAAGTTGGCAAGAATCTATTTTCACACAACGCACCGAAAACTACAATGATGAAGGCGACTCCGCAGCCTATGCAAACACCGTGAGTGTTCCTTTTGAAGAAAATTATAAAGAAGCAAAATTTGAATTTAACGGCGGTGCCGGCACATTCGACTTTCAGAGTAACCCTTCGGATGATCTTATCACAGCGAATAGCCCCGATAAATACATGGGATTGAATTTGGTGACAGATCATGTTGGCGATAAGCACACTATAACGCTAAACGCAAAACGTATAGGTAAGAAATCGAAAAAGAACATCGAAACGGTAAATCTTAACCTACAACCAAATACACTTTGGGACATCGAGCTCAACTATGGCGCTGCAACATTATCGGGTGACATATCACACTTAGGCTTCAAAAAGTTGGAAATAAATACGGGAGCGAGCACCATGGAGTTAAAATTAGGTACGCCGAAAATAGCGCTATCCAAAATTACAATTGAAACTGGTGCCTCTACGATTCATTTAAAAATACCTAAAGAAGCCGCCATTATGGTTACCCATTCGTCGGTATTATCTTCCAATAGCTTTGAAGGTTTCGAAACCAACAGCAAAGGATTGGCCATGACGAAAGATTACGACAAGGCAGCCAACAAATACGAAATCAATGTAGAAGGTGCGGCGAATACATTTACCATAAGCCGCTACTAAAAGAAATAGCGACGCAGCGCTACGGCGTAATTCCTATAAAACCCGATGCTTTACCTCTATGCTAAAGCATCGGGTTTTAGAAAAAATAGCTAACTTTGACGCTAGCAATGGATACGAAAAACGCAATCTTACTACCGGGAGCTTATTGTAACTCCAAGACATCATATAGTCGCTTCTTGACACGTGAAGTTACCATCGGGGATATCCCTATGGGCGCACACCATCCCATCCGCATACAGAGCATGACCACCATCGACACGATGGACACCCAAGGATCTATCGAACAGACGATACGTATGGTCGATGCGGGATGTGAATATGTGCGTATTACAGCACCCAGTATTAAAGAAGCTGAAAACTTAGCTAACATCAAAAAAGGATTAGTCGCTCGAGGATACAACGTTCCTTTGGTTGCTGATATTCACTTTACGCCGAACGCGGCGGAAGTAGCAGCACGCTTGATAGAGAAAGTACGTGTCAACCCAGGAAACTATGCCGACAAGAAAAAGTTTGATCAAATAGACTATACCGATGCTGCCTACCAAGGCGAGCTAGAACGCATCTACAAAAAATTTGCTCCACTAGTAGAAATTTGTAAAAACTATGGTACCGCTATGCGCATCGGGACGAACCATGGTTCACTATCCGACCGCATCATGAGCCGCTATGGCGATACGCCAGAAGGCATGGTAGAGTCAGCCCTTGAGTTTATACGCATCTGTGAAGACCTCAACTACTATAACCTTTGTGTATCGATGAAATCATCCAATCCTCAGGTAATGGTAAAAGCGTACCGATTACTCGTAGAGAAAATGGTTGCTGAAAACATGAACTATCCATTACACCTTGGTGTTACGGAAGCGGGTGATGGTGAAGATGGTCGTGTTAAATCTGCCGTAGGCATTGGAACACTACTAGAAGATGGGTTGGGTGACACCGTACGTGTATCTTTGACTGAAGAGCCTGAAAAAGAAGCTCCTGTAGCAATCGCTTTAGTGAACCGCTACAGTCGTAGAAAAACGGCTATCGAAGCGGCTCCCAAAAGAGAAATACTAACACTTAGCAACGAAACGGAAACCAAAGCCTATGAAGCACATGAGGTAAATACCTTTGTTGGTGGTTCTTTAGTTCCTCGTGTGATTGTCGATATAACTAAAGAAAATCTTAAAGATCCGTTTATCCTTACTGCAGTAGGCTATCGCTATGATGCCATCAACGATAAATACCATATGGGGGATCAATCGGTAGATTTTGTCTATTTAGGCGCTAATCTTCCATCCTTTACCCTACCGGGAAATCTTAAAGTCCTTTACGATTATAACACCTGGATAAATTTAGCTGATAAAGCAAATAAGCATCCGCTTTACAGCTTAGTGGAATTCAACAAAGCGACAACGAAAGACCCTGTCTTAAACCTTGTTCGCATCAGTAATACGGATTTAGAAAGTGATGATTTTGCACAGCTTGTAGCCGATAAGACCATCGTATTTTTAGTAGAGACGGACTATTTGCATGGTATGGCCGATCAGCGTCAATTTTTCGCAAACCTACAGGCTATAGGTATCAGCATTCCCGTAATTATTAAGAGGAGCTATCCTGTGTCTGAATTTTCAGGCCCTAAAGGAGATATTATGAATCCGGAAGAGCCTTTATCAAAATTGCAGCTTTATGCTTCTACCGATCTAGGAGCCCTATTAATTGATGGTTTAGGTTCAGGTATCTGGATAGATTCGCCTGCCACAGCAACGCAACATATCGCATCTTTATCTTTCGGTATTTTACAAGCTACACGCTCTCGGATTTCAAAAACAGAATATATATCTTGCCCTAGCTGTGGACGTACCTTGTTTGATCTACAAGAAACTACGCAGATGATACGTAGCCGTACAAACCACCTTAAAGGTTTGAAAATAGCTATTATGGGCTGTATTGTGAATGGTCCGGGAGAAATGGCCGACGCAGATTACGGTTATGTAGGCGCTGGCCCCGACAAGATTACTCTATACCGTGGTAAAAAGGTCGTGAAAAAGAATGTTAGCTCGGCTAAAGCCTTAGACGAGCTTATCGATATTATAAAGAGTGACGACCTTTGGGTCGATGAAGAATAATCCGTTAGTACGGGTCGACATCAATGGAGACCCGTACCGAACGATTGTTTTTATCCATCTCAAACTGTAAAAGTGCGTGACGAATCAGTTCTTTAACTTTAGCAATACTCACATTGCCACGTTCGATTTTCAAATTTATCGTCTGAATAAAGTAGTTCCTTACTCGACCAACTAAAGGAGGTTCAGGACCTAAAACACGCTCACCAAGATTAACGCGCAACAAGCTCGCTAAGCGAATAGCCGCATCCTGTGTAACCTGCATATCGGTATGTTTAACATCTAACCGTATCAAACGATAAAAGGGTGAGTATTGATAGTTTTTACGCTCCTTCACTTCCGTCATAAACATACCTTCATAATCATGCTGCATCACCTGTTCCAACACTCTATGGTTTGGGGTGTTCGTTTGTATGATTACTTTTCCTCCTTGGTTTCGTCGTCCCGCGCGCCCTGCTACCTGAGAAAATAAAGAGAAAGCACGTTCATAAGCACGGAAATCAGGATAATTAATCATCGCATCCGCATTTATAATTCCAATCAAGCTAACACGGCCAAAATCTAAACCTTTAGCCACCATCTGCGTACCGATAAGAATATCAAACTCCTGATTGTCAAAAGCAACGATAATCTTTTCGAAGCCATGCTTTCCTTTCGCAGAATCCAGGTCTAAACGACCGATACGCGATTCCGGCAAAAGCAATTCCAGTTCTTCCTGAATACGCTCCGTACCGAACCCTTTATTCTCAATATGTGCCATACCGCAGGCTGGACATACCGCCACAGGCGGTTCATGGTGCCCACAATAGTGACAATGTAAGTGATTACTACTTTTGTGATAAGTCATGCTCACATCACAGTTCACACATTTAGCAACCCACCCACAGGTGCTACATTGCACAAAAGGAGTATAACCACGTCTATTCTGAAAGAGAATAACCTGCTCTTTTTTAGCCAACGTTTCTGAAATCTGTTGCAACAATATATGGCTAAAATAACCATTCATATGGCCTTTTCTACCCTCTTCAGTAACGTTTACTACCTCAATATCGGGCAGCTTAGAATCACCATAACGTTCCGCCAAGGTTACCAAACCATACTTTCCAGCTTTAGCATTGTAATAGCTCTCAATAGATGGTGTGGCAGAACCCAACAACACCTTCCCACGATGAATATTCGCTAGGTATATCGCTGTATCACGTGCTTGATAGCGTGGTGCCGGATCATACTGCTTGTAAGAGCTCTCGTGCTCCTCATCAACAATAATTAACCCTAGCTTCTGAAAAGGTAAAAATACCGCCGAGCGGGCTCCTATGACGACTTTAAACTCGCCACGTAGCACCTTCTGCCATACTTCAGCACGCTCATTATCATTAAATTTTGAGTGATAAACACCTAGCTTATCACCAAAATGCAACTTCAGTCGCTCTGTAATTTGGGTCGTCAAAGCAATCTCAGGCAATAGATACAAGGCATTCTTCCCCTCTTCTATCGCTGCTTCAATCAACCGTATATATACTTGTGTCTTCCCCGAAGCCGTAACCCCATGGAGAAGAACAACTTCTCTTTCTGTAAAATTTTGCTGAATAGCAGCTAATCCTTTTTGTTGCCCCTCATTCAACTCAAATTCAGCCGTTATCTCAACATCTTCTCCACCTAGTCGAGAAACAATCTTCTCCTCAACGACAAAAATATCTTTCTCTATTAATGCTGCAATTACGCCTGCACTAACCCCTGCACGCTCCATGATATCTTGACGTGAAATTTCCTTATTCACTTTAATAAGTTGAAGGAAGGCTAAGACAGCATCCTGTTGCTTTGGTGAGCGGTCTAAAGATTCCAATAGCGTTTGCAGGCCTGTAGGTCCTGAAAAAGTAGGATTCATCAATAGAAAAGATTTGACCTTCGGTTTATAGCGTTCCTTAATCTCTTCGGAAATTAAAACATACCCCTGGTCAAAAAGCCCTTTTAATAGTGGAAAAACAGTCTTCTGCCCCAATAACTTTATGACGTCATTGATGGTCAACTCTTTCGCTACATCTAGCGCCTCCATCACCATATATTCCCTATCGTTAAGCAAGGAGCGGTCTAAATCTGGATTATCGGAAGCCACAATCTTAGTTTCACTAGCCATCTTCAGGGCTGCAGGTAAAGCAGCCTGCATAATTTCGCCTAAGTAGCACATATAGTAGTCCGCCATCCATTCCCATAAGGCGAGCTGAGTAGCATCGACGACTGGTTCATCATCTATTACGTTGAGCAAATATTTGGCCTCATAATTTAAAGGAGGTTCCTTGCTAACCTTATAAATGATAGCTGCATAGATCTTATTGCGACCAAACTGTACAATAACGCGCTTACCAACGGCTACGGCATCTGTCCATTCTACAGGAACCCGATAGGTATACGTTTTAGCAATGTAAAGCGGCAAAATAACTTCAACGAAGAGCGTTTCGCGAGATGTACTAAATAAGGAGGCTGTTTCCATACGCTTCAAAAATACGAATTTTAAAATGGACAATATCGCGCTACCGACGCTAACATTTAATAGAACATGTTATTTTTTGAAAGAGCAATCTCCACAAAAAAGCCGTATTCCACCAAAAGGTAAGAAATACGGCTTTTCTAAAAATATGAAGACGTCTATTTTAAGAGCGATTTCTTACCGCTGCAACAAATAAACCAGCCCAACCAATGATGAAACATAATCCTCCCAAAGGCGTGATTGGCCCTAGAATACCTAAATTCTGTATACCTATAAGTTGGCGTACACTAAGCAGGTATAACGACCCGGAGAACAATAAAATCCCTAATACAAAAGCAATAAAAGAAACGCGAATTGAGGCGTTTTTTGCACGAGAAAATGTAGAAAGAAACAATAAGGCTAGGGTATGGTAAAAATGATACTGATTTGCAGTTTTCCAAGTTTCTAACTGACTCGCTTCCACTTTGCCGACCAAACCATGTGCACCAAAAGCTCCTAGTATTACCGCCAATACTCCGAATAAGGAGGCTACTAGTATAATCTGTTTATTCATAAAAAAGAACAATTGCTAAAACTTCATTACGCTTATAAATGTATAAAATATACCGCATAAAGCCTCTTTTTTCTTCAACTATTTATTGAAAACAAATAAAAGACGGCTAAAAAACAATCTTTTTAACCCAATTTACAGACCGCCTAGACATTATAATAGCATCCAAATCGGGCTATAAAAAATGGGGGCTCTCTAAATTTTACTTAAACGACAAATCATATACTGTCAACAAGCATATCCCTATTCTTTCAGAATTTTTAACAGCAGCTTAGTTAGACTTTGAAGATATTTTTTAAATTTGGTATAGATACTGATTTGTGCGTAATGAGAAATACAATTATCATAACTGTTTTACTTTTTGTAGCCGTAATTGGCGCTTCTATCTATTATTTTTCCGATTTAAACGGAGATAAAAATGGAGATATTAAACCTTTTACGTTCCTTCCTCGAGAAACATTCTTGGTAGCGGCATTCAATAATGATGCAGCCACGGAGAATATTTTCAAAGATTTTGAAATATTTGATGCCCTCGTTGGTAAAGAAGAAATGCAGCGCTTAACACGATTGAAGAAGGATATTTTACAAAATACCAGCTTACAACCGTTTGTTACAGACACGGAAATATTCTTGTCTTTCCAGCCTGACAAAGACAAAATTAGCAGCCTACTCATCATTCCGAGCATAAAAAAAATGGAGAAGAAAGACTTTGGCTTTCTCCTAAGTGAGCTTAAAAAAAGCTTTACCGTGAATCCTGTAGACTCTAGCGAATACAATATATATAGCTTGCAGGATGCGCATAAAGATAGCCTACTGTATATTGGTTGCTCTCGCGATGTATTTTTTGCTACGTATTCTAAAGACCTCCTAGCACGCGTCCTTGAAGACAAAACACCGAAACTCGAAAACAAACAAATAACATTCTTTGGCGAGAATAAAGGTAGAAATTCACCACTACGTGTTTATTTCGTCCATGACCAATTAAAGAATATTGCGCAACAACTGATGCGTTCTAACTATGGGCAGGTCATCTCTCTGTTTGACAACCTTGGCGGACAATCTGCCTGGAACCTTAACTTTAAAAATGACGCTCTTATTTTAAGTGGGGAGAGTGAAACGGAACAGAAAAAAGAAAATTATATTGAGCTTTTCAGTGCACAGAGTAAGACTACACAGGAACTTTATCAATATTTCCCTGAAAGTACGGCTTCCTATCTTTCCTTTTCATTAAGCAGCAAAGAAAGATTTCAAGAAGACTTAAAGCAGCTTTTTAGAAAACGTAAAGAAAGAGAAAAATTACAAACCCTAAAAGAGTCTATTCTTAAAGAAAAAGGGGTAGATATTGAAAAAGATCTTCCGCGCTTGCTCGGAAATGAGTTCGCTTTAGTAGAGCAAAGCAATCAAACGGAATTGTTGTTCGTAAAAGTAGCACACGCAGACTCTGCACGTCAAATCCTATCAAAACTATCTACTACAGCAACGGATTCTATACAACGCTTTGATACAACATCGCAACTTGTATATGGTTGGTTGGGCGACCCTGTTAAATCGTTTACACGCCCCTATTTTATTCAGATGGGTGATATTCTTGTTATGGCAAATAGCCTTCAAGTAATTCAAGAATATACGAGAGATTGGCAGCGTAAAGACCTTCTGATTGGTACTTTAGGCTTTAAGAACTTTGAGAAAATTCAAGGTAACGAAGCCAACATCACCTATTTTTCACGTACAAGAACATCTTCTCCTATTATTAGCCGTCTTCTTAAACAGCCGTATGCCAATATTTTTAATGACAAAAAGAACTTCGGCTATCAAGATTTCTTCTCTTGGTCATTCCAAATATCAGGTAATAATGGAAAATTTCTATCGAGTATATACGGAATCTTTAAAAGTAAAAACGCTTTAGGTGCTACAGCAGAATGGACATATTCTTTTGATAATAGACCGATTACGCAACCTTGGGTATTTGACCACTCAGATACGAGTCAGTTTATCTTGATTCAAGAGCAAGACCATAGCTTGCATGGAATTCATCCTTCAGGAAAAAAACTCTGGTCTGCGGTATTCTCTGGACGTGTCATCGGACAAGCACAGCAGTTAAAAGATAGATCTATCGTTCTTGTTACCGATAAAAGTAGATTATATCGTTTCGATCCTATGGGAAAACCTTTACCGGGATTTTCGGTAGGTCTTGCGCAACGACCAAGCTATTCACCAACCATAGCTACCCTTAATAATCAGCAGTTGCTTTTCATTCCAGCAGAAAATCAGCTATTGGTTTACGATATTGATGGTAAAGAAGTGGAGCATTGGAAAAATAAGAACCTCAACGGGTCTATACTATCTGCGGTACAGGTTTTCAACAATCATGTATATGTCGGTACCACGAGTGGACACTTTTACCAATTTGACCAGCAAGGTTCCCTTATCAAAGAAGAACAGATTGCCAATAGCCGCTTCCAACAAGCGATTGCTATTTCGGCAGATGCGAAAGGAACACCTAAGCTCTATGCGGTAGATTCAAACAATCAACTATACAGCATGGATTTTATTACGGCACCTACTAAGCATAAAGTAGCCAATTGGCAGCCTAAGGTGAAATTAGCCTTTGCTAACCTTGGAGCATCCTCCACGCCTACGCTTTTTGCAATCGACGGAAAAGAGTTTTCAGCATACAATCTAACAGATAGTATACCTAGCTTTACCTACAGCTTTAGCCATGAAACAGACGAGACACCTCAATTCTTTAATAACGACAAAAAAGAAAATTGGATAGGTGTAGCTGTTCGCGCCAATAACCTGGTCTACCTATTTGATGAAAAAGGGGTAGTTTATGATGGTTTCCCCATCGAAGCGATGCCTATGTTCTATTACGGGAAGATAGATTACAACAGTAGCAATTACCTCCTTTGTGTGCGTAGAGACAAGAAATTATATGCTTTTAAAAACTAGAAACAGTTAAATAATTAAGCAAATTTTAACGCTTTCGGATTTTTAAAAAATTTCAATAAACAACAAAATTGTAGTAGGTTTGCATTCTTAAATTTGTTATGCTAAAAGGAGAAAATAATTTACAGCTACTCGACCAACCTAAAAGAATCGTCATCACCACGCACCACAAACCTGATGGTGATGCACTAGGCTCATCTTTAGGACTATACCACTGGCTAAAAGCTAAAGGTCATCATGTTGAAGTGGTCTTATCTTCTGACTTCCCTGATTTTCTAGATTGGATTCCTGGCCGTGAAGATGTTATCATCTATCCTAAAGAGCAAGAGAAATCAGAAAAACTATTACAAGAAGCCGAATTAATCTTCTGTTTAGATTATAGTGCCTTGAGCAGAACGAATATATTAGAACCGCTGATACAAAAAGCAACAGGACAAAAATGGATGATTGATCATCACTTGGATCCTGAAGATTTTGCTCAGCTCAGCTATTGGGACTCCAATGCTGCTGCTACAGCACAGCTGGCCTATACTTTCATTACTGAAGTTTGCAAGGATGCTACAGCTATTACACATGAAATAGCAACCTGCCTATATACTGGGATTATGACGGATACAGGGTCATTCCGATTCCGTTCTACTACAGCTGCCGTTCACCATATCATCGCTAGCTTGATTGAGGCTGGTGCACGCAACTGGGAAATTCATGAAAAAGTATATAACAGTGGCACGGAAAGCAGATTGAACTTCCTGGGTTACTGTCTTTTAAATTGCTTAGTGGTTATTGAAGAGTACAATACAGCACTTTTCGCCATTAGTAAAGAAGACTTAGCTAAATTTAAAGTTTCTACAGGTGATACGGAAGGGCTAGTGAACTATGCGCTCTCTATCAAAGGAATTCGATTAGCTGGCTTATTTGTCGATAGAACTGAATTAATTAAATTATCTTTACGTTCTACGGGCGACATTCCATGTAATGAAATCTGCAAGAAATATTTTAATGGAGGAGGACATTTAAATGCTTCTGGTGGTAGCTCTAGTGCGAGCTTAGCCGAAGTGGTTGAAAAGTTCAAATCTATATTACCAGAATACAAAGAAATATTAACAAAATAACTTAGTGATTACATCAAAACAATGAAGAAATCAATTTTATTCCTATCGGCAGCTGTGACGCTACTAGCGACTGCAGCTTGTCAAAACTTTAAAAAAGGAGACGGCGGTCTTGAATACAACATTATCAAAGACGCCGGAGCAGAGAAAGCTAAAGCAGGAGATTTATTATCCGTAGACCTTATTGTAAAATCTGACCGTAAGGACTCACTTTTACAAAGTACATACGATATCGGTTTACCACAAATCGTAAACATTGCACCAGATTCAATTCCTGGTTTATATGCTGGTGACTACAACTCTATGTTTAAATTCTTAGGTGAAGGCGATAGTGCTGTTTTCCGTTTAAACTTGGATACAATGGCAGCAAAAACTGGCCAACCGAAACCAGAATTTGCGGATAAATTTGTTACGTTCACTGTTAAGGTTAGAAAGCATTTCAAAAAAGGTAATTTAACGGATTCAGCTCTTTATTCACAAATCGATACTTACTTCAAAGGTGAAATCGAAGGTCTTAAAAAAGCAGAAGAAACTAAATTATCGAAATACGTAGCTGACAAGAAATTAGAGCCTAAGAAAACGGCTTCAGGTCTTCAGTATGTAATCAAAGAAGAAGGTAAAGGTAATAAAGCAGTAGCAGGTGATACTGTTGTTGTAAACTATACAGGAACTTTAGTTAGCGGAAAAGTATTTGATACAAACAATGCTGAGGTAGCTAAAAAAGAAAATACATTCAGCCCTATGCGTCAGTATGAGCCTATTCGTTTCCGTGTAGGTCATGATCCAGTGATTCAAGGATGGACTGAAGGTCTTCAATTATTGAACAAAGGTTCTAAAGCTATTTTCTTAATTCCTTCTAGCTTAGGCTATGGCGAGCGCGGTGGTGGCTCAATCCCTCCATATGCTCCATTAGTATTCGAAGTTGAATTGGTAGACATCGTTGCTGGCCCTAAAGGCGAAGCTCCGGCACCAGCTCCAGCAGCTCCAGTGCAAGTACCAGCAGGACAAAAATAAGAATGCTGAAAATTTAGCAATGAAAACGCAAGATCTTTAAAAATCTTGCGTTTTTTTATGTTCCATTAGGTCGTTTAATACGAAAAGGGTAAATTTAGCCCCATCATTAATCGTTTATGTTCGCTGAATCCTATACCCTAACCGACACGCATACGCACATTTACTATCATGCCGGTACAGATAAGCTTGAAGATCAAATGCAACGCTGCTTTGACCAACAAATTAACAGACTATTCTTACCCAATGTAGATCAGGCATCTATTGCCCCTGTAATGAGTACCGCAGCGGCATATCCTGCCAATTGCTTTCCAATGCTAGGGCTACACCCTTGTTCTGTAAAAGAAGATTATAAAGCCGAATTAGCACATATCGAAAAAGCATTGGCTCAACATAAAGTATATGCTATCGGAGAAATAGGTCTTGATTTGTACTGGGATAAAAGCACCTTAGAAATACAAAAAGATGCCTTCCGTACACAGGTTGCTTGGGCTAAAGCATTAAGCTTACCTATAGATATCCACTGCCGTGAAGCGTTTGATGAACTTTTTCCACTATTAGAGGAGCTTAAAGACGAAAAGCTTTATGGTGTTTTACATTGCTTTACTGGCACTCTAGAGCAGGCACAACGTGCGATAGACCTTGGCTTTGCCTTAGGAATTGGCGGTGTTGTAACCTTCAAAAAAGCAGGACTTGATGCTGTTGTTAAAGAAATTGACTTGCAGCACATCGTCTTAGAGACTGATGCACCTTATTTGGCACCTTCTCCGTATCGCGGAAAAGAGAATGAAAGTAGTTACCTATACCACATTGCAGAAAAAGTAGCAGACTTAAAGCAGATAAGCATTAAAGAACTCGCTACCATAACCACCGAGAATGCAACACGCATTTTTGGTATTTAACAACAATTATGCAGAATATTTTTATCATCTACACCGGAGGCACTATTGGCATGGTACAAGACCCTGAAACAGGGACCTTCGTACCTTTTGACTTTGAGCTTATCGCTCGAAATCTGCCAGACCTCGCTCGCCTCAATTACAACCTAACCGTACACTCCTTTACTCCTATCATCGACTCTTCCAACATGAAGCCTTCTATTTGGTTAGAAATGGCTCAAATCATTAAGGACAACTACGAGCACTATGATGGTTTTGTTATTTTGCACGGTTCGGATACGATGTCTTTCTCCGCATCAATTTTAAGCTTTATGCTTGAAGGCTTGCAAAAGCCTGTTATTTTATCTGGTTCTCAGTTACCAATCGGTGAAATCAGAACTGATGCACGCGAGAATATCATGACAGCACTGGAAATTGCGTCCGCGAAAGAAAATGGAAAGTCAATTATTCAGGAGGTTTGTATTCTATTTGATAATAAGTTATTCCGCGGAAACCGTTCCTTCAAGTACAATTCAGCTAAGTTTGAGGCATTCCGCTCACCAAACTACCCCGTACTGGCGGAAGCAGGCATACATATTAATTACAACAGAGAAGCCTTATTAGATAATACAGACAAAGAATTCATACTGCATACACAGATTGATGACCAGGTAGCTGTATTAAAACTATTTCCAGGTATCAATAAAGCAACTATCAAAGCTATTCTAGAATCTGATGCGCGTAGCATCATCATGGAAACCTTTGGTTCTGGGAACACCATGACGGAACCGTGGTTCTTAGACCTGATAGGCGAAGCCATCAAGAATGGTAAAAATATATTAGATATATCACAATGTAAAGTAGGCTCGGTCGAATTAGGGCGCTATGAGACCTCACAGGGATTAAAAGCCTTAGGCGTGCTCAATGGTTACGATATGACATTTGAGGCTGCTGTAACAAAGCTTATGTACCTACAAGGGCATTTCGAAGAACAAGAGCCCGTAGCTCATTGGGTTGAAATACCGCTACGCGGAGAATTAACGGTTAACGATTAATCGTTAACCGCTTTTCTAGGTTCCATACGCACCAAATACTGATCTTGGTCATCTTCAAATAGAATCTGAACTACCCAGTCTTCTTCATGTGCTAATGCAATTAAGGCTTGTTGGTCGATATACAACCAATCGAACGGTTGGCCAACCTGCCCTTTATACTCATACTGAAAATGAATTTCTCCTAAATAATGATCAGGTTTAGGAATTCTATATTCTTCGTATAGATAAGAAATATCAGAGGAATCAAAAATCAATTGTCCTTTTTCACTCATTAAGGTTTTGCTATGACGTAATAGCTTACGAAGCCCTTCTATACTGCCTGCCAAACCAATACCATTCATAAGGAAAAGTAAGGTGTCGTAACCTTTATCAACCTTAAGATTAAAAAAATCAGCCTGAATGATCTCACGAACGCCTCTATTCTTCATCACCTCACATGCCGTATTAGATACTTCAAGAGCATCTACGACAAAGCCTTTTTCTTGTAGATATAACGCATGGCTTCCCACTCCTGCTCCTACATCTAAGACATGCCCATCACAAAGAGCCAATGCAATATGCTCTAATTCGGGGAAATCATCCGCATCCCTAAAGAATACGTCAATTGGCATCTCCTCAATATCCCCATAGCTACTATGTAGCAGCAAGGGTTCTGACAATGCATTTAGCGCGTGATAATCATAAAGCGCTTCCCCATATACATCTCTCTCCATTAATCTTTTATATTAAGAACTTCTTTTGCTATTTTAATTTCTTCAGCCTTTCCAGTATGCTTATTTGGCTCATCGGAAAGTTTAATAACAGGCGTCCAGTCACCATCCTCAGGTTTAGCTTCTTCCATTTTCAGTACAATATTCATACGAGTTAAGCCAACATCATTTGTAAAATCAGTACCTATACCAAAAGAATAACCAATTTTCCCTTCACAGAAGGCAACAATCTTAGCTACTTTTTCATAATCAAGGCCATCGGAGAAGATAATTGTCTTCGATCGTGGATTAATACCCTTACTTTCGTAATGGGCAATCGTTAAACGAGCGAACTCAATTGCATCACCACTATCATGCCTTACGCCATCAAAAAGCTTCGTTAATTTTTTATCAAATTGCTTGAAAAAGACCTCTGTCGTATACGTATCAGATAAGGCTATACCTAAATCACCACGATATACATCTGACCAATGCTCCAACCCTAAAAGATTAGCCATTTTATATCCATATTTAGCCGCATGAAACATAAACCACTCATGTGCATGTGTGCCAATCGGAGTCGTTTGGTATTTCATCGCAAAGTGTACATTACTAGTACCGATAAATGTTTTCGATGGATTTGATTTTAGCGTATCAATCACTAAATCATGTACCGCGTAAGAATGACGCCTACGTGTTCCAAAATCAGCAATAGTGATATTAAGTTTATCATACTTAGCCATCTTATCACGAACAATTTGACAGACGGTCTCATCATCAACCCTAACATCATCACTCATCTCATAGTACAACTCACAAATAAGCGACATGATAGGCACCTCCCACAAAATCGTACGGTACCAAAAACCTTCGATAGTCACCGTCAAATCGGCACCAACTTGTTCTATATGTACTTCCTCAGGATCGTAGCGATATCCCTGTAGAAAGTCAAAATAAGTAGGGTCTATGTAAGAACATTTGCTTGCAAAAAAAAACTTTTCTTCTTTCGACAGGCGTAAGCTCGCCATATCGGCAATAGACTCACGCAGCCTTTCGGCGAAACCCTCTGGAAATTTATGCTTACCACGGTTAATAAACCGATACCGCGCCTGAGCCTTAGGGAATAATTTCACCACCGCATATTGCATGGTAAATTTGTAAAAATCGTTATCTAGTATAGAGCTTAGTTTTGCCATATGTACGTCGTATCTGCATTGAAATAACAGTTGAAGTTAAGAAATTGTTGGCTCAAAAACGGCATGAAGCCAAAAAACAAAAAAGCCTGCGTGGTATCTACCACACAGGCTGCTTGTTATATTACTGTGATTTATTAAACGATATTACTTACCAAACGGCTATCTCGTTCTTCCTCCACCCGAAGAACGCTCGCCTCTACTACTACTAGAGCTCTCTCCACGTTCTCTGGTAGGCTGCACACGCTCGCTCGTCTCCCGTGTGGAAGATACAGGAGAAGCACTAGACCCTTCGCTGCGGCTACGTACCGGAGTAGAAGGCTGCTCTTGTTGACGACCTGTACCAGTCGAACGTGACTCTGTGGTACGTACTCGCTCTACAGTTCCTTCACTTCCGCGAGAAGAACTACGGTCAACGCGACTGCCGCTACTCTCTGTATTGCGTGACGGAACTCCCCATTCTGATCCAGAACGATCAGTAGAAGTAGGCCTACGCTCTACAGGTGTTTCCGTATTTCGCGTATTACCTCTTGTCTCGTTGACTACCTCTCCACGACTACGTTCTGGAGTTGTGCCTGTTACCGGCTGACGTGTATTTCCTCTTGTGTCTGTTCCGAGGTCGCCACGGCTACGCTCTGCCGTAGTCCCGGTTTCTGGCTGACGTGTATTTCCTCTTCCTGCATCTACACGAGATGGTGTTCGATCATTATTTGAAGAACCTCCTCTAACCTCTGTCGATCTATCGTCTCTTCCTGACCCAACACGTGAAGGAGCCCCATCACGTCCGCCAGCAGGCTGATAAATGCTTACAGAGCGTGTATCTACTCTCGAAGGAGCACGACTATCCATCGCACGGATGCTACGCATTTCTACGGAATGACCAATACTTCTTTCAATATCACGACGACCAGGTCCTCCATTATAATAGTTGTTATTGACAATATAAGTATTGTTGTTAATGATGGTCGTGCGGTTATACATATTGCGCTCACCATAGCTCCAATACCGATCCATTCGACGTTCATAAATACGACGTGTAGGGATAAAAACCCAAAAATCTAATGGCATACCCACTGAAACTCGAACATTTACAATTGGTCCCATAGGAGCCCAGCCATAGTATCCACCACCACTTCTCCAATCTACCCAAGCAGGTGCCCATTCATAACCAGGGAGCCAACCCCAACCGTTATAAGATGTATATACCCAACGACCATAATGAAACGGCGCCCAACCCCAAGCATAGCCTGAAACCCAGGTGTTACCATACTCCGTCATGGCCCAATACCCATTGGTACCATATGGTCTAAAATCACGTCCCACTCTAGCTGGAAACCAAATATCACCATAGTTGACATCTCGGTCCCAATAACCATATGGAGACAATTCCTGATATAAAAGTTCGAAAGAAACACGACCGAAAGGTTGTGCATTAGTTTGTTTTGGAGATAACATCATCAAAACGGAGGTCATGAGGACCACTATAAAAGTAAAGGTTTTTGTCTTGTTCATAACGCTATCTTTTAAAAGATTAAACATATCATTATTACCACTTATAAACTAAAACCTATAATGACTTTATTTATTAAGTATGGCTTTAACGGTATGACTACGTAAAATGAGCAAAGGTTTAGTCTATAGGATAAACAATCTATAAACAACTGATTTAAAAGAAATAAAATCAATTTAAAATTGCCTCAAACGATAGTTTAAGGTTTACCTAACTTTTGAAGGTCATCGGGTGAAAGATCTGTTAGTTTGGCTATATCGTCTAGTGAAAATCCTTCTTGTATCATTTTTCTAGCAATAACAATTCCTTTATCTAACTCTCCCTCTTGGCGACCTTCTTTGACACCTTCTTTGACACCTTCTTTGACACCTTCTTGACGGCCTTCTTTAACACCTTGTTGACGCCCCTCTTTAATACCTTCTTGACGACCTTCTTTGACACCTTCTTGACGACCTTCTTTAATACCTTCTTGGCGACCTTCTTTAATACCTTCTTGGCGACCTTTCTTTAAAGCTCGCTCAACAGCTTGTTTTTTCACAATTTCAATAACATCCATACTAATACTTCCTCCTGTAAGTTCACTTATTTGATTATCAAAAACTAAAACAATCTAAAATTGCTTACATGATAGTTCAATCTCTACCTAACTTTTGAAGCTCATCGGGTGAAAGATCTGTTAGTTTGGCTATATCGTCTAGTGAAAATCCTTCTTGTATCATTTTTCTAGCAATAACAATTGCTTTATCTAACTCTCCCTCTTGGCGACCTTCTTTAATACCCTCTTGGCGACCTTCTTTGACACCTTCTTTAACACCTTCTTGACGCCCCTCTTTAATACCTTCTTGACGGCCTTTCTTTAATGCACGTTCAACCGCTTGTTTTTTCACAATTTCAATAACATCCATACTAATACTTCCTCCTGTAAGTTCACTTATTTGATTATCAAAAAAAACATCAACTTCCTTATTTTCAATATATATAAAATTTTTAAGAAAAACTAGAAAGCTTTTTACATCTTCATGTGGATAGCCTCTTTTCAGCAAAGCTTTAGCAATAGTCAGGCGATTCTCCCCGAGTACATCATCGGCAACCTTCCCTTCCAATAAGGCTTTTTGACATGATAACACAATTAATGCGAAAATATTATCCATAGCTAACAGCTCCAACTCACTATTATCAAAAATATGGTAACTACGATAGTAAAAAGATAGTTTTGTATCTATAACTTCATACTGGTATTTCTTAGGACGTGCTTGTTGTCTCCCCCCTGTAAAAAAGGCTATTGTCTCCACAGGTTTTTGATGATAATCTAATAGTCGGTAATGATATTGTAACAAACGAAATGCAAAATCTTTATGACTTCCTCCTTCAATTTCAGTATGCACTAAAATATACTCATCAAGACCGTTGCAACGCCTTACCTTCGCCAACAAATCTGCCTCACGACGTCCTTTACTACGCTCTCTATTAGGATTAATCTTTAACAACTCTTTGTCTAGAAACTCAATAGCATGGCTAAAATCAAAGATAATTGCTGCATTAGGATAGATAAATCGTAGGAACTCGACAAAATATTGTTTGAATACTCCTTTGAGCAATTCATCATTTTGTTTAATTGGTTTTAGGTTATATTTTCCCCGCATACATTAGCAATTAAAAACCTGTTCAGGTTTTGATAATACATATCGGGCTATAAGAACAAAACCTATTTAATTGAAGGTGTAGAGTGAAATACCCATAAAAGGCCTTTGGTTTAGTTTCATAAACATACAAAAAAAAGTCTGTATCATCCCATGACAGGTGATACAGACTTCCTTAAGTTATATAGATTACTTTATTAGTCGATATATGCGAAACCAGTATAAGGCACTAATGCCTCTGGAATACGAATACCATTCTCTGTTTGATTATTCTCTAAAATAGAAGCTACAATTCTCGGCAAAGCCAAAGCAGAACCATTCAACGTATGCGCTAATTGCATTTTTCCGTCTTCATTTTTAAAACGAACTTTCAAACGATTAGACTGGTAGGTCTCAAAATTAGAAACAGAAGATACTTCTAACCAACGACCTTGAGCAGCACTATACACTTCCATATCGTACGTTAAAGCTGAAGTAAAGCCCATATCGCCTCCACACAAACGCAATACGCGGTAAGGTAATTCTAACTTCTGCAATAAACCTTGGATGTATAGACTCATCTCTTCCAAAATAGCGTAAGACTTATCAGGGTGTACAATCTGTACAGTTTCTACTTTATCAAACTGATGTAATCTGTTTAAGCCACGAACATGTGCTCCATAAGATCCAGCTTCTCTACGGAAACATGGCGTATAAGCACAATGTTTAATAGGGAATTGTTCTTCTTTAACAATAACATCGCGGTACAAATTCGTTACTGGAACTTCTGCTGTAGGAATTAGATACAAATCATCATTTCCAACATGATACATCTGTCCTTCTTTATCCGGTAATTGTCCAGTAGCAAATGCTGACGCCTCATTAACTAAAGTAGGCACTTGTACTTCCTCATAGCCAGACGCAGCTGCTTGATCCAAGAAAAAGTTAATTAAAGCACGCTGTAAACGAGCACCTTTACCTTTATACACTGGAAAACCAGCGCCCGTAATTTTAACACCTAACTCTAAATCTACGATATCATACTTTGTTAAAAGATCCCAGTGAGCTAAAGCACCTTCAGCTAAAGTAGGGACATCACCATGGCTTAAAACAACCTCATTGTCATCAGCAGAAACACCAACAGGAACACTGCTATGCGGTAAATTAGGTAACTGCACTAACTTATCGTGAAGCTCTTGCTCTACCTGAGCCAATTTATCGGTAAGCTGTTTTACTTGTTCTTTATATCCGGAGGATTTCGACTTTACGGCTTCAGCTTCTTCTTTTTTACCTTGGCGCATTAAGTCACCGATCTGCTTTGCTGCCGCGTTAGCTTCCGCTGCGATTGCATCAGATTCGTTCTGAATTTTACGACGCGACTCATCTAGTTGAATTAAACTCTCAACCAAGTCTACATCTTTAAAATTCTTTACAGCTAATCGTTCGATTACTGCATCCTTGTTTTCACGGATATAATTTAACTGTAACATATAATGAAAAAATTTAAGATACAAAGATAAGAAGTGTAATCGAAATACACTATCTTTAAAGAAAGCAATAAACAAAATCATTAATAGTTATCGAGTTAATGATAAATTGATATAGCTATAACCTTTAGTTTATTTTCAACAGCGATTATTGTAGTATAAAAAAAAGAATATGTTAAAAGACTTAGAAATCACAGACCTAGAGACCTACACGGAAATTCAAGAATTCGCTTATGATGGCGATGACTATGTAAGCTTTGAAGATTAATTCTTTCAAAGCTTACCCATTTACTACGCTTACTCTCCCCTCCTACATTTTTTAAAACAATCATTTCCAGCTTAAAATCCAAGGTAAAAAACAGTACCTTTGGCTATGTTATACTTAGTACCGACCCCTATTGGCAATTTGGAAGATATGACTTTCCGTGCAATTCGCATCTTGAAAGAAGTAGACTTAATTTTAGCGGAAGACACCCGCACCAGTGCTCCTATGCTTAAACATTTTGGTATTGACAAAAAGGTATTTGCCCATCATCAACACAACGAGCATAAAGCTGTAGCCGAGATCATTAAATTCCTCAAAGAAGGACAAAATATAGCCTTAATATCCGATGCTGGCACGCCAGCAATTTCTGACCCTGGTTTTCTTTTAGTGCGTGAAGTCATCAAGGCAGGTCTTGACATTCAGTGCCTACCGGGAGCTACGGCCTTCGTTCCGGCACTTGTCAATTCAGGACTTCCAAACGACCGTTTTTGCTTCGAAGGCTTCCTTCCTGTGAAGAAAGGAAGACAAACGCGGATGAAACAACTGGCAGAAGAAAAAAGAACAATGATTTTTTACGAATCTCCACATCGAATTCTAAAAACTATTGAAGAGTTTATTGTATATTTCGGTGCGGAAAGGCAAGCTTCCATCTCGCGTGAATTGAGTAAAATTTACGAAGAGAATGTGCGCGGCACCTTACAATATTTAAAATTACACTACGAGAACAATCCTATTAAAGGAGAATTCGTATTTTGTGTAGCAGGATTGGAAAACTAGAAGGATCTGATTTTCTTTTTTAAAATTAATTTTCACAAAAATGAGCATTGCAAAATTTCTCCAAGACGGACAAGACCCTAAGGTTGTAGAAAGAATCCATGATAAAATTGTGGATATGTTAACCTCTGGCGAGTTTATTCAATATATAGCGTTACAGAAAAAACCAGCTGTTACTTTGTTGCCCGATAGCATCACGGTGAGTAATAAGCGTATCTTTCTTTGCGAATTCACAAAGCTTGGTTTAGCTACCAATTTTGAAATTTTCGCTTGGGGTGATATTAAAGACATTGCTTTCAAAGAAGAAATATTTGGTTCTAAAGTCACTATTATTCCAATCAGTGATGAAAACCTTACGATAGATTATATTCCAAAAGTTCAAGCGCGTAAACTTTATCAACTGATTAAAGAAGCCTTGGAACAAGCGAATAACCCTGTATTCAAAATAGAAACAGAAACAACAGTTACACCTGTTGCTGCACCTATTCATGAAACACCAGCTCCTCAAGACCATACCGCCACGCATACGCCTAGCGCTAATGAAACTACGTTTGAAATTACAAACCTTCAAGTACCAGAGGAAGTTCACCCTACACCTGAACCTACACCAGTTCAGCCTCCATTAGCTGCTGTATCGATACCGCAGGAAGAAGATGATGAGCTAACGCTGAAATTGAAAAAGCTGAAAAACTTGTACGATAGACAGCTCATTACACAAGCTGAATATGAGACCAAAAAAACAGATTTATTATCTCAGCTATAACACGTGAAAAATAGAATTTTACTGGCACTTTTAAGTGCCTTTTTACTATGGTTTGCTTGGCCACCGATTCCCTATACCTCTCCTATTTTATGGATAGCCTTTGTTCCTTTGTTAATAGCAATCGAACAAACCATACGTAGTACGGACAATAAAAAGGGTAAAAAAATATTCTGGCTGGCATTTTTAACTGGCTTTGTTTGGAATACAGCATCTATTTATTGGGTATACAATGCGATGAATGCATTTTTACCGTCTTATGTATCCCTTTTAATTTCACTTATTCCTTTTGCTTTAGCTCCTTTACTGATGGCTATCGCATTTCGCTTATACTACCAATTACGCAAAAGAAGATCAATCGGTCTAAGCTTCGTTGGTCTAGTATCGCTTTGGTTAAGCTATGAATTTCTGCACCAAAGCTGGGATTTAGCATTCCCGTGGATGACCTTAGGCAATGGTTTTGCAAACCTACACCAGTTGGTGCAATGGTACAGCTTCACTGGTGTGCACGGTGGTAGCATTTGGATATGGCTAGTCAATATCTTTGTCTTTCTACTGGTATGGCAAAGGTTAAATAAAATACAAGCTATTTCTACGCTAAAACTAGGTCTTTACATCGGTCTAATTATCCTTATTCCTTCAGGCATCTCACTTGCTATTTACACTACGTACGAAGAACATAGCAATCCATCACAGATTGTCGTTGTACAACCAAACATTGACCCTTACCAAAAGTTTGGCACCATTACACCTGAGCAACAGCTATCTACACTGATCAACTTGTCTGAGAAAGTGGCTAAGCCTAACACCGAATTTTTTATATGGCCGGAGACGGCTATTTCTGCACAAGGTGGGATTAATGAAGATGAGTTTAGAGCATATTCGAGCTATGAACGCATCATTGACTTCCTTGATAAATACAAAAATGGAAATGTCTTATCAGGTATAGAAAGTTACAAACTTTATAATTCGCCAAAGACACCAACTGCCAGAGCATGGGGAAACAACACATACCTTGATGCCTTTAATGCAGCGGTACTAATTGACCAGTCAAGTAAAGTGCAGTTTTACCATAAATCAAAACTGGTTCCGGGAGTTGAACAACTACCTTTCGGTGAAGCTCTAGACTTCCTAAAGCCACTTTTTGCTCATTTTGGAGGCACTACAGGAGGCTATGGCCGTCAGGGTGAGCCTTCGGTATTTTATGCGGCAAGCGGTATTGGTGCTGCTCCTGTCATCTGCTATGAGTCCATCTGGGGCAATTATGTCGCTGATTACGTAAAACAAGGTGCACAATTTATTGCTGTCATTACAAACGATGGCTGGTGGGGCAATACTTCAGGTAAAGACCAACACTTGCTATATGCTAAGCTACGTGCCATCGAAAACAGAAGATGGGTCGTACGCTCTGCTAATACGGGTATTTCAGGCTTCATCAATCAACGTGGTGATATTATACAAAAAACAAGCTGGTGGGAACCCACAGCTTTAACACAAGAAATCAACCTAAACGAGGATCTAACATTCTACAGCAAAAACGGTGACCTGCTAGCCTATATCGGTTTAGCTTTCAGTTTATTTTCAATCGTTTTAATCGCAACTCCTCGTAGAAAATCATAGATTTTACAATTCCATTCCTTAATTTTGCAGTATGAAAGTATATTTAGACAACGCAGCGACAACTCCCTTAGAGCCAGAAGTCATCAAAGTGATGACGGAGACCATGCAAGAGAATTTTGGTAACCCATCTTCTATCCATGCACACGGTCGTGAGGTAAAGACGATTGTCGAAAAGGCGCGTAAGTCTATCGCACATTTATTAAAAGCGTCTCCTTCGGAGATATTTTTCACCTCCGGTGGAACAGAAGCCGACAATATGGCTATCGTACGTTCCATTATGGACTTAGGTATCAAGCATGCCATTACCTCTCCAATAGAGCACCATGCAGTGTTGCACACGCTAGAAGAGCAAGAAAAACTAGGTAACATCCATTTAGATTTCGTCCGTATTGACGAAAGAGGAAATGCAGACTTAGCACACCTACGTGAATTACTAGAAAAAAATCCACGTACTTTTGTTTCACTAATGCATGCCAACAACGAGATTGGCAGTATCACTGATTTACATGCAGTTTCAGAACTATGTAAAGAATTCAACGCTGTATTTCATTCGGATACCGTACAAACAATGGGACACTACCCGATTGACCTTTCTAGCTTAAGTATTGACTTCATCACAGGTGCTGGCCACAAATTTCACGGCCCCAAAGGTGTAGGCTTTTTATATATCAACGGAAAGAATAAAATTAAGCCTTTGTTATATGGTGGTGCTCAAGAGCGTAATATGCGTGGTGGTACAGAGAATGTTTATGGAATCGTCGGTATTGCGAAAGCCTTAGAATTATGCTACACCCATATGGAAGAGCATCAAGCACATATTCAAGGGTTAAAAACGTATATGAAAGAATCGTTAATTCGTGAAATTCAAGATGTACAGTTCAACGGGAACACCGACGAAAATAATTCCTTATACACCGTGTTAAATGTTTCATTACCGTGTACAGATATAGCCGACATGTTACTATTTAGCCTAGATATTGCTGGTGTTTCTGCCTCGGGTGGTAGCGCTTGTAGTTCAGGGTCTGAAATTGGTAGTCACGTATTGAATGCTTTAAACAAAGATTCTAAAAGACCATCGGTAAGATTTTCATTTAGTAAATACAATACAAAAGAAGATATAGATTTTGCGGTTCAAACGCTTAAAGGGCTTTGTTCTTCAAAAGACTAATATAATACACTCGTTTTTAAGGGTAGCTCAAAAACCTATCCTTAAAAACGTTTTAATACATAACGATCGGCAAGCTCGCCTACAATCTCTTTCCCCGACAAATCAAGCTGTCTCAATTGCTTCGCCTCTACTTTATATTTATAGTCTAATCCTGACAAATCTAACTCACCATTTTCCAATGTCCATTTTCCCGTTTTCGAGAAAGCTTCTGGACTCTTTCCCACATACACATATTCTAAGACGTACTCTTGATCGTCATTTAAGCTAAGCATTGTTGTAATAGCCTCACAGTCGGTGCAAGGCAACTCTCCTTTGTAAGTACCCATAACTTTATTCTCCGTAATTTTAATCGTCTTTGACGCATCGGCTGTTGTTCCTGCATGTGGATTCATGCAGCTAACGACGCTAAAAGCGATAAGAAAATAAAAAATACTATAAGTAACTATACGCATAACACACTCCTTGAACCTTAAACTTATGTAGGGCACAACAAAAGCGATACCACAAAGTGTTAAAGAAATGTTATAAAATAAAAGATTGGGATTTAGCGTTCTTCAACGCTCTTTTAGAAGAAATTTAGCGTACAGAAAAACGCTTAATTACAGTTTCAGTACCAGAAGATACACGCACGAAGTAAACGCCTGGATTTAATTTAGCAATACCATCAAAAGATAAATTTTGCATACCCGCATCTAATCGTCCATTCATTAAATTTGCAACCTCGTTACCCAGCGCATCCATAACTTTAATAGCAACCGTAGATTGCTTTCCTAGTTTAAAGTTTACACTTACTTGTTCGGCAATTGGGTTAAAAAAAACTTTAACATTATTGATAAGCTTCTCATTGCTTTCGTCAGCGCGTTCAACAAGCACTGCAGGATGACTAGCAATCGACGAAACATTGGCCATAGCTCTCCCTGCTCCTAGTGCTAAGACACTAAGCATCATTGGTAAAACTATTTTGCGAATCAATGTTTTCATTTCAAGATTAGACTAACAATAAGGCAATTTGGTTTAAAAGAATTCTATCCTACTCCCCAATCATCCTTCACAAATTTAGTTCTTTTTTACTTAGTTAAAGTCTAAAATATTAAATAATGTTTTGCTTTTAACAATTTTTAACAAGATTATACGTTACCAAGTTTTTTGCCTAGATTGGCACACTTTTTAATACAGCTGTTTCGATTAATATATAACAAATGAAACCATCCAAGCACGAGAATGTGCACAAATTAAGCCTTGCCGGGCTTCTGATCAGCTTAGGCATTGTTTTCGGAGATATTGGAACCTCTCCACTCTACGTTTTTAAAGCGGTTTTCCAACGAGGAATCATTGACCGCGAACTTGTCATCGGCAGTTTATCCTGTGTTTTTTGGACATTAACGTTACAAACCACCATAAAATATGTGTGGATAACGTTAAATGCTGATAACAAAGGGGAAGGGGGGATTTTATCGCTCTACTCCTTAGTTCGCAAAAAAGCAAAGTGGCTCATTATCCCAGCTATCATTGGGGCTAGCGCCTTGCTTGCTGACGGTATGATTACCCCTGCGATTACAATTTCTTCCGCTATTGAGGGGATTGCCATTCACAATCCAACAGTTCCAACAGTACCTATTGTTGTATTGATTATCAGTTTGCTATTCCTAATTCAACGCTTCGGCACCTCGATTGTAGGCCGTGTGTTTGGACCGCTGATGATGATTTGGTTTACGACTATTGCGACCTTAGGTGCGATGTATATACATCACTCGCCAGAGGTACTAATCGCTTTAAACCCTTACTACGCTATTAAAACAATTGTCAACCACCCACAAGCCTTAGTATTAATTGGTGCTATTTTCCTATGTACCACCGGTGCAGAGGCCCTTTACTCGGATATGGGACATTGTGGTAAAAAGAATATCCGCATCAGTTGGATTTTCGTGAAGATAGCCCTTTTCCTAAACTACCTCGGACAAGGAGCTTGGTTACTAGAGCACCAAGGTAATGCATTGGGCGATAAAAACCCTTTTTATGCGATTATGCCTGATGGTTTTATTCTTTATGGAATTACTATTGCTACAATCGCAGCTGTAATTGCCAGCCAGGCGATGATTTCTGGATCATATACATTAATATCTGAAGCCGTACGCTTAAACATTTGGCCTAAGGTAACTATTAGATACCCTAGTGATCAAAAAGGACAACTCTACGTACCTTCCATCAACTTAATACTATACCTGGGGTGTATGCTTGTTATTGCTGTGTTTAAAGAATCCAGCAAGATGGATGCTGCCTATGGTTTAGCAATCAACTTAACATTCTTGATGACAACCTTTTTAATGTGTTACTTCCTATTGAGGTTACACATTAATAAAATATGGATTGTAATTTTCGGTGTTTTTTACTCCGTTATTGAGCTTGGATTCTTGTTTGGTAACCTATCCAAAATTCACCATGGAGGCTGGTTGACCCTACTTTTGGCCGCCGCACTCTTCACGGCGATGTTCTCTTGGTATGGAGCACGGAAGATTAAAAATCGATTCGTTAAGTTTAATGATATACGCGAGTATTTCCCAATCATTTCTGAGTTGAGTGAAGACAAAAGCGTACCTCAATTTGCATCGCACTTAGTTTATTTGACGAGCGCAAACAACAAGAATGAAATTGAATCGAAAATTATCTATTCCATCATCAACAAAAAACCAAAACGTGCAGATGTATACTGGTTAGTACACGTTGATGTTATGGACCATCCACACACGCGCGACTACGTCGTTGATCAATTGATTCCAAACAAACTGATACGTATAGACTTTAAACTCGGCTTCCGCGAGGAACAACGTATCAGCCTACTCTTCCGAAAAGTAGTGGAAGACATGGTTGAAAAAGGAGAGATTGATATCACGAGCAAATACGAAACGCTGAAGAAGCATAAAGTAACCGGTGATTTCAACTTCGTTGTACTCGAAAAAATAATATCAAAAACCCATGACTTGAAATGGAGTGAACGTCTTATTTTGGAGATATACAAACTGTTAAAACGCTGTTCATTATCTGAAGAGAAAGGATTTGGACTGGATAGCAGTTTTGTAACCTTAGAAAGAGTACCACTCAATATCCCCAATACTACAGAAGTAAAACTTACCCGTAGAAACGGTTAAAAAGTATATATAAAAAAGAAAGCGCTATGGGTTAACCTATAGCGCTTTCTTTTTTATATACTGTTTTCAATTTACGATTGAACAGCGTCTGTATCTTTTTGATTTAATTTGGAGTTTTTATAGCCGTAGGCAAAATAAATTACCAAACCTATGATTAGCCAAATAACAAAAATACGCCAATTGCTAGCTCCTAACTCGGTCATCAAATAAAGATTGATTAAGATACCGATGACAGGAAGCAAAGAAAAATTCAACTTAAATCCGAGTATAGCAAGGGTCAACCATACCAACCAGAAAAATATAATTAAGGACTTATGCTCGAAGATATAACTAGCATCTAAAGATTTCCATTCTGCGAAAATATCTTGTCCGTAATTGAATAAAAGAATCCAAGCAGCGACAAAACCTAACCCGATTAAGTATTTACCATTAATATAGGGAACTCTAAATTTAGACTTTTTAGATAGCCCCGAATGATCCATATAAAGAACACCTGCACACACCATAATGAAAGCAAAGAAAGTTCCTACGCTTGTTAAATCAACGAAGAAATCCATTTTGAAGAAAAATGATGGTAAAGCAACGACGAAACCCGTAACTATCGTCGCATAGCCAGGCGTTTTATACTTCGGGTGCACCCGTGCAAACTTCTTAGACATCAATCCATCACGACTCATCGTCATCCAGATACGCGGCTGTGCCAACTGGTAAACCACCAAAGCACTTGTAATCGCAACAACAGAAGTAATGGATATAATACCTGCCATATGGTCAAATCCCACATACTTAAACACAAAAGCTAAAGGGTCTTTTACATTCAATTCCGTGTAATTCACCATTCCCGTTAAGACTAAAGTAATAGCCACATACAACACCGTACATATTATTAAACAGAGAATCATAGCGCGCGGCAAATCGCGTTGTGGATTTTTACATTCTTCAGCTGTGGTCGAAATCGAATCGAAGCCTATAAAAGCAAAAAATACAGCCGCTACCGATCCGAGTACGCCTTTCATGCCATTGGGTGCAAATGGAGTCCAATTTTCAGGCTTCACAAAGAATACACCACCTACGATAACCAATATAATAACACCAACTTTGATGAGCACCATAATGTTACTAGCACGCTGTGACTCTTTAATACCTACATAAACGAGCCAAGTAACCAGGATGGTAATCAAACCTGCTGGAAGATCAAAAATAATGGGAATATCAGCAATGCGTGGTGCCGTAAGGTAAGCGTTAAGGCCAACTTTCTCGACTAAACTCAATGCTTCGGCACCTTGTTCAAGAAATTTAGCATGCGACTCAAGGGCATAACCCGGAGCCATACTCAACCAATCGGGCACATGTAAACCAAAGCCATCCATCATAGTGCAGAAATACTGAGACCATGAAATAGCAACTACCGTATTCGATACGGCATACTCCAAGACTAAGGCCCAGCCGATAACCCAAGCAAAGAGCTCACCAAAAGCAACATAAGCATAGGTATAGGCGCTTCCTGACACAGGGACTGTAGAAGCAAACTGTGCGTAGGCTAATGCTGTAAATACACAAGCGAAAGCCGTAAAGACAAAAAGTAAAGAGATAGCAGGCCCACCCTCGTAGCTTGCTAAACCTATCGTACTAAAAATTCCAGCACCAACAATAGCTGCTATACCGAGAAAGACTAAATCGCGGACACCCAAAACTTTTGCAAGTCCTGTTCCCTCTTCAGCGTCTTTCAGAATTTGGTCGACACTCTTCTTTCGGAAAAGTTTTTTCATCATAATCGTTAATAATTCCCTTAGTTCATTACAAATGTGCTAAAAAAAATCAACAGCCTAATGATAAAAACGAGTAGATAGCAGAATCGAACTATAAATAAACTAGGATAATTCCTCTTGGATATAATGAAACACGGATACAAAATCCTTCATTTGACGTTCAAGATATTCCTCCAACAGTTCGGTCAATGCTTGACGCTGTTCGTCAGAAACTTCAAAAACCCAAATACGCTTACAGATATTAAATAGGGCATAGCTCACATTTTTGGTTTCCGCATACTGCATAATATACCTAGAGCTTAAAAAGCGTTCATAGAAATCCATGAATTTAGGCACATCTACTGTATCTAACAGGCCAAGCGACCGTTTTATCACAGAAGCGGGTACAGCCTCTAAATGTTCATAAAGCCGTAAAGGATTAACCATTTTCTCTCTAATAAGTAGGTGATCAAGCATCAACTCTACGGCAATATGTGCCATAAAAGAGGGACGAATTGGTAAGCCTTCAAGAACTGGTACCAGTAGCTTCCTGAGGTTATGACAATGCTGCATAAAATAAGGAGAGCTATGAAACAACTTGTCTACTTCGACGTGTCGATACCATCCACTCAGAATTTGAGATGTCACCGCATTAGCTAAGAATACCTCTTCATAGCGCTGTGGCTGGAAGTTATACTGCTTATCAACGTTTTTTAACAAATCGGGCAATAACGTTCCCAACACCCGTTCTGCACTGGTTGAATAACGCTCAAAATAGAAATGGGATAGAAAATTCACTTCTTCAAATATCGTTTTAGATAGGGTAAGATACGGCTTAATCTTGTATCTTTGCAATCTTAATATAAAAATCTTAACAAGAAAAAGATGAGCTTTGTAGAAGAATTACGTTGGAGAGGCATGCTTCAAGATATCATGCCTGGAACAGAGGATTTACTAAACAAAGAAAAGGTTTCTGGATATATTGGCTTTGATCCAACTGGAGACTCCTTACATGTAGGCCACTTAACGCAAATCATGACGTTAATCCACTTTCAAAATGCAGGACATAAACCTGTAGCATTGGTTGGTGGAGCAACAGGTATGATTGGTGACCCTTCCTTTAAATCGGCTGAGCGTAATCTTTTGGATGAAGCTACTTTACAGCACAATGTAAACTGTTTAAAAACGCAATTAGCGAAATTTTTAAACTTTGGTGAAGGAGCGAATGATGCCCAGATGGTTAACAACTACGATTGGTTTAAAAACTTTAGTTTCTTAGACTTCATTCGTGATATTGGTAAGTTAATCACGGTCAACTACATGATGTCCAAAGATTCCGTAAAGAAACGTTTAGAAGGTGATAATGGTCTTTCATTCACGGAATTTACGTATCAATTGATTCAAGGATATGACTTCTACTATTTGTGGAAACACCATAACTGTAAAGTACAAATGGGTGGTTCTGACCAATGGGGTAATATCGTTACGGGTAGTGAGATGATCCGCAGACAAGACCAAGGTACGGCTTATGCTATTACAACGCAGTTGATTAAGAAAGCTGATGGTCAAAAATTCGGTAAAACAGAATCAGGAGCAGTTTGGTTAGACCCGAAGAAAACATCGCCTTATAAGTATTACCAATTTTGGTTAAATGCTTCCGATGATGATGCTAAAAACTGGATTCATATTTTCACGTTGAAAACGCAAGAAGAACTTCAAGCGATTATTGCGGAGCATGATGCGGCACCACATACGCGTACGGTACAAAAAGCTTTAGCAAAAGATATTACTATCCGCACACACTCGGAGAAAGATTACGAAACAGCAATCAAAACTTCGGACTTTTTATTTGGCAATGGCTCATTAGCTTTCTTGGCCGATTTAGACCATGAAGGTGTATTAGAAGTATTTGATGGAATTCCTCAGTTTGACGTTAGCAAAGAAGAATTGGCTGCAGGCATCAATGTGCTAGACCTTTTAGCGGTACAAACACAAATCTTTCCTTCTAAAGGTGAGGCTAAAAAAATGCTTCAAGGTGGTGGTGTAACCATTAATAAAGAAAAACTAAGCGATTTAGAGCAAGTTTTCACAACAACAAATTTGATCAACGATACATACATTGTTGCACAGCGCGGTAAGAAAAATTACTATTTGATTATTGCGAAATAACATTTAACTTGGGGGTGTTAACTAAAAACACTCCCAAGTATTTTATGAGAAGACAATTAAGCTTAACCCTATTTCTCCTTTTTACGCTTTTCAGCAGCTTTGCACAAGCCCCCAGTGTAACGTACCACAACAAAAAAGGAGAAACCGTACCAAAAAAAGAAGATTCTTATTTCTATCGTATCATTGCTAGAGACATAGAATCTGAAGCTTTCAAATACGTAGAGTTTTATACACAAGGTGATGTTCCAAAAATTAACGCTTACATCAGTAAACCAACCTTCATTCAGAGTACAATCGGTCCTTTTCAAAGCTTTTATCCGAACGGACGACTGTACGAAAAACGAGAATACAATAACAAAAATCAAGTCATAGACAGTGCTTTTCGCTACTATCCCAATGGTTTGATAGAAAGTGTTCTCTTTTATAAGACACCATCTGATGAGATTTATATCTACGAAAAGATGGGGGCTAAAACAGACCCTACCCTATTTATCCTTGCTCAAGATTCTTTAGGGAATAAACTAGCTGAAAATGGGAATGGTAAACTCGTCCTAAAAAACCTTCTAAGCTCGAATAACGATAATTACGGTGATCCCGATTATGAATCAGGACCAATTTCAAATCATAAAAAAAATGGTGAGTGGGTAGGGAAATTCAGATCATACACATTCGAAGAGACTTGGAAAGATGGGGTGCTTCTCGGAGGAATATCTATGGATTCCATTGGTGAAAAGATAACTTATAATCAGGCTACGTTAACGGCTGACCCTAGTTATCCAGGAGGCATAAATGTCCTGCGTCAGCTTGTTGCTAACAATTTCCGCTATCCAAGAGAAGCGATTGATGTAGGTGTATCAGGTACGATAATGATATCATTTATTGTAGAAAAAAATGGTCAGATGAGTAACTTTAAAATATCCAATGACCTTGGTTATGGCACCGGCCCTGCGACCATTAAAGCGCTCAGAATGGCAAAAGAGGTCTGGAAGCCAGGCATACAACGTGGTAGGGCTGTGCGCGTAGCCTACAGGCTACCTGTGACACTCCACACGCTATAGCGAGGATTCGATGGTCATTGTGAGCTAAAGGCCTATAATATTCAAAAAAGATAATTCAGTTCACGTTTGAAAATACGAAATACCTGCCTAAATAGTCGGGCATTTTCTTTATGTTTGTATAAGAAGGGTTATCGGTTTTTCATGTCAAATAAAGGAAATACATTTAAAAATATAGGGGGCAGCATACGCAGCAGTAAACGTGCTACGCGCTCCACCACAAATACCGTACAAGCGAAAAAAGAACGGTTCAAATCATTTGAAAACATCAATTTTTCGGAAGGACAACGTAAGGCACTTAAGGTAATAGGTATATTCTTGCTATTCCTTTCTTTCATCTTTGCGGTATCTTTTGTTTCGTACTTATTTACTTGGAAACAAGACCAAAGCTACATTGCACAAACTAATGGAGGCTGGTCTACTCTTTTCAATACAAGTCAAGAAATTGCGGACGACGGAGTAGATCTTCCTGTCGTTGAAAACAAACTTGGTAAATTGGGTGCGCTGCTGGCCAACTTATTTATTTATGAATGGTTTGGTGTAGCCTCCTTCCTCTTTGTTTTGGTTTTATTCATTATAGGCTACCGTCTGCTTTATAAAAAATCCCTTTTACCTATCTGGAAAACGTTAGCGTATTCCTTCGTTGCTATTATTTTTATTTCAGTGACATTAGGCTTTCTTCAGGATTTTATCACCGAAGCGCCACACATGTTGGAAGGGAAGTTCGGCTACTGGACGAACCAATTGTTGAAAGCACAAATCGGTTCTACGGGTGTTGCTGGTTTGTTGATTTTCGCCTACTTGACTACCTTGATTATCATTTATAACTTCGATTTACGCTTAACATGGTTTCCGAAACGTGAAATCCCTGAAGAAGAGCTTGAAGATAAAGAAGAAGACAACTATACAGCCGTTAACAATACTAATCCACGCTCCAATACGTTTGGAAATCAGGTTCCAGCATCATTAATAGAGCAAGAGGAAGAAGAGGTAGAGGAAGAAGAAGGTTCAACAGAGTTTGCTGTTAATAGTATAAAAAGTCCAATCATTCCGATTGAAAAGGATGAAGAAGATAGTAGTACTGTTACAGAAAGCTTAGACCTTCATTTGGAGGATGACAATTCTAATAGTACGGAAACAAGCTTCACCTTCTCAACCAGTTCAACTAGCAATACGGTTCAAGACCAAGCGGCAAGCATTCCGCTGTCTGTAGAATCGACAATTTTGCCTACGGCAGATGAAGAAATTGCGGCTACAGACGAGCTAGAATTGAGCGTTGCGGAACCTATTCAGGAAAAAGCTATCACAGCGAATGATTTAGTGGCTCAATTTGGGGAGTATGACCCTAAGCTAGATTTATCGGGTTATCAATATCCTGGTTTAGATTTATTAAAAGACTATGGCGAAGGCAAAATCACCATCAACCAACAAGAGTTAGAAGCTAATAAAAATCGTATTGTTGATACACTTCGTAACTACAACATCGAGATTGAGCATATCAAAGCAACCATCGGACCGACGGTTACACTTTATGAAATCATTCCTAAACCGGGCGTTCGTATTTCAAAAATTAAGAACTTAGAAGACGATATAGCCTTAAGCTTGGCTGCATTAGGTATACGTATTATAGCACCGATGCCTGGTAAAGGTACCATTGGTATTGAGGTTCCTAATAGCTCTCCAGAGATGGTGTCTATGCGCTCTGTACTAGCGACAGAAAAGTTCCAGAAAACAGATATGGACTTGCCTATAGCGTTAGGAAAGACTATTTCTAACGAGGTTTACATTGCAGATTTAGCGAAGATGCCTCACTTGCTTGTAGCTGGTGCGACGGGTCAGGGTAAATCGGTAGGTATTAATGCTATTCTTACCTCCCTACTCTACAAAAAGCACCCTGCAGAATTAAAATTTGTCATGGTCGATCCTAAGAAAGTGGAGCTTTCCTTATTTAAGACTATTGAACGCCACTTCTTAGCAAAGCTACCCAATGAAGAAGAAGCGATCATCACAGATACAAAAAAGGTAATTAATACCTTAAACTCACTTTGTATCGAGATGGATCAACGTTATGACTTGCTAAAGAATGCGCAAGTACGTAACCTGAAAGAATATAATGTAAAATTTGTCAATAGACGATTAAATCCGGAGGATGGCCATCGATTCTTACCCTTCATTGTATTGGTTGTTGATGAGTTTGCCGATTTAATGATGACGGCAGGTAAAGAGGTTGAAACACCTATTGCTCGTCTAGCACAATTAGCACGTGCCGTAGGTATCCACTTGGTTATTGCAACGCAAAGACCTTCCGTTAACATTATTACGGGTACCATTAAAGCCAACTTCCCTGCGCGTTTAGCATTTAGAGTATTGTCGAAGGTCGATTCAAGAACAATTCTAGATAGCGGTGGGGCGGATCAGCTAATCGGTCGTGGAGATATGCTTCTATCCACAGGAAGTGATTTAACAAGGATTCAATGTGCCTTTGTCGATACACCAGAAGTAGATAGAATTTCGGAGTTCATTGGAAGCCAACGTGGTTATCCTTCCGCATTCTTATTGCCTGAATATGTGGACGAAAATGGAGAAGGAAGTGGCAATGCTGATTTCGACCTATCGGATCGTGATGCTCTATTTGAGGATGCTGCTCGTCTGATTGTTATGCATCAGCAAGGCTCTACATCGCTTATACAACGTAAGCTTAAGCTTGGTTATAACCGTGCAGGCCGTATTATCGACCAACTAGAATCGGCAGGTATTGTAGGCCCATTTGAGGGAAGTAAAGCACGTGAGGTACTCTATCCAGATGAATATTCACTGGAGCAGTTTTTAGAGACTTTACGTAATAAATAATAAGATTAAAGAGGCTTTAGTAAACCATTTGGCGATACTTTAGTCCAAAGTACATGACTATGAAAAAAACAATCTTCACTTTTTTTGCGCTATTAGCGACTTTTAACCTATTTGCTCAGGACGACCCTGCGGCGAAGAAGTTATTGGACGAAGTATCTAAAAAATATGATGGTTACCAGACGATTCAATCTGATTTCACTTTCGCAGTGCAACAAGCACAAGGAGCTCCTTATACAGATAAAGGAGTACTCTATCTCAACAAGACTAAAAATCAATATCGGATACAAATGACCGATCAAGATTTCATCAGTGATGGGAAGTCAACGTGGTCGGTTCTGAAGGAAGATAAAGAGGTTCAAATTACAAGTGCAACGGATAACACGAGTTCTATAGGCCCGAATAACATATTTTCCTTTTACAAAACAGGATTTAAATCTGTATTTATGGGTAATGAGTCAGAGAAGGGCACCGCTTTAAAGGTTGTTGAACTAAGTCCTCTAGACACAAAAGTAAACTACTTCAAAATTAAGCTACGCATTAATAAAAACAATCATATTCATGACGTACTTATTTTCGATAAATCAGGAGGTCGCTATACCTATACGATAAAAACGTTATATATCAACCAATCGATAGCTCCATTTCGATTCACATTTAACACGAAAGAATATTCGAACTATGAATTAGTGGATTTACGTTAAAAGGATGAACTATGGCAAGAGTTACATTGAAAAGCCTAGCGCAAGCATTAGGCATGTCAGTTTCTACGGTATCCAAAGCTTTAAATGATAGCTATGAGATTAGTGAAGAAACGAAAGCAAGGGTAAGGGAACACGCCGAACTAAAAAATTATCAACCGAATACTATTGCCCAAACGTTAAAAACAGGGCGTTCAAATACTATTGGTGTCATCATCCCTAAAATGAGTAGTCCTTTTGAATCACAAATTCTAGAGGGTATTCATAAGGCAGCGCTTGCTCAAAACTATCGAGCGATTATCATGAACACCATGGAAGATGAAGCCTTAGAAAAGAGTTCCATCAAAGCACTTGTTGACAAAGGCGTAGACGGCATTCTTTTTTGTCCCATTCACGAAAACTCCAATACCACCTATGTTCAACAGATGGCGGAGCAGATACCTTTTGTCATTTTTGACCGTACAAATTATCCTTTAAAGACACACAAAATAGGTATCCTTAGCACAGAGGGCACACGTGCTGCCTGTCGTCATCTTTTTGATAAAGGACATCTTCATATAGCTATACTTTGCGGCAACAAGCAAGGGATGACAGCAGATCGCTTAGCAGGTTATATTAAAGCGCACCGTGACGCAGATATTGAGGTTAATAGTAGTTATATTATTTCCCTTGATGCTAAAAACAGATCGGAGTTAGATGCGAACTTGGAAACTAGCTTAGGGCAACTACTTAAACTCCCTACCCCACCGACCGCTATTGTAGGTGTTTCGGACACCATTACAACGCATTCTCTAGGTATTCTTGCGCAGATGGGTGTGCTCGTCCCAGAACAGCTAGCCGTTATCGGGTTTGCCAATACAGACCTTGCTCTATCGTTAAATCCTTCGCTAAGTACCATCTATCAACCAGCACAAGATATTGGAGAGATTTCCTTTCAGAAGCTTCATGAGATCTTGACAAAAAAATATAAAAACCAAATCGAGTGGGAAGACATTAAGCTCCCCACCACGATTAAGCTGCGTAAATCGACCAACGACCTATAGATCGACCACTTCTAGTTTTGGAACTAATTTCTTCATGACTACCCAAGCAATCAAATAAGCTGTTCCACAAAAAGAAAAAACTATAAAATATCCAGCTTGCAGGCCTTGAAATCCTAAGAAAGTCAATCCTGTTTGTTCTGCATAATCGAAAAGCCAGCCTGATCATTTATAAAAAAAAAACGACCCTAAACCGCCGGCTAAACCGCCGATACCCGTTACTGTAGCGATAGCACGCTTCGGGAACATATCACCAATGGTGGAAAAGATGTTAGCCGACCAAGCTTGATGTGCTGCGGCGCCAATACCAATTAAAATAACAGGAACCCAATACGAAAGATGCCCTAATGGCTGTGCAAAAAGCACGAGCAAAGGAAAAAAAGCAAACATCAACATGGCTTTCATACGTCCTTGATAAGCATCCAATCCTTTTTTTTCGATAAAATAGGTTGGTAACCAACCGCCTATAATAGAAAGTAGCGTTAACCCGTAGAGCACGAAAATAGCTATCTGTCCTTCAAAATCAGATGATTTTATGTTGTAAACAGAGCTTAAATAGGCCGGCATCCAGAATAGGAAAAACCACCATACACCATCAGTCATAAATTTACCGAACACAAAAGCCCATGTCTGTTTGAAACGTAAACATTTTAGGATAGATGTTTTCTCATAAGGAACCTCAGGATTATCGACTTCCAATCGTATTGTATCTTGATTGATATAGGCAATTTCAGCTTCATTTACTTTGGGATTTTGCGAAGGCTTATAATATAAATATTGCCAAAATCCCATCCAAATAAATCCTAAAGCACCAATAATAATGAAGGACATCTCCCATCCCCAGTACTTCGCAATAAGAGGGATACTCAATGGCGCCAACAGAGCGCCAATAGTAGCTCCAGAATTAAAAATACTGGTCGCAAATGCGCGATCTTTCTTTGGAAAATATTCTGCTGTAGCTTTAATGGCTGCCGGAAAGTTCCCGGCCTCTCCAATAGCTAATACCAAACGTGCAATAATAAATAGAAAAACACTGACATTAATAACACGAGAAACATCCTGTACACCAGCAATAATTTCTTTTGACGCATAAAAACCTACCCACCACTGGCCTGTTAGTACGCCAGAAGTAGCAATACCACAAAAGGCGTGTAAAATAGCCCCTACAGACCAAATACCAATTGCCCATTGAAAACCTTTTTTCGTCCCTTTACGGTCGACAAAGCGTCCTGCGAGCAACATCGATATTGCATAAAAGATGGAGAACAAAGCCGTTATATTACCGTAATCGGTATTCGTCCAATGAAATTCAGGGGCAATAAAATCCTTCCAGGTCAATGATAGTACCTGCCGATCAAGGTAGTTAATGGTTGTGGCGGTGAACAATAATGCGCATATTGTCCACCTATAATTTGTAGGTTTTGTCATAATGGTTTTTTTAGCCGCCTAAGCGGCCTGGTTTATACTGTTCTTATGATTCCGAGTTCCAGTCCTCTCAGTTCTGCTAGACCACGTAGGCGCCCGATAGCCGAATATCCCGGGAAAGTAACTTTATTTAGATCATCCAACATCTGATGACCATGATCAGGTCGGAATGGAATAGGCGTTTCTCTCCGTTGGTTTTCAGCAACCAACGCCTTCACTACGGCATACATATCCACGTTTCCTTCCAAGTGGTTCGCTTCATAAAAATTACCAGCGGCATCAAGCTGTACATTTCTGAGGTGCACAAAATTAACGCGTGAAGCAACTTCCTTAAATATAGCAGGCACATCATTTGACGGACCAGCGCCTAAAGAACCTGTACAAAAACAGATTCCGTTGAATCCTTTATCTACACTCTTCAAGATAAACTGTAAATCAGCTAAATTGCTCACAACCCTTGGTAGTCCAAAAATTGGATATGGGGGATCATCTGGATGAATAGTCATCTTAACACCTTCCTCTTCACACACATCGGCAATAGCCGACAAGAAAGATTTTAGGTTTTCACGCAAGCCAGCATGGCCTATTTCTTCATAGATAGCAATACTTTTGCGCAACTCTTCTAATGAAGCATCCTTCTCCCCAGGGATTCCCATCAAAATATTGACTTGCAAATCTTTCGCATCTTCTACTGTAAAAGTTGCAAATTTAGCCTTAGCCTCTTCAGCAACTTTAGCAGGATAGCTTTCTGCCGCATGAGGTCGTTCCAAAATAAAGATATCAAATACCGCTAAATCTACCCAATTAAAATAGAGGGCTTTAGAGCCATCTTCCATCACTAAATCTAGCTGTGTTCTTGTCCAATCCAAGACAGGCATAAAATTGTAACAGACAGTCTTTATACCACAAGATGCCAAATTACGTAACGAGGTACGGTAATTATTTAAATAATGTTCAGCATGCTCGCCTCCAATCTTAATAGCCTCATGCACAGGTACACTCTCGACTACAGACCAAGTCAATCCAGAAGCTTCAATAAGCTCTTTACGTTCTAAAATATCAGCCACAGGCCACACTTCGCCGTGTGGAATATGGTGCAAAGCGGTTACAATACCGGTTGCACCAGCTTGCTTTACATCTTGCAGGGAAACCCCATCATTGGGTCCATACCAACGCCATGCTTGCTCTAAAAATTTATTATTTGCCATTATACACCACTCCAAGAGTTAAAACCACCATCAACAAACAAGGTCTCCCCTGTTACAAAACTCGCCGCATCGCTCAATAGATAAATCAAAGCTCCTTCTAGTTCAGCAGGATCACCTAAGCGTGAAAAAGGTGTATTATTAACAATGCGTTGTGCGCGATCACTATAATTACCTTCCGTATTAATAAGTAAGGCACGATTCTGATCAGTCAGAAAAACACCCGGAGCAATAGCATTCACCCTAATTTTATCGGAATAGCGTAAGGCTAGCTCTGCTGCCATCCATTTGGTGAAGCCATCAATACCGTGTTTGGCTACAGTATAACCAAGTACACGTGTGAAAGGTTTATTGGCTGTTAAAGAGGATATATTTACAATCGACCCTTTACCATTTTTCGCTATGACCTCTCCTAAAACCATCGTTGGAACAATGGTTCCATATAGGTTTAATTCAATAGCTTTAATTGTATCAGTAATTTTTCCGTCGAAAATATCTTGGTCAGGACCAATGGTTGCACCTGGAATATTTCCACCAGCAGCATTTACTAAACTATCTATCGTTCCCCAGCGTGCAACAATAGTATCTTTAGCGGCAATCATAGACTGCTCATCAAGTACATCGGCTAATACATAAAAAGCTTCTGCTCCTAAAGATTCTGCTAAGGCAACACGTTCAGCACATTTTTCTGCTGATCTTCCTACAATACAGATGCGTGCTTCAGCTTCTGCCAATGCTTTCACAAAGGAATAGCCTAAAACACCTGTACCGCCGGTTATCACAACAACTTTTCCCTTCAAGGAGAAACGTTCCAAAATTTTCATATGTGGATAATTTGTTTTAAAGGCCCTATGGAATATCCAGATTGTTCCATTGTATTTTCACAATGGTGGATATTTCATATTGACTTAAGGTTTACTGGGTCAATGATACTTTTTTTATCGCTTTACAGCGAATTTTAAAGGCTTAAATTACGATAACGATTGCGTTAAAACGGTATGCTAAAACAAAAAAATAGCGTAATTTGAGCACTAGAAACCTTAACAATATGATAAACCAAATCCTATCTTTCGGGGAAATATTAATTCGACAACAGCCTACTGGGGCTCATTTTTTTGCCGCTGAAAGTAACACCGTAAAACTTTATCCTGGTGGATCGGAAGCTAATGTTGCCGTATCTTTAGCCTTAATGGGGGAATCGGTGAGTTATGTAAGTGCATTTCCAGAAAATGCGCTATCAACGGAGATTCTATCAGTCTTACGCCAACATAAAGTCAATGCAGATAAAGTTATTTTTGCTGGCGACCGACTAGGCCAATACATCTTATTAGGGGCTAACGGTCTGACTAAAGGAGATGTTATTTACGACCGTAAATATTCAAGCTTTAGTGAGCTTAAAAAGGATGATTTCTCGATCGACAAACTTTTATCAAATGTAACATGGCTTCATTGGAGTGCGCTTACGCCAGCATTGAACGAAAACATGGCTACTTTATTAGAAGAAATACTTTTAGCTGCACAACAGAAGGGAGTCACCATCTCGGTCGATCTCAACTACCGCAGTAAGCTGTGGCAGTATGGTAAAGAGCCTATAGCCATTATGCCTCGCCTAGTCGCTTACTGTGATGTTATAATGGGAAATATTTGGGCTGCTGAGAAAATGTTGGGTACAACAGTTGACAACCTTTTAGACCGTCAAACGACTAAAGAAACCTATATTGAAGCCGCAGGTCAATCTGCCAAGGAGGTATTTACAAAATACCCACGATGCAAACATTTGGCCTATACGTTTCGTTTTATGGATAACGCACAACATAACCTCTTCTATGGCACTTACCATAGCCCGAGTATAGATACACATTCAGAAACCTTCGAAACTCAGGAGGTAATTGACCGAATAGGAAGTGGTGATGCTTTTATGGCAGGTTTTATTCATGCCTTAGTGCAAAAAATGAATCCACAGCAGATTATTGATACCGCGACAAATGCAGGTTTTGCGAAACTCTTTGTTGAGGGTGATTTTGGAAATGGAAAAATAAGTTAATATGCAACAATTAATAAATCATATCGCTGCACATCCTATCGTTCCTGTTTTTTACGATGATGATGTAGAGCGCTGTATTTCGGTACTCGAAGCAAGCTACAAAGGAGGAATACGTGTTTTTGAGTTTGTACATCGAGGCGTCAATGCGCTAGAGAATTTTGAAGTCTTACTCGCCTATAAAAAGGCACATTTCCACGACTTAAGCTTAGGTATCGGCACGATAAAGACCGCCGAGCTAGCAAAAACCTATGCAGCAATTGGTGCCGACTTTATTGTCAGCCCTATTGTTAATCCGGCGATAGCCGAAGAGACACTTGCTAAAGGTAAACTTTGGATTCCTGGCTGTTTAACGCCAACGGAGATTGCGCTAGCGGAAAGCCTAGGTGCGCCACTAGTAAAGATCTTCCCTGGAGACCTTGTTGGCCCAGGTTTTGTAAAAAGTATCAAACCTTTATTTCCGAACACCAAATTTATGATTACCGGAGGTGTGGAAGTTGAGGAGAGCAATGTTAAAAATTGGTTATCGGCAGGTGCTACAGCCTTAGGGTTAGGGTCCAAGCTTTTCCAGAATACTGGAGCAAATACTGGAGCAGCAAATGCCGCTGATGAGCTGGCCAGTCGTTGCGAAAAGCTCCTTTCTTGGACAAAAAAATAGGGTCGTTAATTTCACGACCCTATTTTCTATATAGCTAACCTATTATTAATCTTCTTCCTTCGAAGCTAATAATTGATCGTACTCTTCACGAGAACCTACAATGATATTTCCATAGTCACGTAAACCAGTACCTGAAGGAATCAAGTGACCAACAATTACGTTTTCTTTCAATCCTAATAAGTTATCACGCTTACCAGCGATAGCTGCCTCGTTTAATACTTTCGTAGTTTCCTGGAAGGAAGCTGCTGAGATAAACGATTTCGTACCTAAGGAAGCACGAGTAATACCTTGTAACAATGGACTAGATGTCGCAGAAATAGCATCACGAACCTCTACTGTTTTAAGATCTTGACGTCTTAGTAAAGAATTCTCTTCACGTAGTTTACGTAAAGTAACGATTTGTCCTGGACGTAAAGTCGATGAATCACCAGCGTCAACGATTACTTTCTTATCGAATAATGAATCGTTTTCTTGCATGAAGTCCCATTTGTTTACTGCTTCTTTCTCTAAGAAACGTGTATCTCCTGGATCCTCGATATTCACTTTCTGCATCATTTGGTGAACGATTGTTTCAAAGTGCTTATCGTTGATTTTTACCCCTTGTAAACGGTAAACCTCTTGGATACCATTAACGATATATTCTTGTACCGCTGCTGGACCTTTGATTGATAAGATATCACCTGGAGAGATCGAACCATCAGACAATGGCATACCCGCTTTCACGAAGTCATTATCTTGTACTAAGATGTGTTTCGAAAGTGGTACTAAGTATTTCTTAATTTGTCCATCTCTAGACTCGATAGAAATCTCACGGTTACCACGTTTCACACCACCTAAAGTTACGATACCATCAATTTCAGTTACTACCGCAGGGTTTGAAGGGTTACGTGCTTCGAATAACTCTGTTACACGTGGTAAACCACCTGTAATATCTCGAGTTTTACCTGTAGCACGAGGAATCTTCGCTAAGATAGTACCCTCTTTGATTTTCTGTCCATCTTGAACAGAAACGTGAGCACCTACTGGAATGTTGTATGAGCGTAAAGCATCACCCGTCAAATCAGTAATCTTGATAGCAGGGTTTTTCGTTTTATCACGTGTCTCGATAATAACCTTCTCTTTGTGTCCAGTTTGCTCATCAGACTCGTCACGGAAAGTAACCCCTTCAATAATCGCTTCGAATTCGATTTTACCACCGAACTCAGAGATGATTACCGCGTTATATGGATCCCAGTCAACTAAGATTTTTCCTTTTTCTACTTTATCACCTTCATTTACGAACAAGTTAGCACCGTAAGGGATTACTTGTTGGTAAAGAACTTTTCTATCTTCAGAAATGATACGAAGCTCACCTGAACGACCGATTACTACTTGGAAAGGACCATTTTCGCCTTCTTTCGGTACTGTACGTACGTTTTCGAACTCGATTTTACCATCATATTTAGCAACGATTGTAGAATCTGCCGCGATGTTAGATGCCGTACCACCGACGTGGAACGTACGAAGTGTTAACTGTGTACCTGGCTCACCAACAGACTGTGCTGCGATTACCCCTACAGCTTCACCCAACTGAACACGCTTACCAGAAGCTAAGTTACGTCCATAACATGAAGCACAAACACCACGTTTTGACTCACACGTTAATACGGAACGGATATCTAAACCTTCAATACCAGCCTCTTCAATTACTGTAGCAATTTCTTCACTGATATCAATGTTCGCTGCAACGATTAATTCACCAGTTTCCGGGTGGAATACATCATTAAGCGGCGTACGACCTAAGATACGGTCATATAATGGTTCAACGATATCGTCGTTTTCTTTAAGTGCTGCTTTGTAAATACCACGAAGACCGTTACAATCGTGCTCAACAACAATCATGTCTTGAGCAACGTCATGTAAACGACGCGTTAAGTAACCCGCATCGGCTGTTTTCAAGGCCGTATCGGCAAGACCTTTACGCGCACCGTGGGTAGAGATAAAGTACTCGAGTACCGAAAGTCCTTCTTTAAAGTTGGACAAAATCGGGTTTTCGATAATCTCACCACCTGAGTTACCAGATTTCTGAGGCTTAGCCATCAAACCACGCATACCACATAACTGACGAATCTGCTCTTTCGAACCACGGGCTCCAGAATCCAACATCATGTATACAGAGTTGAAACCTTGGTTATCGTTAGATAAGATGTCCATAACGTGCGCTGTCAACTTGTTGTTGATACGTGTCCAGATATCGATAATCTGGTTGTAACGCTCGTTGTTTGTAATGAAACCCATGTTATAGTTGTTCATTACATCATCCACCTCACTTGTTGCTTGTCCGATCAACTCAGCTTTAGCAGCTGGGATGTTCAAATCTTGCAAGTTGAAAGAAAGACCACCTTTAAAGGCTGTTTGGAAACCAAGCTCTTTCATATCATCCAAGAACTGTGCAGCACGAGCCATACCCGTATTCTTCACGATCTCACCGATGACATTACGTAACGATTTCTTAGTCAACAACTCGTTAATGAATCCCATTTCTACTGGAACAATCTGGTTGAAGATTACACGACCTACAGTTGTTTCAATGATTGAGTTAACGATTTCGCCTTCTTTATTTTTATTGTTGGTTTTAACCTTAATGTTTGCGTGCAAGTCAATCTGATTCTCATTCAAGGCAATGATTACCTCTTCAGCAGAATAGAAAGTCATGTCTTGACCGCGTACGATATGGTCACCAGCAGTTCTACGGCCTTTAGTAATGTAGTAAAGACCCAAAACCATATCCTGAGAAGGTACCGTTACCGGAGAACCATTCGCAGGGTTAAGAATATTATGCGATGCCAACATCAAAATTTGGGCTTCCAAAATTGCAGCGTTACCTAAAGGTAAGTGAACTGCCATCTGGTCACCGTCAAAATCGGCGTTGAATGCTGTACACACTAATGGGTGTAATTGGATTGCTTTACCTTCAACTAAAGTCGGTTGGAAAGCCTGAATACCTAAACGGTGAAGCGTAGGTGCACGGTTTAATAACACTGGGTGTCCTTTTAAGACATTTTCCAGGATATCCCATACAACAGGATCTTTACGGTCAACAATTTTCTTAGCTGATTTTACAGTTTTCACAATACCGCGTTCAATCATCTTACGGATGATAAACGGTTTGTAAAGCTCTGCCGCCATATCTTTCGGAAGACCACATTCGTGTAATTTCAAGTGTGGACCTACGACAATTACGGAACGTGCTGAATAATCCACACGCTTACCTAGTAAATTTTGACGGAAACGACCTTGTTTACCTTTCAAGATATCAGAAAGGGATTTCAAAGCACGGTTACCTTCAGTTTTTACCGCGTTAACTTTACGTGAGTTGTCAAATAAAGAGTCAACAGCCTCTTGTAACATACGTTTTTCGTTACGTAAGATTACTTCTGGCGCTTTAATCTCGATCAAACGTTTCAAACGGTTGTTACGTATAATTACACGACGGTATAAATCGTTCAAATCGGACGTTGCAAAACGACCACCATCTAACGGCACTAAAGGACGTAATTCTGGTGGAATGATTGGAACGATTTTCACGATCATCCATTCCGGACGGTTTTCAATACGCGTATTAGCACCACGGAAAGCTTCTACTACGTGTAAACGTTTTAAAGCTTCATTTTTACGTTGCTGCGAAGTTTCGTTCGCTGCTTGGTGGCGTAAGTCGTATGATAACTGATCTAACTTGATACGTTTCAATAACTCTTCTAATGCCTCAGCACCCATCTTAGCGATGAATTTCTGGGGGTCATTATCATCAAGGTATTGGTTTTCTTTTGGTAACGTATCTAAGATATCTAAGTATTCTTCTTCCGTCAAGAAATCCATGAAGTTGATACCATCATCTAACTTGATACCCGATTGGATAACCACGTATCTTTCGTAGTAGATGATCATATCCAACTTCTTAGTTGGAAGACCTAATAAATAACCGATTTTGTTAGGAAGTGAACGGAAGTACCAGATGTGTGCTACAGGAACCACCAAGCTGATGTGTCCCATACGCTCACGACGTACTTTTTTCTCTGTTACTTCAACACCACAACGGTCACAGACAATACCTTTATAACGGATACGTTTGTATTTACCACAGTGACATTCGTAATCCTTTACAGGACCAAAAATACGCTCACAGAATAAACCATCACGTTCCGGTTTGTAGGTACGATAGTTGATCGTCTCTGGTTTGGTAACCTCACCGCTAGAACGTTCCAAAATAGTTTCTGGAGACGATAAGCTGATCGTAATCGAAGTGAAGTTACTTTTAATTTTATTATCTTTTTTGTAAGACATACCTTATAAAAAGTTAAAGCTCTAGGTAAAAGCTTTGACAAGTACAGAAACTATACCTGTCAAAGCTTATACTTATATTAATCTAATGTGATATCTAAACCTAATCCGCGAAGCTCGTGAACCAATACGTTGAATGATTCAGGAACAGATGGTGTTGGAAGGTTATTACCTTTAACGATTGCCTCGTAGGTTTTCGCACGTCCTACAACATCATCGGATTTCACAGTAAGGATCTCTTGTAGGATATTAGATGCACCGAATGCCTCTAATGCCCATACCTCCATCTCACCGAAACGCTGACCACCGAACTGAGCTTTACCACCCAACGGTTGTTGTGTAATCAATGAGTATGGTCCGATCGAACGTGCGTGCATTTTGTCATCAACCATGTGGCCTAATTTCAACATGTAAATTACACCTACTGTTGTTGGTTGATCGAAACGCTCACCTGTTAAACCGTTGTATAGATATGTTCTACCAGATTTCGGTAATTCAGCTTTCTCAATCCACTCTTCTACTTGTCCCATTTCGGCACCATCGAAGATTGGCGTAGCGAACTTCATACCTAATTTTTGGCCAGCCCAACCCAATACTGTTTCGTAGATCTGTCCAAGGTTCATACGAGAAGGTACCCCTAGTGGATTCAATACGATATCTACTGGTGTTCCATCTGCTAAGAATGGCATATCCTCATCACGTACGATACGTGCAACGATACCTTTGTTACCGTGACGTCCCGCCATTTTATCACCCACTTTCAATTTACGTTTCTTAGCTACGTAAACTTTTGCCATCTGTACAATTCCTGAAGGAAGTTCATCACCTACTGAAATCGCGAATTTATCACGTTTGAACGCACCTAACTCTTCGTTTACTTTAATGTTGTAGAAGTGAAGAGCAGACTTGATCATTTCGTTTTTATCATCGTCTGTTGTCCAACCTGTAGGGTTGATATGTGCATAGTCTAAATCGGTAAGGATTTTCTGTGTGAACTTAGCACCTTTCGCTACTAATAATTCTTTGTACACATTGTAAACACCTTGACACGTTTTACCATTCACGACAGCAAACAACTTCTCTACTAAACGCTCTTTTAAGCTTCTTACAGCTTTATCATGCGCAAGTTCTAGTTTTTCTAATGCTTTACGCTCAACCTCTTTCGACATTTTCTTAGCGCGCGAGAACAACTTCGTATCGATAACTACACCTTTCAATGAAGGGGAAGCTTTCAATGAAGCATCTTTCACGTCACCCGCTTTGTCACCAAAGATAGCGCGTAATAATTTCTCTTCTGGTGAAGGATCAGACTCTCCTTTAGGTGTAATTTTACCGATCAAGATATCACCACCATTAACCTCAGCACCAATACGGATAATACCGTTTTCGTCTAAGTCTTTAGTAGCTTCTTCTGATACGTTAGGAATATCTGCTGTTAACTCTTCTTCACCACGTTTTGTATCACGTACTTCTAATTCAAATTCTTCAATGTGAAGAGAAGTAAATAAATCTTGCGATACTACACGCTCAGAAATTACAATCGCATCCTCAAAGTTGTATCCTTGCCAAGGCATGAACGCTACTTTTAAGTTACGACCTAATGCTAACTCACCATTTTCAGTAGCATAACCTTCACATAATACTTGTCCTTTGAAAACTCGCTCACCTTTCGTAACGATAGGTTTTAAGTTAATACATGTATTCTGGTTGGTTTTCTTGAATTTCGTAAGTCTGTATGTTTTGATATCATCATCGAAAGAAACAAGACGCTCATCTTCATTACGTTCGTAACGAATTTGAATCTCATTTGCATCAACATATTCAACCACACCATTACCTTCAGCATTAATCAATGTACGGGAGTCAGACGCTACACGTCCTTCAAGGCCTGTACCTACGATTGGTGCAGATGGACGCAACAATGGCACCGCTTGGCGCTGCATGTTGGAACCCATCAAGGCACGGTTGGCATCATCATGCTCCAAGAAAGGAATTAACGAAGCCGCGATAGATGTAATCTGGTTAGGCGCAACGTCCATATAATCCAAACGCTCAGGCTCGATAATCGGGAAGTCACCCTCATATCTAGCTTTTACTTTAGGATCTTCAAAATTACCCTTATCATCGTATTGTGCATTTGCTTGAGCGATGGTTTTACCATCTTCATCTTCAGCAGATAGATATACAACAGGCTGATCAACGACTACTTTACCGTCAGTAACCTTACGGTAAGGTGTCTCGATGAAACCTAGGTTATTAATTTTTGCGTGTACGGCTAAAGAAGAAATCAAACCAATGTTTGGTCCCTCTGGAGTTTCAATCGTACATAAACGTCCATAGTGTGTGTAGTGAACGTCACGAACCTCGAAACCTGCACGCTCACGAGAAAGACCACCAGGACCTAAAGCTGAAAGACGACGCTTGTGCGTGATCTCCGCTAACGGATTGGTTTGGTCCATAAACTGTGATAACTGGTTTGTACCAAAGAAAGAGTTGATTACAGAAGATAAAGTTCTTGCGTTAATCAAATCTGTTGGTGTAAACACCTCGTTATCACGAATGTTCATACGCTCACGGATTGTACGTGCCATACGGGATAAACCTACGCCAAACTGCGCGTAAAGTTGCTCACCTACAGTACGTACACGACGGTTAGATAAGTGGTCAATATCATCTACCTCTGCTTTAGAGTTGATCAAATTGATCAAGTATTTAACGATCGCAATAATATCTTCGCGTGTTAACACTTTGATATCGTCAGCTGTACCTAATTTCAACTTACGGTTGATACGGTAACGACCAACATCACCTAAATCGTAACGTTTGTCTGAGAAGAATAAACGCTCGATAATACCACGTGCAGTTTCCTCATCAGGTGGTTCTGCGTTACGTAGTTGGCGGTAGATGTGTTCAACAGCTTCTTTTTCAGAGTTGGACGTATCCTTCTGAAGTGTATTATATATAATGGAGTAATCCGCATTGTTTGATGCATCTTCTTTGGCTAAAATGATAGATTTTACGCCAGCGTCGATAATCAAGTCAATATGGTCATCCTGTAAGACTGTTTCACGTTCTAAAATGATTTCGTTACGATCGATAGATACAACTTCACCTGTATCCTCATCCACGAAATCTTCAACCCATTTTTTCAATACCCTAGCCGCCAAACGACGACCAACATATTTTTTAAGACCCGATTTACTAACTTTTACTTCATCTGCAAGATCAAATAATTCAAGAATGTCTTTATCCGAATCGTAACCGATTGCACGTAATAAAGTTGTAACTGGGAATTTCTTTTTACGGTCGATATACGCATACATGACGTTGTTTACGTCTGTTGCGAATTCGATCCAAGATCCTTTAAAAGGAATTACCCTTGCAGAATAAAGTTTAGTACCGTTTGTATGTCTACTCTGACCAAAGAAAACGCCTGGAGAACGGTGTAACTGCGAAACGATTACGCGCTCTGCACCATTGATAACAAACGTACCTTTTGGTGTCATGTAAGGGATTGTTCCAAGATATACATCTTGTACAATGGTTTCGAAGTCTTCGTGTTCCTCATCGTTACAAGATAACTTTAACTTTGCCTTTAACGGAACGCTGTAGGTTAAGCCACGCTCAATACACTCTTGTATATCGTAGCGAGGTGGATCAATAAAGTAATCCAAAAACTCTAGCACAAAGATGTTTCTTGAATCAGAAATAGGGAAGTTTTCTGCGAAAACCTTGAACAGCCCTTCCTGATGGCGGTTGTCAGAAGTAGTTTCAAGTTGAAAAAACTCCTTGAAAGATTGCAATTGCACGTCCAAGAAATCAGGATAATCAATAACCTTCTTACTTGTAGCAAAATTCACTCTTTCTTTTTGAATATTATTATTTGCCAAGGGAATAAGATTTTTAGTTTTAAAAAACTGAGCTAACTATGCTGTAAACATGATTTTTGTCAAATGGCAGCACCCATCTGACACATGTAATAATATAAACAGGAATAGACTCTGTCAAAAAACTTGACAGAGTCTAAACCTTTAAGGTGCTTTAGTATGTGAGATTACTTGATCTCAACAACAGCTCCAGCTTCTTCTAATTGTTTTTTCAACGCTTCAGCTTCGTCTTTAGAAACACCAGCTTTGATTTCTTTAGGAGCGCCGTCAACTAAATCTTTAGCTTCTTTCAATCCTAAACCAGCTAAATCTTTAACCAATTTAACTACTGCTAATTTCTGACCACCAGCTTCTTTCAAGATAACGTCAAATGAAGTTTTCTCTTCAGCAGCAGCAGCACCACCTTCAGCAGGAGCAGCAGCAACTGCAACAGCAGCAGCAGCAGGCTCGATACCGTACTCGTCTTTTAAGATATCAGCTAGTTCTTTAACTTCTTTTACTGTTAAGTTAACCAACTGTTCAGCAAGTTGTTTTAAATCTGCCATTTTATTTTGAATTTTTGAATGTACTTAAATAAATAATTTTAATAAATCACGAACTTTTGTTTTACAAGAGCGTTCGTTAGCCTCTTTGTTCTAAAGCTTTTACTAAACCTGAAATAGTATTTCCACCTGATTGAAGAGCAGAGATAACATTTTTCGCTGGAGATTGAAGAGCTGCAATAACGTCTGCAACAAGTTCTTCCTTAGATTTAAGGGAAACTAATGCATTCAATTGAGCATCACCTACAAACGCAGTTTCTTGGATATAAGCTGCTTTTAACAACGGCTTATCACCTTCTTTGCGCAATTGTTTGATCAATTTTGCAGGAGCTGTAGCAACTTCTGAAAGCATCAATGTAGACGCTCCTTTTAGTACACTACGTAATTCTTCTGAATCGATACCTGCTTCGATCAAGGCTTTCTCGATTAAAGTATTTTTAGCTACTTTAATGATGATTCCTTGCTCGTAACATTTACGACGGATGTTATTTACTTTCTCAACACTTAAATCAGCAGTATCTGTAATGTAGAAATTACCATAAGATTTAATCTGTTCGGCCAAAGCTTGAACAATTTCTTGTTTTTCTTCTTTTCTCATGATTAAATACCCGCTACTGATTTAGTTTCAATATGAATACCAGGACTCATAGTTGAAGAGATGTGAATACTTTTGAAGTACGTTCCCTTTGCAGCTGAAGGTTTAAGACGCGAGATAGTTTGTAATACCTCTAATGCGTTTTCATAAATCTTCTCTGGAGAGAATGACACTTTACCAACTGAAGTATGGATGATCCCTGTCTTGTCGACTTTAAAATCAATTTTACCGCCTTTTACGTCTGTTACAGCTTTACCTACTTCTGTAGTAACTGTACCAGTCTTAGGGTTTGGCATAAGGTTACGAGGACCTAAAATACGTCCTAATTTACCTACTTTAGCCATAACACTAGGCATAGTAATAATGATGTCAACATCAGTCCAACCACCTTCGATTTTGCTGATATAATCGTCAAGACCTACGTGATCTGCACCTGCCGCTTTAGCTTCTTCTTCCTTATCAGGAGTACACAAAACTAAAACACGAACAGCTTTACCAGTCCCGTGAGGTAATGTCGCGATACCACGAACCATTTGATTTGCTTTACGAGGATCCACGCCTAAACGAACGTCGATATCCACAGAAGCATCAAATTTTGTCGTCGTGATCTCTTTTACCAAAGCTGCTGCTTCTAATAAAGAGTACGCTTTACCAGCTTCAATTTTGGATAGTGCCGCTTTTTGATTTTTTGTTAATCTAGCCACTTTCTTAAATTGATTTCGTTAATTAATTGTTCCAAGGAGCGTTACCAGAAACGGTAATTCCCATACTACGCGCTGTACCAGCAACCATTTTCATTGCCGCTTCTACAGTAAACGCGTTCAAATCGACCATTTTATCTTTAGCGATAACCTCAACTTGCTCCCATGTAATGTTAGCAACTTTCTTACGGTTAGGCTCACCAGATCCACCTTTTAATTTAGCAACGTCTTTCAACTGAACTGCTACCGGTGGAGTCTTGATAATAAAATCAAACGACTTGTCCGTGTAAACGGTAATAACAACAGGCAATACTTGCCCTGGCTTGTCTTGCGTACGCGCATTGAACTGCTTACAGAAATCCATAATGTTCACACCTTTAGCACCTAACGCAGGTCCTACTGGTGGAGATGGATTTGCAGCACCGCCCTTAACTTGTAATTTTACTAACGCACCGACTTCTTTTGCCATTTTGTTTTGAATTTAATATGTTAAATGTCTGTTAGTAAGTTGGAAGCAAACTGTAACATTTATTTTGTTTTCGTAAAGCCATATAGCTAGGCTACACAACTAAACGAGGTGCAAAGATAATAAGAAGTTTTGAATTACAAAAGGTTATAAAAAGAAATTTTCATTGATAACACCTGTTTTTACGATGGTAAATTCCAATTTTATTTATTTTATTATTTAGGATAGTGCCTGAAAGTATTATACGCTCATTTTCAAGCACTTTAACACCTCTCCTAAACACACATAAAGACAATCGTTATATTCTTAGTTGTTGCTTATTATAAAAATTTAATCAAGCTCCTTGAAACCTATGTAAGGTTTCGTAACCTAAGAATACAGACAGCTTCTTTAAAGATAGAAAAAATAACGCGAAAATGGTCTAGGATATCCTTCTATTTTTTCCCCTTCAAGCTGATTAAGGATGAAAGCAATTAAAACTTTAGCCTCCTTCGTTTCTCCCCTATGGATAATAGGATTTTCGAATTTCCTTGTGTTACTATTGTAAACAAAAGAAACGAGCATTTGCTCCTTCCCCAATTTAGGTTTATAAGTGTTCCAAGCAACGTAGTCTCCTTGAAATAATTCCGACAACATCTTTTCGTAAAAGGACTCTCCCTTATTAAAATTTTCCAACATTTTTCTACTATCCAAATCATTCGATAAGGCATATTTAACATCTAGTTCTAATTTAATGCGTATAGTAACTGGTTCACCACTGACTATCGCTGGTTTCCATGTTGTGCGCTTAGCGAAATTTAAAAGACTAATAAGTCGTTGCTCTCCTGCAAAGAAGGTAGCACCATCTTTACAAACGATAATCGAAAGATGAGCTACACTGTCCGTTTCAGCCCATTTCAATTTTTCTTTATTTCGCTGTATATCATGCACTATCGCCAATAAAAATTTGTTCATTCCTCCTCTTGGCACTGCATGTACCTCCAACGGACCAAAAACCCTGTCATCGCTATCCATTTCTACCGGTATAATTGGATATATCTTGGCGTAAATAACATCAGAATACGTATCAAAAAAAACACGAATACTATAGCGTTGATATTGTTTAAACAGCTTCTTATGCTTTAATACAGCTTGGGAAATCTTTTTATTGAGTTCTTTATCTTCACCTAAAACTTCGTCTGTATTTTCATACTTAATGTGTTTTCTAGTGCTTAAGGTAAATTCTGAACTATAGGCTCCACCTCTGCGGGAATAATCTTTGAAGACGTGGTTCAACTCTTTATATACGGGTTCAAAATCCGTTAGCTCCTGTGACTTTGTGATCAAAAACGAAAGAAGAAAAACAAATAGGAATAGACTAATTTTAATCATTCCTTCTAAAATCACGTCACAACGCATAAGCTATTAAATAATATAACGGTTAAGTACAAACAATATAAACTGCCTTACAAAAGATTGGTATCACTATTAATCCGTTCAACAAAGTATCTATAGATAGAAAAAATAACGTAAATCGTATTGAAATTTTAATTTAAGTTCCTTTTCGTTAGCTCGTATAAAATCAATTAAATCGTTAGCTTCTTGCGTACTACCTTTATGAATAATAGGATTTTCTAATATATTCGTTAAGGGATTACAAACCAAAGAAACCAACAAGCGCTCTTTCATGCCTTCAAATGGTCTATTGTTTCGTTTCACATAACTGCCCTGAAAAGTATTCGGCAGCACTTTCTCGCTCTTTTCTAACGTTACAAAATCTCGCCACAGCATTCGCTCCATAAAATCATCAGCAAAGAGCAACTTGGTATTAAGATTGAATGTCAATAATACATTGGCAGGTATCCCAAATTCAAGATGAGACATCCATTTTATTAATCTAGCACTATCTAATAAGCTTTCAAACCTTTGATCGCCCAAAAAGTCAACTCTTTGGTTTCTCCATTTCACCAAAACTAATAGCTGCATAACACTATCTGCAGCAGTCCATTGGATTTTTTTTTCATTTCGTAAAATGTCCATGGCTAGTATTCGAGAAAACTCCATAAAGCCTCCCCTTGGTTCTGGATAAAATTCATGTGGGCCAAAAACGCTATCCTCAGGTATTGCAATAGGCTGCACGACGGCATAGGTAACATCGCTAAACACATCGAAAAACAATCGTAGCTTATACCACTGCTCTGCTTTAAATATGCTTTTATGTTTTAATATGGCAGGTACTACGGATGCATTAAATTCAACGGAATCTGGCAGTGACCTGTTCGACTTTTCAATCGTAACACAGCTGTCTCCTTTCACCGTAAATAATAAACTATATTCTCCAACGCTAGGAAGGTGACCTTTGAAGACCGTATTCAACTCTTTATAAACGGATTCAAAATCTGCTGCTGGCTGCGCCTTGAGGGCAGAAAAAGAAAGAAAAAGAATTAACAAAAATAGGATTCGCATATGCTAATGATGCAACCCCTATTCAGTTTCCATAGCACTGTTGTATAATTTTATAAGGAATAGGCTTTTAGACTACTTCCTCTTTTACGTACTTCAAAAGTTTAAAGAAGCTGTTGCTATGCATCAGTTCTACTTTTGCGACTTGGTCTAGTGCCGAAAATTGACTAGGGCTGAGTCCAAAGAATACTTTAAAGGACTTACTAAAATATTTGGGATCACTATAGCCGAGGTGATACGCGATTTCAGAGACAAGAAGCTGGCTATCATTCAACAATGTTACGGCATGTCGCATACGTATCAGATTGATTAGCTCGATTACGCTTAGTCCTGTTATCTGCTTTATTTTGCGATAAACAACGGGTCTACTCATTCCTACTTCCGCCGACAGGCGCACAACATTCAATTCGCTCTCCGCTAAATTTTGCTCTACGAAATCTACGACTTTCTTTAAGAAAGCATAGTCTTGTCCTTTCGCACCATCATTTTCTCCCGATTCTTTCAACACTAACTCCTGAAGGAAACTTTTGCGGTAGCACTTACGTGTAAATAAGATGTTTTGAATTTTTAATGAAAGAAGCTCTAGATTGATAGGCTTAACGAGGTAATCATCCGCGCCAGCGTACATCCCCTCACGCATATCTTGATCTGACGATAGTGCCGTCAATAAGAGAACTGGAATATGCGAAGAAATAGGGTTTTCTTTCACCTTTTTTAATAAAGATACGCCATCTAAATTGGGCATCATGACATCCGAAATAATCATATCAGGTAGCTGCTGCTCAATAAAGGTTAAAGCTTCTTCCCCATCTGCCGCCACGACTACTTTATAATTTCTTGACAATCCTTGATACAAGAAATCACGAATCGCTTCATTGTCATCAACGATAAGAACGGAGTTAAGCTCTTGATCGTCTACAATAGCGGATACTTCAGTTTCAATAGCCAAGATGTCTTTATGGGATATTTGTCCTTGATGATTTTGTTGCTCAGTACTATAAAAAGTGTTAGCCTTTGGATTCACAACGAGTTCCTCGTCCGTAAAATGGGCGTTCCCAAGAGGTATCTCAATTTTAAAGATGGTAAAGGAATCTATTTGCTGTGGGCTATACCGGCTTTCCACCTGAATGGTTCCGTGATGCAGCTGTACAATTTCTTTTGCCAAGGCCAGCCCAACACCAGAGCCTAGCGACGGTTTAATCCCTACCTGCTTATCGGCTTGATAAAAAAGTTCGAAAACCGATTGTATCTCGTCTTCTGGAATTCCTATTCCATTATCGCGAATCTCAATATACAGTTTATCTTTTTCACCATCTACATGGGAAGGTTTGGTACTTAGGTTCACCTGAATATGACCATTATTTGGCACATACTTTACAGCGTTACCAATGAGGTTGTAAAATACTTTGCCCAATTGAACATGATCAAACCATACTTTAAGGTGAGGCTCTTCGCAGTAGGTCTCCACAACGATACCTTTCAGAGCCATTTGATTCTTGAAAGAATAGAGGACTTCACGCACAAACTCATCTATAGCGTATTCGGCAACCTTCAACCTGGTATGTCCCAATTCGTTCTTGCGTAAATCTAGCAGCTCATTCACCAACTGAAGTAGCTGCTGGGCATTTTTATGCATAGTCGTCAAGGTCGGTTTTAGACTATTATTTTCTTCCATTGAAGGCAGAATATAATCTAAGGGACCTAAAATAAGCGTCAAGGGTGTTCGTAGTTCATGCGAGATATTGGTAAAGAAACTAGCTTTAACCTCAGCCAATTTACGTTTATTTTCAGCTTCCATCTCCTTCACTTTCAGCAGATGTCTTAATTCGGCTCTTGAGCGCGTAAAACGAACGACACCATATACTGCTGCTCCAACCAAGAGGGTATAAATTAAGTATGCCCACCATGTTTTCCAAGGCGGTGGCAGCATAACGATTTTTAGCTCCTGCGGATGCTCGGACCACACACCATCATTACTAGCTCCTTTTATCAGTAAAGTATAGTTTCCGGCAGGCAAGTTGGTATAAGTGGCCGTAGGCGTAGAAACATAATTCCAGTGGCTATCAAAACCTTCAAGCTTATAGGCATACCTATTTTTATCAGGCACAATAAAATTCAACGTTGCGAAATCAACGCTAAACATGTTTTGCTTATAGTCTAAGGTGAGCGTAGGACGGTTGGAGATGTGTGACTTTAATGTGCCGTCATCATCAATAGGTACAGATTTATTAGAGACTTTAAAATCGGTAAACACTACTTTAGGAATGTAGGAGCTTGTTGGAATATCTTTGGGCCAAAAAGCTGTAATTCCATGTGTTCCCCCGAAAAGTAGTTCTCCTGTTTTACTTTTATAAGCGGCATGCATGGAAAACTCATTCCCCACCAATCCGTCTAGAATATTGTAACGTTTAATATTGCCATCCTCAGGGTTAAACGCGGCCAACCCTTTATCATTACTTATCCAGAGCAAACCATTATCTTCAACGATACTATAAAAATCATTACTTAAGTTAGGACTTTTAGGCATGATACGGTGGAAGGCCTTGGTCGCATAATTAAACTCATTAATACCATTTTTATAAGTGCTCACCCAAAGTCTACCTTTAGAATCCTCAAAAATATTAATGATTACATTGCTACTTATACTTTCCGGATTGTCGTCAGCGTAGTAAAACTTCTCGAAGCCATCCTTACCTTTCCACTTCACATTCAACCCATTATCAGTACCCACCCACATGTTTTTACGACTATCCATGAAGACAATGCGTACCAGATCGGAGCTCAACTGTTTTCCATCTTTACGACGATGGTTATATCGTTCAAAAAAGCCGCTTTCTCCATTTTTTTGTAGGCTCACTCCTCCGCCATAGGTACCAACCCACAAATTATTAGCATCGTCTGTCGCAAAACTATATACATTATTATTCGCAATGGAAGAAGGATTAGCAGGGTCATGCTTATAATGCTGAAAGGAAGCACTTCCCTTTTTCAGGACATTAAGTCCTCCGTTATAGGTTCCTATATACAAGTTTTCATTTTTATCAAGGTATAAGGCCTTCACATGATTGGTGCTCAATGAAGTCCCTATAGCAGGATTACTTGTGTATTGATGTAGTAGCTCTTTATGACTAGAAAAGTAGCTTAATCCCCCGCCTTCAGTACCAACCCAATAATTACTGGCTTGATCTTGCACAATACCACTAATCACATTCGACGATAAACCATCTTTAGAAGTACCCTTCGTATGATTTCTAAAAAATGGAATATTCCGATCAAAAATATTCACTCCTCCATAGTAGGTACCTAACCAAATCGACCCTCTATGATCTTGATAAATGGGCCTAATAGAATTGTCACTAATGGAATACGGATTAATTTCATTTTTACGAAAACTTAGAAAACCGGTATCTTCAGCATAGTAGTATAATCCGTTGATAGTTCCAATCCAATAGCCTCCGAAACGGTCGGCAATCATACTTCTTATATCCAAGCTATGTAAACCCGTACTTTTCCCCGCAACTCCATCACCATAATACGTGAAAGCATCGCTCCGTTGGTCATACACGTTTATTCCTCCCTCTTTCGTTCCGAACCAATAAATTCCAGGTTTCATTTCATAGACAAAGCGTACATCTTGACAATTTAGGCGTCCAGTTTCGGCACGAAATATATGCTGCGGAGGAGAACTCCTCTTGTTAAGCAAGTTTTGATATACATAAACGCCACCAACGGTGCTTATCCAGCTTCGTCCTTGGCTATCTTCCATAACTTGCTGAACATAACGGCTCCCTGCGTGTACAGCTGTTGCGCCATCAGGTTTGTAGCCATTATATACCAGTTCCAATTGAGTGGATGTCGCTTCTTTACGTAATACGTACAAGCCTATAGAAGTACTAAACCAAATATTCCCCCTGCGGTCTTCCGTTACCCCGTTTATCATAGCATTACGATCTGTTGCTACGGGAATAATTTCGAATTTATCTTTTTGACGATTAAATAGATTGAGTCCATTGGCGGTACCTACCCAAAGTCTTTTCTGTTTATCTTCGAATAGGGTTGTAATATAATTGTCCGATAGGACATCCCTATCGGACAACGCATTACGATATGTCGTAAACTTTTTAGCATCATAACGATTTAAGCCATCACGTGTGCCAATCCACATAAAGCCCAGGTGGTCCTGCAGAATAGCAAATACGCTACTTTGCGATAGACCACTTTTAGCATCAAGGTGAAAAAATCGTACTCTTTCTTCTTTTAATTGCCCGTAGCCATTGGTACTGGTAAATAAAAAAACAAAAAGAAATAAGTATAGTGCTCTAGCCATTTCTTTTTAGGTGTAATTGGAGAGACCATATTATGCAATTTTATGCGCTAAATCAAATAATATTTAACTTTCTACCCAAGGCCTCTATATAATAGTAGTCTGCATAGATTAAGGGAACGTCTACCTCCGATTGATGGGGCTTTGACCCTGTGCTATGTTGTAACAAAAAACCATGATTACTTCCTGCGCTATTTGTATAATGCTTAGTCAAGGAGTCAAAAATCTTGTCTGCAAACTTCAAGAGGTTTTTATCTTTCCCATGTAAACGACTTAACTCATACAAAGCGGAGGCCATGACCGCAGCGGCGGAAGCATCTCTTGGTTCATTTGGAATACCTGGCGCATCAAAGTCCCAATATGCGACACCATCTTTCGGTAGGTGTGGATGTTTCTTAATCCATTCGGCGATAGCCAAAGCTTTGTTCAAATAACGTTTATCGCCTGTTTCGCGGTAACTCATCGTGAAGCCATACAAGGCCCAAGCCTGCCCTCTTGCCCATGTAGAGCTGTGGGCATAGCCTTGATGAGTGTGCTGATGCTTAACAGCCCCCGTTTCAGGATCATAATCTACCACGTGGTAGCTTCCACCATCGGCACGGAAATGATTAGCCAATGTTTTATCGGCATGGGAAACAGCAATTTTGTAATAGGTAGAATCGCCTGTCAACTTCGTTGCTGCAAAAAGAAGCTCCAGATTCAACATGTTGTCCATAATAACAGGGAACTGCCATTTATCGGCGTTATGATCCCATGAGCGCAAGCTTCCTACTTTCGGGTTGAAGCGTGTAGCCAATGTTTTTGCTGAAGTGATGATAATATCACGGTAAGCAGGATTTTGCGTGTAGGCATAGCCATTGCCAAAGCTGCAATATACTTTGAAGCCCATATCATGGGTATTACCATTTAACTTCTCTGCCTCAATGCGTGCGGTAGCTTTCTCTGCTGCATCCTTCCATTCTTGCTTTCCCGTGAACTTATACAAGTTCCATAGTGTTCCAGCATAGAAGCCACTTGTCCAATCTCGTGAAGGTACAAGATGAAGTTTCCCTTTTTCCACGGTACGCGGTGCTACATGTTGAGCATCAACTTGTGCTTCTACCTCGTTAAGTAAATAATGAAACTGCGTTTCTGATGCCTTTATGCGGGCATCTTGCGCCCGCACAATTGGCATACAAAAAACAATTCCAGCTACAAAAAGGCCTAATTTAACTGTCTTTCTCATCATCATTAATCAATGTTCAAGGTGCGTTTAAAGGCTGTAGAGAACACATCAACTCTAAACTTCTCCTGAATGTTATCCACTAAGTTAATTTCTACGGTTCTACGTCCTGGTTTACTGTTGTTCAATAGCTTCACATAAATTGCAGCTTCTGCTTTCTGCGCTTTCGGGAATACAATTTTGTATTTACCATCTTCTGGCTGAATACGCTGTCCGGCTTCGTTCACAATTTCGTAATCTTCGCCTAATACCGCTGGAACAGTTGTATTAGGAAGACCCTGCGTATTAACAACATAGGTTGCTACGGCATCATAATCACGTGTAAACTCCGAGTAAAACTGTAGCGGCAACTTCAACAAAGCTTCCTGATTACGTTTAACCGTCACCGCGCTATTATTGTTTGGTACGTAGACGATGTAATAATGATGTTCAAATTCAGGTAATCCTGCAGGGGTGTCTCTATCTTCACAAGAAGTGAAGACCGTGAATAAGCCCACGAACAACAACATCAATCCTGTATATTTTTTAATATTTTTCATGTTTTCTAAATTTTATTTCCAGTTTGGATTTTGAACAACATTACCATCACTAACGGAAATTTCGCGTAGTGGCACTGGGTAGTAATAATCCTTCGCTGGATCAAACTTACGGGTACTAGCATCTTCAACAATTAAAATTTGCTCCGTATTAAGATTAAGGTTTTTTATATCAGCCCCAACCCAATCTACAGCAATGTATTTTGCTCCAAGTAAAGTTTGTGTTAATAGCTTCTCTGCCAGTTTCCAACGTAAAATATCGGTATAACGGAATCCTTCTAACGCAAGTTCTACACTACGCTCTCGACGAATCTCTTCAAGAAGTGACAACTGATTCGTTTGGGCAAAGGTATTGGTTAACTTCGCATTAAAGCCTGCACGTGCACGCAGTGCATTCACCGTACGGTCAAGATCAGCATCACTAATACTTCCTGTTTGTTCATATTTTGCCTCAGCATAAATAAGCAGCACCTCACCGTAACGTATTAAAATTCTGTCTACCGTACCATTACCATTCACTTGCCAATCGGTAAGGTTAAAGTATTTTTTTGTTGCATAAGCCGTACGCGAACCCAAAGTTGTCGTTGGCACCCATGGTCCTTTGTAAGCACTTTCCTCTGCTTTAAATAATGTGTACGTTAAGCGTGGATCACGGTGTTCAAAAACGGTATTGTAACTAGGCTCTTGTCCTTCTGCAACAAAGAAGGCAGAACGTTTACTAGATGGCTGATTCAACTCATTGAATGCTGGCAGTCCATCTTCATACAGGTATTGACGCACAAAATTACGTGTCATCGACAACCTTCCATTTTCCATATCTCTAGAATAGTTATGCCCAAGTATTAAGTTGCTTGAACTAACCCCGTAGATTTTCACTAAAATATTTTCGGTATTTGTACGCCCCTCGCCAGGATGGTCAAAAAGTTGTCCATAATTAGCGAACAATTTATGTCCTTGTCCCATCACAAACTCAGCAGATTTCACCGCTACATCCAAATGCTCTTGAAAACCAGGCTCATTATGATACTTACCAAAAGTTCCAATAAACAAAGCTACCCGAGCTTTTAAAGCCTGTGCTGTGCTTTTGGAAACACGACCATACTGATCAGCAGGAACAGCGGACGCCGAAGGAAGCCATTGCGTAGCAAAGTCTAGATCTTCATAAATTTGCTTCGCTACCTCTTGCTTGGGGGCTCTCCCCATGAACAACTCCGGTGAATCAAAGTCCAGCGTCTTTAATAATAAAGGTACATCACCATACTTCTGTAACAATGTGAAGTATGCATAGGCTCTAAAGAAGCGTGCCTCACCTAAATAACGATTTTTAATCGCTTCTCCTGCAGTTGCCTTTTCCCCTTTTATTAGAATATTGTTTGCCGTAAAAATTATTCGATACGGATTATTCCAATCATCACTTGTACTTGGAATACTCCACGTACCGTTACTAATCTGGTTTATATTCTGATTTACATTATCATCGGCACGATTATCTAGCGAGAATCCTTCCAATCGTTGGTATAGCCGATTTGCCGCAAGGCGTAAATCATTCTCTGTATTCCAAAAATCTTTATCCGAAAATTCCGACTCTGGAAAACGGTCAAGGCTACATGCGCTCGTCCCTACCAAAACCATGGAGGCAAAAGCGATATGACTTATATATTTTTTAATAGATTTCATAATTATTGCACATTATAGGGTGATGTTCAGACCAAAAGAAACCGAACGGAAAAATGGATACGTAGTCGCAGAAACATTATTTGGAGCCTCTGGATCAAATACATTCATTACTTTAGTCGTTTCCCACAAATCTTGTCCTGATACAAACACGCGGAATTTCTGAATGGCTTTAGTTTTCATAGGAATAGTATAGCCAATCTGCGCATTTTTAAGACGTAGATAAGCGCCATTCTGAATCCATTTATCAGAAGGTCTATAGTTATGATCACTTGTTTGATACATTCTTGGGAACATTGCGTCTGGGTTTTCTGGCGTCCAACGATCCATATGAATTGTCCACGGTAAATCAGCAGTACCTAACATTGGCGATAATGTACCTGGTTCAATCACAAACTTACGTTTTGCTACCCCTTGAAAGAAAATGCTCGCATCAAAACCTTTCCATTGTGCACCTAAGTCAAAGCCAAAGAAATCACGACCGTTTGTCGTACCGAAATTCACTAAATCACCATGATCCTCTAAAGTTTGTTTTCCAGCATTAACAATACCATCTCCGTTTAAATCAAGGTACTTCACATCACCAGCTCCCCCATTATTAGGGAAGAATGGAACACTTACATTTTTACGATAATCATCATACTCCGCCTTTGATTGGAAGTATCCATCCGTACGATATCCCCAAACAGTATTCATTGCTTGCCCTTCTAAAAGTTCAACTACGCCAGGATTCACAACACTACGTCCATCAAAACGTACTAGTTTATTTTGGTTATCAGACAAGTTAAAACCAATAGAATAGCCTAAATCTTTAATTTTATCTTTCCACTTCACTTCTAGCTCCCATCCCCAACTTTTCATCTCTCCCACATTAAAATAAGGAACGTTAAGACCGATAATTGACGGTAATTCCAAAGGAGCTAACATGTTCTTATTACGCTTCACATAATAATCTCCCGTAAAATTTAAACGATTTTTAAGAACTGCAAAATCAACACCTATATTGCTTTGTTCTACAATCTCCCATGTTTTCTTAGGAGAAGCTAATTGATATTGAAAAAAATATTGCTCTCGCTTATCATTAAAAACTAAGGGTCCTGTAGTTGGAAGATTAGATTGAAGACCACTTATCAATAACGGTACATGGTCATACAATCCTAACACAGAACCATTCCCCAATTGCCCCCAAGAAGCCCGAATTTTAAACTGATCGAAAATTGTTTGATCTTTCATAAAATCTTCCTGATCTACACGCCATGCTGCAGAGAACGATGGGAATATATGCCAGCGGTTTTCGGGTGCCAAACGCGAACTACCGTCGTAACGAATAGATGCTTCAAATAAATAACGTTCTTTATAGCTATAGTTCAATCGACCAAAATAAGAACCAATAGCCCAGGTTTCAATTTTTTCAGCATTAGTTTTTGTTGCTGCATCGCCAAAGTTTAAGCTGAAAGAATCATTGGTAATCATACCTTGTGCTCCAGCCGAAAACTCATCCTTGCGATATTCCTCAAAGGAAGTCCCTCCCAATAGGGTAAATTTATGATCATCCGCAATGTTAAAATTATAATTAACGACTGCTTGAACATTATTCAAATAACCTCTATTCTTTGTTAAACTTCTAGAGTTTGGATCTTGAACTTTAAAACGAACCGTGTTCGTTGAACGTCCATACCAAGTCAATGTGCGACGATTAATCTCATCGCTATAATAATCTTGATTACGCGAAGCAGAAAAATCAAACGTTAAACCCTTTACGAGGTCTTTAATTTTCAAATTCACTCTACCAGTAAAAGACTCATATAAACTTTTTTGGAAACCTCCATTTTTTAAAATGTCAATAGGATTCACCTGCAAATCACCATTAAAAGGCTGTCCTGTGATATCTTCTGCAGGCACATACAAGCTCTGTCTAGCACGACTACGGTACAAACGGTCAATAATTGGGTTTGTACCATATGCATTTTGGTTCACTACAGATCCAACATAATTTGCGGCCACATCCAAATGAATATATTTATTCACAGCGGCACTTATATTGGTACGTAACGTATAGCGTTCATTGTCATCAGGGCCATAACGCAAAACACCATCACGTTGATAATAACCTCCAGAAACATTGTAAACAACATTTTCACTACCTCCACTAATGGATAAATTGTGATTATGCATGCTGCTATATTTATTCATCCCCTCTTTAATCCAGTTGTTATTACCAAAAAACTCCCAACGATCTTGCGTTGGATTTGGACGAACGGAGAAATTCGGATTTTTCAACCATTCAATCTGTTCTTCGGTAAATTCAGGGTTTCCTGTCGAATTTACGCGCGCTTCGTTAATTAAAATCTGTTCATCCCAAGAATTCAAACGTTCTGGTCTCCGTGCAGCGATGTTTACACCATAATAATTATTGTAGTTAATTAATGGTTTACCACTACGTCCTTTCTTAGTGGTCACTAAAATTACACCACCTGCGGCACGTGCTCCATATATTGCGGAAGCCGAAGCATCTTTCAAAACAGAGATAGACTCTACATCCTCCGGATTGATTAAGTTCAAATCCATCTGAATACCATCGACAAGTACTAAAGCACTCATCTCATTTGATGAACTAAAACCACGTACACGAATTCGAGATTCTTCCCCTCCCGGTCTACCACTCGAACGCGTTACTGCCACACCGGGCATCATCCCTTGTAGAGCCGATGTTAGATTTGTTACAGGCCTATTAACGATATCTTCGCCTTTGACCTGCGCAACTGCACCACTTAGATTTACTTTTTTCTGCGTACCGTAGCCCACAACAACAACTTCCTCTAGATCGGCTACAACCTCACTTAAGGTCACCGTAATAGACTCTCTTTGTTGCACAGGAACTTCTTGGCTTTGATAACCAATCAAGGAAAACACAAGGGTTCCCTGCGGTCCTACTTGAATAATAAAATTTCCGTTTTCATCCGTCTGAGTTGTCGTCGGGTTTCCTTTGACTTTCACAGTTACCTTCGATAAAGCAGCACCACCTTCTTGGTGTACCACTCCTCGAACACTGCGCGATTGTTGGGCGTAGACGAATTGCCCCCAACAAAACAATAGTAGTGAGCATAGCACATAGCTATTCAACGCTCTTCTTTTTGTTAACATATCACTAGGTTTATTTGGTTTAATCCTATTGGCTTAAGCCTCAAAAATCAACATAAAACGCTACATGATGGAGTAAATTTTGCTCTAAATAAGGGTGGAAATTGTTCAGGCCTTTAACATAAACTTTACAAAGCCTTTACAACCAAAGAATAGGGTATCTAATGGATGAATTTCTTCTCACTTCTGTTATAGCATAAGATCGGGGAAGTTTACTCCATAGATTTAACAGCTTTTGTTCTTGGAATAATAGCCCCCCAAATAATAGGGATACTTGCGCTGTAGGCCATTCTTCCCAATACATCACATCTTTTCCAAAAGGCCATGTATCTTTATCCTGCAGATAGGGGTATAAAAATTCTAGGGCTTGGTGCAGGGACTTTTTCCCATGACTATAGTAGGGTAACTGCGGATCAAAATCCTTAAGGATATAACACGTTGACGCAAAAGCATCTAGGTTAAACAGGGAGTAACCGTATGATTTTGTACGTTCTACTTCCAATGGGAAATGACCATCGTCAGCCAGTTGATTAGGCAGCAATACGGCTTTATAGCGATTGGCACAGAAAGCCAATAGTTCTTTATTCTCGGTTAGGCTTGCGAAAGCTGCCACCTGCATCACCCAGCAAGTGCCATGATTATTTTTAGCGGCCATCTCTTCCAATCCATAGGGATGAGTGGTCACCCATTGCAGGTAATTAGCGAACCACTCTTCACAACCTTTTAACAAAGAAGGAGGCAGTTTGCCTGCCTCCTTCAATACTTGTATTCCTTTAGCGACTTCAATAAAGTGAATAGCATCAATAATACCTATCCCTCGACCTGTGGCCACACCTTTTATAGCTTGTGCATAATTCAAAGATGGATTCATACGTGTCCCTTGGTTCACAAACCAAGCTTCCAGATGTGGAATAACTGCATCTACATACTTTTGGTCTGCTGAAACTTTCCATGCAGAGACTAAGGAACCAACGATATCCCCTAATCGCATCACGAAATCGCGATGAGCAATAAAGTTATCCGGATTGGTCTGTCCATCTTTACGGATGTAAGGGCCATTGGAATCTGCAGGATTGGGCCACCAATAATCACCTTCGGAATAGAAATCGTGTACCGTTCCTGCTGAACGAGCTGCTGGAGCATCGACGATAGTCTTTACGGCAACCGTCAATAGACTATCAGCAGCATGAAGGGTTTCTTTTTTCAGTTCCTGATACACTTGTGTTGGAATTGCAGGCTGTGAAAGATTCAATATAGCAGTGCCTATACTATCAGCATGCACGGAAACAACCGCTTGTGCTCCTGTGCGCACGAAAGTGATACGTGCACGTCCGTTATAAGCTTGTAAACGGCTACTTCCATCCGATGTTCCTTGATCAACTATTAAATACCCTTCACCTAAAGACTGAAAGTTTATATAATCGCGCGCATCTAGACATTTAATTCCCTGGGCATCGCGCAGGTAGGCTTCAAGAAGTACGGAGTCTCCTTTTTGTTCAATCACTTCTAATGACACTTGCGTTGGTTTGCCCCAAGTTGCTGATTGGTATACCTGAGTGATAGCATCTTTAACAACGATTTTTCCTTTTTTGGCGACTACTTCGAGTTTATTTTCCCCTTCTTGGTAGGCCACCATCCAGCGCAATCCTGCGGCAGGAAAATCTTGACTATTACGTTTACGTACGCCTTGGCTTTTGCCATTTACAAAAAGCTCGGCTTCATCACAGTTAGAAAAAACCTTCACCATGCGCTCTTGTCCGGCTGCACCCCAGCGTACAGGCCAGTTATGTCCATAAATATGGGCCATCGGCTCTGTTGTCCAGTAAGATTGAAAAACATAGAAAGACTCTTTTTTATTAAAATTACGCTCGACAACTCCTTTTTGATTGACATAAGGAACTGGATTCTCTGGACGAATGGGCGTCGAAAAATCCTTAAATGGCCAATAGGCTGTACCCGTCAACCAAGGCATTGTTTCTTGTTCTTTTAAATGCCAGTCGATCAAATTAACAATATAGCTTTCACTCCAATCGCCGTCTTTCGACACGCGTGCAGGTCCACCAAATAGCGAAGCATCTCCTGCGCGTTCATCAGCAGATGTACTTTTCATCACTTCCGAAAGCCCTTGGTCAGGTGTTTCCGAATGACGACGCGCATGGCTATCCCCCCCCCATTCTACATGTAGAAAATGATTAACCTGATTAAATTCTTTTTCACTAACAGATTTATAGTCAGTGTAAATCCCACGATACCAGCCTGCCCAAATAGATGGCGAGTACACATCCACTATATCTTTACAAAAATCGCATCGACGAATAGCGGTTTTTCGCGAGGGGTCTAATTTATGGGAAAGGTCATTGAGTTCTTTCATGTACTCTCTAATTTTTTCTTTATCGAAAGTATCGAAGTCGCCAGGCCAGTCATTCTCATTACCTAAGCCCCAAATAATAATGGAAGCATGGTTATAGTGCTGCTCAATCATATTGGTCAGCATACGACGTCCTTGCTCTTTATATACGTCACCACCCAAACCACCGCGGCACCATGGTATTTCTTCCCACACCAAAATGCCCAAAGCATCACATGCTTCCAAAACAATGCGTGATTGTTGATAGTGCCCTAAACGGATAAAGTTTACGCCCATCTCTTTCATCATGCGCATCTCTTTCCATATCTGCTCTTCAGTCATCGCCGGCCCCACACCAGCATGGTCCTCATGACGATGGGTTCCGTTGAGCAATAAACGTTTACCATTCAACATAAAAGGACCTTTCTCCATAAATTCGAAATGACGAAAACCGATATGCTGATCCAGCTTTGCAGTATCTTTTCCAGCAATCACGGAAACGGATATTTTATATAAATAAGGATTTTCTGTAGACCATAAATTAGGCGTTTTCAAGGTCAAAGCTCCGAGGTCTATGACCGCATTATTAGGTTGCATCTGAACGGGCACTGTCTGTTTCAAGACTTCTTTACCTTTAGCATCCTGTAACGTTATACGCACCTCCGCTTGACCTACTTGTTGAGGGTTCCTAAAGCGAGCACGTAAAGAGACTTTACCTTCCTTGCCTTTCGTATCTACCACAGCATGGGCAAACACATTCTCTACAGACAACGCCGGCGTATACAATAGGTTTACGTAACGGTATAATCCGCCATAAACATTAAAATCAGAAAGATCTGACGGCATCAATTCTAAATCACGGGTGTTATCCACACGAATAATAACAGGCACCTTCCCTTTGAAGCGTTTTACAGCTTCAGGATTTTGGCGAAAACGAGCTACAGCATCCGTCAAATCGGCATACCACTCATCATAACCGCCGACATGCTCTTTCACCTTTTCATTATAAACGTATACCTGTGTCTTTTGCCCTGCACCTTCAAAATGGAGCAATGTTCGACCTGTAGCATATGGATTATTTAAGTCTAGGTATATACGGTACCAACCTGGTCCTTGATAGTAATTGATAAGTGGAGAAACGGCATCCGTCTGATTAAAGCTATGCGGCAATTGTACATTTTGCCATATCGGTGACGCTTCGGGTGCTCCTACGGGAACAGGACGCACCGCTTCCCAAATGCCGCCAAGGTCTTGTTGCACAAATTCCCATCCTTTAATCAATCGCTGACTCTGCTGTGCAGACAACATACCAACAGCATACCAAAAGGTATAAAAAAGCAGTAAGAAGATTTTTTTCACGTTTATAGATTTTGGTTATTATTCCACCAAAAATCTATATTTTTTAGGGAGCAAAGGTGGGCTTATCGTTACATTATGGGGTGTAATTCGTTCAAACCATCAAATTCACTCTTTATTTCGACCACAAAAGCGAAGACTATTTATTTCTTCCCGAAAAGTAAACGGACCTGATCGCCCCATCCTCCGATGACAAGGTCATCGATACCATCACCGTTAACATCGCCTACAGCAATTCCCCAACTTCTACCGTGTGTAGCTTTCGGTATTACAGTATCCGTCACAAAGGTGAAATGTCCATTACCATCATTTTGCAATGCTTGTACTTGATATGGAGCAAAAGGAGGCGTCATAATTGCGCTTAAAATTAAATCGGGGTGGCCATCGTGGTTGAAATCGACAATATTCGCGGCATAGGTAGAAAAATCAAAGTCTGGAATCCGCGTAGCAGTTTCATCTTTAAAGATTCCACCACCTTGATTGATGAATAAACGGGCTCTAGGGTCATGATCCCGCCCACCACCGTTGCTAGTTAGGTTGGCAAACAAGATATCCGTCAAGCCGTCACCATTAGCATCAAAAGTTATAACTTCGCGTGTGTGCAAAGGGACTTCTTCAATAAAAGCGCCTTCTCTTTCTACGAAATTGCCTTTACCATCATTAAAGTATACACGATTTGGAGGTACCTCATTAGCAACAATCATATCGAGATGGCCATCGCCATCTAAATCAGCCAATTTAATCGATTGGGTCTGGTCAAAATGTGCAGGTAAGCTTTTTGAGGCATCCACAAAGAAACCAGGCTTCGCTTTATTGTTAAGCCATAGAAAATTAGCCGGAGCGGCCCCTGAGTTTCCAACAACAACATCGAGTAGTCCATCACCATTGACATCACCGATATCTAAACCATTAGCTTCACTTTTTCCTAAAAGGCGGTCGCTAACATTACGGAAAGTACCATCGCCATTGCCTAAATAAAACTCGTGATTTTGATCATCTTCGGCAACGAATATCACGTCGAGAATACCATCACCATCAAAGTCTCCGACTCTAACATGCTCCGTATCATGATTAGCCTCGATAAAAACACCTTTAACCCATGTAAAATTCCCTTGTCCATCATTTACATATAAACGATTGGGCTGTGATTCCAGTGCTAATAGCATATCGAGATGGCCATCGCCATTCACATCTGCTAGCGCGACATCGAGAGCATGCGTTTTAGCATCTTGTGGAAGATGCGTCGTTGTTACATCCTTAAAAAAAGCCGTCTCTTTAGTTTGCGCTGATGCTTTAAAGATTAAAGCCAACAAGGCTGCCAAAAGAATAGGAATCAAACGAAGAAGGAAAAACAACATAAAACGGGGTTTAGGGATTAGGGTTACGCACTGTTACTTATAAAGTTAGCGTTTTTTATTTAAAAAAACGAGCAAGACTTAGGGAAGCCTTGCTCGTCATAATTATTATTTTTTGTCGGCTAACCAATGAAGACCATTAATCAACAGTTTATTTTGTAAGTCATTCTCAAAAGTATGAGACACGGTGCGATCTGGATTATATAGCATATCGTTATGCCCCATATTAATGTATAACATTTTATAGCGCTTATGTGTCCACACGACAGGATAATCGCCTTCATGCCATATTTCATGTGCTTTGGGTCCTGTACCAAGTGGAAAACTTGATGGATCTATAGACACCAACACCTGAATATCAGGGTTTTCTCGTAGATTCTTCTCCCACTTATACCATTCATTAGGTTGCGATTTAAAGACTTCTGGAATCCCCTGACTTATCGGGTGGTTTTTATGCTCTAGCTTAAGGTTGGCCGAAGTAGGCTTCCACGTGTTTCCAGCGAAGCGACCTACAGCAAGAAATTTATTGAAATACCAATCCCATTTCAGTGGGTTATCATTATAGGCTGCAACGTGAAAACCAATAAAAGCACCACCGCTCTCCATATATGCTTCGAAAGCTTTACGCTGTGCTGGGGAGCCTGGCACATTATCTAAAAATAAGACAACATCGACATCGGCCAATCTTGTTGCATTAAGCTGATCAAAATCCGTCGTTGCCTCATAGCTAAAGCCGTTGGCTTTAGCTGCCTCGGGAAACCAAGCATTAGCTTCCTTTACAAAGCTGATATGCGCCACATCCCAGTTTCCGGAATAAAAGGCCAATACCTTAAATGGTTTTAAGGCTTTCTCGGCTCCATTCACAACGGATAATCCCGTTGTTAGTACAGCAAGAAACATGAAAACCCTCAAAAAAGAAAACCTATTCATCGTTCTATTCACTTATTTTTTATTTACACCTTCATAAACAGCCTTTCTTAGTGTTCCTTCTGCTGTATCACCAGCATACTCCCAATACATAGCTCCTAACATTCCTTTACTCAAAAGATATTCACATTTATACTTGATAGACTCAGGCGTCTCAAAAGTTAACACCAATTCGCCATCACTGTTCACCATGTAATCAGCTTTTGCTACATCATCCCATTTTGTTTCTAAGCCTTCCAATTTCAACAAATCTTTATAGTCAATAAAAGTTTTCACTTCTTTCTTATTGCCACGTCCATAGAAAGGAATGCCCAACACCAATTTTTCAATTGGCATACCTGCTTTTACGTGCGCTGCTACGGCCTCTTCACAAGTCACATTTCCAGATTTGTCAGAACGGAATAAACTAGCATGGTGATACGGAGGATTTCCAGAATCATAGGTCATGATATTTACAAAATCTACATACGGGTTGATATCACCGAAGGCTATGTATTTACCATTGGAAGCTGTCGCTAAAGTCAATAAATTTTTCTTACCTATGGCTTGACGAATATCGCGCATCAACAGGGTGAAGTTATCGGTGTCTGCTGGTGAGTTCGAGATACCTGCTGCCGAACTTGTTGGGTATTCCCAGTCGATATCAATACCATCTAATCCAAATTCTTTAACAACACGCATACAATCTTTCGCAAACTTAGCTCTATTGGTAGCATCTGCAGCCATTTCACTAAAGCGACCTGAGCCCCATCCACCAATAGAAAGCATAACTTTTAAGTGTGGATGTTTCTTTTTTAAAGCAACAATACTTTTCAAGCGTGCTTCATTATCAATACGCACACCGTCAAACGTATTCGTGACATGTCCGAAAGCATAATTGATATGTGTAATATGAGTTGGATCAGGCATCACTGAAGTCCACGAGGTAACATACGCTATAATAACCTTACTAGGCTTTTTGGCAAATGCAGCTGTGGATTTAAATCCAATCATCAAAACTGCCAATAGCAGGAACGGGTACGTTAGTTTTTTGTACAAATTCATAATTTATTTTATAGGGGTTTAAATTGATAATAGTAGTTTTAGAGTTTAAGGGCTATACCTATTTTCTTCAAAAGAATGGCAAACCACAACATGACGAATGACCACACTAAGGATCCGATAATATTCAAAGCCATGTAATCGGCTTGCTTATAGAAGAAAAGTGGAATAGCAAATCCCCAACAAGCAAAGTAAATAAGATCAGGAGCTAAGTAGGTTGTTAATGAATTTTTACCGGCCTGTTCAAAGACATAAATTCCTTTTTGGTACTGTTTAACATCGATAAGATAATACACAACCACCAGCAAAAGGACACTTATACCATTGCATATCAGCGCCCAGCTTGGTGTTCCATATATTTTGGAAATGATAAACCAATTGCGCAAAACAAATCCAGCAACGAGACAGCCGACACCGATAATCACTAAGTAGGATAATAACCGCTTTGGTTCTGCGGAAAAAGCACGGATAAGCATGCCTGTAAATAAACCGGCAACCACAATAGAAGGTACATTACCGCCCAAGATAACACCAAATATTCTTCCTACATAGGGAATATGAGGCATCATGCCCTTCATGGAAAGGATGTTGATTACCACAAACAGTATACAAAACAAACCAACGATCAGCAAACGATCGCGCGCAATTAAGTAAACCGTTGCTGCGGCAAAATAGCCCCAACCAATTAATCCTAAAATTCCCCACCAACCGATTTCTAGCCACTCGGGATTTTCTGCGTTTCCAGCCTTGAAGATATAGACCAAATAAGCTAAGCCCACAACACCTAGCAGGCGTAGTCCCGTAAAAACCGATTTATAAGGACTATCCGTTGGGTAGAGGTTCCATATCAGAAAGACGCATCCATACATCAGTCCAGACCATAATAGTCCGGGAATACCTGTCAACTCCGCATTAACACGGCCTCCATTGAGCACTAATACGCCAATAAGCAAGAGGCTTAGCGTACGTAGAACGATATGCTGAAAAATCTTGAAATCGGAATCTCCCTTTTTACGTCGTGCTAATACAGCATAGGGTACAGAAATACCGACCATAAAAAGAAAACCTGGGAATACCCAATCGGCGAGTCCCATTCCGTCAAAGTCTCCCTTAGTATGCGCCATCCATGCTGGAGCACCTGAGGTGAATAGATCATTGACAAATAGCATGAGAAATAGAGTGAGCCCACGCATAACGTCAATGGCCCGAATTCTAATTTTAGTTGTTGTAGGTTGAATTGTGTTGGTATCCATTGGTTTATTTTTCAAAAACGTTTCCTTTTTTGTCTGAACTAACGACCCATTTTAGGGCATCAATGATTAGCTTATTCTGCGTAGCATCGGAAAAAATTCCTTTCCCATGTCCAATATTCAGATAGATCATACGGTATTTAGTATTTGTCCACACCACAGGCGTATCACCATTAGGTATAATATCTTTTAATCCTAAAGGGTAATTTTCGGGGGCTAAACTTGCTAATACTTGGATATCTTTATTTTCTCGTGGACTAGGCTTCCACTGATACCACTCATTAAGAGGAGAAATATAACTACTCGGAAGTCCTTTGGTTACCGGGTGATTGGATTGATCGATAACGATTTTAGCGGGTAAGGGTGGCCAATTGTTGCGATGAAATACTCCCCCACCTAAAAAATTCAAGAACCATGGCCAATTACTTGAGCGGTCATTATATGCCGCAACATGAAAACCATACCAGCCACCACCATTTTCCATATAGGTTTCCAGTGCTTGCCGTTGTTCCTTACTATGAGGCACATCATTAAGCATCATAATAAAAGAGTAATCTTTCAATTTCTCGGTACGGAGGTCGTTCATATCTTTCGTGACATCGAATACGAATCCGTTACCTTCCGTAAGTTTTTTAAAAAAAATAATAGCTTCTTCTGCAAATTCCACATGCGCACCTTCAACATTTTCACTATAAAAAGCTAAAATTTTGAATCGAGGAAACTGTCCACGCACCTGTAAGAAACAAAAAGACAATACGCATAGCGCAAGAATGGTCTTTTTCATTGGTTTATAAAAATAGGTTTAGTTAGAAGCTCACAATTTATATTTTTTTAATTAGAAATCAAAATGTTATAAAAAATAAGCTTTGGAAACAAATTAAATATGCGAGAAAAGCAGACCATAAAAGAGCACCCCCGTTTGGAAAACAATCCTACAGAAAAATAGTAGTTACAAATTTAATTTTCCGTTTCCTACAAACAGAAAAGGCTAAAACAATCAGCCTTATTGGTTACATCACAAACCTAAGCAGTTCCTCTTAATAGCAAGGCGTAATAATTGTTCATAAAAGGGGGAAATATTGTTCGAACAAAGCTCCTAGTATACAAAAATAGCTCATATGGCATACCCTATGAGCTATTAAGAATTAACGAAGGAGTTAACTATTTATTTAATTTATAAATCGAAATTGCATTGAGAACAGGCTCACCTTCCACCTTTTCAAAAGCTAATTTCAAACCTTGTTTTTTATAGGTTCTAATTTCTACAGACTCCGTATGTGCGTTCTGAACACCAGCAATTTTGGATAAATCAAAATCATTTAACCACAAACTATGGTTAACATATACGTTAAACAAACGGTGTTGAAATTTGGTAGAAGCACTTTGTGGATTTTCTAAGTCATAAGGCACAACCTCTTTTTCTTTACCTCCACTAAGTTCAGCAAAATGCAGTACGACACGGTAAGACCCTTCGGGCAGTGGTATAAAAATATCCTTGAGTCCTACTTGCTGCGTTTGGTACACAGGGTCATTAAACGTATTGGTAATATTACGGTCGGTACCTAAGTTGGCGCCTCCACGAACTGTCAATCGGAAGTCTTCGCCTCCTTTAACACCCCATGTACGATGCTCATCTACCTGCAATGGTAACCACAGTTCATTATTATCATCTAAGACATAACGGTTTTCACCTAACGAGAAATGAAGTAAGCTATCTTGTGCAAATGCTTTATCAAAAGAATCGTTTACCAATTGAAAAGCTACTGTATCCTGCTGTTGAATAACTTCTTTACCTTGGCTATCAAGCGCTACGGCTTTAAAAACATTCGCTCCTGCAACAAAAGGAACATCGAAAATCGCATTATGCTGCTTAACAGGCAGCGTTCCTAGAGATTGTCCATTATGGTATAGGGTAATAGCAGCTTGATTACTATACACCTCTAGTGGCTGCTTCACAAAAGTATCATTCCCTTGAGCGATTCCTCCACGTTTTTTCCATAGGGCAGTTCCCAATTTTACGTAAGGTGTTTTCACCAAATAAGCTTCATAAAGGTGAAACGTATTCTTAGGTTGACGATCCCAAGTCAATAGACCTTTATTATTAATATGCGGCATACTCTCTGCTCGTGTTTCGGAGTTAAAGTCGGCTAAGTTCCAAGCAAAACCTCCAGCAACGAAAGGACGCTTCAACATATCGTCCATGTACCCTTGATTATACAACACCGCATACTCCACACTTTTGTCAAAACGAACAGGACTAAAAGAGTGAATACGTGGGTCGGCATCAGCACCATACTCCGTAACTAACATTGGGATATTAGGCATCTTACGATGGATATCATCGAGCTGCTTACCAAAATCAGCAATCACGCCTCCATACCAACCAGGGTACAAATTCCATCCGTTAATCATAGCGATACGGGTTAACCCTACACGCTCGTACATATCCACGGCGCCATGATGCGCTAACATCGTATAACGGTGTGGGTCCAACTTACGGGTTAAAACATCAAGCTTAGATGCTAAATCATAAATAGCTTTGAAGTAAACCTCTTGCCTAGGCTTATCATTATTAAATAAAGGACGTAGAAGAATCTCATTCATATGTGCCCAAATGATTACGGAACTATGGTTATAGTTCTGTCTGATCATTTCTTCTTGCATATGTAAGCTATTTGTTTCAAATGCTTTACTTTCAGTAATCGCGTTTACTAAAGGAATTTCAACTGAAGTCAAAATACCTAATCGATCGCACGCTTCCATAATAGCAGGATTCTGCGGATAGTGCGCTACACGCAAGAAATTGCCGCCCATGGCTTTCAGCTTGTATACATCCGCTACTTGTATAGCATAAGGAACAGCATTACCTAAATCTTTAAAATCCTGATGACGGCTTGCTCCTATTAGTTTATAGGATTTACCATTTAAGAAAAAACCTTCTTTTGCATCAAAACGGAAATAACGAAAACCAACAGCTGTTTTCTGCTCATCAAGAACTTGACCTTTACTATCCAATAGCTGTGTTACCAACTGATATAAATAAGGCTGATCCGGCGACCACAGTCTAGGTGCTTTCAGTGATGGAAAAACAACCTGAAATGAATCTAACTGACTTATGTTTAACTGCTTTGCTACAGAAGTTACTTTCTTATTATCGGCATCGAAAAGAGTAGACACTAAACGTAATGCTTGTTTCTTTCCAAGTGAGGATCCGATTTGACCAAAGACCTCTAGCTTAGCTTCTTGTTCATTGACGATAGGCGTGCGATAATACACCCCAGTGGAGCCATACACTTTATCTGCGAAATGTATCTTATCTTTAACCTCCAAAAAGACCTCTCTGTAGATTCCACCAAAGAACGTAAAATCTGCCGTCAGCGGTGGTATGTCTAGATTAAAACGATTATTGACACATACGATAACCTCATTACGGCCCCCATTGAAGTCTAAATAATCTTGAATCTCAAAATTAAAAGCAGTATAGCCTCCGACATGGTCACCAACTTTCTTCCCGTTGACATAAAGATTTGTTTCTTGGTTGGCACCATCAAAATGTAACCGTACAAGTTTCCCTTTCAACTGGTCAACAGTACCTAGATCTAACTTATACCATCCTTTATTGCGGTAATATCCTGGCTTATCATCCATTACATCATGGGTATTCCATGAATGTGGAACTTGGACCGCTTTCCAATCTTGCCCTTGCAAATCAGCAGGTACCTGCGCTAGGCTATCTTTCTGAAAATACCAATTAACCAACTGTGTTCGTGCTGGCAAAGGTTTATTTTTTTGCGCATAAAGATTGTTCCCAACAGCAAAGTGGAGAACAGCAAGAAGCATAATAAGAATTTGTTTCATAAACATTTTAACATTAATAGGGAGCATTAAGCTCATTCAACTTGATTTGTGTAACCAACAAGTTCAATTGCTATTAACCATTTAGGTTTGTAGGATGTGGAGCTCGAAGATACATATTTCAATATAAAACATACAAAAAAATCATACTGAAATACATAAAGTAACGTAAAAAAGCCTAGAGCGAGTATCGCTCTAGGCTTTTCCTAGTACCAAAGATCTAAATCAAATTTTCAAAAGATCTTGTTAATTAAATACAGAAATCATTAAGGCTGATCCCACCAAACACGTCCAGTGATATCGCTTAACTCACCAAAACTCGCATCTTTCTGCATATCGGCAATAGCTTTAACTGCATTTTGATAGTTAAAGTCTGAAATTGGAGGCAAAACAATACTCCAACGTCTAGGCATCTTAACCTCAATACCTGCCGAAAGCATCTTCTCCGCCTTTATAACGACTCCTGATGTACTTGGGTAACCTGTACGCTTAATTAAAGCCCAAGCTTCATTTGGATTTTTAAAGAAGTTGATATACTGCTGAACACAGATTTGTTCTACACCTTTTGTTGGATTATACTTAATCGCTTCTTTCGCTAAGTAAGTATTAATCTCAGCATCTGTAACCTGTGAAAAGCCTTGTACATTGGCATCTTGTCCCCAACTATTATAATCTTTAATGGAAGCTGTAATTCCTTTTTTATACCAATCATCGGCATTTTCTTGGGTTACACCACGAGCTGCCAACTCGGCACGCATAAAGCAGACATCAGCAAAAGTAATAACAGGGAAATTAACAAGTCCCTGATTAATAGCGGAGTTGAAAAGCGCCGTTTGAATTTCCGAAGAATACATCACATTGATTCCCGGCAAAGCATTGAAATAAAATTTCTTATCAGCTTCCAAAGCGGCATCAAGGCTAATATAACGCCCTCTATACTCACGAAACTCTTCTGACTGGGGAATGGTACCGTTTGCCTTTAGCTGTGCAAATTGCGTAGCAGTAACCAATGATTTTCGGTATTGATTTCTCAATCGTGGATCCTGGTTGTCATACAGAAAATCTACAGTAGCCTTATTACCCGATAAACTACCAAATGTACCCCAGTTACCTCCGTTAGCAATGTTCTTTCCTGCGCGGAAAACCCAAGAAGCAGCTTGAGAATTAATAGGACCAATATTGTCGGTCAGAACCTCATTGATGATACGCTTTGCCTCGTCTGGTTTTCTTTTTAAAATACGCATCGCTATTTTAAGACGAAGCGCATTTGCCGCTTGTGCCCAATTTAACGATTCGTCTCCAGTACCATGGTAGTAAAGATCGGCATTGCCAAGCTTCGTTTGCGCAACAGCAGGAGCTTGTTTCAAAATATCAACAGTTTCTTTTAGCTCCTTATCTAGAATAGCAAACAGTTCTTCTTGACTATCATACTTAGGTGTCAACAAAGGAGGATTCGTATAACGAGCCTTAAATGCTTCAGAATATGGAATACTACCTAAGACATCACTTAGATTGAAAGCAGCATAAGCTTTTGGCACTAAAGCAATAGCACGCATATGCGCATACTTAGCTCGATCTGCTTCTGGCATTTGATCAATAATATTTTGAATAGCAGCTACAGAACCACCGGCTCCCATTGTTTCACGAAAATAGAAATTATCGTAACGATATGGATATTGAGAAGCCGTAACAGGTGATCTAAAAGCTTGAATACTTACACTCGAGCCTGCTAGTCGTACCCATTGATAGTTCCAAAATGTAATGTTCCTATTGATATCATAATAGGCTTCAAAATCATTTGTATGTATGGCTAAAACGGCATTAGGGAATACCTTTACAGGGTCCATATGATCCGCAAATACTAAATCCGGATCGGTGTTAATCTCAGCAAAATGATCTCTACTACAGCCGAAATAGGTGAATGCAGATATAAATAATAAACCTAATATTTTTTTCATCACTAATTTTTTAGAAGTTGGCATTAATTGAAAATCCGAATTGGCGGAAATAAGGAGTTCCTCCACGCTCTATAAAAGCACCACTGCTTGTCGAGCTCAAGTTATCAGGATTCACATGATCCGGTGCGCTATTATATAAGAACATCAGATTTGTTGCGATTAACGATACTCTTAAGTTATTCAATTTGAAACGAGAAGCTACCTGCGTTGGTAAGTCATAAGCGACAGACAATTCACGTAAAGACACCCACGAAGACTCAAAAGTACTCTGCGAGCGTAATCCTGTCCCCCATCCGTAGGTACGATCATAATAGTCAGCAGCAGGAGTAGGCTTCACATAACCTAAACGATATGCTTCTTCAACAGTCATACCCGACAAATCGTGTGACTTACCATCGGCACTGCTACCAGCAGCAATCGTAGTACCCGCCGCAAATACTCCCTTAGGTAAAATACCATCGTTACGAAGACCCGGACCACGTCCGTTATAGTTTGAGTTACTCATATATTCTAAACCTCCTAGTTCGGCAGTACGTCCGTTCAAAGTATGATCAATCATACCATACCAAGATCCATATCCATAGGTTGTTGAATAAACTTTACCTCCAAATTTAGCATCCAAAAACACTGATAAAGCGAAATTTTTGTAGTTAAATGTATTACGAATACTTCCTAAGAACTTAGGTAATGTAGATCCAATTATAGGCTGCGCTTCGCCACCAACAGTTGGGTTATAAGCACCAGCACGTAAATAGTAAATAACAGGGTCACCTAAAATACCACTTCCTAAGCCTACCACTGGCTGTCCATTTAAAGGGCTATCAACATTTTTACCATTCTCTCTACTTTGGAAAGAAGCTTCAGAATATGGCGCACGAATAGCTCCATAATCACCTCCTAAATTGGCAACAGAATAGATACCGTCATCTTGATCTAAGATGGCATATTGTGCATCAAATGGTAAGGATAAAATTGTATTTCTATTACGTGTGTAGTTCACTAAAACATCCCAAGAGAAATCACCCGTCTTCACCGGTGTGCCGTATAATGATAACTCAATACCTTTATTACGTACTTTACCTCCGTTAATTAAGGCTGATCTAACACCAGATACCGCTGGTACAGAAAAATCTTGAATTTGATTTTTAGAATCCTGAAGATATACCGTAATATCACCTCCCAATCTATTTTTCAGCAACTTAAATTCAATACCTGTTTCATACTTATAGTTTTCTACAGGCAACAGGTTTAAATTAGGTAAAGAGCTTCCCAAGTAACCATACTTTAATATTGTATTTCCATTTGCATCAACATAAGCAGGTGTATAATTGGTGAACGATCCTGTATTTGTTTTATAAGGAACAGTACCACCACCTACTTTCGCAAAGGATAATCTATATTTAAGAAAATCAACAAAGGATGGTAATTTTGCTAATTGCGAAACAATAACAGAGGCATCTGCACCATAGTAAGGATATGAATAATTACCATGTCCATCATTATAAACAAGGGTACTGTTCCAATCATTTCTTCCGTATAAGTTCAAGAATAAATAATCTTTATAACCTAAGCTCAGTTGCGAGAACAACGAAGCCATTTCCGTTCTATTTGGTTTTTGCTCTACAGTCTGCAAATTAGTCCCCGCGTTATTTGATAAACGATAAATATCCGGAATCAACAATCCATTGGTTTTATTCCAAATACCGTTTCCTTCCGATTTATTGAATTCACCACCAACTTTAAACAAAACATCAATATCGCCAAAGTCTTTGATGTAACTAAAGCTACCATTATAACGGTACTGTCTAACATTAGATTCATTAACCGTATAATCGCCCCCTGTAAAACGTTCGCCAGTACCTCGTACCTTTGATGTATTATAGGTGTTAATTTGGTTATAAGAAGCACTACCGTCGAAACGTAACCAATCCGTAACATCAGCTCTTAGATTTAAATTTCCTCTGAAATTATTCTCCTTCTGCTGATATTGATTTTCATAGATAAACCAAAAAGCATTGGAAGCTCCAGAAACATCACGCTCGCTAAGGCCTCCTCTATTATCATCCCGGTAGTTATTTAACCAATAGCGGAAATCGTAGTTCCGAGGAACACCATAGCTTGTTTTGTATAGCACACTATTTTGTCCTTGTAATGCAGGATTCTTTACATCACTTGCCGTGTAAACAACATTTGCATCAATCAATACAGATTTTACCGGACGGTGTGTAGCACGGAAATTAAAGTTGTTACGAGACATATCGTTATTCGGCGTAGCCGAAGTAACCCCTAAATTAGAATAAGATAAACGGAAGGTTGTATTTTCATTACCACCAGAAACGCCTAAATTGGTATTGCGGTTTACGCCTGTTCTATACAAGGCTAAAGGATCATTATAGTTAGGGTCGTTTCGGCGTTCTTCACCTGTAATATCGGTAAAGAGTTGACCCGTCATCTCCGGTCCAAAACTCATGTAGTAGGTATTCGGATTAATAGAAAGTTTTCCATCCGGAGACTTCGCCCAGTCATCAGCATGTACACCTGCACCAAATCTATTCTGCAGATCTACCGTCTTATAGGCGCTTTCAAAAATTACACTTTGCGATAAAGAGACACCAAGACCACGTTGTGAGTAGCCTTTCTTGGTTTTAATCAAAATTACACCGTTGGAAGCACGGCTACCATATAAAGCCGTAACAGCACCACCTTTTAATACCGAAATAGACTCAATATCATCCGGGTTTATATTTTTCAAGATATTACCGAAATCTTGATCGCCACCACGGTTAGGAATTATAACCTGGTCATCCATCACGATATCGTCAATAACAACTAAAGGTTGGTTACCATATGGATCAAGATTGGCACTACCACGAATCAAAAAACGCGTAGAGGCCTGTGGTCCGCCAGCATTTGGGGTGACCTGCAATCCAGGTACCATACCACGTAAAGCATTTATTGGATTTATATTACCTGTACGTCTAATATCATCGCCACTTACTTGAGTGATTGAATAACCTAAAGTTTTCTTAGCTCTGTTTTCACCAAAGCCTGTTACAACAACTTCATCAATGACATCATTCTTCTCTTTCAATACGAAGTTTAATTGTTGCTTATTATCGAGCTTTAATACTTGGTTTAAATAATTAATAGAGGAAGCGACAAGCTCAGGGTTACCTTCCAGTACAATCGTAAATTCACCACGCTCATTCGCTAGTACAGCATTGGTACTTCCCTTTTGTGTAATAGTGGCCCCAGGGATAGGTTTTCCTTGTTCATCACGAATCGTTCCCGAAACCGGTCTTTTGCTCTGTGCGTAGAGACAAACGATGGATAAGAACAAGGAATAAAATAGTAGTAGTAGTTTTTTATTCTTCATTTTCAATTTTGGTTAGGTAATTACTAGCGTTCAACTAAAAGCATTACAAGGTTGGTGTTGGTTAATAAGACATGGATATGCCTGAAAGAAGAGAATCATAAGACGTAAAACCTTTTAGTTATATACATCTACTGTCAATAAGTAAGCTTTAAAAAAGTGCTCTAGGAAAGCTCGACTTTTAAATAAAGCCTATCAAGTTAGTAGTTTACGCGAAACTAGGAATAAAACCTAATAAATAGAAAAAATATTTTTACTTAAACCTATTTTTAAAAGACAACAATCAGGGTTTAAAAACTAATTATTAACAACAATCAGCCTATTTCATTAATAAAATGACAACAACAAGATGTTTTAACATCTATTTTACCTGTTCAAAAAAAACACTTTAAAAAGTAGAAAACTGGAGAAAATTGAGATATCGTAACAAAAAAGCGTAGCAATACGCTAGTTTTGCAAGAATCTACACCGTCCATGCATTGGAAAAGAAACAAAAAGGTGCTTTTAGCTTTAGTAGAATGGATAATACAAATACCTTAAGTAGACTTAGGGAGAAATCTGGTTTTAAGTCTTTCAACACGGTATCTAGGACCGTAATTATGCATTATCCCAAAATATTAAACTACTTCAATAATAGAAGTACGAATGCATCAGCAGAATCTTTTAGTGCTAAGATTAAAGCTTTCTGAAGTCAGTTTCGTGGGGTCTCTGATATAAACTCCTTCTTGTTTAGATTAATCAAATTATTTGCTTAGTCCCCAACTTTTGGTACTGGTCCGAAATACATCTATTGGCAATAACTAATGATAACCAAATAAAGGGTAAAAAAAAAGCTCAACTGGAAAGTTGAGCTTTAAATATTTTAAAGAGTGTATTACTCTTTTTCTACTTGCATATAGTTAAGTTCTAAAGGAGTCTTACGTCCGAAAACTTTAACCATTACTGTAAGTTTCTTTTTATCTTCGTGTACCTCTTCGATTTCACCTGTGAAACCGTTGAAAGGTCCGTCGTTTACTTTTACTGTCTCACCAACGTAGTAAGGAACGTTAATAGCTTCACCTTGCTCTGCCATTTCGTCAACCTTACCTAAGATACGGTTAACCTCTGCAGGTCTTAAAGGAATAGCATTACCAGCTTTATCACCTAAGAAACCAATTACACTATTCAAATTCTTGATAGCGTGTTCAATCTCTCCATCTAAAGCAGCTTCCATTAAAACGTATCCAGGATAATAGTTACGCTCTTTAGCTACCTTCTTACCATCTCTCATTTGGTAATACTTCTCCATAGGTATTAATACCTGAGGAACTAGATGTTGAATACCTAAGCGGTTAACCTCTGCCTCTACGTATTGCTTTACCTTCTTCTCTTTTCCGCTGACGGCACGAACTACATACCATTTTAAAGATTGATCTGCCATAAATTCTTTAATGCTAAAATTTAGGAAGTTATTCCGTACAACAACTCTAGTAAGTTACTCGACGCCTTATCCATTACAAAAACAAGTAATGCGATAATGATGGAAGCAACAAGTACAATAACTGCTGAACTTTGTAATTGAGACCACGTAGGCCAAGTCACCTTCTCAGTAACCTCGACATACGAGTCTTTAAAAAAATCAAGTACTTTAGCCATTTTTAGTTTACCTAAATTATGTTAGCACGGGCACCAGGACTCGAACCCAGACCAAAGGTTTTGGAGACCTTCGTTCTACCTTTAAACTATGCCCGTGTATTTTTGTTTTACTACTGCAAATATAGCGTTTAAACAGCATTTAGACAAATTATATTTGCTTTTTTTGTCTATTTTTAAAGCCTTTCTTAGAGAAAAAACAAGCTAACTAGCCGAAGCTAATTAGCTTGTTCTTTATACTTAAGCGTCTTTAAATTACGCTGTAATTTCAGTTACCTGACCAGCACCTACTGTTCTACCACCCTCACGGATAGCGAAACGTAGACCTTTTTCCATTGCGATAGGAGAGATCAATTTAACAGAGATCGTAACGTTATCACCTGGCATAACCATTTCAGTTCCTTCTGGTAACGAGATTTCTCCTGTTACGTCTGTAGTACGGAAATAGAATTGAGGACGGTATTTGTTAAAGAATGGAGTGTGACGTCCACCTTCAGCTTTTGATAATACGTAAACCTCTGCGTTAAAGTTAGCGTGAGGAGTTACTGAACCTGGTTTACAGATAACCATACCACGTTTGATATCAGTTTTCTCAATACCACGTAACAATAAACCTACGTTGTCACCAGCTTCACCGTAATCTAAGATTTTACGGAACATCTCAACACCTGTTACTGTAGATTTTAAGTTCTCAGCACCCATACCTAAGATCTCAACTGGATCTCCAGAGTTGATAACACCTCTTTCAATACGACCTGTTGCTACTGTACCACGACCAGTGATCGAGAATACGTCCTCTACAGGCATTAAGAAAGGTAATTCAGTTAAACGTGGTGGAATTGGAATGTAGTTATCTACAGCGTCCATTAATTCCATGATTTTCTCAACCCACTCAGGCTCGCCGTTTAAAGCACCTAAAGCAGAACCTTTAATTACTGGAATATCGTCACCTGGGAATTCGTAGAAAGATAATAATTCACGAACTTCCATTTCAACTAAGTCTAATAACTCAGTATCATCAACTAAATCAACTTTATTTAAGAATACTACTAACGCTGGAACACCAACCTGACGAGCTAATAAGATGTGCTCACGAGTTTGTGGCATTGGACCATCTGTTGCAGCAACAACGATGATCGCACCGTCCATTTGTGCAGCACCTGTAACCATGTTTTTAACATAGTCAGCGTGACCTGGACAGTCAACGTGTGCATAGTGACGGTTAGCTGTTGAGTACTCAACGTGTGCAGTATTAATTGTAATACCACGCTCTTTTTCTTCAGGAGCAGAGTCAATTGAATCAAATGAACGAGCTTCTGATAAACCTTTATCAGCCAACACTTTTGTGATAGCAGCTGTAGTAGTTGTTTTACCGTGGTCAACGTGACCGATTGTACCAATGTTTAAGTGCGGTTTACTACGGTCAAATTTTTCTTTTGCCATGTTTATGCGAATTAGTAATTATAAATTATTTTCTTAATTAAATCCTTATTTCAAATTATAATAAGCTCCTTGATTTATATACGAGCCAAAGATGGGATTTGAACCCACGACCTCTTCCTTACCAAGGAAGTGCTCTACCCCTGAGCTACTTCGGCTTATAAAAGCTCATTTACGGACTAATGCCTCCACCAATTTAGACAACAATATCAAAAAAGACAGAGACTTAAACCTATATTTTAAAAATGAGCGGAAGACGAGGTTCGAACTCGCGACCTATAGCTTGGAAGGCTATCGCTCTACCAACTGAGCTACTTCCGCATAATCCACTCGCCGGCATTAAGCCAGCGAGATGGATAAATTAGTGTGGAGGGAGAAGGATTCGAACCTTCGAAGCCGAAGCAACGGATTTACAGTCCGTCCCATTTGACCGCTCTGGAACCCCTCCAGACCTACAACCTTAAAGTTGTATTTGAGCCTCCTATCGGAATCGAACCAATGACCTACTGATTACAAGTCAGTTGCTCTACCAGCTGAGCTAAGGAGGCTTATTATTTTTAAAGTTTTAAAAAACTATCGTTTTCTTAAGAACAATTTCCTTTCGGATAACGTCTGCAAATGTCTAACTTTTATTTGATATTTGCAAGTTTTTTTTCAACTTTTTTATCTTCTTAAAGAACGCTTCTTTTATCGTTTCTAGCAGGCAACCCTGTTTGTTTTCGATGATGCAAAGATAGTCACAGAATCGAAACTTCAAAAACATTTTGCAAAAAAAAACACCCCTTTACCACGATATACTTGATATGCAACGAAATAATTTACAACTTGCATCGCTATTTCGGATAGCGCATATTAATACAGTATACATGATTTCTAATTTTCGAGGCACAAGCACTACTATTTTTCTAGTTATTTCGATCCTTGCATCGGCAAAAAACACCTATGCACAGCAGGATAAATTCATTAAAAGGACCATAAAAAAATTCATTTCTTCCGAAAAAGATAGTACAGGGAACGGAAGTTTTATCATTTTGCCTGCTCTTGGTTATGCACAAGAGACCGGATTGGAGTATGGGTTGGCGAGTACCTACAACTTTTTCACCGACAAAAACAATCCGGAAAGCCGTACTTCCAACCTTGCGTTAAGCGGAACGATGACAACAAAGCATCAAAAAAACTTAAAATTCAATTCTGATATATGGACAAAAAACAACAAGTACCATATACTTTCCGAAATTCGCTACAAAGATTGGCCATTTAATTTTTATGGAATAGGATCCGACACCTATGTAAAAGACTCCGATTTAATTGATCAAAAACTTATACGTGCCAAAATTGATGTAGAACGTAAACTCGCATCCAAGTTTTATGCAGGTTTAAATTTCAATTATGAGCACTTAAAATTTAAAGATACCGAAGAAGGAGGAATTTTTGAACAAGAACATGTATATGGAAAAACAGGTGGACAATTTCTTGCTCTAGGTTTATCCAGCTTATTTGATAATAGAAATAGTACTACATATACAACGGATGGCTACTATGCACGATTAAAATATGCCTACGCACCAAATTTTTGGAAAGGTGATAATTTTACGGGAGGTCAGTTGGAAGCAGACGTTCGTGGATTTCATCCAATATCGAGTAAAGTAACCCTCGCAGCACAGCTTATATATAAAGGTACCTATGGTGATAATGTTCCTTTTTATGCATTGCGTGAATTAGGAGGTGATATGACCATGCGTGGATATTACCAAGGGCGTTACCGCGATAAAAACTATGCTACGGCACAAGCAGAACTTCGTTATAGGTTTATGCCTCGCTTTGGTGTTGTTGGATTTGCTGGCACTGGAACGACCTTTTCTAAAGAGAATAGTGTTCGATTAGTGCCTAGCTATGGCGGAGGAATCCGCTACTTCTTCAGCCTTGAGCATGGGAGCTCTATTCGCTTTGATTATGGCTATGGAGAAAAACGCCCTGGTGAAGCTAGACAATCGGGCTTTTATTTAAGTATTAGTGAAGCCTTTTAGTAAAAGCTTCCTATATATAGTATATGACATCAAGCTTTGTAGATTACTACTTAGCGCCAGTAGGGATAACGTAAACGGAAATATTCTTTACGTTGTCCCTCCCGATGTAGCAAAATGCCAAAATGAAAAAGATCCATCACCACCGTTGTTGCTGGATTATTAATAAGCTCTTTCCACAAGCGCTCATGACCTTTATCTAAAAAGGGTTCATCAACAATCAACACATAGCCTTTTTGCAGCGCAGCAAGCAAGCTTTCGACCGTATCTTTTCTAAAATCGACCAAAATAGCCGATTCCTTTCCCGAGTCTGTCAACGACGTCAACCCCGTCAACTGCATAAAATTTAAAAGATCCGCTAATAAAGGAGTGTAAAAAGGTGTAAAACCTATAGGCATAGCTAAACCTAAAGACGTTTCGCCCATTGGCTTATAAATTACCTCATCGGCCAATCGATATACAAAAGGAGAGTGCGTGCCGTGTCGACTATTCGCTCCAAAAAAATGTTGAATCCCCTTCCAATAATATCGCATATCCTGAATTAAAATGAATGGACAAAACTAGCTAATTTCTAGAACAAGAATTTAGAAGATTTACGATTATACAGAAATAGCCTATATATAAGGTCCGATAAGTAAAATTGTGCGAAAGAATTAAGCTTGAAATTGTAATATAAAGGTACTGCCCACCCCTACTTCACTTTCTAGCAGTAAATTTCCTTTATGAAGCAACATGATTTGCTTACTCAAGGTAAGCCCCACCCCAGTTCCTGTTTTTTTAGTCGTAAAGAAAGGTGTGAAAATCTGCTCTTGAATATCCAATGGCATTCCCACCCCATTATCTTGTACCTTAATTATCGTATAACCATCACGGCTTATTCCAGCAATACTTAAATAAGGTTCATCCACTCCCTTTACGGCATCAATAGCATTCAACAGTAAATTAATAAGTGCCTGTTCTACAAGATTCACATCGGCCCGCAAAATAAGTCGCGTATCTTTTAAGATAATATCTAAATCAATTCCTTTTTGCAGTAAAGTTGGTTCCAGCAGCTGATAAATATTCTCGAATAGCACCTTCAATGGGATGGCACTCAACTGTGGTTGATCAACCTTATTAATCATCCGGTAGCTTTTAGCAAAAGCCAACAAGCCTTCACTTCTTCTTTTTATGGTGCGCACCCCATCTTTAAGGTCATCCATCTCATCGGGAGCCATCCCCTGCTCTAGTCGATCATGCAACGTCTCTGCCAAAGAGCTGATAGGCGCAATAGAATTCATTATCTCATGCGTCAATACGCGCAGTAGTTTATGCCATGCTTGCGTCTCCGTCTCGGCAATAGCCTCATTAATATTTTGATAAACGACAATACGAAACAGTCCTTCTTGGGTTTCAAATTCAGAGCTATGCATCAAGAGCTTGATATTCCCCATCGCCGAACTAACAGTTTCCATTTGCTGACGACCTGATTGTAAACTTATTGTCTTTGTATAGAGCTCTTGATTCTTTTTTAATAGTCCATGAATATTTCCGAGGTATGGCACCTGCAACAGCTGTTTAAAAGCATCATTAATCCATATAACCTTCCCAGAATCCGCTTGATAGAAGATAATCGCGGAATCCAACATATTAATAACCTTATTTAGGTACTGGTGTTGAATCTCCTTATCGGCACTTATCTGTTTAAAAGAATGGTTAATATCGTTGAAAGCCGTGAAGAGTTGCCCCTCGATGGTATTTGGATGTTTCACGGAAAACCTTCTTGTAAAATCACGATAGCGCACGGCTTCGGAAAAATCTAGCAGCTGACGCACCAATCGACGTTCCGACCGTAGCCATTGAATGGCAAATAAAAATAGAAAAACAAATAAGAAGAGTCCATAGGTGAACTTCCCTAAAAACAATAGATAAGCAATACCTACCGCAGCAAGCAGCAAAACAAATAATTTTAAAGAGAAATAAAGAGCTGAACGCTTCATGTATTAGAGATTATATTTTTCCATCCTTCTGTATAAAGCTGCACGTGTAAGCCCAAGCTCGCGTGCGGCCTTACTGATATTACCGGCATAACGCTCGATAGCGGAATGAATAGCCTTGCGCTCCATTTCCTCTAGGCTTTGATTGGACGTGGATTGTCCAAAGGAAGGTGTATCTGTTACTTGCTCCTGTTCAATCGGTGAGAACAAAATATCACGCTCACTGATGGTGTTTTCCTCCGCCATAATCACTGCACGCTCTAAACTATATTGTAGCTCACGCACATTACCCGGGAAATGATAACCCTTCAATTTTTGAAGAGCTCCACGCTCCAAGCCATCAATATTTTTATTGTACTTCCGATTATAAAAATCAAGGAAATGCTCAGCCAGCAAGATAATATCATCACCACGGTCCCGCAAAGGAGGTACCTGAATCTCGACCGTGTTTAATCGATAAATTAAATCTTTACGAAATCTATGCTCATCAGCAAGTACCTTAAGCGGTACGTTTGTAGCGCTCAATAAGCGGATATCAACCGGAATACCTTGATATGAACCTAAGGGTACGACCTGCCTATTTTGCAAGACACTCAATAACTTCGCCTGCTGCTGCAGGGATATATTCCCGATTTCATCTAAAAATAAAGTACCACCATGAGCTGCCTCAAAACGACCTTGACGATCTTCGCGTGCGTCCGTAAAAGCACCTTTCTTATAACCAAAAAGCTCACTCTCAAATAAAGTATCCGTCAGCGCGCCCACATCAACCTTGACATAAGGTCCTTTACTACGCAAAGAACGATTCTGCAAAGCCTCGGCAATAAGGTCTTTACCGGTACCATTTTCCCCTAGAATTAATATGTTCGCTTCGGTAGGGGCTACTTTATCTATTTTATACTGTAAATCCTCCATAATGGCCGAACGGCCAACGAGGTAATTTTCATCCTTGACGGAGATAAGGGAAGACTTCTTTCCTGTTGTTGTTTTCAGCTCATCAAAAACACTACCTATCGTTTGTAGTAACTGCTCATTTTGCCAAGGCTTAACAATAAAATCTGAAGCTCCTTTTTTTAACGAACGAACAGCTAAATCTACAGCACCGTAGGCCGTAATCATGATTACTTTAATATGTGGATACTGGCTTTTAATTTTTTCCAGCCAATAGAGACCTTCATTACCGGTATTGATGACACTTTTGAAATTCATATCCAATAGCACAATATCAACCGCCTCTTTACTTAAGATTTGCATAAGTAATTCGGGATTCTTCTCCACGATAACCTGCTTAACTTTCGTTTTCAACAAGATACGACCTGCCGTTAGCAAATCTTGATCATCATCAACTATTAATACCGTAGCCTTTTTCATTCTTACGAAGTTACTTATAAATCCAATGTTCCAGCATAGTAATCATTGATATATTTTTGCAACAACCATTCATATTGCTTAATCAATAACTGGTTTTTACTGGCATCAAGCTTGTTTTTTACCGTAAGGAATAATACAGAGTTGCTATTGCCAGCATCAAAATGTACCTGTGCAATACGGAAAGCCTCTTGATAACTTTGTTCTTGCTCTTTTAGGTTATATACATTCTTCTGAAGCGCTCCTAGGTTAAACACATTTTTTGAAGTCTCTTCGCGCAATTTATTCTCTTGCGCTTTCTTCGTCCATTCCACTTCTTCTAGGTTTAACTTCGCTAGTCGCACCTGCGTACGTACTGTCATTTGGTTAAAGATGGGAACACGAAGATTTAAAGATACCCCTTTAGAAGGATAGTTTTTAAGCTGCTGCCAATAGTTATAGCCCGCAGGGTCTACACTAGAAAAACGAGACTGAATGCCTGCATTTAATGATAGCGATGGGAAATATCCCGATTTTGCAAGCTTAATATCTTCCTGCGCCTCCTTCATACGCCAGTCCAACGCTTTAATACTCGGTAAATGTGTTAACGCACCTTTATAAAGGTCAGCACCAGAAATAGGCGCCAAACTAACTGATAGGTTTAAAGGTTCCAACTTAGGGAGCTCTTCAACAGCAATCGCTAATAAGGATGCTAAACGTACCTCTTGGAGGTATAATGCTTGTTTTGTGTTCTCTACAGTATTTTGCTCCGATTGGAACTGCCCTTGCAAATCATAAAAATCGCCTGGATTGATTGCCCCTTCACGGTGCAAGACTGTCGCACGCTTCAAGTTTTCGGCAGTGACAGCAAGCTGGCCTTCCGTTTGTGTCAACATATCTTGAGCTGTCAACACCAATACATAAGCCTCTATTACATCTAATTTCAACTCATTAATTGCATTCTCAAACTCTAATTTCCCGGCTTCTTGCGCTCGAGCACGCTTACGCGTATCATGCAATAGCTGCAAACCCTTAAACAAAGGCACGCTAAGGTTCAACGACTGACTTCCCGAAAAATAACTACTCTCAATAAATTGATTCGTCGTACTATTTACGCTTCGTCCTTGGTTATAATCATGACTAACGTTACCATTTAGAGATGGCAACCTATTATATTTTGTTTGTTTATAATATAGCTCATTGCGAGAAAGATCCAACTCTGAACGCTTTAGCGTTGGATTGTTCGCTACAGCTATCGTAATGCAGTCGGTCAGTGACAGACGGGGATTCGTCTGCCCCATAACCGGACTAACACTCATTAAACTAAACAATATTGTTATACTAAAAAAAATCTTCATTAAGCCTGTTTTCATCTTGTTGACATAGGCCGTGCCAAAAACACAAAACACTAAATACCAACAAGATAAAAACACAACCAATATTCAACTGTCCGATTACGAACAATCGGTGTACGCACATGAACAATTAGGAATTTTACGACTATAAACTGACTTAAAAACAAGTGTATTTACAGGAAACAACCAATGTTATTAGCAATAGTAAAAAGAACCAAACAGCTCTATATCAATACAAAACAAAAACATACTATCTTCTAAAAATAGAACCAACACAAAAACATACCTACGTAGCAAATTAACATCCACCATCACCTGAGACCTTAAGCTTGTCCGCCAACGAACAACAACTGTCCGCTAACGAACAGTTAAAAAAAGTTAAAACAAATAAAGCGCTGATAATTAAATGATTAAAACTTTGGCATAAGTATTATATAGATAGAGAGCAAGGGAGGTTTTAACCAAACAGATACAATACTCCTCCTATTTTATTATACAGAGATTATTAGTAAATGGATAGACCAATAGAACAAAAGAAGTGGAATGCAAAGCGTATAGCAACCATTGGTGGCATCGTAGGTATTGTTGGCTTGATTGGTGCAAGTTACTACTTCACCAGTGGAAACAGTAAACTAAACGTTGAAGCAGACCGTATCAGTATTGTCGAAGTGAAAGAAGATACCTTTCAGGAGTTTATTCCTATTAACGGAACAGTATTGCCAATTAACAGTATCTACCTTGATGCTGCCGTTGGTGGTCGTGTAGAAGAAAAATATGTTGAAGATGGTGCCGTTCTCAAAAAAGGAGATCCAATTATGCGCTTATCTAATACGGATCAAGAGCTTAGCTTAGTACAACAAGAGACACAGGTATTAAACTTATTGACGCAAGCACAAATCGCAAGTACCAGTGCAGAGCAGGTTTCCATCAATAACCGCAACCAAATGGCAGAAGTAGAACAAGCCTACCGAGAAGCGGAACGTGTATACCGATTAAATAAGACGCTTTATGCGGAGAAGGCTATCGGTTCACAAGAATTTGAAAAATCTACTAACGATTATAACTATCAGAAGCAGCGTGTAACGCTTACAAAACAAATCTTACGTCAAGATTCTATCTCGCGAGGACAAAAGGCACATCAGGATGGACAGACTTTCCAACGTACACAAAGCGCTCTGAACTTAATGCGTCAAAAAGTAGGTGATTTAATTGTACGCTCACCAGTGGATGGCCAGTTAACTTCTTTTGATGCTGAAATCGGACAAAATAAAAATGTAGGCGAACGATTAGGACAGCTTGATGTCCTAACTGGATTCAAAATACGTGCTGAGATTGATGAACATTATATCAACCGTATCTTCAGTGATCAGGTCGGTCAGTTTACCATTAGTGGCAAAACATATCGCCTAAAAATCAAAAAGGTATACACACAAGTAACGAATGGACGTTTCCAAGTGGATATGGAATTTGTTGACGAAACACCAACAGGTATTCGCCGTGGACAAACCCTACAAATTCGCTTAGCGCTGAGCGAAGAAACAAAAGCATTATTGCTTGCTAAAGGTGGTTTCTACCAGCAAACAGGTGGCAACTGGATCTTTAAGCTAGACAAAAATGGACATACTGCCTACCGTGTAGATATACAGCTAGGACGTCAAAATCCAGAATACTATGAAATTTTAAAAGGACTGCAACCGGGTGATAAAGTCATTGTTTCTAGCTATGAAAGCTATGATAAAATACAAGAGCTTAGCATTAAGTAAAACGACAAAAAGTCTTACGACATTATAAAAACAGCATTAATCTGATTAAAGAGATGATACAAAATTTTATAAAAACAGCTTTTCGTAACCTATGGAAAACCAAAGGCTACAGCTTTCTCAACATCTTTGGTCTGGCCATTGGTATAACTGCTGCGGCATTAATATTCCTATGGGTTGAAGGTGAATTGACACGCAACGACAATTTCGCCAACAAAAAAGATATTTATGTGGTGAAATCCAAACAGAAATATGATGAAGCAACCTATATCTTTGAATCTACGCCAGGGCCTTTTGCCCCGGCAATCAAAGCGGAAATTCCAGGTATTAAGCATGCAGCACGCCTAGACTGGGGTAGCAAAATATTACTATCTATTGGTGATAATAATATTTATCAGCAAGGATCTTACGTAGACCCATCATACGTGGATATCCTTTCCATGGAATTTCTGGAAGGAGATCGTACATCCGCATTAAATAACCCAGACCAAATTGTGCTTAGCGAAAGTGCGGCGAAGCGTTTTTTTGGCAACAGTCCAGCTGTAGGTAAAACACTTAGCATCAATCACACAGATAATGCGACCGTTAGTGGTGTGGTTAAAGATTTTCCGACCAACAGTAGCTTCCGTTTCGACTGGTTAATATCCTTCAAAAAGTACGAGCAACAAAATAACTGGTTAGATAACTGGGGAAGTAACTCCGTAATGACTATCGTTCAACTCGAACCAAATACGAATTTGGAAGAGGTGAACAAGACAATGATGGATTTTACAGAACGTAAAACAGATGGTAAAGTAACATTTTCTCAGACATTTCTTTATCCGATGTCGCGCTGGAATATGTATAATGTTTTCGATAAAGACGGAAATGAAATTGAAGGACGCATCAAAAACATTCGTCTCTTTAGTATCATCGCTTGGGCTCTCCTATTGATTGCCTGTATCAACTTCATGAACTTATCGACAGCACGCTCAGAGAAAAGAGCAAAAGAAGTAGGTTTACGTAAAGTTGTAGGTGCTAATCGCCAATCATTAATTGCACAGTTTATTGGTGAATCACTGTTCTATGCTTTTCTATCAACCTTACTTGCTATTCTATTTGTCCACCTGCTGATTAGTCCTTTTAATACGTTAATCGGAAAAACATTGGTCGTTGATCTTTTCACTCCGTTACATTTACTATTTGTAGGCGGGATTGTTCTAATTTGCGGCTTGCTGGCGGGCAGTTACCCAGCATTTTACCTATCTGCTTTTAATCCATTAAAAACACTTAAAGGAGCGAAACAAAAAACAGGATCTGCTAGTTTAATCCGCCGTGGCTTAGTTATCCTTCAATACACCACTTCAGTAGTCTTGATTATTTGTACGCTGATTATCTATCAACAAATTCAGCACGTAAAAAATAGAGAGTCTGGCATGGACCGCTCGCAGGTATTGACGACAACTTTACAAGGTAATATGGCCGCACAGCCTATGCCTATTAAAGAGCAGCTCAAAGCAACAGGGCAAGTAGAGCACGTAAGTTTAAGTAATATGAACCTTTTAAACATTGGTTCCAATAGCAGTGGTTTTGTATGGGAGGGTAAACCTTCAAATATGGATATTCTTATCGGTATTCTTAGTGCTGATGAAGAACTGGTGCCGACGATGAGCCTAAAAATGTATGACGGCAGAAACTTCAACACCAACATGCTCAGCGATAGCAGTGCTATGATGATTAACGAAGCATTGGCTAAACTTATTCAACCTGACGGTAAAGTTGCAGGACAGCTAATGAAATGGAACAGTCAACAATACACGATTGTTGGGGTGGTCAAAGACTTTGTATATAACGATTTTTATGGCGCTCCTTCGCCTATGGTTATTATACCATTCCAAGCCGAGTATGGAGGTATCATGAATATCAAAACCAAAGCTGGTGCTAATCTTTTTGAGGTGTTACCAGAAATTGAAAAAATCGTTAAAAGCAACAATCCAGGCTATCCTTTTGAATATAGATTCATGGACGAGATCTTTAATACAAAGTTCCAAACCGAGCAGTTGACACAACGTCTAGCGACAGTTTTTGCGGTACTTTCTATCGTCATTTCTTGTCTTGGATTATTTGGTTTAGCATCTTATTCAGCGGAACAGCGTGCTAAAGAAATAAGTATCCGTAAGGTGCTTGGAGCCTCCATAGCGAAGCTTATCGCTATGCTCAACAAAGAATTTGTCTTGCTAGTTATATTATCCTGTCTTTTGGCATTCCCTATCGCATGGTGGTTAATGAATAGTTGGCTGGATGGCTATAAATACCGTATCGATATCCAATGGGTTATCTTTGCCTTTGCGGCAACGCTCTCCCTCATTATAGCCTTGCTAACCATCAGTACGCAAGCATTTCGCGCGGCAAGCGCCAACCCTACAAAAAAACTAAGAAACGAATAAATTAAACAGAAACAATTATCCAACGATAAAGAAAAAATATATGATCAATATAACAAACTTACAGAAATACTACCGCACGGAAGAAGTGGAAACAGTAGCCTTAGACAAAGTAAACATCCATGTGAAAGATGGTGAATTTGTCGCTGTCATGGGTCCTTCAGGATGTGGGAAATCTACGTTGTTAAATATTATTGGCCTTTTAGATGATCTAGATGAAGGAAGCTACAAATTCAATGAAATTGAGGTAGCGAAATTTAAAGAAGGAAAACGCTCTGATTTACGTAAGCATAACATCGGTTTCGTATTCCAAAGTTTTAACCTTATCGACGAGTTAACGGTCTTCGAAAACGTGGAACTTCCATTGATTTACACGAATGTTCCTGCAGCAGAACGTAAGCGTCGTGTAGAAGAAGTATTAGAAAAGGTACAAATCATGCACCGCCGCAATCACTTTCCACAACAATTATCCGGTGGACAGCAGCAGCGTGTTGCCGTTGCTCGCGCTGTCGTTAACAATCCGAAACTAATTTTGGCCGATGAGCCTACAGGTAACTTAGATTCTAGCAATGGTAACGAAGTGATGCAGCTACTAACAGAGCTCAACGAGGCAGGAACAACCATCGTCATGGTAACACACAGTGAGCACGATGCTAAATTTTCAGACCGTGTGATCCGTATGCTTGATGGACAAGTGATTATGGAAACCGAAAATGTTTAATCTTTATTAGATACCATCTTATGAACAGTGCAAAAATAACCTTACGCCATCTTTGGAAAAATAAGCTCTTTACAGCCTTGAATATTACCGGCTTAGCGATAGGTATTAGCGCCTGTTGGATGGTGTTCACTATTGTACAACATGAACTAAGTTTTGATAAGAAAGTGCCTGATGCGGCTTATATCAACCAGATTATCTCTATGGATAATGAGAAAGGTGTCGATAAAGGCTTCCCAGGTGTCCCTTTAGGTCTTGCCCAATTGATGGTAGATCAGGCATTACCAGATGCTTTAGTTGTTCCTATCTACAATCAAAATGTGGAACGTATCAGTGTAGCCTCCGAAAAGGAAGCTCCTGCGGTAAATTACGAAAACCCTGAAAAGATAATAGGCACACTAAAAAGTTACTTTGACTTGCTTCCTTACGAATGGGTAGCAGGAAATGCTAAATCGGCCTTTTCAAATGCTCACCAAGTTGTTTTAACGACAAGCCGTGCTAAGCAGTATTTTCCGAAAGGTGATACTGAAGAGCTCCTTGGTAAGACAATAACTTTAGACTCTACTTTATATCAAATTTCGGGTTTGGTTAAAGACCTCCCTTTTCAAAGTAGTTTCCAAGCCGAAGTATTCATCCCTATAAGTGATGCTGATTGGAGTACCCACAATTGGATGGGTATGAATTCCAATCATAACGTTTATATTAAGACAAAAAATCAAGCATCTCTCGATAGGCTACTACAAGTTGTACAAAATGAATACAACAATACGGCTGCAGCAGAGCATGCTAAGTATGGATCGCCCATCAAGTTCGTGCCGTTTCCCTTGACAAAGAAACATTTCGAGCCGCAATATAATTCGTATGGCATGGCAGCGAATATGAAAGTCCTTTATGGCTTAATGGCTATTGGAGGCTTCCTACTATTGCTAGCCTGCATCAACTACATCAACCTGAGCACAGCGCAAGTACCGCAGCGTGCTAAAGAGATTGGTATCCGCAAAACTTTAGGTGCCAAACCGGCAGCTATCACACGTGACTTCCTATTAGAAACGCTACTCATAAGTCTTTTAGCGCTATTGTTATCGTGGCCAATTACGACCTTATTTCAACATTTCTACCCGGAGTTTATACCAGAAAATTTACAGCGCTATAGCCAACCTACGCTATTGATTGGCTTTTTACTGCTATTAGTTACCCTCATATCATTGCTTTCTGGCTTATATCCAGCATACCTGATTAATAAGGTGCGGGCAATCGAAACGTTGAAAGGCAAACTAGACACGAAAATTAAAGGTACACGTCTCAACTTACGCAAAACATTAATCGTGTTTCAATTTGTTATTGCACAGTTCTTCATCGTGAGTGCTTTAATCATGGGCAAACAACTAGACTTTACCATATCGTCAGATTTAGGATTTGAACACGAGGCTGTGGTAAATGTGCAGATGCCTTACAAGTTTTACCATGATGCAGAGGTAAACCCATTCTTATACAAAGAAGCTTTAAAAAAGCACCCTGAAATTGCTGGCGTAGCCTTAGGCCATGAACCCCTAAATAGTAGCTACTGGGGCAGTGTTTATTATTTAGCCAATGACACGGGGCAAATCCAAATCCAATTACCACGTAAGTACATTGATGAAGATTACTTAGACCTCTACAAAATAAAACTGCTTGCAGGAAAGAACCTCCTACGCACAGAGAATGAAAATGGCGTTCTTATCAATGAATCGACCTTAAAAGAATTGGGACTTAAAACACCTGAGGAAGCTGTGGGGAAATCATTAATTGCTTACGACAAGAGCTTAGTTCCTATTATCGGTGTTTTTAAAGATTTCAACCAACGGTCACTGCGAGAGAAAATAGCGCCTTTAATGTTGATGTCTTCCTCAAAAAGAGGACAATTGCAACTGTTTAACATCAAGCTTTCACAGGATAGAAAGCAATGGGCTGAAGCCATTGCCATCTTAGAGAAAGAATGGAAGAACTTCTATCCGAATACACCGTTTGATTACAAATTCAACGATGAACGCATGAAGTCTATCTATGAGAATGAACAGCGTACCGCTAAGCTGATAAACCTAGCTACAATGGTAACCATCCTTATTAGTTGTTTCGGATTATTTGGTCTATCGACTCTCACAGCGAGTCAGCGAACCAAAGAAATAGGTATCCGTAAGGTGCTAGGAGCTTCGGCAAGCCGTATTGTAGCTATGCTCTCCAAAGACTTTGCCCAATTAATCCTCATTGCCGTAATCATTGCCTCTCCCATCGCTTGGTGGGCCATGAATAAATGGTTGGAAAACTTTGTTTACCGCATCGATATTGAATGGTGGATTTTTCTAACGGCGGGCTTCTTAGCAGTATTAATAGCCTTCTTCACGATCGGCTACCAAGCAACAAAGGCAGCCTTACTCAATCCGATAAAAAGCTTACGTGACGAATAAAATTTTATAACTGAATTTTTAAAAACATTTAATACCGTGCAACATGATTAAAAATAACCTCAAAATAGCTTTACGTACCTTATGGAAAAATAAAGTATTTAGTGGCATCAATATTCTGGGCTTAGCTCTTGGGCTATCCGTTGCACTGATTATAGGCTTATGGGTAAATAACGAATTAACTTTCGATCGCTTTTATAGTCATACCGACCGTTTATATCAAGTAAATACCTTAGATAATTTTGACGGTAAAGCACATACCTGGGGAGGCACACCAGCCATACTAGGGCCGATTCTACAACAAGAACATCCCGAAATTGAGGAGATGGTGCGTACAGGTGAGATAGAGCATATGTTATATGTTGGGAAAGAGCGTTTTCGCTCCCAAGGTGTAGCAGCCGACGCGGCATTCTTCCGCTTATTTGATTTTCATTTCATTGAAGGTAATCCCCTTACAGCATTATCCACTCCAAATAGTGTCGTGCTAACCATTAGCATGGCAAAAAAACTGTTTGGCACACAAAGCGCTATCGGGAAAACAGTAGCCATAGACAGTATTACCACTAGTATCGTTAAAGGAGTCGTTCAGGATATACCGCAAAATTCAACCTTTTACGGCGCTCAATTTTTCTGCGACTGGGACTTCTTAAAACTTGCGGGATGGCATATGAGTAACAGCTGGACAAGCTACAACCACGTAACGTATGTTAGACTAAAGGACAATGTAAGCCTTGAGCAGGCTAATAGTAATATTGCCAACCTCGTTAAAAAAAATACGGACAATACCGTTAAAGCTAGTATTTATTTGTATCCAGCAAGCCGCTGGCATTTATACAATAAATCAGAGAATGGTAAAATGGTGGAAGGAAATATGGTCAACGTACGCATGTTCACTTTAATTGGCTTTTTCATTCTTTTGATTGCTTGTATCAACTTTATAAACTTAAGTACCGCTAGCGCGGAAAAAAGAGCTAAAGAAGTTGCTGTACGAAAAACTATTGGTGCTCCACGCAAAACCTTAATTGCTCAATTTTTATTGGAGTCTTTTTTACTAACGCTATTGGCGGCAGCGTTATCATTGTTGCTCACGACACTCGCTTTGCCTTTTTTCAACACATTGATAAAAAGCGATATTCAGATTCGTGAACAAGCCGCTATCTTTTGGCCTATATTTATAGGAACCATCTTGTTTACAGCGCTAGCAGCAGGCATTTATCCATCTTTTGTTTTATCAGCCTTTGAACCGATAAAAACTCTTAAAGGAAGCTTATCTACTAGCCGACACGGATTCAAACCTCGCCAAATACTAGTAGCTCTCCAGTTTACGGTTTCTATCTGCCTAGGCATATGTACCTTCATTGTGGCGCAACAAATACAACATGCACAAAACCGTGAAAAAGGATACGATGCGCAAAACCTAGTCTTTGCTTATATGGATCCCGAGCTAAAAAATAATTATGGTCTTCTACGCAATGAGCTTCTTGAGCAAGGGGTAGCAACGAGTGTAACCAAAAGTTTAGGTCGTATTAGCCATTATGCGAGCAACAGCTGGGGATATACTTGGCTCAATAGCAAACCTGAAGATTACGATATGGTATTCAACAAAATGAGTACTGACGCTTCTTTTTCTAGCACGATGGGCATCAAAATTATAGAAGGACGTGATATTGACAGCTATAAATACCCAACGGACTCCACAGCGATTTTACTTAATCAAGCAGCCGTAAAACGTATGGGACTCAGCGACCCAATTGGAGCCCAAGTAATTGAAGCTAAAGGAACTGAATATGAGATAACTTGGCATGTGGTCGGTGTAATACAAGATTTCATCTGTAAATCTCCCTATGCGGACATCGAGCCTATGATTGTACAAGGACCAGAAAACGACTGGTATAATTATGTACACATACGCTTCAACACGCAGCATAACCTTGCCGATAACATGCAACAGTTAACAACCTTATTGAAGAAATATAATCCCGAAAACCCAATAAACATACGTTTTGTAGATGAAGCATATAACAGCAAGTTTGCACAGCAGCAGCGCACAGGAACACTGACAGCCATATTTGCGGGCTTAGCAATTTTCATTGCCTGCTTAGGCCTATTAGGACTCGTTTCTTTCGCAACGATACAACGACAAAAAGAAATCGGCATTCGCAAAGTATTGGGTGCCTCTGTCTCCGGCATTGTAACCATGCTTTCTAAAGACTTTTTAAAACTGGTATTTTTAGCCTTAGTCATCGCCTCTCCTATTGCATGGTGGATTATGTCGGGTTGGTTAGAAAACTTTAGCTACCGCATCCACATCAACTGGTGGACATTTGTAATTGTTGGCCTATTCGCGGCCGTGATCGCATTAATAACCGTAAGCTCTTTAGCCATCCGCGCAGCGAAAACAAATCCTGTAAATAGCCTTCGTGATGAATAAAACGTTTTTTAAATAAGGAAAACCATGATAAAACAACATATAAAAATCGCTATACGTAACCTATTCAAAAATAAAGGGTACTCGATTATCAATATAATGGGGCTAGCCATTGGTATGGCTGCCGTACTACTTGTGGCTATGTGGATTAAAAATCAGCTCCAGTACGACAATTTCTACCCACAGCAAGAAAACATATTCAAAGTATGGTCTAGCGCTAGCGATGAAGGTAAGGTAAACGTACATGATATCACCTCAGCACCGGCTGCTGAGACGTTGAAAAAAAACTATCCTGAGGTAAAGTATGCGGCACGTATGTATTGGTCTTCGAACGACCTGTTCACCTATGGCGATAAAAAACTAAAAGCACAGGGAAATGAGGCTGACGCCGATTTCATAAGCATCTTTGATTTTCAATTTCTACGTGGATCGGTACAAAGTGCCTTGCAATCCCCACAGAGCATTGTCCTTACAGCCACGCTAGCAAAGAAACTCTTTGGCGACGAAGATCCTATGGAGAAGACAGTCCTTATGAATAATAACGCTCCGTATAAAGTTACGGGTGTATTACAAGACTTGCCAAGTAATAGCGATTTTGACTTCACCTACTTAACGCCACTATCAAAGGAGACAATAGCAAATTCGGGCACCAACTGGAATACAAACACCTATTACACGTTTGTACAGTTACAGCCAGGCACAGATTTAGAAGCATTCAACAAAAAGATTGAACCTTTAGTCCGCACTGGAGAGCCGTCCTTAACGAAATCGGCTATTTTCTTATACCCAATGTCCAAGATGCACCTATACACGCGTTTTGAAAATGGACAGCCCGTAGGAGGAAAAATAGAACAAATACGTCTAGTAGCAGGGTTAGGGATAATCATCCTTGCCATTGCGTGCATAAACTTCATGAACCTAGCAACGGCACGTAGTCAGAAACGTAGTAAAGAAGTGGGCCTTCGTAAAACTGTAGGCGCTAAGAAGGCAACCTTAATACAGCAATTTCTAGTAGAATCTATCCTTTTAGCCTTTATTGCGGGTATCGTTGCTATCGCCTTGGCTTTCCTTCTACTTCCGCTATTCAACAGCATTTTGGATAAACCGATACTGATTGATTGGTTAAATCCTTTAATCTGGATTTCAGGAGTCGCTGTTATACTTTTCACCGGAATACTAGCGGGCATTTACCCCGCATTTGTCTTATCTAGCTTCAACCCTATCCGAAGCCTTAAAGGAGCTTCTTCAAAAAAACAACCTTTCTTTAGCCTTCGTGAAGGCTTGGTTGTCCTACAATTTGGAATCGCAGTAGTCCTTATTGCAGCAACGATAGTTATACGCCTACAGTTAAAACATGCCGGCGAGCGTGAAGTGGGTTATAACACGGCACAACTTATTGAAATCCCCATAGAAGGAGACTTGGAGAAAAACTACCAAGCTACTAAATCAGAACTGCTGAACAGCCGCTTTTCAACGGGCGTCACACGTACGGGCTGGACGATAACACGGAATGCATCCCAAGCGAGTGGCAATTTCTCGTGGGAAGGGGCAACACCAGAGCAAATAAAAAATAGTGCCTTTGTACTCACGCGTGCAGAAAGCGATTTTGTAAAGACCCTAAACCTCACCTTAGTTGAAGGTCGTGATTTAGACTACGCCAATTTGCCGGCCGACAGTGCATCCGTTGTCATTAACGAATCGGCAATCCGCATGATGGGTTTAGAAAATCCTATTGGAAAATACTTGAAATGGGGAGATGAGTCGTATACCATTGTGGGTGTTATTAAGGATTACCTATCAGGATCTCCTTATAAAGATGTGCAACCTATGCTTATGAGGGCTTCGAAAAACTTTTTAATGAACCTCATTGTGCGCACCAATCCGAATTTATCCATGAAGGAAAATCTTCAAGGTATCGAACAGGTCATTAAGAAATTCAATCCCAACTACCCGTTCACCTACACTTTTGTCGATCAGCAGTTTGCCCTAAAATTTAAAGACCAAGAGCAAACGGCAAGTTTAGCACTATCTTTTTCTTTGTTGGCTATTTTTATATCGTGCCTAGGTTTGTTCGGATTAGCATCCTATATCGCGGAAACACGTGTCAAAGAAATTGGGGTACGCAAAGTATTGGGTGCATCAGTAGCCAGTATTGGCATCCTACTGTCCAAAGATTTTATCAAGTTGGTACTGCTATCCTTTTTAGTGGCAGCACCTGTGGCTTGGTGGGCAGCCAACAATTGGCTCAACGACTTCAGCTACCGTATTCAGGTACAATGGTGGATGCTAGCCCTTGCTGGCTGCATAGCTCTTTTCATTGCATTCCTAACGGTAAGCTCTTTAGCCATTCGCGCAGCGCGCGCAAATCCAGTAAATAGCTTACGCAACGAATAACAAGGGGTACTTTAATTTTTAATACGAGACAACAGAACATCATGATAAAACAACATATAAAAATTGCTTGGCGCAGCCTAAAAAAGGCAAAAACATTAAGTGCAATACATATTATTGGACTAGCCGTTGCTATAGCCGCTTCCACCCTGCTGTACTTAACAGCCATGTTTGAACTATCGTACAATAATTTTCATCAGGATATCGACAAAATTGCGTTGTTGTACAAAACGAGCCAGGAAGATGCCGACTCAAAGTATAATGCAACGATGCCAGTTCCTTTAGCACCGATGGTAAAGGCAGAAATACCTGGAATTGAATTGGCAAGTCGCTACCTCAACGAAGATATCCTACTCCGTCACGGCGAGAAACAGTTTCACGGAAGTAATAAATATGTAGATCCCGATTTTCTATCGATATTTACGTTTTCCTACTTAGGTGGAAATACACAAGCACTTAACAACATCGATAATATTGTAATCGATGATCAGGTTGCAGAAAACCTGTTTGGAACAACACAGGTTATCGGAAAACAGGTTGAAGTCAACGCTGGAGGTGTATGGACAAACAAAAACATCTCGGCCGTAATAAAACGAAAATCCGCAAACTCAAGTCTTCATTTCAACAGCTTAATCCGCTTTGAACAATATCCAGGCTACAAAACGAGCGTAGACAACTGGTCGAATCAAAATCACTCAGTATTTGTAAAATTTGCAAACACTCCCCCAACAGATGATGCTTTTACCCTAAAAGCTAAAGCCTTTATGGAGCTTTACTTTAAGGATAATCAAGAAATGCTAAAGCGTGATGGCGCAAAAGCTGATAAAAATGGTGTTTACTTATCTCTTCACCAACTACCATTTAAATCATATCATCGTAATGATTTGGGATTGGGCGATGCCAGTTCGCCGATATTCCCATGGATCTTACTCTTAATTGCGGGTCTAATTTTGCTTATCGCTTGTTCTAACTTCGTGAACCTATCGTTAGCGAACTCTTTTGCGCGTAACCGCGAAATAGGAACACGCAAAACATTAGGCAGCAGCACCAGCCAATTAATAGGTCAGCTGTGGACAGAATCACTTATGCTCTGTGTCATCGCCTTAATCATTGGTCTTGGCGTCGCTTGGTTAGTGCTTTCGGAGTATAACGCGATGATGAACTACCGCTTAACCATAGGCGAACTGTTCACACCGCTTAACCTTACTATTTTCATTTTTATATTTCTGTTTATCACAATCCTTGCCGGAGGATATCCTGCTTGGCGTATAGCGCAGAGCAACATCATACAAACGTTAAAAGGTACAGCTACGGTAAAAACAAGCAGACTTAGAAACAGCTTAACGGTCGTTCAATTCACCATTGCTACGGTACTGATTATAGCGACAATCATCATCAGCTTTCAGCTACGTTATGTCAATCTTCGTCCTTTAGGCTTCGACAAAAATACGGTTATCAGTATTCCTATTGGTGTAGGTATTGAACCTGAACTCGCCCTACAGAAAATGCGCAATGCGTTGGCTAGCGAGCCATGGGTAGAAGCCGTTAGTGCGGCTGATATCAACTTAGGTCGTGGACGTGATGGCAACATGTCGGATAGTAGATTTGGATTTGACTACGAAGGTCGCCAAGTATCGACAAACTTTATGCGTATCGACTACGACTACCTTAAAACACTCGACATCAAGCTGGTGTCGGGCCGCGATTTTGACCGTAGTTATCTAACAGACTCATCGGCCGTATTGATCAATAAACAAATGGCTATTCAGCTAGGTGGCGTAGACAAAGTGCTCAACAAGACTTTAAAACTAGCAGGAAGCAATGAAATCATTGGTATCATTGACGACTTTAACTTTAAGAAACTAGATCAAAAAGTACAACCTTTAACGCTATCTATTAATCCAGGAATCTTCACCGTACAATACATTTTTGTACGTGTCAACGGTGATCAGCTGAGTGAGCAACTCGCCAAGGTAGAAAAAGTATGGAAAACAGTAAATCCAAAAGCAACGATAGAAGCTTCATTCTTGGATGATAACATTCAAGATCTTTATCGCGAAGAGCAGCGCTTTGTCAAGATTATTATTAGTGGAGCAATCATAGCTATTTCCATTTCTTCACTAGGCCTCTTTGCTTTAGCCTTGATGATGATTAACAAGCGTGTTAAAGAAATTGGTATCCGCAAAGTATTAGGTTCATCGGTAAGCAGTATTATGTTGCTTTTATCCAAAGACTTCCTCAAGTTAATGCTTATAGCCTTCCTTATTGCTACACCTATAGCTTGGTGGATGATGCAAAATTGGCTTCAACACTTTGTGTACCGCATTGATATTCAATGGTGGATGTTCCTCTTAGCCGGACTTATAGCATTGGTTATCGCTATGGTAACCATAACCTGGCAAACGCTACGTGCCGCAACAGGCAACCCAATAAATAGTTTACGCGACGAGTAAAAAACAGAATCCTATAACCAATAATTAATACAAAAGAGATGAAAAAAACAGCACTTATCCTACTGCTATCTTGTGGAATACTAGGATACGCAGAAGCGCAAGAAAAACAAGAAAGAGTCGTAGAAAACAACGTTTCTACGTGGACAATTAGCAACGATAAAGAAAGTTTAAAAATAACTATAAAAGGTAATGTAAGCATTGCCGAAAATGATAAACGCATAGCATCTATTTCTAATAAAGGCGCTATCAAGTTCAGCAAAAACGGTGAAAAGCTAGAGGTTTACAACGACAACCGCGGCAATATCGTTTATGAAGTTAACGGCCGTATTAAAGAAAGCCTTAATGGTAACGAGGAGGCGTTGTTACAGTCTTGCATCCAAAGCATGATTCGCAACGGTGTTGATGCTAAAGCCAGAACGGAGCGTATTTTTGCGAAAGGTGGAACAGCCGCTGTCCTCCAAGAAGTAGATCGTTTAGAAAATGATTTTTCGCGCAGTCAATACCTTAACAACCTGCTTAAATTAAAAATAAGCCCTAAGGATGCGGATAAAATTATCACGAATTTAGATCAAACGATTAAGTCGGACTTTTATAAAGCAGAAGTATTAACTGCAGCAATGAAACAAGCGACAAGAGATACAAACCTTTACAGTTCATATTTAAATGTTGTACGTAGCATAAAATCAGATTTCTACCAACATGAAACATTAAAGAAATTAATAAATCAAGATTTAACGGAAGATCAACAAGCTAGGGTAATCGAGATTGCGCAAAGCATGAAATCTGACTATTACCAAGCGGAGCTTTACAAATCCCTGTCAAACAACCAAAACATCGGTGCGGAAGGCTTCAAGCAAACTATGCGCTTGGTAGGCGGAATGAAAAGTGACTTTTACAAGGCTGAAGTCGTTAAGAGCTTAATTAAGAATAATCCTAAAAACATAGATTGGAAAGTACTAATTGCTGAAACTAACCAAATAAAATCCGACTTTTATCAAACGGAAGTTTTAAAGCAAATTATCAGCAAAGCTCCGCAAGCGAACAAGCTGAAAGACCAACTTTATGAGTCGGCAAAAAATATTAAATCAAATCATTACCAAGGTGAAGTTTTAAGAGCTATCACCGCTTTGTAGCGTATACATATCATGATAAAACTAGAACATATTTTCAAATGGTATAACATTGCTGGCGCACGTTCCTACGTATTGAAAGACATCAATCTAACCATTGAACAAGGTGATTTTATATCCATCATGGGGCCTTCAGGATCCGGAAAATCAACTCTCCTGAATGTAATTGGCTTACTTGACGAGCCTGATGAAGGCAAATACTACTTTATGGAAGAGGAAGTATTATCCTTAAAAGCCAAGAAAAGAACGGCTATTTCGCAAGCTAATATGGGCTATGTATTTCAAGCATACCACTTAATCGATGAACTCACGGTATACGAAAATATCGAAACACCGCTCCTTTATAAGCAGCATGGCTCATCAGAAAGAAAAGCTATAGTAGCCGATTTATTAGACCGCTTTGGTATCGTTGGAAAGAAAGACCTTTTCCCGGCGCAGCTTTCTGGTGGACAGCAACAGATTGTTGGTATTGCTCGCGCTTTAGCAGCATCGCCAAAACTGTTATTAGCCGATGAGCCTACAGGCAATTTGAATTCAAAGCAAGGAGAAGAAGTCATGCAGCTCTTTAAGCAGCTTAATGATGATGGCGTAACGATTATTCAAGTAACGCACTCTGAAAAAAATGCAGCCTACAGCAAGCGAATTCTCAATCTATTAGACGGGCAACTGAAAAAAGAAGATTAACAAAAAGAGCTAGTGATATCACTAGCTCTTTTTCGTATACGCTTTGCGAACTAATTTTATAGCCCAGTCGTAATGACTAGAAGTGGCCGAAATCAAGTAAGAAGCCAACGATGTGGTTCCTGTCCAACGATAGTATTTCTTGGTAAATAGTTCAGCTTGGCTATGCTGCTCTATAAGCTGCTGTAAAGCCGCATGCGAAGCAATAAGTAATTCCTTCGCTTCCTCAAAAGAAACAGCTTGAGCATCCGCCCAAAGGGCTCTATTCAAAGCAGGCGTATCTTTCCATCCATAGCCTTCTGCAGGCATGACAGGCTTCCTTTCCGCCATTCCATCCGTATACCAGTTCAGAAACAGCTGATGCCAACCATGCAGATGCATAAATACATCCCTAACATTACGATTCATCATCCCTTCGGGGAATACATAATCCACATCAGACCTCCTTTCAACAGCTGTCAATAACTGCTGAAAACTGGAAGCACTCTGCCTATGTAAAGTATCCTTATCTGTTGGTCTTGCCATAACCTAAAAATACAAAAGATAATGGAAATAAGTCCTAGGCATGGACGAAGTAATCAATCTATACATCATACGGGGTGCATTAGATAACTTTAAGTAGGCTTAACAAAACAAGGAGTACAATGATTTTCGGGTTCTCACTAAAAATCGTAGATTCGTATTACATGAATGAAAACGAACTAAAAGCACTTATTTCGTTATTGGACGATCCTGATGCGGCCATTTATCAAGAATTGGAAGACAAACTCATCGCTTCAGGTCCTCCCGTTGTTCCTTTTTTGGAACAGCAATGGGAAACCTCGTTTGATGCATTGCTCCAAAGTAGAGTAGAACAGATTGTTCATAAAATTCAATTCAATGAGGTAAAGAACGATTTACAGCTGTGGATGATGAGCAATCAGGAAGACCTTCTGGAAGGCCTACTTATCATTAATCGTTATCAGTATAGCCAACTAAACGAGTCGGAAATCTATCAGCAGCTTGCCGAACTCAAGCGAGAGGCATGGTACCTCATGATGTATGAGATGAGCCCACTAGAAAAAGTGAAGCTACTCAACAATGTCCTGTTCCGAGATTTTGGCCTTTCTGGCAATACGAGCGATTACCATGCTCCGCAGAACTCTTTTATCAATAAAGTATTTGAAACAAAAAAGGGGAATCCAATTTCCTTAGCCTGTATCTACAGTTTAGTAGCGCAACGCTTAGATATTCCTATCTATGGGGTAAACTTGCCTAAACACTTTGTATTGGCGTATATGAATGAGGAAAATCCAGAGGAAGTATTATTTTACATTAATGTTTTCAATAGGGGACAAGTGATGCAAGAGTCCGATATCCAATCATTCTTGCAACAACTGAACCTTCCATTTAGCGATCAATACACCAAGCCTTGTGGAAACTTGGATATTATACGACGCGTCCTCCGCAACCTATTGGCAGCATACAACCACCTTGACAATGTGGAGAAACGCGACGAAATTCAGCTATTACTAGACCTGGTTACTGACCCAGCGTAGAAAAGTCACGCGCATCGAGTGATAAACCTGCTGGAATCAATTTACGTTTATTACGCTCAATTTCTACAACCTTATTCGGAATGACATTACCGCTATCAGAAAGTTTGAAGCGTAAAACTTTACCCGAACGATCGGCTACATAAATATTATCAGCAGTAGAACGTGGATCTATGGCCACATCGACAGGCTCTTTAAGCAACGTAGCCGGTCCTGTTATGACACGTGTCGGAATAATCGCTTCTTGTTTAATTAAATCGGAGAATTTCTCAAAAATTAAAATACGCCCTGTTCCTTCGGCACCATTTGTCACAAAATCGGTAATAGCTAACACATTTCTCACCGTATCATAAGACATTCCACGAAGATTTTGTGCGTCAGCAATAGATAAAATACGCGTTGGATTTAAGCGACCTACAGAATCTGGACCTACAGCAGTTGCTAATATTTTCTCGAAAACATAAATCCCTGCATCATCACCAGTCTTAGAAGTAAATAGATTAGAACCACCAAACGCTGCTCCCCACATTGTAAGACTCGAATTTTTTAGCTTCTTGATAGGACGTGCATAGCCATTGTTTCGAGGTCTGTAATTAAGATAAACACCAGCATCAGCACCTGAGGCATTTACCGCTATAAGCGTTTCCGACGCTGAGTGATAAAAAAGACCCTTTATAAGATTATACTGTCTGTTTCCTAAACGTGCTGCATTTGATAATAAACCGGTCCTATCCCCAACGGTCATGCCATAGATAGACGTATCGGAGACTCCTCCACTAATAACGCTAGCCTGATACAACATCTTTAAAAAAGGATGAAAATAAATAGGTCCTCCGCCCTTTGCGCCAGAAACAAAACCTAAAGAATATTTAAATTCACTAGAATCTGCTGGAAAAATAATACGAACATTTGTATCGGGTACACCGACATTTGAAGTACCAAATTCCTCGAAAGAAACATACAATCGAGAGAACTTCTTTGTATCTAAATTTGGCTCTTTATCATCGCGCTCACAAGCGTAAACCGCAATTAAACAAAACACCACTGCTAAGGCCTTAAAAACGTAAGGAATCTTCATCATAACCATTATTCGCTATATGTTACAAACATACAAAATTAAACGCTTTTCACGCGCCACCTGCGACATCCTAGCAAGCTACTTTTGCAAAATCTTTAATATTTATGTAAAATTGCATTATATTTAAGTAACTCATGAACAACGACACGCTTATACGTGAAAAATTAACATTACCGAATGAAGGTAAAAAGCTGCTACTTCACTCCTGCTGTGCACCCTGTGCTGGCGAAGTAATGGAGGCTCTTATTGCTTCGGATATTACGTTCACGATTTATTTCTATAATCCAAATATACATCCACGTACAGAATATGACCTTCGTAAAGAAGAAAATATTCGCTTTGCGGAGAAACACAACATTCCATTTATCGACGCCGATTATGATGTCGACCATTGGTTTGATTTAGCCAAAGGGATGGAAAATGAACCCGAAAAAGGAATTCGTTGTACCATGTGTTTCGATATGCGCTTTGAAAAAACTGCAGAATATGCTGCGGCAAACGGCTTCGATGTTATTTCGAGCTCCTTAGGCATCTCCAGATGGAAAAATATGAATCAGATCAACGATTGTGGCGTTAAAGCGGCCTCTCGCCATCCTGACATGGACTACTGGACACTAAACTGGCGCAAAAAAGGAGGATCCGGACGTATGTTGGAAATCAGTAAAAGAGAGCGGTTTTACATGCAAGAATATTGCGGATGTGCCTACTCCCTACGCGACACAAATCGCTGGCGTGTGAGCACTGGACGTGACAAAATCGAACTCGGCAAAAACTATTACAGCGATGAAACGCAGTAATTTTGCAAAAATGTTTCATATTTATCAAAATATTAATTAATTTTGCAGGCTCAAATGCAGATTGTGAAATATCTAAAACAATATAGAATACCGTTTTCGGGCTTAGCCGCGGGACAGCACAATTTTGAATTTGAAATTGACGATAAGTTCTTTGATTGCTATACGCATTCTTTGGTAAAAAAAGGAAAACTGAACGCTCATGTAGAATTGCAGAAGCAAGAAAACATGTTAATTGTTCTTTTTCACATCAAAGGAATCATTCAGCTGACCTGTGACATCTGTCTACAAGAGTTTGACTCGCCATTAGATATTAATGAGCGTACATTGGTTAAATTCACGGAGGAAGATTGGGAGAACAGCACGGAAGAAGTTCTTTTTTTAGCAAAAGCGGAGTACGAGTTGGATATTGCAAACTTGTTGTATGAATACATCAACGTATGCGTACCCTACTACAGTCGTTGTACCGAACAAGGTATTAACATCAGCTGTGATCCTGAAATGCTCGCTAAAATAAATCAAGAAGAAAGCATTACCGAATCGGAAGATTCAACAGAAAAGATAGACCCACGTTGGGATATATTAAAAAAGATTAAAAATAACTAAAACACAAATACGAGATGGCACATCCAAAGCGTAAGACTTCTAAATCAAGAAGAGACAAAAGAAGAACACATTATAAGGCAGAAAGACCTACGTTAACTGTATGTAAAGAAACAGGAGCTGTACATACTCCACACCGTGCATACACAGTAGACGGTAACTTATACTACAACGGTAAATTGATTATCGAAAACACCGCTGCTGTCTAACGACATCATTCAAAAAAACTCAACATCCCAAATAGGTGTAAAACATTTTTATGCTTCAATTTGGGATGTTTTTGCGTATTATTGGTTATAAAATAATAACGGATGAAGATTGGTTTAGACGTTTTAGGTGGAGATTACGCACCTAATTCCACAATACTAGGAGCCATAGAAGCTCAAAAAATATTAAAAGACGATCAACGTCTAGTCCTTATCGGAGATCAGCAAGACACCATAGAACGGTTGAAACAAGCTGGAGCAAATCCCGATAACTTCGACTACATCCATGCGCCTGATGCTATTGGTATGCATGAACATCCGACCAAAGCCATTACCCAAAAGCCCAACTCGAGTATCGCTAAGGGATTCGAACTATTGAAAAATAGAGAACTTGATTCTTTCGCCTCGGCTGGAAATACGGGAGCAATGCTTGTGGGTGCGATGTTCAGCGTAAAAGCTATTCCTGGCGTACTCAGACCAGCTATTGCTACCAACGTTCCTAAAATCAAAAGTGGTTTTGGAATTATTTTAGACGTTGGTGCTAATGCAGACTGTAAACCAGAAATGCTTAATCAGTTTGCTATTTTGGGTAGTCTCTATTCTCAACACATATATGGTATTGACAATCCAAAAGTTGGCTTACTAAATATTGGTGAAGAAGAAGAAAAAGGAAACAACTTAACAATCTCAACATACCCCCTTCTTAAAGAAAACAACAAAATTAACTTTATCGGTAATGCTGAAGGAAGAGACCTTTTCACAGATCTAGCTGACGTTTACGTTTGCGATGGTTTCACGGGAAATGTCGTTCTTAAACTAGCCGAATCATTTTATGTTGTTACATTGAAGAAAGGTATGAAGGATGAATTCTTTGATCGCTTCAATTACGAACAGTACGGAGGCAGCCCGATATTAGGTGTTAACGCACCTGTTATTATCGGTCACGGCATCTCGACACCAGAAGCGATTAAGAATATGGTTTTACTTTCAAGAGATATGATTGCGTCGAAGATAGTAGACAAAATCAAATCTGCTTTCAACTAACTAAATATGTCAAAAATTCACGCGGCTATAACGGCGGTAAATGGGTATGTTCCAGATTATATCTTGACGAATCAGGAATTGGAAACAAAGGTTGACACCAATGATGAATGGATTGTTTCGCGCACCGGTATTAAGGAAAGAAGAATCCTTAAAGGGGAAGGCAAAGCAACATCAGACTTGGCTGTTCCGGCAGTACAAGGACTCTTAGAAAAAAGAGGAATTACGGCTGAAGATATCGAATTGATTATCTTCTGTACCAGTACACCTGATATGTTATTCCCAGCAACAGCCAACATTTTGGCCGATAAAATCGGTGCTAAAAATGCTTGGGGTTACGATTTACAAGCTGCCTGCTCGGGCTTTCTTTTTGGATTGACAACAGGCGCTCAATTTATCGAGTCTGGAAAGCATAAAAACGTGCTTGTAGTTGGTGCCGACAAAATGTCGTCTATCGTTAACTATGAAGACCGCAACACCTGTATCCTTTTTGGAGATGGTTGTGGATGTGTACTATTGGAAGCTAATGATGAAGGCAACGGCCTTATCGACTCGGTGCTAAAAACTGATGGCTCCGGCACTCCTTACTTAAATCTTCAAGGAGGAGGTTCACTAAACCCAGCAAGTCACCACACCGTAGATGCAGGCATGCACTATGCTTACCAAGAAGGACGTACCGTCTTCAAATTTGCTGTTACAAACATGGCGAATGTGGCGGCCGACGTGATGGAAAGAAACAACTTATCTTCTGATGATATTGCTTGGTTAGTACCGCATCAAGCAAATAAGCGTATCATCGATGCTACAGCCGAACGTGCTGGGCTACCAGAAGAAAAAGTAATGGTAAACATTCATAAGTATGGAAATACGACGAGTGCAACCATCCCTCTCTGCTTATGGGAATGGGAAGACAAATTAAAAAAAGGAGATAATCTATTATTAGCGGCCTTTGGTGGCGGTTTCACTTGGGGTTCTATATACCTAAAGTGGGCATATACAAAAGCATAATATTTTATTATCTTTACCGATTCGTAAAAACATTAAAAAACAAAAATCGACTAGAATATGAGTATGGATATTAAACAAATTCAAGATCTGATTAAGTTCGTATCAAAATCAGGTGTGAATGAAGTCGCCATTGAAGAAAAAGACTTTAAGATTACGATAAAAACAAATCAAGAGCCTACTTACGTAACGGCAACAGTACCTAGCCCAGTTGCAGTAGCAGCAGCTCTTCCTGCAGTAGCAGCTGTAGCAGCAGTGCCAGCAACTCCTGCGGCAGCAGCAGCAAGCAACGATGCTCACTTAATCACTGTTAGATCACCAATGATTGGTACGTTCTACCGTGCAGCAGGTCCTGAGAAACCATTGTTTGCAAACGTAGGTGACGAAATCGCTCCTGGCAAAGTTTTGTGTATCATTGAAGCGATGAAACTTTTCAACGAAATTGAATCAGAAGTTTCTGGTAAAATCGTTAAAATTCTTGTTAATGATGCTCAGCCTGTTGAGTTTGATCAACCTCTCTTCTTGGTTGACCCAAGTTAATTGAGTACTACTCAATTCGGAAAAAACTCAATTACAGCGAATTTTTCGCGCATGGTAACATCATTTTACATTTATGTTTAAAAAAATATTAATAGCAAATAGAGGAGAAATCGCCCTTCGCATCATCCGTACTTGTCGCGAGATGGGGATTAAAAGTGTCGCTGTTTACTCAACAGCAGACCGTGACAGCTTACACGTACGCTTCGCTGACGAAGCCGTGTGTATTGGTCCTCCTCCAAGTAAAGATTCTTATTTAAACATCCCTCATATTATAGCTGCTGCAGAGTTAACCAATGCAGACGCTATTCACCCTGGATATGGTTTCCTTTCTGAAAACGCTAAGTTTTCTGCTATCTGTGCTGAGTATGGAATAAAATTCATCGGTGCTACAGCAGATCAAATTGAAAAAATGGGCGATAAAGCTAGCGCTAAAGAAACCATGAAATCTGCGGGTGTACCAACGATTCCAGGATCACTAGGTTTAGTACCTGATGTTAAAACAGGTATTCAGCTGGCTAATGAAATCGGCTATCCAGTTATTATTAAGGCTACTGCTGGTGGTGGTGGTCGTGGTATGCGTACCATCTGGAAAGACGAAGATTTTGAATCTGCATGGGATTCAGCACGTCAAGAATCAGCTGCTGCCTTTGGAAACGACGGTATCTACCTAGAGAAGTTTGTAGAAGACCCTAGACATATCGAAATCCAAGTAGTGGGTGATCAATATGGCACTGTATGTCACCTTTCTGAGCGTGACTGTTCTATTCAGCGTCGTCACCAAAAACTATTGGAAGAAGCTCCTTCACCATTTGTTACACCAGAATTACGCGAGCGTATGGGTGCAGCAGCGATTAAAGGTGCTAAAGCCGTAAACTATGAAGGTGCTGGAACGATTGAATTTTTGGTCGACAAACACCGCAACTTCTACTTCATGGAGATGAATACGCGTATTCAAGTAGAGCACCCGGTAACGGAAGAAGTTATCAGCTTCGACTTGATTAAAGAGCAAATTAAAGTAGCTGCAGGTATTCCTATCTCTGGAAAAAATTATGAACCTACGATGCATTCTATCGAGTGTAGAATCAATGCTGAAGATCCGTTCAATAATTTCCGTCCTTCACCAGGTAAGATTACTACTTTCCACTCACCAGGAGGACATGGAGTACGTATCGATACGCATGTTTACGCAGGTTATACCATTCCACCGAATTACGATTCAATGATTGCAAAATTGATCTGTACAGCGCAAACGCGTGAAGAAGCAATTAGCACTATGGAACGTGCATTAAGTGAATTCGTAATCGAAGGTATCAAAACAACGATCCCTTTACACCTACGTTTAATGCGTGACCCTAACTTCAGAGCAGGTAATTTTACAACTAAATTCATGGAGACTTTCGACTTATCGGAATACCCAGACGAAGAAGTTTAATAATATTTTGTTTACAAATACAGAAAATACCATTCTTACAAATAAGAATGGTATTTTTGTTTCCAACCGAAATTAAAATTTTAAAATTTCAACATGTCACAGTCTAACGAATTAATTAAAGCTATAAAAAACAAAGGTAAATCTATCGAGGCAGAGATGTCATTCTTTGACCATTTAGAGGTTCTTCGCTGGCATATCATCCGATCAGTTATCGCCGTTGCAGTTTTTGCTACCCTGGCCTTTACTTTTTATGATTTCATCTTTGAGGATATCATCTTAGGCCCTAAGCAACTTGACTTCTGGACTTACCGTATGATGTGTAAAGTTGGCGCCGCCTTGAGTATCGACGGTTTTTGTGTTGAAAAGATTCCTTTCAATTTAATTAATACCGAAGTAGCAGGTCAGTTTATGCTACAAATCAACTCCTGTCTTTTAATTGCAGTAGCGCTAGGCTTTCCTTACCTTTTATTTGAGGTATGGCTTTTCATTAAACCAGCATTAACAGCTGTAGAAAGAAAATCTGCCAGTGGCTTTGTTGTTTATGCTTGGATACTATTTATTATCGGTGCTTTATTTGGGTATTATATCGTTGTTCCACTATCGATAAACTTCTTAGCGAATGTGTCGCTTAGTGACATGATTACCAACCAGATTACAATCGACTCTTATTTGTCGACCGTAGCAACATTAACCCTAGGCTGTGGTGTGGTATTCCTTTTGCCTATTTTAATATTTGTCCTTTCTAAGTTAGGATTAATGACGCCAGCATTTATGCGTGCTAGTAGACGCTATGCTACCGTTGTCATCCTAATCATTGCCGCTATTATTACACCTACTTCAGATGTAATCACCTTACTTACCGTGAGTGCTCCAATGTTTATCTTATACGAGTTAAGTATTATGGTATCGGCGAATGTTAAGAAACAAAAGGATAAAGCAGAAAAAGAATTTTATAACAAAAAATAATTAGTCATGTCTAAAAAAATTGCCATCGGAAGTGATCACGCAGGTGTAGAGTACAAAGCTATCTTAATTGATTTCTTACAGTCAAATGGTTACGAGGTTCAAGACTTTGGTCCAGCAACAGCAGACTCTGTAGATTACCCAGATTTTGCACATCCTGTAGCATCAAGCGTTGAAAACAAAGAAAACGAATTGGGAATCCTTATTTGTGGTAGTGCAAATGGTGTAGCAATCACAGCAAACAAGCACCAAGGTATCCGCGCGGCAATTGCTTGGCAAAATGAAATATCAGCCTTAGCACGTCAACATAACGATGCAAACATTGTTTGTATTCCTGCACGCTTTATCGATATCGAATTGGCTAAAAAAATCGTTGACACTTTCTTAACAACAGAATTTGAAGGTGGTAGACATGGAAACAGAGTAAATAAAATCGCTTGTCAATAAGCAAATAAAAAAAACCGGTAATGAAGAATTGGCTAAAAACAATTTTCCTCCTACCGGCACTACATAGCTGTGCCGTAGCCCAGGATCCTGTACAACTCAAATATGCAGAAGCCTTGACTACGGCATCTGCAAAAACACACCTTACGCTCCTTGCTTCTCCCGCCTTTGAAGGGCGAGGAACAGGACAAAAAGGAGGTGAAAAAGCAGCGCACTACATCGCTGATCAATTTAAATCATATGGGCTAAAAGCCCCAGTAAACGGCACTTTCTTTCAGCCCGTTCAACTCCTAAAAAAATACTACAAAGCAGAAGGTCTTCAAATTAATGGAGAGCAGTACCTACAAGGAAAAGACTTCTATGTTCAAGGGGTAAACACCCTAAGTAGCTTCCAGGCAGATGAAGTTGTATTCATAGGCTTTGGTATTCAAGATGAAAAATACAATGACCTGGCCAATGTTTCTATTAAAAACAAGATTGTCCTTTTAATCAACGAGGGAGAGCCTAAAGATAAAAATGGAAATGCTATCATCACCGGTACACATAAAGAATCGGAATGGTCAACAAGCCGTTTCAAACGCTTACAAGAAATTGCCAAGCAGCAACCCAAACTAATATTAGCCACAGGATCTTATGTTCAAGATAACATCAAAAGATTTGGTACCCGCTTAGGTGGAGGTTCCTTTTCCTTAGCTAATCCAAAAGCGGAACAAGAAACGGCTGTAAACACCGTCCCTCCTGTAATCCATTTTTCGGAAAAATTAGCTAATCAATTTCTATTGCCTACAGGTAAAACTATTGAAGGCTTAACGAAAAACCCTTCATCCTTCACTTTTCCGCTTCGCGTAAAGGCTGAAATGGGGATGGTTAACGAGCGTTTCTATGACCCTAATGTTTTGGGGCTATTGGAAGGAAGCGACCTTAAAGATGAAATCTTAGTCGTATCGGGGCATTATGACCATGATGGCATCTTGCCCGACGGAACCATATTCCCAGGGGCTGATGATAATGGTTCAGGAACTGTCGGCGTATTGGAGTTGGCACGTGTTTTCACAAAAGCAAAAGCTGAAGGTCATGGCCCACGACGCAGCATTCTATTCATCGCTTTAGCGGCTGAAGAAAAAGGCTTGCTAGGGTCTAAGTTTTATACCGAAAACCCAGTATTCCCGTTGGCGAATACCGTTGTTTGCCTAAACATTGATATGATAGGACGCATCGACGATAAACATCTCGATAACAATCATAATTATGTTCACGCCATCGGAACAGACAAACTAAGCTCCGAGCTTAAGCAAATTACAGAAAAAGCAAATATGAGCTATACCAATATGGAGCTTGATTATATGTATGACGACCCGAAGGATCCAATGCGCCTCTATTATCGCTCGGACCACTATAATTTTGCACAAAAAGGAATTCCATCGGCTTTTTTCTTTTCAGGACTTCACCCACATTATCATACACCAGAAGATACTGTAGATAAAATAGACTTCCCAATGATGGTGAAAAGAGAAAAGCTCATCTTTCATATCCTATGGGAAATTGCTAATCGGGCAGAACGCATTAAAGTTGATAGCAACAAAGAATAATATAAATAGATCCTCTTACAAACCGTAAGAGGATTTTTTTTTCAATTAATTGTATAATATTCAAAAATAAAACATACATTCGTAGTGTACTACTTAACTAATACACTAAACTAATGATTGAAATTAAAAACGTATCCTTTCATTACAAAAAAGGGAAAGATATCTTAAATGATATCAATACGACCCTTGCTCCTGGCCAAGTATATGGCCTATTCGGTCTTAATGGCTGTGGTAAAACAACCTTATTAAAACTAATTTCCTCCAGTATATACGCTAAAAGCGGTATACTAAAGGTTGGAGATTATACGGTAAGTGAGCGCCAACGTGAATTATTATCCGACTTATACTTAGTTACAGATGAGGTAGACCTTCCAAATTGGAAGATTACAGATATCCTTCGTGTCTACAGTCCGCTATACCCAAAATTTGACCGCCACTATTTCGACGAGATATTGAATAAGTTTCAAGTGGCGGCTCAGGCAAGGATAAAAGACCTTTCTTATGGTCAACGCAAAAAGGTAAATATTGCTTTTGCCTTAGCGTCGAATGTATCCTTGCTATTGATGGATGAACCAACAAATGGCTTAGATATTCCGTCTAAAACACAGTTTAGAAAACTTATTGTGAATCACCTTGATTCAGAAAAAACAATTATTATTTCTACACACCAAACACGGGATGTGCAAAATTTAATCGACCATATGCTGGTAATCAAGGAAAACAAACTTATCCTTGACGCTTCAATTTTTGAACTTAGCAAGCGTTTTTCGTTTAAGCAAGGGAACTACCCTGAAGCCTTTTACGCAGAAAGCAACTACAACGGCACATTAAGCTTGGTACCGAATAGTGATAACGAAGATACCCCTTTCGACATCGAAATCTTCTTCAACGCGCTACATGAAAACCCAGTTATACCTATGCATTTAAAAACGACTAACCTTCATCACCATGCTGAATAAGACACAAAAGATAACCCTAACAGCTAGCATTCAGGAGTTTTGGAACTTTAACAAAAACTTCATTCTACTGCTTCCAGTTATACAGGTTATAGTATTGCTTTTTAATTTATTACATCCTAACGGATTAATTTATAACACCGTATTTAATACGGAATTAATAAACAATTCTCAATTTATTCGTAACGAAATCCATAATGGCTTTGGTCCAAGCAGAATGATGGCGCTATTTGTCACACTTCCTATCATCATCTTGTGCACACATAGATATCTGAGCCACATTAAAAAGCAAAGCCGTTACACCACGATGCCTATTAGCGATAATTATAGAATCATAACCCTTTGGATTTTCTCTATAGCGATTGCTATAATTGGTAGTCTAACATTATACATTATTGACCAAAGCCTTGTGGGATTAATGAAGCATTTTTTCGCAGAAAAATCGCATGTTGCTAATGAAACCGCAGGAATCTTGTACCCGGCGTATTACTGGAATACCTATTTCACTCCGCTTGAACCTGAAAAGTATAGAGCTGTATCATTCGGAATATTTCTATTCTTACCGGCAATACATCTCGCCTACTTTTTGTTTAGAAAGCATAGCTTACTCTATACAGCGTTATTGTATGCATGTTTGATAGGGGGAGCTATCATTATCACCATCAAAATGTCATACACGCAACTACGTATCCAGACTATAGCATCACCAGCAGAAATGTGGATTAAACTTTTATTCATTGCAATTATCCTATCCTTGTTTATTCTTGCATTTAAGCATGCATTAAAAGAAAGAGAGGTCTAACCATGCAATTTACATCCGATAAAGCCATATATCTACAAATTAAACAACTCGTCATGGAGAAAATATTACGGGAAGAATGGCCCGCCGATGCTAAAATTCCATCAGTGCGAGAGTTTGGTAGCGACATAGAGGTGAATCCCAATACGGTCATGCGCGCTTACGATATCTTACAACAGGATAAGATTATCTACAACAAGCGTGGATTGGGTTTCTTTGTAAGTCCTGATGCTATTGAAATAATCAAACGAGAGAGGAAGCAAGAGTTTATCCATACAGATTTACCCTTATTGTTCAAAACGATGGAGCTATTAAAGATTGAGTTGAACGAAATTATACAACATTATAACGACTATAAATCATGAAAAAATCATTTATATATTTTGGCATAGCTTTCATTATCATGCTATGCATGACCATTTTTCCGAGTCTTTCGGGAACGATGCGTCTCAGTAAAGAAGGAGAGCCACTTGATCTACTTTCGAAGCTCTGGGCATCCAATCGTAAAGTAGAGCTAAAGAAGAGTTATCCAGATAACATCCGCATCCTTAAAATTGAGGGTAATGGACATAGGGCTTCCATAAGTTTATCCAGCGGAGAAAATAGCTACTTCTCAAAGGATATCTACAACTTCAACACACGTGTCACCAATGACACCTTATTTTTTGACATAAGTAATCCAACGACGTTTTCATTAAATGATATTGGGAATTTAGAAAAGATTATTTTTAACAATACAGAAGGTCATATTTCTGTTAACCAAAGAAAGGATAACCTAGCTTTAGAAATTAACGATGGCACCAACATAAATATGTACACGGGCAAGCCCGAATATGAAGAATTTCAAATAAACAACCTACAGTTAAATCTTCAAGATAAATCAATGCTAAAAATCAATGCGGCCAAGATAAAATCGATTAAGGCAGATCTAAAAGATGCGGAATTAAACTATTCAAACGAACTAGCAGCAGATACCGTATTAGCTAATCTTCATGGTCGAAGCATTGTAAAATCTGACTCCCAGACAAGTGTTCACGAACTTAAAACACTTATTGTTCAAGGTAACAAACAGTATTTCAAAGAGAGCTTTGTGGGAAAAAATGTGCAACTAATAAAAAATTAGTCACCATCTACATGCATGTATAGGTAGGGAAAGTCGTTTCAGCAAGAAACACTTTCCCTATTTTTTTATAACAAATGTATCCTATTTCCACCAGCTTAAACAAAGGATTAATGCCTAAAATAAAACAATAAACGAATCTATTTTGTTAACTTAGTAGTAATGGCTTAAGGCAGCATTTAATGCCTTGCTTGCACACAGATTATCCAACCCAAAGGGAAGCAAACATGGCTTTTGTAGACTATTATAAAACATTAGGCGTAGCCAAAACTGCTACACAAGACGAAATAAAAAAAGCTTATCGCAAATTAGCTCGGAAATACCATCCCGACCTAAACCCCAACGACGAAGAGGCGAAGAAAAAGTTTCAAGAACTTAACGAAGCCAATGAAGTACTCACCGATACCGAAAAAAGAAAAAAATATGATCAGTATGGTGAAAACTGGAAGCATGGAGAAGCTTATGGTCAACAACAACGTCAATCATCTGGAGGTCAACAAAACCCATTTGGGGGATTTGACTATTCTGGAAACTATGATACCGGAGAATTTTCGGACTTCTTTGAGCAAATGTTTGGTAGCCGTCGTGGTGGTGGTCGACAGACAAAGTTTAGAGGCCAAGACAGCCAAGCGGTATTATCCCTTACGCTACAGGAAGCCTATACAAAGCATGCACAAACTTTTACTATAAATGGTAAAAACATCCGTGTCACCATCCCTGCTGGTGTTGATGATGGACAGAAGATACGCTTAAAAGGTCAAGGGACAGAAGGTGCTAATGGGGGGCCTAACGGTGACCTTTATATTCAGATTAACATAAAACCTGACCCACAGTACCAACGCAAGGGGAATGATTTATACAAAACCCAAGAAATAGATCTATACAGCGCTATTTTAGGTGGTGAAACCATTGTCGACACTTTGGCGGGAAAAGTTAAAATACCACTAAAGGCAGGCACCCAAAACGGGACTAAAGTACGCCTTAAAGGAAAAGGCTTTCCTGTTTACCAAAAAGAAGGTGAATTTGGAGACCTATACATCACCCTAGAAGCAAAATTACCAACAACGCTCAACGACAAAGAGAAGGAACTATTTCAACAATTGGCTGATCTTAAAAAATAGCACCATGAAAAAGAGCTTAATCCGTATCCTAGACATTCGCACCTCTCATCATCAATTGGAAACGTCTTTTCTAAAAGAGCTTTCCGAATCGGGGCTGATAGATATTTTAAAAGAAAAAGACGAAGAGTACCTTGATGAGGAGCAACTACAGGCACTAGAGCAGTACAGCACCTGGTATTACGAACTTGAAATAAATATGCAAGGTATTCAGGTGGCACGGCAACTCCTCCAGAAGATTGAGCAGTTGCAAGAAGAAATCAAGAGATTACGGTAAATAAGCCTCTTTAACGATATAAAAAACGGTTATCCATTGGCACAACATCAAACATTGTACCCACGAATAACCGTTAACGAATTAGGTTTAAACTTTGCAATTACTCCGAAGAACCGCTAAGGTGTTAAGTCTAATGTCATTGGCAGCTGAAAAAGAGTACGCACCTTGCGACCATTTATTATTCCTGGATCCCAAGAATCTGATGTCTTTAATACTTCGATTAAAGCTTCTCCTGTACCATGACCAACATCCTGAACGACTTTAAAATCGTCGAGATCACCATTAATTCCCACTATAAAAGAAACTATTATTTGTCCTTTTACACCCGCATCAATTGCTGATTGTGGATAATTATAATGCGCACCGACCCATTTTCTAAAATCAGTAATTCCTTGTTTCGGTTTAGCCAATATCTCGGGATTATTGAAAACTCCACCTTTCTTATTTTCATCAGTCTTTTGACGACTCGTATCTTGTTTTTGCTCAACAAAGCTTTCTGGAACCACGTCTAGCGCTACCTTACGAGCTGTCTCCGTAGCACTATTCGCCTTATCGCTATCATCAGCCATAGTGAAGTTCCCTATTGGCAAATTCTTAGTAGCTACTTTATCTTCTAAACCATGAACCAATGCTTTTGCCTGACTCGTATTAAAAACAATAGTCGATAATGCCGTTAACAAAATAACAGGAGCAATAGTGACGTAAAGCCACTTTTTTTGTGTTTTCGTTTTATCTTTAAATAACATCATAATTCGATTTTTTAAAATAGATTGATTGGAAAACTCATGTAAAAAATGAACCGATTTAACCTGCATAGCTTGCGCAACCAGCAATTCAGCATAGCTAACTTTATCTTGGGAACACTGATCGTCTGCAATGCATTCATGCTGGAACTTAAGTTCCTTCAGATAAAAGTATAGTATGGGATTAAACCAATTGAACACACTCACCACTTCCAACAGTAAAATATCGTAACTATGCCCCTCCCGCACATGCACCTGCTCGTGCGCTGCAATAATTGGGCTACCCAAGTCCTGATCACCAAGTACGACACGGTGAAAAAAAGCAAAACTAAATGTACTTTTCTTACGGCCTACAAGGTAGGAAACATAAGCTAGGCGAAACAAGAGCCAAGCAAAACCGATGGTCACACCCGCCCAATACAGCATTTGCAATAGCATATGTAAAGAAATCTGAGATGTACTTACCCTCCCCATAACAACAGCTTCAGTCATCAAGGATGATAAATCAATAACCGGAAGTGTCTCCTTCATAAACCAACTGCTAGGAATCTTAATAAAAAGACCCACGGGAATAAGCAAAGAAACAAGTACAGCCCCTAAGAGATAAATCCTGTTTAGCTGAAAAAAGGTTAGCCTTCTGAAGAAAAGGATATATAGCAAATAACACAGCATAAGCGTGGTATTTACCAAAAGTAAATAAATCATAATTACGTCGTTTATAAGCTGGTTAGGCTTTATCTGTTTTTATTAATTATTTGCATAATCTCGTCAAGCTCTTTCACGTCCATCTTTTTTTCTTCCAAAAAGAAAGAAAGCATGCTTGTTGCCGAGTTGTTAAAATAGTTATGCAAAAGTTTTCCAGTGATTAATTTCTTATATTCTTCTTTCTGAATTTTTGGCAAATAGCGATGGCTTTTACCAAAAGCTTCATGCCCTACAAAACCCTTGGTCTCTAGGATACGTATAATAGTAGACACTGTGTTGTAAGCTGGTTTTGGTTCAGGCAGCTGCTCCATAATATCTTTCACAAATCCTCCTCCCATTTCCCAAAGCTGCTGCATAATCTGCTCTTCCGCTTTTGTTAGTTCTTTTAGTTCATTCATGACTTTATTAATTTGTGTAGACCTAGATCGTCTGTAATCGATTACACAATAAAGATATAACTAAAAACTTAGTTTTAAAACTAATTCTTTAGTTTGTTTTGAAAACAAACAACAAGTGGCTAACAAACAGATACTTAATTTTAAAAATCAACTTTCCCGCGATAAGATTTTTTCTGTGCCTGTTTCTTTTTACGATCTAATCGTTCCAAAATTTTGGATTTTGGAACTTTTGTTGCCTTACGGGGCTTGGCAACCGTCAAACCGGAATCTAAGAGATTAAAGAAACGTTCTAGAACAAGCTCTTTATTGCGCAGTTGGCTGCGATCGACAGATGATTCTAATTGGAATATGCCCTCTTTATTGATTCTATTTTTTAAGCGTTCTAACAAAAGTGATTTTTGCGAATCAGATAAAAAAGACGAAGCAGCGATATCCCATAGAAGAATAACTTTGGATTCTACTTTATTTACATTTTGCCCTCCTGGACCACCAGAACGGGCCGTTTTGTAGGATAATTCTGACAATATGCTTTCCTTGTTTATCATATACCAAAAGTAAAAATTTTATGGCATATTTTCTTGAATCTAATCCATGCGTAGCGCGATCAAAAAGCCGTTAGAAAATTTTGCACAATTATTGCAAACAGGTGAGTATATCCTGCTGAATTAACAGTTAATTTGTACCATTGAAATGCGCATATTTCAATAGGATATGACAACAACCTTAAAACGTATACAACAACAGAAAAAGAAGAGATGAAAATAGGCATAGTATGTTATCCCACTTTCGGTGGAAGCGGCGTCGTCGCAACGGAACTAGGCAAGGCCCTAGCCTCTAACGGCCATGAGATTCATTTTATCACATACTCACAGCCAGCTCGTTTAGACTTCTTTTCGGAGAATCTTTATTACCATGAAGTCGCTGTGGCGCAATACCCACTGTTTGATTTTTCACCCTATGAATCCGCATTAGCGAGTAAACTTGTTGATGTCGTACGTTTTGAAAAATTAGACGTCTTACACGTACATTATGCAATTCCACATGCCTCAGTAGCCTATTTAGCGAAACAGATATTAGCAACACATGGCATATACATTCCGGTTGTTACCACACTTCACGGTACAGACATTACGCTTGTCGGTAAAGACAAAAGCTTTAGCCCAGTCGTAACGTTCTCCATTAACCAGTCTGATGGAGTAACCACCGTCTCTGAAAACCTTAAGGAACAAACATTAGCGTCCTTCGATATCACAAGAGATATACAAGTAATTCCAAATTTTATTGACTTCACACGTTTCCATAATAAAAGTAAAGAACATTTTAAGCGTGCTATTGCTCCAGGAAATGAGCGTGTTTTAATGCACACCTCAAATTTCAGAAAAGTAAAAAATACAGGCGATGTGATTCGTATTTTCCACCAAGTAAACCAAGTTTTACCGAGCAAATTACTGATGGTGGGCGATGGCCCTGAGCGTAGAAATGCGGAAGAGCTAGCTCGTCAGCTAGGAATAAGCCACGATGTACGCTTCCTAGGTAAGCAAGATGCCATAGAAGAAATACTATCTGTTTCTGACTTATTCTTAATGCCTTCTTCTTCAGAAAGCTTTGGATTGGCAGCATTAGAGGCCATGGCCTGTTCGGTTCCTGTGATTTCTTCAAATACGGGAGGTCTTCCAGAACTTAATATTCAAGGAGAAAGCGGCTTCTTAAGTGATGTTGGCGATGTGGATGATATGGCTAAAAAAGCACTTTACATCCTGGAGGATTGCGACCGTCTTACGAAATTTAAAAACGCTGCATACTTGCGTGCGAAGGAGTTTGACATTGCTAATATCTTGCCGCTTTACGAGCGCTATTATGAAAGCGTTATCGCGGAAGCGAAAAAAGCTTAATAATATCCGCAGAAGCGTAAAAAAAGTTTTATCTTTGGCTTTTGGAAATGCCCCAAAAAACAATCATGAAATATAAACGTATCCTACTAAAACTCAGCGGAGAAGCCTTAATGGGCGAACAAAGTTATGGTATTGACATCAACAGAGTGATTCAATATGCTAACGATATCAAAGAAATTCACAGCCAAGGACTGGAAATAGCCATCGTTATCGGTGGTGGTAACATCTACAGAGGCCTTAGCGCTGAGAAATCAGGTATGGATCGCGTTCAAGCAGACTACATGGGTATGCTGGCAACAGTAATTAACAGTATGGCCTTGCAAGATGCTTTAGAAAAAGTAGGTTTAAAAACCCGCTTGCTAACCGCTATCAAGATGGAACAAATCTGTGAACCTTTTATCCGTCGTAGAGCAGTTAGACACCTTGAAAAAGGAAGGATTGTAATTTTTGGAGCTGGAACAGGTAATCCATATTTCACGACAGATACAGCGGCTTCGCTTCGTGCTATCGAGATTAATGCGGATGCTGTACTTAAAGGAACGCGTGTAGATGGTATCTATACTGCTGACCCTGAAAAAGACCCTACAGCACAACGTTACGACAAAATTAGCTTCCAAGAAGTGTATGCTAATGGGTTAAATGTAATGGACATGACGGCATTTACTTTGTGTCAAGAGAACAACTTACCTATTATCGTGTTTGATATGAACAAACCAGGCAATTTGAAAAGATTAGCGGAAGGTGAACATATCGGTACGGTAGTTAGTTAGTTAATTAAGAATTGAAAAAATAAAAATATGAATGAACTAATCTCCTTAGAACTAGATGACTGTAAATCGAGCATGGCGAAAGCTATCGCGCATACAGAATTTGAGTTTACAAAGATCAGAGCGGGTAAAGCCTCTCCTTCCATGTTAGATGGTATTTCTGTGGATTATTATGGTAACATGACAGCGATTTCTCAAGTGAGTAACATCAATACAACAGATGCGCGTACAATTGTTATCCAACCATGGGAAAAAAATATCATCGGCGCTATCGAGAAAGCAATCATTGATTCTAACATTGGTTTAAACCCACAAAATGATGGTATTGTAATTCGTTTATCAGTACCTGCTTTAACAGAAGAAAGACGTCGCGATTTAGTGAAAAAAGTGAAAGATGAGGCCGAGAAAGGACGCGTTGCTATTCGTAACATCCGTAAAGATGCCAATGAGTCTATCAAGAAATTGAAAAATGATGGTGTTTCAGAAGATGAAATCAAAACAGGCGAAGGTGAAGTTCAAAAATTAACTGACGCATTCATCGTTAAAGTAGATCAATTGATCGAATTAAAAGAAAAAGATATAATGACTGTTTAACCCTTCAGGTTTTACAAACAACGAAAAGGTCCTTTATTCATAAAGGACCTTTTTCATTTCAATATTTTTGCTTAAATTCATACACCAAGTAAAATAAAAGCCTATGAAACAAGAAAATAATAGTCGTAGAAATTTCATAAAACAGGCAGGGCTAGGCCTTTCCGCGGCTCTCTTTACACCCTATCTTTTTTCATGTGAAACCAACAAATCGGGAAACTCTCCCTTCCATAATTTAGGAATACAACTTTACTCCCTACGTGACCTTCTTGCTGAAGACCCGATAAAAACGTTAGAAACAGTTGCTAAGATTGGTTACAAGCATGTAGAAACATTTGGTTTAGATACAGCAAAAAGTAGCTTCTGGGGGCTATCCATCCCCGAATTGAAAAAGGTTTTAGATGATAATGGCTTAAAAACACATAGTGGCCATTATGATATGTCTACCTACCTAAAAAGAGGATCATCAACATCGGAGAGTATTGAAAAATATATCGAAGTAGCTCATGGACTAGGCCAGGAGTATATCGTAGCGCCAGTAACGCCTATGGACGACCTAAACAACCTGAAGGTTGAAGACTACCAATATGCAGCGGAGCGTTTAAATAAAGCGGGTGAGCTTTCTCAAAAATCAGGAATAAAAGCAGCCTATCATAACCATTTCTGGGAATTTAGAAACTTCGCCAATGGCACCAAAGGATTAGATATCCTTATTGCATTTACCGAAGCAGGTCTTGTCGACTTTGAGCTCGATCTATTCTGGATACAAAAAGCAGGATACAGCGCACAGTCGTACTTCGAGAAGTACCCTGGTCGCTTTAGCATGTGGCACGTGAAAGATATGGATAAGCAGTTCACCACACCTATCATCGGTGAACAATTTGATAAAGCAGACTTCATGGAAATCATGAAAAATATCCGCTACACGGAAGTCGGAACGGGAGCAATAGACTTTGTCAACATTGCACAGTATGCAAGCAAAGCAGGCTTGAAATATGCCTTTGTTGAGCAGGATGACATCTATATTCCTAATAAATTTGAAAGTATTAAGAAAAGCTTCACCTACATTCAGGAACATTTAGCTAAATAATAATAAAGGCGGCCTCAAGAGGTCGCCTTTATTCTATAAAAAGGTTTTGCTTCAACGAAGCAGAACATTAAAATTTCATCTGCTCTACCGCTGTAGCTGTTTCTTCAACTTTAGCCTTCAAATCAGCCTTAAAAGCTAAGATATTCTCCGCTACGCGAACATCGGATGTACCGATAATCTGTGCAGCTAAGATACCTGCATTCTTTGCTGCATTCAATGCTACCGTAGCAACAGGAATACCGTTAGGCATTTGTAAGATAGATAATATAGAATCCCAACCATCTATAGAGTTAGAAGATTTAACAGGCACACCTACTACAGGCAAATGCGTAATAGATGCCACCATTCCAGGAAGGTGAGCAGCACCACCAGCGCCCGCAATAATAACTTTTAAGCCACGCTCTGCCGCTGAAGTAGCGTAATCAAACATACGTTGTGGTGTGCGGTGTGCCGATACAATCGTCACCTCAAACGGAACTTGCAATACTTTTAATACATCAATCGCATCTTGCATAACAGGAAGATCTGATTGACTTCCCATAATAATACCAACCAATGGTTTATTTTCCAAACTCATATTTTATGCTTTAACTTTTAGTATTTCTTGAACCAAACGTGCATTTTTTATTGCTAACTCGCGGTCATCATTCACAATACACACATGTCCCATTTTGCGGAACGGTTTGGTATATTTTTTACCATATAAATGTACAAACACGCCCTCAATACGCAATGCGTCTTCTACCCCATCATATTTAGCTAAACCTTCATATTTAGGCTCACCCAACAGGTTAATCATTACGGCATTAGTGCGTGCAGCCGTAGAACCTAAAGGAAGATTGAAGATAGCACGTAAATGCTGCGCAAATTGAGAGGTAACATTACCTTCAATCGTTTGGTGGCCGCTGTTATGCGGACGAGGAGCTAACTCGTTAACCAAAATCTGACCATCTTTCGTTAGAAACATTTCGACAGCAAGTAGACCTACGATTTGTAAATCATTGGCAATCTTCTTAGCGATCTCATCAGCCTGCATCTGAATTTCAAAACTCAAGTTTGAAGGAGATATTAAAAACTCCACCAAATTTGCTTCCGGATTGAACTCCATCTCTACCAAAGGAAAGGTTGTTACATCGCCACGATCATTACGCGCAACAATAACCGCAATTTCTTTCTCAAAATCAACAAGTTCTTCAATAAGTGAAGGAGCCGTAAAAGCTGTTTCAAGGTCTTGCTCGGTACTTATTCTTTTCACTCCTTTACCATCATAGCCATCTCTACGAAGCTTTTGAATGTAAGGTAAGGCAATCGTTGTTTCAGCTAAGTTTTCTACGGATGATATCAATTGAAATCCTGCTGTAGGAATATTATTTTGTTTGAAGAACTGTTTCTGTAATCCTTTATCTTGAATAAGACGAATAACTCTAGACTGCGGATAAACAATCACTCCTTCGTCTTCAAGCTTCTCTAAAGCATCAACATTAACCTTTTCAATCTCAATTGTGATTAAATCCAGGTCCTTACCAAAGTTATAAACCGTATCAAAATCAGAAAGATCTCCGCATTCAAAACGGTTACACAGTTTACGGCATGGTGCGTTTTTATCAGGGTCCAAGATATGAACATTCACATTGAAATTAATGGCCTCTTGAATAAGCATTCGCCCTAATTGACCACCACCGAGAATCCCTAATTGTAGATCCCCATAAAAATCCTTTGCCATATTTAATTTAAGTATATTAAGCGTTTTCAGGAAAAAATTTGTCCTGAAGTATATTTTCTGTTTCTATTTTCTTTTGTAATTCCAAAAAGGCACCAATTAATGCCTCTGGACGTGGAGGGCACCCTTGTACATATACATCCACAGGAATAATTTTATCTACCCCTTTTACCACATGATAGCCATGCTGCCAATAAGGACCTCCACAATTGGAGCAAGAGCCCATTGATATCACATATTTCGGCTCCGGCATTTGCTCATAGAGCGTACGAATACGATCGGCCATTTTAAAGGTTACCGTTCCCGCAATAATCATCACATCAGATTGACGTGGTGAAGGGCGTGGGAAAACACCAAACCTATCTAAATCGTAGGTCGATGCCATCGCTCCCATCATCTCAATGGCACAACAAGCAATACCAAAACTAACAGGCCACATGGATGAAAGACGAGCCCAATTCAGCAAATCGTCCATCTTGGCGATAATTACACCTCCACTTTGTTGTTGATTATTAGCGTTACTCATCTTCCTTAATTGTTGCTTTTAAACTTTGGACGAAAGCCCAATCCTCCTGATGCTTTAGCAGGAGCTAAAGTAGTTTCTTCAACAGCTGTCGCCTCGGTTTGTTTATAGTTACGGATAGCATAGGTCATGCTATTGATCGCTCCATAAGCAGTAGCAGGGATACCTATTTTCACGGTAGGTCGCTGATGCTGAGGTTTTACCCATGCTATATCTCCTCTTTTCCAAACATAAAGCAAGCCGACAACGAGAATACCTAGAAAAATAGCCATCTCCACTAAAGTAAACCATCCCCAACGACCATCGGCAGCTACTAACTCGGCATCACCAAACACTGTGGCCCAAGGGAACACAAATATTAGCTCTACATCAAAAAGCAAGAAAACTAAGGCGATAACGTAAAAACGAGGATTGATTTGTACCCATGCACTACCTGTAGGTTGTTCCCCACATTCATATGTACTGAGCTTGATTGGATTAGGCTTCTTAGGTGAAATAAACCGTGCTAAGAATATGGTTGCACACACCAATAGCGCACCTATTATTGCTATTAATAGTATTTTACCATATTCGGACAGTTGCGCGGGGTCATCCATAATGAAGCAAAGTTAAGCATTATTTCCGGAGTTCATAATTGCGAATTGCAAAATTTATCGAACACCGAAACGCTTAACCTCCACTTTCTTAGCTTTAACATCAATAACAAAAGGCTCCAAGGTATAGGACTTACTTACTTCAACACTCATTTTTTGTTGATTGAAGTTAATAAACATATTTGCTGGAATAGAAGCAACATCCACATAGAACGTATACTCCCCTTGCGGCAAATTGAATTCAAAATCTCCCGTTTGGCTACTTTTCACCTCAAAACTACGCCCTTGGTCATCCTCCGCCATAATTTTATAACCATCCAGATTTAGGTCCACCTCCATACTTAGGTTCGGGTCAAAATTAATCGTTATGCTACCTTTTACAATGGCAATTTTTTGAAGAGGTACCTCAACGAGTAGTGAAGAAGAGTTAATCTCCACACGCTTAGTAACCCCCTGATAGCCATTACGCATAGGAAAAAAGAGAGCATACTCGCCATATGGCATTTTATTGAAGGTTGCATGTCCTTTGCGGTTGGTTATGAAAAGAACATTACGTACCGTGAAATTGAAGCTATCAGCGATTTCATCGCCTGCATCAAACACATTATTGTTATTATTATCGTAAAAACAGAATACTTTCATGTTTCCTGTTTTCTCGGTAGGAAGATCCAGGTTTTTACCTTTAAGGTTTTGTCTTACACCAATACGGAAGTTGCTATATGAATAATCATACCCTGTAGGGCCTTTCGTATAGGTATATTGCAGCGAGCTGGTAACCATAGTGTTTGTCGCCACACGGTAGCTACCATTAACATTTGTAGCATAACCATTCCCAGATATCGGTGCAAAACTTGCCGACGAGTTAGCGGACCATACAAACTTACGACGGAAGAAAGCCCCCGAGTAAGAAGCACCAACCGTAAAACGGTCCTCATCTTCTCGTCCTAGGCGGATACTATTAATGAGTTCATACACCTGAAATGCACCACGCTGGTAGGTTCCAAAAAGGCCTAATCCTTTATAGCCGTAAGAGAAATTCCCTCGAAAGACAAACTTATCTTTCAACTCATCTTCCACGGAAATTAAACCAGCTTCTGTAGTCAAATACAAATTATGCTTATAGCTACGTGAACGTAAATTCACACTACTCATAAATTGTAAAGAGCGTGAAGTAAGATTTGAAACCTGATTATTTAACAAAAATTGGCCAGACTCTTTACTCCAATAAGGTTGCATATTCCAGTTGAAGAATGACGATACCGGTATATTTATGCTGACGTCAACACGCGAGTTTGTGCTTTTAAATGTATTAAAATACTTACTCACAAACTCAGGGCTATACTCAAAATAGGAATATCCTAAACTGTAATTCCCTTTACCTATATTACGACTTATGCGCTCCATTAACTGAAATACCCCTCTTCTATTTCCGGTATAGTAACCAGTACTGAAAAAGTTATCACTAGAGTAGCTCCATTTATCAATGCGCCCATTTGCTTTTAAACCAAAAGCTCCTGAAGGCTGAGTTGCATTCGTGCGCACATCGTTAGCAAAAGAACTGTAAAGACCTCCACCAATAAAACCAGTAAGTTTTAAATTCTTATCATAGTCCTTAGGCAGTAAGTCAAAAGTATTGGCAAATAGAAAACTTCGGGTACTATCTGAGTTATCTTTGGAATAGACAACTTGTCCGTCGTAAGCCTTACGTCCATCCTCTTGCGCGCCCAACATCAATCTGCTAAAAGCGGAAAAGCCTAAACTCCCATTATTATAGAAACCCAATAAATCGTTGGATTTCTCAATGAAACCCGCAGATACTTTATTTGTTTTATCCTCATTCCAATAGGCGACTTTTGCTCCTCTACCATAAATTGAAATTTCATCGCTCTCTTGTATGTTTCCTAAAGTAGCTTGCATCTGTCCTTGTTCAAACTCAACAAACGTACTATTGATATTAGGGTTGCTACCAAAATCTCCAAATTGTGTTCCACTAAAACTATAACGCAGCTTACCATCTCCAAGGCGATAAGCACCTTCCGAACGTAAATAGTACATCGACCGAGAGTCAAACGGATTATTAACTTGAAAATCTACAAAGTTACGTGAGTAGACCGTTTCATTGCTTTCTACACGAAACATCTTTTGGAAATTCCGATCGGATGAGATATTTGAAAACAGAATAGAAGCATTACCAAAGACATCACTATTTGAGTAAATACCTGTTATACGCACCGTGTACTGAGCGAGGTTTAGCATATAGCGCTCCACAACAAAAGAAAACTGTAGTAAGGAGTCTTGTCCAGATCTCAAACTGATAGGCATCGCTTTAAAGTTACGATCACCAATACGGTCAGGAGAAGAAAAAAGAATGTTAACCTGCTCATCCGTCGTTCCATTATTTACGACTTGTAGCTTAACATGAATAGAGTCACCAACTTGCCTAAAGTACTGTAATGGTGAAACATCTTGAATAAAAACCGATCTTTTCTCAGGTACATCAAGCTGTACCGTTCGTTGTAAGACCATCTTTTGGTCTAAATTGCGAAGTTCTAAATTAAGCTGTTTTTTCTTTAAGCTAGACAAAGCCACTGTCGTCAATCGTAAAGCTATAAAGCGTTTTTTTCCAGCATCTATATGTACCGAAATCTGCTCGCCAACAATACTGGTCAACTCTTTAGGCAACTTTAAGAAAAGAGTACCTTTAAAATCTTCTTGTGTATCATTTTGCAACATGATATCTACCGTATTTAAACCACGATTTAGTGTAATAGTAGGTTCTACGGTAAGACTTATACCAGACTGTGCCTTAACTGGCGTTAAGCCAAAAAAGGTAAGCGAAAGAAATAAAAAGTAAAGAGGAAATTTCATAATTGCAATACCACTAAAGCCTACTTAGGCAATAATAGATAAAGTAGAGATAATGCATACTCCCCAGTTTTAACAGATGTAACCTGTTCTGGCGTCAACTTAGCTCTATAATTTAAATCAAAATATTGTGCATTCTTCTTATCCACGGAAGTTCCTGACAACAGTACTTTCTCTGTTGTACTAAGCTGTATTACCGGATTACTCGTCACGGGCCTTGCCCCTGTTCCAGGCGTCAGCTGTGTATTCAAGATAGATAATGGCAAAGAACCACCACCTGTACGTGCCAACTCTGTATCTAAAGCTTTTACACGAAGTTCAAAATTCGTCTTCGCATTAACCTTAACGGCATCCTTTAGCAATAAAGAAACACCTTCTTTGTAATCTTTCGTACTCACAAAGCGTAAAATAGCATTGCTAGCTTCCGCTCCCAATTGAAGGCTATACTCGGGCTCGACATCCACCATATTCCCATCCGACAATTTAGGCGCTATCTGCACATTAAACAATAAGGGTTGAGCTGGGCCTACAGGTTTCTTTTGCGAATCATAAAGCTGAAATACCAACGGAATATTATACGTGATATACGTCCATTGGTCTAAACCACTCTGGAAGTCATCTAAATATTTACCTTGAAGGACGCGGAAATGATTCTCAATAAGAAATTGTCCAAAACCAGTTAATGGCGCTTGCGAATTCGTCACTAAGAACACTTCACTAGCTTCATTTAGAATAATCTCACCGGTATTAACCCCAATACTCTGTGGGCTAATTCGTTGGTAGTTATTCATATTCCAAGTGAAACTAAGCTTATTCAAAGGGAACATTTTTCCACTTCGGCTAGGTCCACCCTCACGAATCGTAACAGGAGAAGCTAATCGAACAGAAAGAGACCATTTCTGTAGATTATAAGCAGCATCATCAATATCAAACTGAAAAACAGTAGATCGTTCTAAGGTTTGATAACCTAAGTAAGAGGTAACCTGATAGAATGATTTTGGCGAGTAGAAATTTTGCCGTATCTGTGCATAAGTAGCAGAGATAAAACATAAACAGCTCCCAAAAACAAGGAAAGTATTTTTAATGAGGTGGTTCATAGCTAAATTCCAATTCTCCCGCTTTCACGAGTTGTTGATTTCCATAAAAAAGCATAATCGAAGCTAAATAATTACCCTTAGGTAAGTCTTTAGGAATCTCAATATAGCTTTTACGCATATCTCCCGGTAAGGCATAAAAAGATGAATTTGCCAAGCTTACTTTTTTTCCAGTCTCCTGATTTAAAAGTTCAGCACGCATCTGTCCTTCTAGCCAAATATTACCTGTAATCTCGTAGCCTAATTCTAAAAAGCTACCTACGCTATCTGTTTTTATATACTGTAAATCCCTAATTTCTAAATCAGGACGATCCATTCCGTTGAAACGGTGATATACTTTCACGCCTGATCGCAAAGCGATACGGATATTAGCACCATCACGTTGATTGCCCTCTTTAGGGTTAAGTTGCGTCACAAAAAGCATCGCTGTATGTACAGGTAAGCTACCGGTATACGTCAACTCACGAGGAACGAGCATATTAACCTGTAATGTTTTCGTTTCTCCTGGTTTCAACGCAAAGAATGGCTCAGATACAGACAACCAATTGGCACAACTTTTAGCCAATGTTCCTTTTGGGTATAACACGTTATCACCATATTCACTGTAGTCCCAATCTTCCATAGAAGCAGCCAACTCAAGCGTGTAGTCTTTGCTCGGATTGGTCACATCGACTGTTAAGCTCTGACTTTGTCCACCATTGGCCACAAAGTATAGACGCGGCGGACCAACACTAAGACCTGTTTGCGCAGTAGCAAATAAAGTTTGAATAAGCAGTACAGATAAGGCGATAAGGATACGTGTCATGGTATAATGTATGTGTGTTTCTTAAGCAAAGATACCAAAGAAACCGAAAGTCTTTATTCAAAGGATAAGAAAAAGCAAGTGTTTTTGGCACTTGCTTTTTTTAATGTGGTTAGAAATAGCGCTTGTGATTAAAGGCTATTTAGTCAGCTAAGATACTGTACGTTACATTCACGGTGTAACGAGCACCAATAGCATTGTTTTGACCTAAGAAACTTTTTACTTCAGCAGTGTTTAAAGCTCTAGCTGCATACTCTACATTTAAACCAAAACCAACAACTGATTCAGTCGAGTTTGAGTTACCAAGTGTGTAAACAACTTCACCTTTTGCAGTAGTACCATTTTTACCATTGTTAACTTGGTTGATTTTTCCGTTAAGAGCAGCGATGTTAACACCGTTACCTTGATTACCAACTTTTACCGTTACAATTTCTCCAGCCATTTCAGGAACACCTTCACCTGAAGTTCTCTGTAAATTTCTTGAATCTGCAGTAGCAAAAATCTTGTAACCTGTACCTACAGAAGTTACTTTCAAGTGGTTAGCAATATCCTTCTTAACACCCGTAGCGTAGTCAGAAGCCGTACGGTATACTAAGTTTACCGCATCTTTTTGCTCTAAACCATTATCAGTTTTGTCTAATGTAGAGTTGTCAACCTCGATAGAAAACGCTGGGTTTAATACTACGTTAACTTTTACATTACTTGTTTGCGCTTTTGCACCTGCGATAGAAAGGCAAACTGCTGCTGCCAAAATAAGTCCTTTTTTCATTTTCTTTTTAACAATTACGTTCATCTTGTTTTTAACTAACAGGACAAAATTATCTATTCACAAGACCCGAAAGGTATAAAAAACGACACCAGAAATATAAAAAGGTGTTGCAACATCAACCTACATTGTCGGAAACCGTGTTTAAACACGCTGTGCCCACTTTTTAGGTCGTTGTTATGACACCAAAAATCGGACTGCAAAAAATATTTTGTAGATGTAAACCTACGGCTCAATCAACCTAGCCCAAAAAGAGTATAAAAAACGGTCGAAAACGAGGAGAAAAATAGGTTAAGAAGGGGGCTTCAACAGCAATAAAAAGCATAAAACAGAAAAATACAGCCGTAATTTTTTATACTTCTGATCAGAAGAAACCTAAAAATAAAGAATTAAAGGCTCTTAAAATTGAACCAGACAGAAGAAAAGCCCCATACTTTAGGCTATTACATAATAACTCCCTTAATCAGACAATGCCATCCTAACAAGCAAATGGTATAGCTATAAAAAGGAGATGCGCCACTGATTCATCAGTGACGCATCTCCTTTTGTAGTTAACGAGACTAAATATGTTTATGCTAAATCCATAACCTTACTGTACTATAAAAATAGAAAAGAGGACTAAGGTCCTCTTTTCTATTTTGCTTCAATGCTATACATCACAATATTTGTAAACGTGTTGGTTTTACCCATTTCACTAAATAATATCAATTCATTATTTCCAGGACCTCTATAAGTCACATCGAACTTCTGATTCATAATCGGGTTGTCGCCCGTAATCAAAGAGCTTTCATCTAAACCTAATAGGCGTTGTTCTGTATTAATACCTGGCGTTTCTTCAACAGCTTTTGCGCTTACTCTAACATTAGGCAAATGGATACGACGTGCTACATCAGCTCCTATCTGAACAAAATCTTCATTGGCAACTTTCACTTTCACAACAAAAGGACCTGTACTGAATACATTTAAGTGTTCTTTTTGAACAACTTCAACCCCTTTACTATAATCTTCAACAGTATTATAGGTTAAGGTCGTAGTCTCTTGAGTCGGGTTTACCGTTAAATTCTGAACGTGATTTAACACGATATTAAGTCGAACAGATGTTTGTCCGTTCACAACTAAACCACAGATAAAAAATACTAATGTTAATAAATAATTTCTCATAGCACAATAATTTAACCTAACTCACATGTAAAACTCACAATGTAAATATCAACATTTTTTAAGCTAAAAAGTTTGTTTTTCACGCATTATATAAAGTGATTTTCGTCACTTTTTTTTCAAAAGTACATCTTATTTTCCAATAAACAAGTGGACTACAGTATCATTAAACACATTTCATCTATTTTGATAAAATCTAAATAATCTAACAATCAAATAATTAATATCAAAAAAAACACTTAAAAACAGTTTAGAAAATAAAAATGCAATAATTTCTTAACAGTGATTTTTTTTTCAATAAACGATTGTTTATTTACAATACATGCCAAAAAGAGCCATCTTAAACTAAGATGGCTCTTTTACTACTTATATGTACCGCTAAATAGCCGTATTAGACGACTCCTATTTATATCGCTTGTGTTTTCTCTTTCAACCAATTTCTTTCATCTTCTGAAAGCTGATCAGCTAACTTTTCAAATACCCAAGCATTATATTTATTCAACCAGTCTATATGTTTTTGATCAAGCAAAGAGGCGTCAACCAAATCTGTAGCGATATAACAAATCGTCAATGTTTCAAAAGACATAAAATCACCAAACTGTGTATTTGCTAATGATTTACTTAAAACGAGGTTTTCAATACGGATACCATAATGTCCCTCACGGTACAAACCTGGCTCAATAGAGGAAATCATGCCTTCTTCAATAGCGATATCTACATTGGCAGCATTAAATACTTGCGGTCCTTCATGCACATTCAAGAAGAAACCAACACCATGCCCTGTTCCATGCCCATAGTTACGTAGGTTTTCCCATAATGGTCTACGCGTAATAGCATCAATTTGATAACCACGCGTACCTTTAGGAAAAATAGCCATAGAGCCTTCAATAGTACCTTTCAATACAAGTGTATAATCCACCTTCTCTTCAGCCGTGATATTACCTAGAGAAACAACACGTGTGATATCTGTTGTACCATCTTTATATTGACCTCCAGAATCTACTAATAATAAACCACTAGGTTTCAAAGTAGCATTACTTGTATCAGTTGCTTTATAATGAGGCAAAGCCCCATGCTCAAGATAACCGGCAATAGTATCGAATGAGATATCCACAAAGCCATCCGCTAAAGCACGTATGCTTTGTAGCTTGTCTGCAATTGAAATCTCACTTAGCTGTTCCGTAGGCACTTCCTCTTCCAGCCATTTGAAAAATTTAGTTAGCGCCACACCATCCTTAATCATAGCACTGCGCGTATGCGCGATTTCCACTTGATTTTTGGATGCCTTTAATAAGGTAGAAGGATTCATCGCTTCAACGATAGTCACCTCCGCAGGAACTGCGTCGAATAAAGAAAAACAAGTCTTTTTAGAATCCAAAAGAATACGTTTAGCATCCAGCGCTTTGATGGTTGCGAAAGCCTCTTCATAAGCCACAACTTGTACGTTAGCAGCTGCTAAGCTTGCTAAATCTGCCGCACTTAACTTCTCCTTATTGATAAACAACTTGTTTTCATTGCCCTGAACCAATAAGAACCCTAAAACAACAGGATTACAAGGGACATCCTGACCACGAATATTTAAGATCCACGCTAAGTCATCCAATGATGAAACAAAGTGGGCATCTGCATCCTTGGCTTTCAACACTTCACGAATTTGTGTTAATTTATCAACTGTTGATAATCCTACCGCAGCCACATCCAGCAAGTAGGCTTTTGCCGTAGGCAGGCTTGGGCGTCCCTCCCAAATAGCGTCCAACAAATCTACATGCCCATCAACTTGAATACCTTTTGGTACTAAGGCACTTTGAATAGCCTGTGCTACCGCTACAGAAGCCAAATTACCATCAAAAGCGACAGTCGCTCCAGTAGGGAGTTTAGCAGCCAACCACTGTGCATACTCTGCGGCTCCTTGTGCCTTAAGCTTCACCAATTCAAAACCAGTACCTGCCAACTGCTCATTGGCCTGTACAAAATAGCGTGAATCAGTCCACAAGCCTGCAAAGTCTTGTGTAACGGCCAAAGTTCCTGCCGACCCGGTAAAACCAGAAGTCCAGCTTATACATTTATAGCGATCAGGTAGATACTCACTTATATGTGGGTCAGAAGAAGGTATAACGTAAGCGTCAATTCCTTTTGCTTTCATAGCGCTTCGTAAAGCGCTTAATTTTTCAACATGTGTCATCCCAAAAATATTCGATTACAATTGCAAGGTAAAGATATGTGCTGACTATCGCAACAGCCAAAATCAAGATAAACAAAAGAACATAAATAGAGGAAGAACATCAGTTCATGCACCTATTTACTTAAAAGACACACGTAATAACAGGAAAAGAGAAAACCCTCCCCCTCTAAAGACCACAAAGAGTTAGATATACAGAAAATGATTTGTACATTGCGCAGCTAAAAAAACACAAAGACCAACTATTGGAATACATCTCAACAGCCATAAATGCTAGCATATTTTTACAATAAAAAAGCAACCATAGCATGGTCATTGTGCATATATTTGTTGATTACAGCTTAAAAAAATGAAGAAAAAATGGTGTGCTCTTTTTCTGGGTGCCTCCTTATTGGCAGGTATCTCCGTAAAAGCGCAAGACAACAAGCAGCTCTTTACAAATGCTTTTCAAAAATTTGTTAATGCCGGAAGTTTAACAAACGGTATTGCAGCGGTCACTATTATGGATAGCAAGACAGGGCAAGTCGTTTATGAAAATAATGGCAATTTGGGATTACCAACAGCTTCCACGCTGAAGGTTATCACCTCCATAACTGCGCTCGACATTCTAGGTCCTTCATACACCTACAAAACGCAGCTTTATTATACCGGAGAGATTGATAGCCTCGGCATCCTACAAGGTGATATTATTATTCAGGGCTCTGGTGACCCTACGCTAGGAAGTTCCCGCTACCCGGAGTCTAATGAAGAAACACTGCTTAACAAGTGGAGCTACCATATTAAGAATGCTGGAATAACGGCTATCAACGGGCGTATCATTGGCGACGATTTATTCCTCAATGGAATGAATATGCTAAATGGATGGAACTGGGCTGATATGGGCAACTACTATGGTGCTGGAATATCAGGACTCAATTGGCGTGAAAATAAAATAGGCATACGCTTTAAGCCAGGAACTATCGGCCAAGCAACACCAATAGACTATTATACAGCAAACCTACATGGCATCCACGTTATAAACGAAGTTACCACAGCAGGAAATGGTACAGGTGATAACGTGACGGCCTACTCTGCTCCGTATTCAGATGTCATCTACCTTCGTGGTACACATGGAAAAGATTTGGATAAAACCATCGAAATATCCGTACCTGACCCTGCCTTAGATTTAGCGCAGCAGCTTTACAGCGCCCTACAGAAACAAGGGGTACAAGTAGATAGTCTATGTATACCTACAACAGGAAAATTACTCCTCAATCAAGGTATCAAAATACAAGGAGCAAAGACACTCCTCAACAGCCATCAATCACCTCCATTAAGAGATATTGTTTATTGGTTTAACCAAAAAAGCATCAATCTTTATGGCGAAGCCTTATTAAAAACGATAGGTCTCATTGCCGGTAATAAAACCAACAGCGATGAAGCAGCACGACTCCTTGCTAAATATTGGGAGCAGAAACTTAAAGTACCAACTTCGGCTATTGTGATGATAGATGGATCAGGCCTCTCCCCTCAAAATAGAGTGAGCACCCTAGCCATGACAAAAATTATGCATTATGCCCTAAATAGACCTTGGTTTGGAGACTTTGCGAAGAGTTTACCGACCTATAACAACATGAGCATGAAGAGTGGCACCATTGGTGGCACATTAGGATACACAGGATACCAAAAGAGCAAAAGCGGACAGGAGTTCACTTTCAGCTTATTAGTTAACAATTATACAGGAACTGCTACAGCAATGCGTCAAGCGATGTTTACTTTTTTAGATAACTTGAAATAAGCTTAAAAATTCGTTTATCTACAATTGATGTTTTAGTTTTGTAGCCAACAAGAGACATTTTACAAAAAATTATAATGAGTAGTAATAGTAACAACAACAGAAAAAAAGAAGCGTTGGATTATCATTCGATGGGAAGACCTGGAAAGATCGCTGTCGTACCAACAAAACCTCATAGCTCGCAAAGAGATTTAACATTAGCATATTCTCCTGGTGTAGCAGAGCCTTGCTTGGCTATTGCTGAAAATAGTGAAGATGCCTACAAATATACTGCAAAAGGAAACCTAGTAGCCGTAATTAGTAACGGTACTGCCGTATTAGGCTTAGGTGACATAGGCGCACAAGCTGGTAAACCAGTAATGGAAGGTAAAGGATTACTTTTCAAAATTTTCGCGGATATCGATGTATTCGATATCGAACTTGACACTAAAAACGTTGATGAATTTGTAAACATCGTTAAAGCGTTAGAGCCTACTTTCGGTGGTATCAACCTAGAAGATATCAAAGCACCTGAATGTTTTGAAATCGAGCGCCGCTTGAAAGAAGAGATGAACATCCCTGTGATGCACGATGACCAACATGGTACCGCTATTATCTCGGGTGCAGCTTTAATCAATGCTTGTGAATTAACAGGTAAAGATCTTAGCACAACAAAAATCGTGGTTAATGGCGCTGGAGCAGCGGCTATCTCTTGTACTTCGATGTATATTGCTGTAGGTGCTAAAAAAGAAAACATTGTAATGCTTGATAGTAAAGGTGTTATTCGCCAAGACAGAGAGCACCTTGATAAAAGTAAAGCAGAATTTGCAACAACACGTGACATCCACACGCTTGCTGACGCTGTAAATGGTGCTGATGTATTCATCGGTCTTTCAGCAGCTGACGTGTTAACACCTGAAATGTTGTTAACAATGGGAGAAAAGCCTATTGTTTTGGCAATGGCAAACCCTAACCCGGAAATTGCTTACGATCTTGCTGTAGCAACACGTAAAGATATCATCATGGGTACAGGAAGATCTGACTACCCTAACCAAGTGAATAATGTATTGGGATTCCCTTACATCTTCCGTGGTGCTTTAGACGTACGTGCAACACGTATCAACGAAGAAATGAAAATTGCTGCTGTAAGAGCTATTGCTGCCCTTGCAAAACAATATGTGCCAGAAGAAGTAAACCAAGCGTATGGCACAAACAACTTGAAATTCGGAACAGACTATATCATTCCTAAACCAACAGATCCTCGTTTAATTACAGAAGTATCTATCGCTGTAGCAAAAGCAGCTATTGAGTCGGGTGTAGCACGTCAAGAAATCACGGACTGGGAACAGTACAAAGAAGACTTACGTAAACGTTCAGGAAAAGATGACGGCATCATGCGTATGCTTACCAGAAAAGCGAAGCAAGACCCTAAGAAAGTCGTATTTGCAGAAGCTGATAACTACAAAACATTACGCGCAGCACAAATTGTTAAAGAGGAGAAAATCGCATTCCCTATCCTTTTAGGTAACCGTCAGAAAATTGAAGGCTTAATCAAAGAGTACGATTTCGAACTTGGTGATGTAGAGATCATCGATCCTTTAGCAGAGGCTGATACGGCACGTTTCAATAAATATGCGGATCACCTATACGCAAAAAGACAACGTCGTGGTATCTCGGCAAATGATGCTAAAAAGTTAATGCTTAACCGCAACTATTTCGCAGCAAGTATGGTACAATTTGGTGAAGCTGATACGTTGATCTCTGGTTTAACGAAGAACTACGGCTCTACCATCCGTCCAGCATTACAAGTTATTGGTGCTAAACCAAACAGCCGTGTTGCAGGTATGTACATGATGCTTACAGAAAAAGGCCCTATCTTCTTTGGTGATACAACCGTTAATGAAGACCCTAATGCAGAAGAATTAGCTGATATCTCTTTATTGTTAAATGATGCAATTAAACGCTTTAACATCAAGCCTAGAATTGCGTTATTATCGTACTCTAACTTTGGCTCGAACGATGGCAAGGTAGCAACGAAGATGCGTGAAACAGCGAAAATATTACGTGAGAAAGCACCTGAAGTAATCGTTGATGGTGACATCCAAGCAAACTTCGCGTTAAACTCGCAAATGTTGAAATCTAACTTCCCATTCAGCGCATTAAATGGTGAGCCTGCCAACACGTTGGTATTCCCTAACTTAGAATCAGGTAACATCGCTTACAAATTGCTTCAAGAAGTAGGAAATGCAGAGGCTGTAGGTCCAATCTTATTAGGGATGAATAAACCCGTACACGTTTTACAATTAGATAGTTCCGTTCGCGAAATTGTAAATATGGTAACAATTGCCGTAGTAGACGTTCAAGAACACGAAAAACAAAAATAAAATGTACGATTATTTCTCCGGAAAACTCATTTTTAAAGCCCCTACCCACGTCATCTTAGACGTGGGCGGGATTGGCTATCATATCCATATCTCTTTGACCACCTTCTCGCAAATAAAGGATCAGGAACATTGTAAATTGTTTGTCTCTTTCCAAGTACGAGAAGACGCCCAAACCCTGTATGGATTTGCAACAGAAGGTGAAAGACAACTCTTCAACCATCTGATTTCCGTTTCTGGTATTGGTCCTAATACTGGGCGCATGATGCTTTCATCAATCACCCCTGAGGAAATCCAATCTGCTATCGTAAATGGACATGTAGCAACCATTCAAAAAATAAAAGGCATAGGCCCCAAATCTGCGCAACGTGTAATCTTAGAACTACAAGACAAACTCAAGAAACAAGGACCTGATGCTTTGATAGCTTTACCTGTTACAAAAGCATCCGTACCAGAAGAAGCATTAGCAGCTTTAGTAATGTTAGGTTTTGTTAAAGCGCAAGCAGAGAAGGTCTTAAATAGTTTAATCAACATGGAGCCAGATCAATCGGTTGAACAGCTCATAAAAGCAGCTTTGAAAAAATTGTAGAGATATAACTACAACGTTAATTTTATTAATTAATCTAACATATTAAACTTATCCTAAGCAAATTATAAGTTGTTTATTAATAAAATTAGCGTGATATTTGCAGGTACGTAATCAATATTGATTTACTAACTTGCGATTATCCTTTGAAAAAACTATTTGATATAACATGTGTTTGCTTAACTCTGTTGTTTTGCAACGCTTTTGTCTATGCGCAAAGGCTGACTCCAGCGAACCAAATCGTTGCTGACTCCTTAAAAGTTCCTTACCGTTTTAAAGATTTTCCTTTTTTAAATCTACCCAAAACATACAACCCCGTTTCTTTAACTTCTCCATCTAACATCGAGCGCGAAGTAGTGTACGACACTGAATCACAACGCTATATCATCAGAGAGAAGCTAGGATCAAAAATGTATAGACCTCCGATTTACATGTCTTTAGCAGAGTATAAAGACTACGAATTCAAGCGTCTACAAAAAAACTACTGGGAAGAGCTTGCTGAAAAGTCTCTTGTAGAAGAACGCAAGCGTCGACTCATTCCTATTATTGAAGTTAACAGTCCTACCTTCGAAAAAATATTCGGAGGTAACACCATAGAAATTACACCACGCGGTAGTGCAAGTGTCCTACTTAGTGGACAACGGAACACAAATGCTAACCCTATGTTTAACGAAATTCAACGTAAACAATGGGGTTTTGATTTTGATCAAAATATTGACTTAAACTTATCCGGAAAAATTGGTGAACGCGTCAAGTTGAACGCCAACTTTAATTCTCGCGCACAGTTTGATTTCGAAAACCAAATCCGCTTTGACTATGTGGCCAAAGACGACGCCATTCTCCGTAGATTGGAAGTCGGTAATGTAAACATGTCCCTCAACAGCACCCTAATTTCGGGTTCTGAATCTTTGTTTGGGGTTAAAGCACAGCTACAGTTTGGTAAATTAATGTTTACCGGTTTAGTATCGCAACAACGATCACGACAGAAAGAATTTACCATAACAAACGGATCCAAGGATAGCCAGTTAGAAATTACGCTTGATAACTACGAAGCCAATCAACACTACTTCTTAAACCAATATTTTAGAGACAATTACAATCAGTCGCTAGCGAATGCGCCTATTCTGAGTACAAACATCAATATTACACAGATTGAGGTGTGGATCAGTAACCGCAGCAACAGTTACGAAGAAGCCCGTGACATCATGGCTTTAATGGACTTAGGTGAATATACGCCACATAGCACAATGATTACACGTGGTAGCGCACGGAATCCATCTACAGGTATTCCTGGCGACCCTACAAACAATGTTTCCAATAATTTAAAGAGTTTATTGGGCGACGCTGGCCGTGAGTCTAATAGCACTTTTGTGCAAAGCTTCTTTGCCGGTGATGGTGGAACAGATAACTATGAAAAATTAACCTACGCACGAAAACTTGTTTTAGGGAAAGACTATTTCTTGAATAACAAACTCGGTTACGTGTCCCTTCTTCACCCATTAAATCAAGATCAGGTATTAGCAGTATCTTATCGCTATTTATTGAATGGTGTAGAATATCAAGTCGGAGAGTTTAGTACCGACATTCCGGTTACTCCTTCCAACCCGACTATGCTTTATGCCAAATTGCTTAAAGCATCGACCTTAAAGACAAACCTACCTACCTGGAATTTGATGATGAAAAACATCTATTCATTGAACTCCTACAACATATCAAACAACAATTTCTTCCTACAAATTTACCGTACCGAAGACGAGACAGGAACGACTAGACCTTCTATGTTTGAAGGACAAAATACACAAGGAAAGACATGGCTACAATTGGTAAATCTAGATCGTCTAGATCAAAATCAAGCAGCAAGCCCAGATGGTCTATTCGATTATTTAGAAGGGGTAACCATTGACTCCAGAAGAGGAAAAATCATATTCCCTGTTATTGAACCTTTTGGTAAGGATTTAGCCTCCAAGTTTGAATCTTTTGAAGGTGCACTAATCGAAAAATACACCTATCCAGAACTCTACACGCTCACAAAAGTAGATGCGCAGCAGAAGTTCCCAAATAAAAATAGATATAGCTTACGTGGACGTTATAGCTCTACGTCAGGAACGGAATTCCAACTTGAAGGATTCAATATCCGTCCCAACTCCGTGCGTGTTATGGCAGGAGGTATGCGCTTGGAAGAAGGTAAAGATTTCTACATCAACTATGAATTAGGAACTTTACGTATCATCAATGAAGCCATGGTGATGAGCGGCACGCCTATCACGGTAAGTATGGAAGATGATGCTATGTATGGCTTGCAGCAAAAAACACTCCTTGGTGGACGTTTTGACTATCATGTAAACGATAAGATAAACATAGGGGCAACGATTATGAACCTCACGGAAAAACCGTTGACAGAAAAAGTTAATATCGGTCAAGAGCCAATGTCTAACACCATGATTGGTGCTGACATCAGCTATAACAGTCCTTCCCGTTGGTTGACAAGAATGGTCGACAAATTGCCGTTCCTAAGTACCAAAGAGGAGTCACAAATTTCCTTCTATGGAGAGTTTGCACAATTGATTCCTGGCCATCCTAAAGGATTAAACACGGCAAACAGCAAACGAGGAACTAGTTATATTGACGATTTTGAAAATAGCGTTTCCTACATCGACCTTTTAGGACGTAATGCTTGGCAAATTTCAGGAACACCACGTCTATTCCCGGAGTCTGATTTAATGAATGATTTAGCTTATGGCTACAACCGTTCTTTACTTTCATACTACAACGTAGATCCTATTTTCTACAACAGAAGTTCGCTGACACCAGCAAACATCACCAACCAAGAACTATCCAACCACCGCGTTCGTGAGGTATTGGAACGCGAGATTTTCCCATATAAAGAAAGTAGAACAGGTGGTGCCATCTTTGTCAACACCCTAAACTTAGCCTTCTACCCTACGTTGCGTGGTCCGTACAACTACAGTACGTTAAATCTGAACACCGATGGTACATTTAACAATCCTAAAAACAAATGGGGCGGTATCTTTAGAAAATTAGACCAAACAGATTTTGAAGCTGAAAACATTGACTTCTTAGAGATGTGGATGATGGACCCTTCATTAACAAATCCTAATAAAATTGGTGGAGATATCTATTTCAATATTGGTAATATTTCTGAAGACGTACTTAAAGATGGTCGTAAAGCACTAGAGAATGCTGTTCCACTGAATGGCGACTTATCTCAAGTAGATAGAACAAACTGGGGATTAGTTGTAAAAAATCAACCTGTAGTTCAAGCTTTCGATAATAACAATGCAAACCGTTTGAAACAGGATGTTGGTTTAGACGGGCTAAGCAATAGTGAAGAGGCTGTATTTTTCGCTAGCTTCTTAGCTCGTGCGCAAGGTGTTCTTCAAGGAGAGGCGATGTCGAGGCTACGTAGTGACCCTTCATCCGATGATTACAGATACTTCCGTTCTTCCCAGTTTGACCAACAAGGAGCTGGTATCTTAGAGCGCTATCAATATTACAACGGATTAGAAGGAAACTCCCGTACTAACGAGCAATCCATGATTGATTTTGGTGTGGAAACTTCGGCTAACACGTTACTTCCTGACGGTGAAGATTTAAATAGAGACAATACGATGAACGAGATTGACGAGTACTACCAGTACCGTATCTCGACAAGAACACAAGACTTAATCGTCGGAAAAAATAATATTGTCGACGAAGTAATCTCAGAAGTTACCCTAGCCAATGGAAATAAAGAACCTGTAAGATGGTTAAAAATTCGTATTCCATTAAATGAATATGAAAGCAAATACGGAAATGTAACGGACTTCAAAACGATGCGCTACATCCGTATGTTTATGACCAACTATGCGGATACTGCCGTAATCAGATTGGGTAAACTGCAGTTTATCCGTGGCGAATGGCGTAAATATAATGCAGAGAATGTAGCCAATAAAGTAATTAGCGATCCTTCTATGGGAGTCGTTCCTTCAGACAATTCTGAGTTTACAGTAGCGAACATCAATATCGAAGAAAACGGTACGCGTAGTCCTATTCCTTATGTTGTGCCTCCAGGCATCAACAGACAGGTAGATTGGGGCAATAACAACTACAACGTACAGCTAAACGAACAGGCCATCAGCATGGATGTTAAGCGCCTTAGGGATGGTTATGGACGTGGTACCTACCGCACATCGAGCCATGACTTTAGACCTTACGGTAACTTAGAGATGTTTATCCACGCCGAAGGTGAAAACTTACGTGATGGTGATTTCCGTGCCTTTGTTCGTGTCGGAACAGACGATCGTTACAACTATTACGAATACGATATTCCACTTAAACTTACGCCTTACGGAACAACATCAGCAGAGATCATCTGGCCTACAGAAAACAGAATGCTCTTAAAGATTAAAAAACTACAAGATGCAAAAGTAGCCCGTGATGCAGCTATGTTAAACGGCGCTCCATGGCCTATAGATGTTCCATTTGAGGTGATGGATGGTAACAACAAAATAACTATTGTCGGTACACCTGACATCAGTAAAGTACGTTACTACATGCTGGGTGTGAAAAACCCACTAAAGAATAGCAATACCAGCACCAGTATGGATGATGGACGCGACCTTTCTGGAGAGTTTTGGTTCAATGAGCTACGTCTGACGGACTTTGATGACAAAGGCGGATGGGCAGCGACAGCACGTATGGATCTTAAGCTAGCGGATTTCGCTAACGTTTCTTTTACAGGTACAAAAACAACAATCGGCTTTGGCGCTATTTCACAAACGTTAAACCAACGTAGACGTTCTGATGATATCTTTTTTGATATCAGCACCAATGCTCAGCTAGGTAAATTCTTCCATCCACGTTTGGGAATCAGTATTCCATTCTACTTCAACTATTCGAGACAAGTAGGTACACCGGAGTATGACCCTTACAACCCGGATATCCTCTTAAACTCAGCCTTAGCAAACTTATCACGTAACAGACGTGATAGCGTATTGCGCATGGCACAAGATGTGACGACACGCAAGGCATTCAGTTTTATGAATGTTCGTAAGTTGAAAACCGATAACGACTCGCCATTACGTCCTTGGCATGTCGAGAACTTTAGCTTATCCTATGCATATAGCGCCTTCCAGCACTATGACCATAACGTAGCTAACTCTATACAAAAAACATATCGTGCAGCATTAGACTATAATTTCAGTAACCCAAATATCAAGTTTATCGAACCTTTCAAAAAGATAAGCAACAGCAATTTGGCAATCATCAGAGATTTTAGCTTCAACCTTGTACCTTCATTAATCAATTTCCGCGTTGATGTAAATAGAATTTACAACGAAAACACCATGCGTGATAATAGTTCGGACAACGTCTTGCCGACCTATTACAATAAGAATTTCAACATGTCCCGTATTTACGGTATCAGTTGGGACCTAACGAAAAACTTACGTCTTGATTTCAACGCGACCAACTATTCCATCATCGACGAGCCTGTAGGTAAGATTGATGGTATGAAGCGAGATACCATGTGGACCAACTTCTGGAAGATGGGTAGAACAACGGACTACAACCACATGATGAACTTGACCTATACCCTACCGATTAATAAAATTCCATACATGGAATGGGTGAACGTGGTAGCACGTTACGGTACGCAGTTTAACTGGCAAAGTGCTCCTCTGTTGGCATTGCAAAATGAAAACATGAACATCGGTAACAGCATTCAAAACAATAGAACAATACAGATAAACCCAACATTGAACTTCAGCAGTTTCTACAATAAGTTTGGTTTCTTCCGTGAGAATACAAGAGCGAATGCGACAGGGCCAAAAGCAATCCTCGCACAATTCCTATCATCGATACGAACGGTAAACGCGGCCTATACTAAAAATGAAGGTCAGTACCTTCCAGGCTACTTACCGAAGACGAAGATTCTGGGTTATGATTTCCAACAGAATGCGCCAGGATGGGGCTTCTTGTTGGGTGGTCAATCCAACATTTTAGAAAAGGCATTACGCAACAATTGGATTTCAACAGATACGCTGCAAACACAGATGTATACGAAAACATTTGCAGAGAACTTATCCATCATGGTCAACTTAGAGCCTTTCAAAGGGTTAAGAATTGACTTGAGTGCTTCACGTATTGATAACTACAACTTGTCATCAACAACGGAGTTCAACAGCATTACCGGCAATATGGAAAGTCTGAAACCTTTTACAACGGGTAACTATAGTATTACTCAAATTGCTATTAAATCGGCTTTCAAAGATCACAACGAACTATTTGCATTGTTCGAGGAAAACAGAATGGTCGTATCCGCGAAGCTAGCAGAACAAAACTTAAACTCCGTGGGTATCGGTCCAGATAATTACGCTGATGGTTATGGAAAAGCACAGCAGGATGTAGTACTCAATTCCTTCTTGGCAACATACCTTGGTAAGAATATTGATGGTAGTACAAACAATAGACAATTAAGATTCCCAATACCGAATTGGCGTATCTCCTACAATAGATTGGCTAATTTATTAGGCTTAACGGAGTACTTCACTTCCATTGCCATCAACCATGCCTATAGCTCTATTTATGCAGTAACAGGCTACAACTCGGTATTACGTTATATTGAAGGCGACGGCATGCCATCAGCAAGAGATATCAATCAAAACTTCTTACCGAAGTTCCAATACGACCAGGTATCAATCATCGATCAGTTCACGCCACTTATCGGTCTTGACGTACGCTTCGCGAATAACATTTCGGCCACAACGGAGATGAGACGTATGCGCAACATGAACTTCACGTTGGCAAATAGCCAAATGTCGATGTTGACAGAGCAAGCCTTTATCTTCGGAATGGGATATAGAAAGACAAATGTAGGCATGCCATTCGGTTGGTTCAGCGACCGTAAGATGAGCAACGATGTAAGCTTTAAGCTAGACATTGCTATCAATGATCGTAAGACAATGGTATACCGCTCCGACATTAATACAGCGGAGATATCAGCAGGAAACAAGAGTATCAGTCTTAACCCGACTTTAGACTATGTGATTAATCAGCGCTACAATGTACAGCTGTTTTATCAATCTAATGTCGTAAAACCATATACTTCGCAAAACTATGCGACTTCATACACCAACTTTGGGGTGAATATTCGTATCTTTTTCCAATAATTAATAAAACAGTAAACAGAAGTATTTAGGAATAATAAGAAGATGGCAGAAGATTTAAAGATAGCGACAGGAACGAAAGAGGAGCAATATGCCTTACTTTATAAACAAATAGAAGCTTTGCTTCAAGGTGAAGACGACCGTATTGCCAACATGGCTAACACAGCAGCTGCTTTGAAGGAACAATTCAACTTTTGGTGGGTAGGCTTCTATCTTGTCAAACAAGAACAATTGGTGTTAGGCCCATTTCAAGGACCTGTAGCGTGTACACGCATAGGCTATGGCAAAGGTGTGTGTGGAGCAGCGTGGGAACGCAAAGAGACCGTTATCGTGCCTGATGTAGAACAATTCCCTGGACACATCGCTTGCAGCTCCTTATCGCAATCTGAGATTGTCGTACCTATATTTCACAATCAAGAATGTATCGCCATATTAGATGTAGATAGCGAACACCTTGATCACTTTGATGAGATTGATAAACAATATTTAGAACGTATCTGCGCCTTGATTAAGTAGTCGCAACATCTACGTTCCATACCTTAACCAGCTTGTCATCACCAACGGTTACAAGCTGGTTATTTGCTCCTACATAAAGGGCAGCATTAATCGATAAATGATGACTGTCAAAACCGCGCTCTATACTTACATTCTTCAATAGCGCTAAGCTCTCCGAATCCCAAAACTTAATACTTTTATCCCTACTTACGGTAGTCAACACTCCAGCTCCTGGATGTTTAAGGATTCCATATACAGTAAAAAGATGAGGCGTCACATTCTGCTGAACGGACAAATCTTCCTTACCTAGGCGGTACAATTGCGCATCTCTTCCGCCAGAAAATAGATGTTCGCCAGACAACAGCAAAGCAGTTACAGGCATGCTATGAATCTTCTGCTTATGCAGCTCTTTAAACTCAACCGCATCATAACGGTAAACATGACCGTCTTTATCACCAAAAAGAAGCTCATTATTCACGGCATCAAATTGTATACTACGCACCGTCGTGCTGGATACACGAAAGCGGTACAACAAATCGAAGCTCTCTAACGACCATACATAAGCTACTCCTTCTTCGCCGATGGCTAAAAGTTCATTTTTTTCAGCTAGGTAACGGATGGCAAAAACAGCCCCTTTATCTACCTTCATCTTTTTCAGCAACTGCTGCTTCTCGACATCGATAAGCCAAATCTCACCATTCCGTAGACCTGCCAATAGCGTGTTTGAAGCCTCCAAAAAGTGTAAGGCATAAACAGAAGCAGGAACAGAGCATAATACACGATTAAATTTTCCCGTGTTCATATCCCATTCCACAATTCCTCGATCATTTCCCGCCGTAAACAAGCTGGCTGAAGCCGGCGCATAGTCAAGAGCGAAAATAGGATTTTGATGTCCTACCAAGGTCATCGCTAAAGAAACTTGTACTGTATGCATAAAAAAATAGGTATGTTTTGTACAAATATACAAAACATACCTATTTCCTAAGGTTATCAAAAAATCGTAGACTACTGGTGTCTACCTTCTAGATTTTTTGCTATTGTTTTTAAGTCCAATCCTTTTTCGCGTAACAACACGATTAAGTGGAATAAAAGATCTGAAGATTCGTTGATAAAATCTGTTTCTGTTTCTGCAAGTGCCGCAATAACAGTTTCTACAGCCTCTTCCCCTACTTTTTGTGCAATCTTGTTGATGCCACGTGTACGTAGACGATTTACATAAGACTCCTCAGAAGGCTCATCGTAACGCTGGTGTACAATACGCTCTAGCTGTAACAAAAAGTTCTGATTGAATTCTGTATTAAAACAACTACGACTTCCCGTATGGCAAGTAGGTCCTGCAGGCTGCACTTTTATCAAAATGGTATCTTTATCGCAATCTATATGCGTAGAAACAACATTTAAAAAATGACCACTCTCCTCACCTTTCGTCCAGAGTCTCTCTTTACTTCTGGAATAAAAGGTAACACGACCTTCAGCTTGGGTCTTCTCCCAAGCTTCTTGATTCATATAGCCCAACATTAAGACCTCTAAGGTCTGTTCATCTTGGACAATGACAGGAACTAAACCATCCCCCTTTGCAAAATCTAACATGTCAAAAAGTTATAACAGCTTCATTATGTTTAGCGAAGCTTATTCAAAAGTATAAAAAAAACAGGACACCTATTGTTAATTCTATCGAACAACAACGCCACTCGTGCGTAATGTCTGTTTCAAATCTGGAATCAAGATTTCTCCGTAGTGAAAAACAGAAGCCGCTAAAGCAGCATCAACACCTGCTTGCTGAAACACGTCAACAAAATGCTGCTGTGTTCCGGCTCCGCCGGATGCTATTAATGGAATGCTAATCTGATCATTCACCGACTTTAAAAAAGCACAGTCAAAACCATCTTTCGTGCCATCATGATCCATGGAAGTAAGCAATATTTCACCCGCTCCTCTAGATTCCGCCTCCTTAATCCAATCCAACGTTTCGATATCCGTTTTATCACGGCCTCCACGTAAGTGAACCAAAGCTTTACCGTCTACCGCTCGCGTATCTACAGCAATCACCACAAACTGACGACCGAAAGTATTAGCCAACTCATCAATTAACGCAGGGCGACGTACTGCAGCCGAATTAATAGATATTTTATCCGCTCCCGCGTTTAGTAAAGCTTCTGCATCCGCCAACGCATTAATGCCGCCACCGATAGTGAACGGAATATTAACCTGACGGGCAACCGCCTTAACTAAGTCTAAGGTCGTCTTTCTATTTTCGTGCGTAGCCGTGATATCCAAGAAAACCAACTCGTCGGCACCTTGCTGTGAATATTGCCAAGCAAGCTCCACAGGGTCACCAGCATCACGAAGGTCAACAAAGTTGACGCCCTTTACGGTACGCCCATCCTTCACATCTAAACAAGGAACAATCCGTTTAGCCAGCATCCTAAAAGCTAATTAATGATTTCAAATTCCAATCTTTAATCTCTTCAATAGAGATTTTATTCTCGTAGATAGCTTTACCTACCACACATGATTCAATCCCCTTAAGCGTTGCAAGCTCTTCAATGTCTTCCATCGAACTAATGCCGCCAGAACCAATCAACTTAATGATGTTTGAATGCTGTACTAATTTCTTATACAAGTCGATGCCTACACCTTCAAGCTTACCATCTTTACTGATGTCCGTACATAAGAAACGGAAAAAGCCCAACGTAAGACATTTATCAATATATTCAATAAGCTTAATCGGCGAACTTTCCTGCCAGCCTGAATATTTAATAACCTCATCAAGGACATCAATAGCAATAACGATATGATCGGCATATTTTACACGACCTTCGTTTAGCTGGCTTAATTCTTCTAAGAAGGTAGGGTTAGTAATCGCTTGTGTACCGACAATAACACGATAAACACCTGCGTCGACCAATTCTTTCACTTTTTCAATGCTACGTACGCCACCGCCATACTGCACTTTCATATCTGTTTTATGGATGATATCGAAAAGATAAGCTTGGTTACTAAAGTCACCTTTAGCTCCATTTAAATCAATAATATGAACGATCTCTGTACCATTTGCATAGTACTTAGCAATTTGTTCCTCTAAGGAAATATCATAAGTCGTAACCTCTGAATAATTACCTTCTCTTAGACGAACAACACGCTTATCCAAGACATCAATAGCAGGAATAATATACATAACTGAAAATTTTAAATGCTAATAAATTTATATAAAACGGGACATAGCCCGTTAATTAAAACCAATGATTAAACTATTTTAGAAAAGTTAAGAAGCAATTGCTCGCCATCTTTTCCGGATTTTTCTGGATGAAATTGTACGCCGTAAAAATTATCATGCTGCACCGCAGCAGAGAACCCTAACCCATAACGACAAATAGCGCTGGTATATTGGACATTGTACTCAATAAAGTAAGAATGTACAAAATAAAAATAGGATTCGTTGGCTATTCCCTCAAAAAGAGCTGAAGGCTGTGGAATTTCAACACTGTTCCACCCCATGTGTGGCACCTTATCCTGAATACGTCCCTTAAAGTGTAAGGTCTTCAGCGGGATGATTCCCAAAAGATTCGCCTCTCCCTCTTCCGAAAAATCGGTCAGCAGCTGCATACCTACGCAGATTCCTAACACCGGTTTTTTCAAACGTGCAATATGAGGAGCAAGCCCTGTATTCACCAATTTGTTCATGGCCGCACCGGCATGCCCTACACCTGGGATAATGATACGTTCATACAGATCTAAATCTGCCGCTTCATTCACCATGCCATAGGCAATCCCTATACGATCTAGCGCTGCAGTTAGGGAGAATATATTTCCAGCACCATAATTTACAATTCCAATCATTTTTTTAAATCTATACCCTACAAAACACCTTTAGTACTCGGCAGCTGCATATTCTCAGCATCCCTGCGCACAGCCTTTTTAATAGACTTAGCAAAAGCCTTAAAAATAGCCTCAATTTTGTGATGCTCATTCTCGCCTTCCGCTTTGATATTCAGATTCGCTTTCGCGGCATCGGAAAAAGATTTGAAGAAATGGAAAAACATCTCTGTAGGCATATCACCAATCTTTTCACGCTTAAAAGCAGCATCCCATACGATCCAATTTCTACCACCAAAGTCAAGTGCTACTTGCGCAAGGCAGTCGTCCATCGGTAAGGTATACGAATAGCGCTCAATACCACGCTTATCACCAAGAACTTTCAAAAAGATCTCGCCCAGTGCGATTCCTGTATCCTCAATAGTATGGTGTTCATCGATATGCAAATCGCCTTTGGCTTTAACCGTTAGGTCCAATGATCCATGACGTGCAATCTGATCCAGCATATGATCAAAGAAAGGTAACCCTGTATCGATATCTGCTTTTCCAGAACCATCTAGGTTCAAAGCGATGTAAATATCTGTCTCATTGGTTTTACGTACATGCTCACCACTGCGCGAGCCCAATTTCAAGAACTCATAAATAGCTTTCCAATCACTCGTTTCAAGTGCTACAGAAGAAGCGTCGATAACGACATTTTCATTTTGTCCTAAGTCATCATTATTACGTAACCAAATGGCTTTAGCATTCAAGTTCTGCGCTAGTTTCACGTCATTAACGCGATCACCAATCACAAAAGATTCAGCCAAGTTATATTTCGAAGCATCAAAATATTCACCCAACATGCCTATACCAGGCTTACGCGTCTCCGCTTGCTCATGAGGGAAAGTACGGTCGATATGTTGCTTTGCAAACACCACTCCTTCACCTTCCAACACTTCTACAATAAAATTATGCACCGGCCAAAAGTTTTCCTCCGGATGGGAATCAGTACCTAGTCCATCTTGGTTGGAAACCAAAATCAACTCAAAATCTAGCTCTTTAGCGATTCTTGGCAAGTACTGTAGCGCACCTGGATAAAATTTAAGCTTAGCAAAAGAATCAATTTGTTGATCCTCCGGCTCTAAAATTAATGTACCATCACGGTCAATAAACAAAACTCTTTTCACGAAGTCAGGCATTTTTTAATATATAATTAGGGGTAAAGATTAGTTTAATTCAACACCATAAAAGGTGTAAACGGCAGCCAATACAGCAGCATTCTCTTCGGCAGTTCCAATAGTTAAACGAAGACATCCCTCGCACAATTCAACTTTAGAACGGTCACGCACAATGATACCATGGCTAACCAAAAAATTATAAAGCGCTTTAGGCTCTTCCAATTTCACCAAAATAAAGTTTGCGTCCGATGGTGTAATATGCTCCACCTGCTCCAAAGCTTGCAGTCGTTGACTAAGCGATTCTCGTTCTTCCACAATAGCCTTTATCCACGTATTCACCTGCTCTACATTATCCAAAGCCTCCAACACGATGTCCTGTGTAGCTTGATTAATGTTATAAGGAGGTTTTATCTTATTGAAAACCTCAATGATAGAGGTACTAGCAAAAGCCATACCCAAGCGTAGCGCCGCCAAGCCCCATGCTTTAGATAAAGTTTGTAGCACGACAAGATTAGGAAATTCTGCCAAGTCCTTCGTAAAAGAAGGCTGCTTAGAATAGTTTATATAGGCCTCATCTACAATTACCAACCCATCAAAATTTACTAAAACCGTTTCTATATCTTGGCGATTTAAGCTATTTCCTGTAGGATTGTTTGGCGAACAGATAAAAATCATCTTAGTATGCGCATCGATAGCCGCAGCAATAGCATCTAAATCCAACTGATAGTCAACCGTTAGGTTTACCTTTTTAAAAGCGACATCATTAATATTGGCAGATACTTCATACATCCCATAGGTTGGAGGCACTAAGATTACATTATCCTTACCTGGCGTACAAAAAGCTCTAAAAAGAAGATCGATAGCTTCATCACTTCCATTACCTAAAAAGATATTTTCCGCAGGAACGCCTTTAATTTTCGTAAGCTTTGCTTTTACCTGATGCTGAAGAGGATCTGGGTAACGATGGTAATTTTCACGATAAGGTGAGCCAAATGCGTTTTCATTCGCATCCAACAAAACGGAAGCTTCCCCCTTAAATTCTGACCGCGCAGAAGAATAAGGCACAAGTTTCTTAATATTGTCTCTTAGCAGAGTGTTTAGGTTGAAAGAGCCTTTCATATTTACTTTTAGATTGAGCTTGTAAATATGAGGAAAAATCCACATAATCCCTATACCAAAAACCATTTGCCCTCTTCAGAAAGCAAAGTATTGGCAAAAATCGGATATGATTCATTTAAAAATGGTTGCAAATCTCGGTAACGAGCAGAAAAATGACCCAACAGAAGTTTTTTAGCACCAACGGCACGCGCTACCTCTGCGGCTTCCACACTTGTGCTATGGCGTGTTTCTATAGCTCGCGCCAGCATGTCGTGCAAAAAGGTGGACTCATGGTATAATAAGTCTACGCCATGAATAGCCGACCAATAGCTTGGTGTTTTTGCTGTATCGGAGCAGTATGCATAACTACGCAGTTTCTCCACAGGAAGCGTAAAATCAGACGCTTTAAACAGCGTCCCATCCTTACCAACATAATCAATACCGCGCTTCAACAAGCTTAAGTACGATTTAGGAATATGATAGCGCTCAACAAGTTCAATATTTAAACGTGGAGCTGCTTGCGCCTCGTCAAACCGAAAACCAGTACAGTCAATACGGTGATTTAATGGGAAAGACCGTACTTTCAATGCTGGCGTATCTAAGATAATCTCCTCGGCTGTAGGGTTTGTGGGATGAAAAATTAAATCGTACTGCAGCTGCACCCCAGAATGACGAAACTGCACATCCAATATCTCCTGCAACGCAGGAGGTCCATATAAATGCAAGGCTGCCTTCCGTCCCATTAGATGTTGAGAAGAAAGCAGCCCTGGTAATCCTAAATAATGATCGCCATGCAAATGGCTAATAAATATATGATTGATACGATGGCTTTTAATGCCATAACGAACCAATTGCATCTGTGTACCTTCACCACAGTCGATAAGAAAAAATTGCTCATTAAAATTCAAAACTTGGGCCGTCGGGTGACGTCCATACATCGGCGTAGCCGAGCTATTTCCCAAAATTAAAACTTCAAAACGCAACATTCTTATCCTTTTCTTAAATCAAGCTGTATTTCATTACCAAAAATCATGTCTTCAGCACTCGTCACAGTATCGGTGATCTTAAAACGAGGAGCACAACCAGAAACCTTCAACAAGTCGGACACACTCTCATTCAAGCCTGTAAGAATAAACAGACCTCCGGAAGCTTTACACAAGCGACGCGCCAAAAGACCCATCCGCAAAACATCTTCACTGGCTGATTCCACATTACTCAGATTGAGAACAATATTACGCTGTCCACTCGTATTCCGTAACATAAATTCCCCCTTCAATTTAGCTGCCGACTCACGATCCAAAAAATCGATAAGCGGCTCAATCACGACATAACGCTCGTGTTTATCAACGATAAATCTCATACAGCTTTTTTTAGTTTATACTAATTTTTTCAAGGCCTCAGCGACATTCCTTTCCAAACGCACTAAACTTTCCGCTTGGTCAGGGTACTGAAACTCTTCGCCTGTAATATGCACATAAAGTTCCACATAACGATCAGAAATAGATTTTACAATTTCTGGAGTCATCTCCGGCACTACCTGTCCTTCTTTACCTTGAAAACCATTTTCTATCAGCCATTGGCGAACAAATTCTTTCGACAATTGGCGTTGTGGCTCCCCCTTCGCTTGAAGCTCCGCGTAACCTTCGGCATAAAAATAACGTGAAGAATCTGGTGTATGAATCTCATCCATCAAATAAATCTCGCCATCACGTTTACCAAATTCGTACTTCGTGTCCACCAAAATCAAGCCACGCTCAGCAGCAATCTCCGTACCTCGCTGGAAAAGCAAATGCGCATAACGCTCCAATGCTTCATAATCTTCCAAGCTTACGATACCTTGACGAATAATCTCTTCTTTGGAGATATCCTCATCATGACCTTCAGACGCTTTAGTCGTTGGCGTGATAATCGCATGTGGAAGTTTATCATTTTCCTTCAATCCTTCAGGCAAGGTGACGCCACATAACAGCCTTCCACCTTCTTTATACGTACGCCAAGCATGCCCTGATAAGTAGCCACGAATGACAACCTCAACTTTAAAAGGCTCACAACGAAGCCCGATAGTAGCACTAGGATCAGCAACATCCACCACCCAGTTAGGTAGAATATCAGCTGTAGCGGCCAAAAACTTAGCTGCAATCTGATTTAACACCTGTCCTTTGTAAGGAATAGCCTCAGGCAATACCACGTCGAAAGCTGAAATACGATCAGAAGCTACCATCACCAAGTAAGCGTCATCGATTGTATAAACGTCACGCACCTTACCACGGTAGAAAGCCGTTTGCTTTTCAAAATTGAAATTTGTTTCTTTTATTGCATTCATATTCTCTTGGTGCTTAAACACCTCTATTCTGTATATATAATCTTAAATATCTCCGTACGCCTCTAAAATACGCTTAACCAATTTATGACGAACGACGTCGGCTCCGTTGAGATGCACAATCGCAATTCCTTCAATACTATCCAGCAAGTTAACAGCTGTAGCCAAACCTGATTGGCTTTTCTTCGGTAAATCAATTTGCGTTAAATCGCCCGTAACAATAAACTTGGCCGATGGCCCCATTCGTGTAAGGAACATTTTGAGCTGCATATCTGTCGCATTCTGTGCTTCATCTAAAATCACAAAACAGTTATCGAGCGTACGCCCACGCATAAAAGCCAAAGGAGCAATCTCAATTACTCTTTTCTCTAAATAATCTTTAAGCTTTTCTGCAGGAATCATATCATCCAACGCATCGTACAAAGGTCGTAAATACGGATCAACTTTTTCCTTTAAATCGCCAGGCAAAAAGCCTAAATTTTCACCAGCTTCAACAGCAGGACGGGTAAGAATGATACGTTTGATTTCTTTGTTGCGCAATGCGCGGACTGCCAGGGCGACAGCGGTATAGGTTTTTCCGGTTCCAGCAGGACCAATGGCGAACATGATGTCATTGGTTTCCAGCTTATCGACCATCTTCCGTTGGTTCGGTGTGCGTGCCCGCACAATCAAACCGTTAGGTCCATAAACAATAGGCTCCCCTTTAAAAGCCACCGGTTCACTACTTTTCTTTTCCTCTACAGGCCTCTCGGGTCGTACGGAATCTCCAAGCAATGTTTCGAGCTCCATCCCCGTTAGGGATTGAAACTGTTCGACATGATGTAGAATACCTTCAAAAACCGACTGAAACCGACTTTGTTCAGATTGCTCCCCCAGCACTTTCAACTCATTACCCCTAGCTACCAAACGAAGTTTCGGAAATCCTCTTTTAATAAGCTCAAAATTCTCATTCTGGGCTCCCCATAATGTCATCAAATTGATGCCATCAAGATCGATAAGTACTTCGTTCAAATTGATATCTGTTTAATTTCTGAAATAAATATACTGGTTTTTCACAGGAAAATAAGCATAATATTTTATAGCCATTTTTAACATTTTGTATTGCAACACCTTAGACTATACAAAAGCAACTTCAGCCTACAAAAGACCGTCATAGCCGTAACAAAAACTCATAATTTGATTCGATTAAAGGGGACATTGTACATTCTTTTATTACTTTTGTAGGCACTTTTGGTATTCATTTTAATAGTCATGTAACAATTCGCTGTGTAAACAGCAAGGCTTCAAGAATTTCCACGCTTAAATATTTTAACTTTTAGTATCTTTAGGGGGTACGCTATATGGGAGTAATTACACTAACAACAGATTTAGGACACCGAGATTTCTATCAGGCAGCACTTAAAGGCAGCATTATATCGCAATTGCCCGATGTACGCTTGATTGATATCACGCATGAAATACCCTCGTTTGATATTCAACGAGCTGCTGTTGTATTGCGTAACGTATACCATTACTTCCCCAAAGGAACCGTTCACCTAATCGGAATTGACACCGTCTTCCAAGAAGGATCGCGTTATGCCATGATGAAATATGACGACCACTTTTTTGTGGGCGCAGACAATGGCATCTTTAGTATTATCGTTGGCGAGAAAGAAATCCAAGAAATCTTCGAAATTGATATCATGCAAGACTTACGCTATCTGCACTTTCCATTAGCGGATATCCTGAGTAAGGCTGCTTGTCATATTGCAAGTGGTGGTGCCTTAAAAGAAATTGGCCAACCTATTGAAAGCCCATTGAAAAAGGTAATGGTGCAACCCCTTGTTGACAACAACGCTATTAAAGGCCATGTATCTTACATCGACTCCTTTGGTAACGTAATCAGTAACATTAGTAAGGAGCTCTTTAATGAGGTACAACGTGGTCGAAGCTTCCGTCTACACTTCAAAAGAAATGAAACCATCAATACCCTAAGCTGGCACTACAACGAAGTACCTGAGGGGGAGAAACTTTGTTTGTTTGGCATTAGCAATTTCTTAGAAATAGCAATCAACAAAGGACATGCGAGCCGTCTTTTAGGCCTTCAGCAGGATGAAATTATCATGATTGAATTTTTAGACACCAAATAAATAATAAAATCCACCCATACACACGTTAATCCTTAACGTGAATTCGTAGTCCAATAGCTGATTTTTTTTACAAAACTTGTTAATCATTCAGCATGAATACAAAAACACGCTTACTATTTTTCTTCGGATTCTTCTTGAGCACCTTCCTATCGGTGGCCCATGCAAGCATCCAACAGGACACGATCAGCTTTGCCGATCAGCGTGCGCGTATAAACAATCTTCTCGATAGCCGTAAAGAACGCTTCGGAGAGTTTGACCGCAGCCTACAGATGAAATCAGGCATCTTCGGTATTTTCAAGACATCGGCCGATATGCAGCATTCTATTGATATCCTAAAGCAGGTAATCGTTGCCGATAATCAGATTTTTGTTGAGACAAAAAGACTCCTCGATATTAAAGACTATGAAAGTGCTCGCTATGAAGCGCTAGCAAAAGAATATGATGCACAAGTAACGGCACACATGAAAACCATCTCAAAGCTGCAAAACGAGAACGACAAACTACGTGCACAGATTAATGAGCTTGGTGATGATCAAGGACATAGCAACCTTGCACTATACATTGCATTAGCCGTTATCGCATTTTTATTATTCACTCGCTATCAAGCCTATAAACGTCAACAGATAAAAAAATTGACGCAACAGTGATGAGTCGCCATAAATAATACTGTATTTTTGGTTCTTTAAATACAGTATTGAATGGCAAGAGCGCAATTGAACAGTGGTAATACACAGTCCGACGATTTACCCAAACCAAAGTTAAATAAGGAACTTCTTAAGAAAGCTTTACAAATTTCATCTTATTTACGTCCCTTTCGGACGAAGTTCATTTTTGGGATGATTTTTCTGACCCTCTCTAGTTTGGCGATGCTCACCTTTCCAGCACTCCTTGGTGCTATGATAGACGCGGCACAAGGGAAACAAACCTACACATGGTTGCCAGCAAGCCTTGTTTATATAGGCGGTGTATCCATGATTATCTTGCTTTTTCAATCTATTATTTCTTTCGGACGTATTCGTCTTTTTGTGGAAATTGCTGAAAAAGCCTTAGCCAACCTCCGTAAAGACACCTACTGCAAACTGATTACCCTACCGATGGATTTCTTCGCAAACCGCCGTGTAGGTGAATTAAATAGCCGTTTATCGGCAGATTTGGCACAAATACAAGATACGCTAACAAGTACATTGGCCGAAATACTTCGCCAAATGATTAGTTTAGGTGTCGGTGTATGTTTACTCGTTTTTGTATCGCCTAAATTAGCGTTGATGAACCTATGTATCCTACCTGTTATTGTGGTAGCTGCTATGATTTTTGGTCGTTTCATCCGTAACCTATCGCGCCAAGCGCAAGATAAACTTGCCGAATCCAATAGTGTCGTTCAAGAAACATTATTAGGAATCAGTAATGTAAAAGCATTCGTCAACGAATATTATGAGACACGCCGCTACTCAAGCAAGCTTGATAGTGTCGTAAGTCTAGCGGTAAAAGGAGCTACCTATCGTGGTTTCTTTGCTTCCTTTATCATCTTTTGTATTTTCGGAGCTGTTATCGCTGTCATTTGGTATGGTGCTAATTTAGTATCCGCTGGTGAGATATCTGTGGGCGATTTAACAACCTATATCTTATACTCTATGTTCGTTGCAGGCTCTATGGGTAGTCTTCCTGAGCTTTACGCTAATATACAACGCTCTTTAGGTGCTAGTGAGCGCGTATTAGAAATTTTGGAAGAAGAGAATGAAGCTATTGAAGTATCTGCTAGCAATAAAGAAATTAGTCAACGTCTTCAAGGCGGACTTACTTTCCGTGATATAGGCTTCGCTTATCCTTCACGACCAGATAGTCAAATTCTAAAAAACATATCCTTTAAAGTAGAAGCTGGCAAGAAACTAGCGCTAGTAGGCCCAAGTGGAACCGGAAAATCTACTATCGCTTCTTTGATTTTACAGTTTTATCACCCAAATCAAGGACAAATCTTTTACGATGACAAATCCAGCGATTCCCTTAGCTTAACAGATATCCGTAACCAAGTCGCAATTGTGCCACAGGATGTTTTACTTTTTGGAGGAACGATTCGAGAAAATATTGGCTATGGACAACTGGATGCCGATGCTGATGAAATTATCCAAGCAGCTAAACGTGCCCATGCACACGACTTTATTATGGCCTTCCCCGAAGGTTATGACACCGCCGTGGGTGAACGTGGCGTGAAGCTCTCTGGCGGGCAGCGTCAGCGTATTGCTATTGCACGTGCGCTCCTAAAAGACCCTGCCATTTTGATTCTCGATGAAGCCACTTCAGCTTTAGACTCAGAATCGGAAAGACAAGTGCAGCTTGCGCTGGAAGAGCTCATGAAGAATCGTACGTCCATTATTATTGCTCACCGACTAAGCACCATCAAAGATGCAGACTACATCGTTGTGGTTGAAAATGGAACAGTTTCTGAAATCGGGAATCACGACACATTAATGGCCGAAAAAACAAGCTTATACCATCACTTATATGCGCTGCAATCAGCTCAACAAGTAAGTAGTTAATTTCTGTTAAATCAAAAAAATCACAAAACTTTTCCTGCTTTACCTTGTTAATTTTACTGAATACACGTATCTTATAACATATTTAAAAACAGAACAGTTATGGAAAAGAAAAATGGATTAATTACGTTTGCTTTAATAGGACTTGCTGCTGGAGCTGCTGCTTACTATTTGTTGGGAACAGAAGACGGGAAGCGTCAGTTGGATAAAGCTAATAAAGGGGTTAAAGACCTAACGAAATCCCTTCAAAAACTTTCCAAAGATGAAAGAAGAAAAGCTGAAAAACTGGCTAAATCCGCGAAAAAGGACTTAAGCAGCCTTAAAGATAGAGCAATTGAAGCTGGTAAACATGCTGTAGAAGTGGCAACCGATAAGGCTAGCCAGTGGGTAAATAAAGCAAACGACGCTGCAAAAACAGCAGCCAACAAGACACAAGACGCTATCAGTGAAGTAAAAACAGAAGCGAAAAAAGCATAACAAACGAGTTAAATCGTACGTAGCGCAAATAGAATGAACACTTTAGGAATATAATTTCAGGAGTTTTTCAATCATCCAAACCGAAGTATGCTTATCTTTGCGGTGCATGAATTTATTCCAACAAGTAAAAGTTTTAGTCTACAAAGATTTAATGTTAGAATGGCGCTCTAAGTACGCCATCAACGGGATCTTATTATATGTCGTGTCTACTGTTTTTGTATGCTTCCAAGCATTCAAATCAGTAGACACGCTTGTTTGGAACGCTCTGTTCTGGATTATTATGCTCTTTGCGAGTATCAACGCCATCAGCCGTAGCTTTGTGCAAGAAAGTAGCTACCGCCAATTGTATTACTACAGTATTGTGAGCCCCAAAGCCATTATCCTATCCAAAGTAGTATACAATATAATCATCATGCTCTTCCTGTCTATTGTGGCCTTCACCATCTATTCGGTAATCTTTAAAAACCCAATAGCCGACCTCCCATTGTACCTCCTAGCCGTGGTGCTGGGGAGCATTAGCTTTGCTTCGGTCTTCACAATGGTATCAGGTATAAGTTCAAAAACAGGAAACAATAGCACCATTATGGCTATTCTTAGTTTCCCTGTTATCATCCCCCTACTCATCGTTTTAATAAAACTGTCCAATAACGCCATTGTAGGCTTTGACAGGGCTATCTCCAGTGGGGAAATCCTTTTACTTTTAGCAATTAATGTAATTACTATTACAATTTCTTTGTTGTTATTTCCTTACCTTTGGCGAGATTAATACGACAATTTTTCGAACATGAGAAAATCTTGGTGGAAAATCTTAGGGCTTGTTATGGTGGCCTTAAGTATTGTGGGCGGCTTTTTAGGGCCAGTTCCTGAACTTCCCATCTTACACGAAACGATACGTAACGTATATTTCCACGTACCTATGTGGTTTACAATGCTTACCCTCTATCTTATTTCGGTAATTTACAGCATTAAATATTTAAGCTCGGGAGATACAAAACACGACCTTATTGCTGTGGAAGCTGTAAATACAGGGATTATGTTTTGTGCTATGGGTTTATTAACCGGTATGCTGTGGGCAAACATAACATGGGGTGAAGCATGGCCCAACGATCCAAAACTAAATGGATCAGCTATCGCAACACTCATGTATTTAGCGTATTTAGTTTTACGTAATGCCCTGGAAGAAGAACAAAAAAGAGCCAAAATATCGGCTATCTACAACATCTTCTCTTTCCCAATTATGGTTGTTTTAATCTACATCCTACCAAAATTAACAGATTCATTGCACCCTGGGAATGGTGGTAATGGCACTTTTGGTGATTTAGACATGGACAACTATATGCGTCCTGTATTTTATACCGCCGTAATTGGATGGATACTTATTGGTACTTGGATTTGTACCTTACGCTACCGTATCCGCTTAATAGAAAATAAAAGAAATCAAATCGATACTCATTCATAACAGCTGTCATGAAAAAAATACTTACTTTTTGTCTTTTCCTATTCATAAGCTTGAGCTCTTTTGCACAAGAAGTAGAAATGGCAACAGGACTTAGAAGTTCTGGAAAGATTTACGTCGTTATCTTGGTCCTATTGACCATCTTCGCTGTCTTAGGCGTGACGCTATTCATATTGGATAGACGCATTAAGAAACTCGAAAAGAACGAAAACTAAAGAAACAAAACAAGTGCTAGCATGATAGTATGCCAGCACTTGCTATTCATCTACACACAACAATGCGCCCATCTTAAAGACTAAAAAGAGATCATGATTATTAGCCAACATCGAAAATTTACGCCTTTAAATATTCTCTTTGTTGCGCTCATGGGCCTTTTATTATGTCTTGGCGTATTCATGCACCTTCCCGAAAAAATTGTCCCTGTGTTCTTAGAACCTGCCGTAGACAATTTAATAGGCTTAAAAATAGGATCCAATTTAACGCCGCAGCAAAACGTATTCTTAACGTTAGCCATCACACTGCTGCAAGCTTTTTTTCTAAATAGTATCATCAACCATTTCAACTTCATGAGCCGACCAAACTTCATGGTTGCTTTGATGTATATGACTTTGGTTAGTCTATTTGCTCCATTTTTGGTACTTTCCCCGCCTTTGATTTGCAATTTCATCGCTATTTGGATGCTCGGCAAGCTATTCAGCATTTATAAGTTAAGCGATGTAAGGAGCTTAATGTTTGACTTAGGCCTTATCGTAGCTATAGGAAGCTTGATTTACTTTCCATTCATCGTGATGATGCTTCTGCTATGGATTAGTCTTGTCATTTTCCGTCCCTTCAACTGGCGAGAATGGATTACGCCATTGCTAGGTTTTATTACCATCTATTTTCTACTTGGTGTTATTTATTTCTGGACAGATAGATTGCACGAGTACTATGAAATATTTGAACCACTAGGCTACTCATTCCCGACAGAGTTAAGTCTTAATGTGTATGATTTTTTAGTAACAGCCCCTATTGTAGTTGCGCTTTTATTTTTCTTGTTCGTCCTCAAGGATCACTTTTTTAAGAGCGTTGTCCACCTACGCAAATCATTCCAGTTACTCTTCTTTATGATGTTGCTCACTGTAGGTTCTTTTTACCTAAATAGCCACATCACAATCAACCATTTCCTTCTGTGTGCTCCACCGTTGGCTATTTACTTGGCCTTCTATTTCAGCAACTCAAAATCGAAATGGGTATACGAAATTTTATATCTTGTAATCATCCTGACTATCCTATATTTTCAATTTATTTAACACATTGAAAATAAAACGATTAACCTTTTTTAACAAATTGAACTAAAGGAATAATTAAAAATTAGATAGTTTTGTAACAAATTTTGAAAAAGTAATCATTTTAGTAAACGCTACTCCTATAAAAATATATGGCTCAGAACGAATGCCTAATACATGAATAGAAAAATGGAGTCTACTCGAATGTAACATCAACCACATATATGCACATACTGTTAAAAGGAAAGTTTCCCAAAATAGCTGGTCAAGTTTTGCTAGGCTTAAGTTTACTCGGCATACAACATACGTATGCACAAAAGTCTACTTCGCACTCTCCGTATTCGCAATTTGGCTTGGGCCAAATGCGTGAAGATCTCTTGCCACAAACCAGAGCTATGGGCGGTATATCAACGGGTGTACGTAACTTAAATGGATTCCCTACATTGAATATAGCAAACCCAGCATCGTATTCGGCTCTTACAAGAACCGTTATGGACGCAGGTTTATATGGTAACTTCACACAACTGTCAAAAGACCAAAGTAGTGACCACACAGCAGATTTCGCTTTTAGTCACCTTGCTATTGCGGTACCACTTAGCAAATTTGGTGGTATGGCTTTCGGATTACTTCCGTACTCTGATGTTGGCTATTCAGCAACATCATCTCATGCTATCGACTCCTTAAAATACAAAACGCTATCTATTGGTGAGGGGGGTGTTAACAAGGCATTTGTGGGTTATGGTGTTTCTCCATTGAAAGGATTAAGCATTGGTGCTAACGTAGGTTTCTTATTTGGTAACCTGTACGACATCACCCGTGTAGAATTCCCGACCACCGCTGGGGCCTACCAAACACAACAAAAAACAACACGTAACATCAATGGTGCTACTTTAGACTATGGTGTTCAATATAGTAAAGCAATTGGTCGTAAGCACAACTTTACAATTGGTTACTCAGGATCATTAAACAACCGTATTACGGCTAAAACAAACCGTATGGTGACGATATCTGAGCCTAACTTTGAAGAGGATTACGAAGCTCCACCATTGGATACAACAAGCATGTTTACGGTAGGTAATCACAAATTAAACTTACCATTGAAACACAACATCGGGGTAACTTTATCCAAAGGATACAACTGGATGATTGGTGCTGACTTCAAATATGCAGATTGGTCGAAATATCAAACACGTGAAGGAGAAAGTCAACTCGGTAAAAGCTATGGCTTTGCTTTAGGCGGACAAATAAAACCTGACCCTACATCACCACGCTACTTAAATCAAGTAGATTACAGATTAGGTTTCCGTTACAATAAAACGGCCGTAATGTACCGCAACAATCAAATTAACGACATGGCTGTATCAGTAGGTCTTGGATTACCACTACCGCAATCAAACTTCGGAAGAACATTCTCTCAAGTTAATATTTCGGCAGAATTTGGTCAACAAGGATCGATGAAAAACAACTTAGTACGTGAGCGTTATATTAATATCAACCTTGGATTCACTATTAATGACTCGTGGTTTATTCGTCGTAGCTTAGATTAATCCCTATGATGCATAGAGGAAAAAATAAAATAAAAAGCCTGCCCCTTTACATGTTTTTCATGATTGGGGCAATCTTATTTTTAAGCTGTGAGAACGATTTAAGAGAGGTTGATCGTATTGCCAACATCAAGGCTGAAGAGAATGTCAATATTTCCAAACACGTAACCGTCATCTATAGTGACTCTGCACGTGTAAAGGCCGAATTAACGAGCCCTGAGCTTAGGGAGTACCCAGATAGCACGGGAAGCTATGAATTTAAAAAAGGTGTAGTTATCCGTTTCTTCGATGAACTTGGGAAAGAATCCCAACGCGTCAAAGCAGATTATGCCATACAAAATAGTAATACAGGACTAACAACCTTCCGTAAAAACGTAGTGGTTAATATGAGCGACGGCTCCATCATCAAAACCGAAGAGTTGTTTTTCGATGAGAAAAAAGAAATCTACTATAATACCGTACCTATTACCTTTGACTTCAAAGATCAGAGAGGTAGTTTATATGCACTTTCTTTCACTTCGGACTCACAATTCAAGCATATTGAGGGACAAAATATGACAGGCTTCTTTATCCCTTCGGGGCAAAGTCAAATGCCTGCCTTTGGAAAATAAAATAATAGAGGATAACAATCTTTAAATTTAGTTTCCAAGCCTATACATTTTTTACACTTTTTTTTATTAAAAATTGTATCTTGCGCCTTGTTTTTAATAAAGGTCAATTAAATAACTAAAGAATAAGCATTTAAATAAACACAGTAGACAGATTATGGGATTAATGAGCTTTTTGCGAAACCGAGCTAGTGGGATAGTTTTAGCCTTCATGGTTGTAGGAATTGTCGCGTTTTTGTTAGGAGACGTTATCAATAGAGGAACTCCTTTTTGGCAAAAGAGTAGAAATCAAGTCGGTAGTGTAAATGGAGAATCCATAGAACACCAAGACTTCAATGCTCAAGTAGAGCAAACTACAGCCAACTTCCAACAGCAAATGGGAGGAGCGGCAGCTTCACCACAAATCAAAAACTACGCTGTACAACAAGTGTGGAATCAGTTTGTGTCTCAACAGTTACTAAAACAAGAAATTGAAAAAATTGGCCTTACCGTTGGTAAAGAAGAATTAAACAACTTAGTAACAGGTGCTAATCCGTCTCAACAAATTGTTCAGGCTTTTACAAACCCGCAAACGGGTACGTTTGATAGAAACCAGTTAAGCACTTTCGTTTCTTCTGTCAACTCACAAGGTACGCCTCAGATGCAACAACAATGGGAAATGTTGTTGGAAAGCATCCACAGCGAGCGTTTAAACCAGAAATATTCGAACTTACTAGCAAGCAGTGTTTACGTAACAGCACTAGAAGCTCAAGAAGAATACAACCAACGCAACAAACTGGCTAACTTCAAATACTTAATGTTAGACTTCGCAGGTGTTAAAGATGCTGAAATCAAATTGACGGATGCAGATTACAAAGCGTATTACGATAGTCACAAAAATACATTCAAAAACCAAGAAGAAAGCAGATCTATTGAATTCATCTCGTTTGATGCGAAACCAACAGCTAACGATACAGCTGCTACAAAATCAACAATCGAGCAGTTAAAAACGCAGTTAATCGCGTCAACAAATGACTCTCTTTTTGTAATTTCTAATTCAGATAGCAAACATCCATTTACTTATGTTCGCAAAGGACAAGTAAGCCCAGCTTTAGACTCATTGATCTTCAATGCGCCAGCAGGTACTACAGTAGGACCAATTTTATCAAACGGTGCTTATGAAATTGCGAAAGTAGCAAGCGTTAAATTTAGCCCTGACTCTGTAAAAGCTTCACACATCCTAATCGATGCAACAGCTGAAGGTGGTCTAGATAAAGCGAAGGCAAAAGCTGATTCAATCAAAGGATTACTTCAAAAAGGAGAAAGCTTTGCTTCATTAGCTATTCAGTTCAGTACGGATCAAGGTAGTAAAGTAAACGGTGGTGAGTTAGGTACATTCGCTCGCGGACAAATGGTTCCTGAGTTTGATGAAGCAGTATTCTCTGGTAAATCAGGTGATATCGCTGTTGTAAACAGCCGTTTCGGAACACATATTATAAAAATCGAAAAGCAAATCGGTAACTCTAAAATTGTAAAAGCGGCAATCGTTGATAAAGCTATTGCTAGCGGTAAAGCAACAACAGATGCTGCATATGCTAAAGCTAACAATTTCTTCAGCGAAGCGAATAGCAAAAACTTCAAAGAGACAGCTGTTAAACATGGCTTGAAAGTAGAAGATGCTGAACGTGTAGTAGCGATGGACAATAACTTTAATGGTACAGAAGTACCTAGAGAGTTAGTACGTTGGGCATTCGAAGCTAAAAAAGGTGAGGTTTCTGACAAGGTTTACGAGACAGACCACGACTTTATCGTTGCTCGCGTAGTAGATGTTCAACCAAAAGGTATCTTAAGCCTAGAGGCTGTAAAACCACACATCGAGGCATTAGTGAAAAATGAAGTTAAAGCGAAAATGTTAACAGAAAAATTAAACAACGCTTTAGCTGGTGCTTCATCAATTGACCAAGCGGCACAAAAATTAGGTAAATCAGCAATCGCTGTAGAGAACATCGTTCTTGCAAACCCTGTATTACCGGGTGTAGCTTTAGAGCCTTCTGTTGTTGGTACAGCATTCGGTTTACAACCAAACAAATTGTCTAAATCAGTAGTTGGTACACAAGGTGTGTATGCAGTTCAAGTTAACGGCTTCACAAACCCAGCTGAATTAGTAGCAAGCGACATGGGTAACCAAAAGAAACAAATGCAAAATGCAAGAGCTCAACGCTCTTGGAATAACATCTTCCAAGCTTTACAAGCGAAAGCTAATATTGATGACAATCGCGTTAGATTCTATTAAGATATATTCATAACTTTATAGCCGGACAAATTGTCCGGCTTTTTTTGTTTTATAGATATGGAAATTCAAGAGCAAATCATAAATAAAGTAGCGCAAAGTGGTCTCGTAACCATTGACTTGGCAAAATATGCCCCAAATCAAGCAATTGTTTGTTACGACATTAAGGATAACTTGTTTCATGGATTAATCCTGCGTGAAAAAGACTTCCGTGACTTTATCAAAGAGCACGACTGGGCACAATATCAAGATCAGCATGTCGCTATCACCTGTACGGCCGACGCTATCGTCCCTACATGGGCCTATATGCTGTTGGCAAATAAACTAGAGCCTTATGCTGCTTCTATCGATTTCGGCACCGTAGCAGAAGTAGAGAACAGACTATTCCTAGATGCTTTACGCGACATCGATTACAGTGTTTACCAAGATCAGCGCGTAGTTGTGAAAGGCTGTGGCGATATTCATATCCCAGAGGCAGCTTTCGTAAATTTCACAATAGGCTTAAGTAAAGTTGCTAAAAGCATTATGTATGGCGAACCATGTTCGACAGTACCTGTATTTAAGCGTAAGGGTTAAACTATTTCCTTAATAAACTGTCCATTACTGTATGAAAAAACTTTACACCATTCTTATTCTGACTATTGCGCTAGCCGTGAATACTTACGGACAAGCATTGCCTTATTTGAGCGATCCTACTTTTAAAGAAGGTGAAAAATTGACTTATAAGCTGAAGTATGGTATTATTTCTGCAGCGACAGGAACATTACAGGTAAAAAAATCACAACAGTCGTTTAGTAATCCCAACACCTTCCAACTCTCCGCTTTTGGAGAAACATCAGGTGCTTTTTCGGTATTCTATACCGTAAAAAACCAATATGACTCTTACATAGATGGTGATAATTTTTTACCCTATCTATATACAGAAGATATAAAGGAAGGCCGTTATACCCGTAAGGAAAACGCCACTTTTGACCATAAGAACAAATCGGTCACCGGAAGAAAAGGTACGTTCAAAAGCCCTAATGCACAATTTTTTGACCTCCTATCGGCTTATTATTTCTCTCGCAACCTTGATTTTTCAGGCTTAAAGAAAAATGATAGCTTTAAGATTACCTACTTCCTAAATGATACCGTTGCTCAACTTGGCGTTAAATATATCGGTGTTGAAAAGATAAAAACCTCTTTAGGCACCTTAGAGTGTATAAAATTAAGCCCGGAGATTTCTCCAGGTCGAATTTTCAAAAAAAATAGCCAGTTATTTCTATGGGTGACTAACGACGGCAATCGTATCCCCGTCAAAGCACAGGTTGAAATCTTAATCGGTTCAATCACCATGGAGTTAGTTCAAGCGAGCGGCTTAAAACATAAGCTCGGTGAACGTGTTAGTTATTCAAAATAAATAAGAAAATGATAGAAGTAGGAAATGTGTTGGTACACGAAGATATCATCGCTAATGATTTCGTATGTAACCTCAGCAAATGTAAAGGAATATGTTGTATCGAAGGGGATGCTGGCGCACCACTACAAGAAGCTGAAACAGCTATCTTAAAAGAAATCTATCCGAAAGTAAAGCCCTATATGACAGAAAAGGGTATACAAGCTATTGAAGAACAAGGAACGCATGTAATTGATCCGGATGGTGATCTAACGACTACCTGTGTAGATGGAAATAAAGAATGTGCTTATGTAACCTGGGAAAATGGAATCACGAAGTGTGCTATTGAGAAGGCTTATGAACTAGGCGAAGTAGACTGGAAAAAACCAATCTCCTGTCACCTCTACCCTATCCGTACCACCAGTTACCCATCTTTCGATGTATTACATTACGACCGTTGGCATATCTGTCATGACGCATGTACCTTCGGAAAAGAATTGGGTGTACCGGTATATAAATTCCTTAAAGATCCATTAATTCGTGAGTACGGTGCCGACTGGTATAAAGAATTAGAATTAGCTGTCGAAGCTTTGTAATCTATTACGTATATTTATAACAGTTTATCACGACTTCAATTATGGTGAATTAGCCATTTTACATGCTGAAATTAAAAGAAATACAAACTCCCATAGCGAAAGAACTGGAACTTTTTGAGGTACGATTTAAAGAATCTATGCGTAGCTCTGTTCCGCTATTAAATCGCATTACACAATATATTTTAAAACAAAAAGGGAAGCAAATGCGTCCCATGTTTGTTTTTTTATCGGCCGGTCTATGTGGCAGTATCAACGATTCTACCTACCGCGGAGCCTCTCTTGTAGAGTTACTACACACGGCATCCTTAGTACACGATGATGTCGTAGATAATGCGAATGAACGTAGAGGCTTTTTCTCCATCAATGCATTATGGAAAAATAAAGTAGCTGTACTCGTTGGCGACTTCCTCTTATCTAAAGGTCTATTACTCTCTGTAGCCAGCAATGAGCACGATTTATTACGTATCGTATCGGAAGCTGTAGAAGAGATGAGTGAAGGCGAATTGCTACAGATAGAGAAAGCACGCAAGCTAGATATCGAAGAGTCTATCTACTTCGAAATTATAAAAAAGAAAACAGCCTCACTAATCGCTTCTTGTTGCGCTTGTGGCGCCTCTTCATCGGGGGCATCCAAAGAAATCGTAGAACGACTGAGTGAGTTTGGAGAGAAAGTAGGTATTGCTTTCCAAATCAAGGACGACCTCTTTGACTTCGGGACTGATGATGTCGGAAAGCCGGTGGGCAATGACATCAAAGAGAAGAAAATGACCTTACCTCTTATCTATGCATTAAAGCACAGTGATCGCGCAGAGAAGCGCCGTATCATTAACTTGGTGCGTAACCATAGCGAAGACAAAGAAAAAGTAGCTGAAGTTATTGATTTCGTTCGTAAGAGTGGTGGGTTAGAATATGCACAAGAACAAATGTTTCTTTATCAAAAAGAGGCTTTCGATATTCTAGGTAGCTTCCCGGAGAGTGAATACAGAAAAGCATTAGAACAATTAGTACGATTTACGACAGAACGCAACAAATAAAATAACCAACACATGAGCCACGAATTCTTATTTTTTGGAGGATTTATCATTTTTATTATCCTCATGCTAGCCGTAGATTTAGGTCTGTTCAGCAAAAGCGACAAACCTATCACCTTGAAATCGGCAGCCATCATGAGTGCTATATGGGTAGCATTTGCCCTATTATTTGGGTTAGTACTCTACAACTGGGGGCATGAGCTTCATGATGTTCAAGATTTTGCAAGCCTCAAACACATTATAGAAAAACATGCGCATAACATCGTTATCAATGAAAACGATATTGCAGCAAGTATAAAAGCATACAATGCTAACCTGACTATAGAATACTTAACAGGCTATGTCGTTGAATATGCGCTATCTGTAGATAACATCTTTGTGATGGTTCTTCTATTTTCTTCATTTGGTATTCCTGAAAAATACTACCACAAAGTATTAGTATGGGGTATTCTTGGAGCCATCATTTTACGTTGTATTTTCATCTTTATTGGTGCAGCGCTTATTGCTCAATTTGGATGGATTTTGTACGTCTTTGGGGCATTCTTGGTTTACACAGGGATTAACATGTATATCACCCGTAATAAAGAAGATGATGTTGACCCAGAGAAGCACCCTGTAGTAAAGTTCGCCGCGAAATACTTCAAGGTGACTCCAAAACTAGATGGCGGTAAATTTTTCCATGTAGAAAATGGCGTAAAATATATGACACCTCTATTTTTGGTGTTGTTAGTTATTGAGTTTACAGACTTAATCTTTGCCGTAGATTCTATCCCTGCTATATTTTCCGTAACAAAAGACCCTTACATTGTATTCTTCTCGAATATTTTTGCGGTCTTGGGACTTCGTTCGATGTTCTTCCTATTGGTAAACATCATTCATAAATTCCATTACCTGAAAGTAGGCTTAGCCTTCTTATTGGTATTTATCGGTGCTAAAATGCTCCTTCACGGACAATTAGAGCAACTTGGATTTAAGACCATACACTCGTTAATCATCATCATCTCTATCTTGGTGATTAGTGTAGTAGCCTCTCTTCTATTTCCTAAAAAAGAAGATTTAACGCAATAAAGCTTACTAAAGCTAAGACATATAGTGCGGCGACCTATCGCTATGCTATATGTCTTAGCTTTTTTACATTAAAAAATAGCTAAGCGTTTATTAAATTTATAAATTCGTAAAATTTTAATCAAATGAAGTGGAATAAATCAATATTTCTTGCAGCAGCTTTGTTTGCTGGAGCAGCGACAACACAAGTACATGCGCAAGACAACCTAATCAATGCACTTAAAGGAAACACAAGCGATAACAGTAAAGCAGGATTCAAATTTACAGAAGTTATCAACTTGGCTAATACATCCATTAAAGATCAAGGTTCTTCAGGAACATGTTGGTCATACTCTGGAAACTCTTTCTTAGAGTCAGAGATGATCAGAATGGGAAAACAACCTGTAGAAATTTCTCAAATCTTCACAGCACGTAACACATACATTGAGAAAGCTAAAACTTTTGTTCGTTTACATGGCGACCAAGCACAAGGTGATGGTGGTCAATTGCATGATGTATTAACCATCTTCAAAAAATATGGTGCTGTACCACGTGAAGCATATACAGGTTTACAAGAAGGCCAAACGAGAAACAACTTCTCTGAAATGGGACCTATCTTACAAGGCATCACACAAACCGTAGCTAAAAGCAAGAAACCAAGCAATAACTGGTTAAAATCTTTTACCGCAGCAATGGATGCATACTTAGGTGAAGCTCCTGCTTCATTCCAATACAAAGGAAAAACGTATACTCCAAGAACATTTGCTGATCAAGTGGTTGGTATCAATCCAGATGATTATGTAGGTATCTCATCGTTTGAAGACCATGAATACTACAAACCATTTGTTTTGTTAATTCAAGATAACTGGTCGTTTGAAAGCTTCCTTAATGTTAAAATCAACGATTTAACAAGCATTATCGACAACGCTTTAGCAACAGGTTATACTGTAGCATGGGCGACAGACGTATCTGAAAAAAGCTTTAGCTGGAAAAATGGTGTAGCTTTCGTTCCTGAAAAACCATTCGAGCAAATGACAAAGGAAGAACAAGATAACATGTTCAATGGTCCTAAAGCTGAGCCAAAAATTACGCCAGCACAACGTCAAGAAGCTTTTGATAACTACACAACAACAGATGATCATGGTATGCACATTGTTGGTTTAGTTAAAGATCAAAATGGTAAAGAATACTACATCGTGAAAAACTCTTGGGGTGAATCTAATGACTACAAAGGTTATATGTATGTAACTAAAGAGTATGTTCGTTATAAAACAATTTCATTATTGGTACACAAAAATGCCATTGAAAAAGGTTTACAAACAAAATTAGGCATCAAATAAGCTTAATAAATATACGTAAAAAATAAGGGCTGTATTTCTAAATACAGCCCTTATTTTTTGTCTACGACCAAAAGATGGTACCCCTATATAAAATGAAGCATAAAGCCTAAGAGAGTCCAAAGAACAATACATCGCTCACGGATAGTGAAGATGCAAAAAAGGCGTATCCTAATTACTTAGGATACGCCTTCTATCTTTAATATAGATGAGTTTTATTTAACTTCTCTATAGGATAATTTCATGTTCTGGAACATAAACGACCACTTATCGGTTTGTTCAGCAATAACCATCGCTGTAGATTTACCTGCACCATGGCCAGCATTCGTTTCAATACGAATTAACACCGGATTACTCCCTTTTTGGTATTCTTGCAGACGTGCTGCAAATTTGAAGGAGTGTGCTGGAACAACACGGTCATCGTGATCGGCAGTTGTCACCATTGTTGCTGGGTAGCTTACACCTTCTTTCAAGGCATGATAAGGCGAATATTTGTACAAGTAGTTAAACATTTCAGCGCTATCATCAGCAGTACCATAATCGAAAGCCCATCCTGCACCTGCCGTAAACTTGTGGTAACGCAACATATCCAATACACCCACTCCTGGCAGCGCTACTTGAAATAAATCAGGACGCTGGGTCATACAAGCTCCTACCAATAAACCGCCGTTAGAAGCGCCCGAAATAGCCAATTTTGAAGAAGAAGTATACTTCTCCGCTATCAGGTATTCAGCAGCACCAATAAAGTCATCAAAAACGTTTTGTTTCTTCAGCTTTGTACCTGCGAGATGCCAGCTTTCACCATACTCACCACCACCACGTAAGTTAGCAACTGCAAATATGCCTCCTTGCTCTAAAAGAATAATATTACTTGTAGAAAAAGATGGTGTCAAACTAATATTGAAACCTCCGTAACCATAAAGCATCGTAGGATTCGTTCCATCTAATTTAATTCCCTTTTTATAGGTAATAATCATAGGAACTTTAGTTCCGTCCTTAGAGGTATAAAACACTTGCTTAGACTCATATTGTGATGGATCAAACTGCACAGCCGATTTTTTATAAATCGAAGACTCACCGCCACCAATATCATATTTATAAATTGTACCTGGGTTTACGTAATTCGTAAAGGTGTAATACAATTCTTTATCTGCCGCCTTTGCAGAGAAACCTGCAGCCGTGCCAATGCCCGGCAAGGTAACTTCTCGCTCTAAACGACCTGAACGGTCATATTGTTTAACCAAAGAGGTAGCATCCTTCAAATAATTAGCGAAAAGTTTTGTTCCTCCTGTCGAAACGGTCAATACCTGATCTGTCTGTGGAATCAAGTCCTTCCAGTTCGAAGGTTGAGGGTTTGCAAAGTCTGCTGTTACTAAACGCCCATTAGGAGCATCCAACTCGGTATAAATAAAAAGCTTATGCCCTTCGTTGTCTACCAAGGCATGATTTTTATCCATATTGCCAACAACCGTTACAAAATCAGCATTCGGATTTTGAAGATCTTTAATATACAACTCATTACCCGAAGTTGTGTTTGCCGCTGTAACCACCAATAGATTACCATCTTCACTCAATTCAGCTCCTACATAACGACGAGGCTTTGCTGGTCCTCCAAAAATTAATTTATCACTCGCTTGTGGTGTACGCAACTGATGGAAGTATAGTTTATGTAAATCCGTCATCGCTGACAAAGCCGAAGTACCTGCTTTAGGCTTATCATAACTGCTATAAAAAATCCCCTCGTTCCCCTTCCATGCTAAGCCAGAGAATTTGACATCAACCAACGTATCGCCAACAACAGACTTATCGGCCGTATTCAAAATAATCACTTTACGCCAGTCGGAGCCTCCTTCAGAAAGCTGATAGGCAACCAGTGAGCCATCTTTACTAAAAGAGATACCTGCTAGAGAGGTTGTACCATCGGTAGAAAACTTATTCGGATCAAGAAACACCTCTTCCTTCCCTTCATTTCCTTTCTTACGGTATAGAACGTATTGATTCTGCAAGCCGTCATTTTTATAGAAATAGGTATAATCTCCCTCTACAAAAGGTGCTGTTTCCTTTTCATAGTTCCATAAATTCTCCAATCGCTTACGAATTGCTTCACGAAAAGGAATCTGGGCTAAATAATCGGATGTAACCGCATTCTCAGCGCTTACCCATTGTTTAGTTTTTTCGGATAGGTCATCTTCCAACCAACGATAAGGATCGTCGACAGATGTACCAAAATAAAGATCTTTCTGATCTATTTTTTCTGTTTGGGGATACGGCTTCAATGTTATTTCCTCCTTCGATTCAATAGTTTTTTCGGCATTACAGGCTACAAAGCTGCAGGCCAAGAGAAGTATGCTTAATTTGTTATACATAATCGGGTTTTTGCTAGTTTGCAATTTACAAAATCAAAGTCAATTAAAATAAAGACGACCGGACAATTTACAAACCTAGCCTATAATAACCTCAGAAATAGCAATGACCAAGAAAAATCACGCTCCTTGCGCCCTACAAGCAGCTACACCGCATTAGCGGAATCGCTACAAACACAGATAAAATAACAAATCAACATACAGCATAGAAGTAAAAACCTTAGTTTTGGAAACGAAATAATTCAGCGAAGTCGGGAACAACATTTACTTTTCTAGTCACTATGGGAAAAATTGTATTAATACTATTTGTAGTAATCGGAGTAGGTTTTTTACTACTCAAAATAGCGTCATTCTTTTTATCCGCAAAATTCCGTGGCTCCACAACTAAAAATGATGAGCAAGCTTTATTGCAGCGTTTTACTATGCAATATTATAGACCAGGAATGGCTGATGCCGATTTTGTAATTAAACTCAAAGAGATTGTTGACCCTAATTCAACATATGCTGATCAATATAAAAAAATAGCGCAGGATTTATTAAACTTCCGAGAGGAAGAAGAATTTATGAGTCGATACATAGATCAAGACACGACACAAGAAGAACTGTACGCTAAGCTACAAGAAATAGCACAAGAAGATTCAGCGTACACAGTGCGTGAGCGAATAATTGCAGGACAGTTAACTGTCAAGTTTTTTCCCAATACAAAATAAGGAGCTAGCGCAACTGCAAACGCAGCTTAACTAACTCCTCATCCATTTTAAAAATAGTATCTTTTACTTCAGCACAACACTAGCACGCCCCATAATGGCGTTGTCGCTATACAGCAACATGGTGTATGCACCTTTCTTAAATTTGTCAGTTTCCCATAAAAGCTGGTATTCTTCCCCATTATTTGAAAACTGAATAGCTTCTTTAAAAGTATATTGTAGCTTCTCACCATGTACGTAAAAGATGTTATTGGCATCACCATACAGGTTGCCAGCCGGATCAATCACACGTACATAAATTTCTTTAGCACCTTTTTGTGCTAGCGTATTATCAGCAATGGAAAAAAGAACCTGTAATTTATCTACACGACGAGCTCTAGTTTCTGTTTCTATTTTTTCTTTCTTAGAGATTGAAACACCATTAACTTGAATATTGGATACTTTCAATGCGGAAGCTGCCGTAACTTTATGTTTAAGAGACGAGTTTTCTTCAGATAAAGAAGAAACTTTCTTATCAGTTACATCAACCTTTTCAGCAAGATTAGCATTCTCCTTAAGTAAATCTTCGTTTTTAGCTTTTAAATCACTCAAGGTCGTTCGTAAAGTAGATACATCTCCCTTCAAACGTGCCACTTCGCGCTTCGCATCAAAAAGATCCTCATTGCTAATACCGTGACCATCTAATTTTTGGCGTAACTCATCAATCATCTGACGAGCTTTCAACTCTGAACCTTCCAAATCAGCATCTACGGTGCTTCCTTTCAGCGCGCTTAGATTGTCTAACTCGGCCTCAATACGGTCGATTTCAATCTGTAAATCCTGCTTTTGAATGGCTAGGGTATATAATTTCTCGCCCGAAGACTTATACTTAACATAAAAGTATACATTCGTAGCCAATAAAGCCACGATAGCAATAATGAAAAAATAAATCTTAGAATTATCTTTTTTCTGCTGGTTTTGCGGTTCTTCCTGTTGAATAAACTCTGGAACAGCTATATCTTTTGTCTCTTTTTGATTCTGCATTTCTAAAACGTGTACCGAGGCCAACCCTACTTTATTTCTTCACTTTGAATAGCCCAAACAAAAACTATTCCAATGCGCGTTAAGTTAAAATAGATTTAACTTTTACTCAAAATAATTCATTGTAGCGAAACCACCTTTCTTGAGATACTCCTCTTTACGCATCAATTGCAAATCAGAATTAACCATTTCTTTCAATAGCATTTCCAAATTATACTTTGGCGTCCAACCTAATTGTTTTTGCGCTTTTGTAGGATCACCAATTAACAAATCTACCTCTGTCGGTCTAAAATACTGAGGATCAACCTTAACAACGGTTTGCCCTAATTTAATAGCATCCTCTGGAATATTTAATTCAACTAAACGTTCTCTGTCGACATCTATAATAACACCCTTTTCAGCAAGATCTTTACCACTAAACTCAATTTCTACTCCCAACTCCGCAAAAGCCATACGCACAAAATCACGAACGGTAGTCGTCACACCTGTCGCAATGACATAATCTTCCGCACGTTCTTGCTGTAGCATCAACCACATAGCTTCGACATAGTCTTTAGCATGGCCCCAGTCTCGCTGTGAAGAAAGATTCCCTAAGTATAGTTTATCTTGTAATCCTAAAGCTATCTTAGCCACAGCGCGCGTAATCTTACGGGTTACAAACGTTTCCCCACGAACAGGGCTTTCATGGTTAAAAAGAATACCATTACAAGCATACATTTGATAAGCCTCACGATAATTCACCGTAATCCAATAGCCATAAAGCTTCGCTACAGCATAAGGACTTCGAGGGTAGAAAGGAGTCGTCTCACTCTGCGGAACCGCTTGTACTAAACCATAAAGCTCGGAAGTAGAAGCTTGATAAATGCGTGTTTTATCCTTTAAGCCCAGTAAGCGTACAGCATCCAAAATACGGAGTGTACCAATACCGTCGGCATTAGCCGTATATTCAGGGGTATCAAAACTCACTTTAACATGAGATTGAGCCGCTAAATTATAAATCTCATCCGGTTGCACCTCTTGGATAATCCGAATAAGATTGGTTGAATCAGTCAAATCACCATAGTGCAAGATAAAATTACGCTGGCTTACATGTGGATCTTGATATAAATGATCAATTCTATCTGTATTAAAAAGAGAAGAACGTCTTTTTAAACCATGCACGATATAGCCTTTTCTTAAAAGAAACTCAGCTAGGTAAGCGCCATCTTGACCAGTAATACCTGTTATAAAGGCTACTTTAGGTGTATTTGAATTCATATTGCTCAATATTACACAAAATTAATAATTTTTAGTGTTTTTGAAGAGTCTCCACCATTAATAACAAAAGAAGCTAGGCTTTAAAGCCTAGCTTCCGTATAATGTATGTAATCTCTTGTTACTGTATTTTAGAAAAATTAAATACTAAGTTACCTGTACCATTATCTAAAGGAATAGGCATACGCATTACTAAGCTCTGTCCATCAGAGAAAGATAAATCCAAACGGTAACCGCTAATTACATTCTGTGCTTTTTCCCCAGCATAGATCTTCTTGAACTGAAATTGAGGGTGCTCACCGATAGATTTACCATCAAAAACACTCCATAAGATATTACGTACAGCACCGTTTGCACAAAGTGTACCTGAGGTATTAAACGTAATACTACCCTTCTGGTTACCACCTGGCAAGTTCCAAACACTACCGATGAAACATTCTACAGGAGCCTCATCCAAGATATTCTTTATCGTGTATGACGCAGGAATATCCTCTCTTTCAACAGATTTTAAAACCCATTTGCCTTTCAATCCATTTTTCCATTGTGATGCAGTAGGACCTTCATTTACCGCAGCTCCCGTATTAGCTGAGGAGCCCCCGCCAGTAGTTGGTCTTTTTTGAGCGCCACAGGCAGCAAACAAAATGACAGCTAATAGCATTGTTACCAGGGATAAGCTATGTTTACGCATAATATAAATTTTAGTTTTTTTATTTTGACTATATTCGCAAATATAAGAACTTTGACAGCATGAATGCTCCCAAAAATCATACCATAAGCAAATTTGCAGCCAAAGCAGCGTTAAGGCTCAATCTTATTATTATGGCGACCCCAGTGTTTCTATATTTCACACAAAAGAAAACAGATGTCCTCGGACAGGTGAGTTTTCCCAACAAATTGGCCCTGTTAGCACCAATTTTGTTATTAGTAACCTTTACGGGCTTACTTATCGGCGTATTAAAAAACAAATATCAACGCATAGACCTCAATTGGTTGTTTGTATTGTGCAGTTTGTTTCTGATGCTCTACCTTATCCTCCTCTACGTTCGGATATTCCCTGCTTTTTAATATTAAAATAATAGACTAGTCTCCCTACACGAATGACGAAAAAAACATATTGGCCCCTGCTTAAAAACATCTTAAAAATAAGCATTACCCTAGGAGCTTTAGCATGGGTCTTTTCAAAAGTTAATATACATGATCTACAGGAAGCCTTTACAAAATGTAATCCTTGGTATTTAGTTCTGGCACTCCTTTGCTATGTTATATCACAACTTATTGCCTCATCACGCTTAAACAGCTTTTTGAAGGTTATCGGCATTAAAGTAAGTGAGCGCCACAACCTGCGCCTCTACCAGCTAGGCTTACTGTACAATTTCTTCTTGCCCGGCGGCATTGGTGGGGATGGCTACAAAATATATTTCTTACGCAAAAACCATGAAATAAAAGGACGTAAGATTCTATCAGCAGTATTTTTCGACCGCTTAAGCGGAGTATGGGCTTTGACAATCATCACCGGCCTCCTGATTATCTTTATGCCGAGACTGTCGATTCCTAATGAGGTTACTATCGGCGCCTTAGTCATAGGAACGATAACCTATCTGTATTTTTTATATGTATTCTTTAAAGAATTCTTCCTCCATTTTATCGTTACTCACCTAAAGGCACTGGCAGTACAGGGCTTTCAAACCTTGAGTGCTATTTCTATACTACAAGCGATGCATTTCGATGGTAAGTTTGCACCATATCTCCTTATCTTTCTACTGTCTTCACTCGTCGCTATTATTCCATCTATACTTGGAGGACTAGGTCTACGAGAATACTTAATATCATTTGGTGCAGTCTACTTTAAGCTAGACCCACATTTAGCGGTACTCGTTTCGTTGGTATTTTATGTAATATCGCTGATTGTAGCCTCTTCAGGCATTTATTATGTATTACGTCCACAACGCCTCGGCGCAGAAAAGTTACCATCGCCGGCAGAAATAGAACACGAATTAGAAAAAAATAAATAACATGGCAAATATCATTATAACCGGCGCAAGCAGCGGCATCGGCTTCGAAGCTGTTTTAGACTTAACAGCAAATAAAGACAATAATGTAATCGCTTTAGCCCGCTCTGCGGATAAACTTCGTAAACTACACGAAATAGCTAGCTCCTTAAACCATGATGGAGGCACCTTATATCCAGTTCAGTTTGATATTGTCTTTGACGACTATGCAAACGGTTTAATTCCTTTTGTAAAATCTAAATTTGACAAAGTAGATATCCTCATCAACAATGCAGGGGTACTCATAAACAAGCCTTTCCTTGAAACAAATATGGAAGACTTCGCTAAGCTTTTTCAAACCAACTTCTTAGGGCATATACAAATGATTCAGCATATCGCTCCTCTTATGAATGAAGGAAGCCATATTGTAAACATAGGAAGTATGGGTGGCTTTCAAGGGGCATCAAAGTTCCCGGGATTAGCAGGATACTCCGCAAGTAAAGGAGCATTAGCGACTTTAACAGAGTGCTTAGCCGAAGAGTTTAAAGATAGAGATATCAAGGTAAACTGTTTAGCATTAGGCTCATCACAAACAGAGATGTTTGAAGAAGCTTTCCCAGATGCTCAAGCAGGTACATTGGCTTTTGAAATGGGCCGTTACGTAGCTGAATTTGCACAGAATGGGCATAAGTTCTACAACGGAAAGATACTTCCTGTTGCCAATACAACCCCTTAAAAGACAATAGAAGTGGTGAGGGCTTCCTAAATAGTGAAACCTCACCACCTATACCACAAGAACCCATCCAAGGGATCAGAAAAGCCATTTCATCCGATTTAAGAAGACAAATCGTATCTTTACAAAATATTTATTTTATGAGAAAATTAGCTGGTTTCATTTTAACGCCAATCTTTTATAGCTGCTTTCTATTATGCCTATGCATCTTTCATCCGATACAATGGCTATCCTTAAAACTAGGTGGATACGCAGCACATAAAAAAAGTGTGGATATATTAAATGCCTTCTTAGTAGCATGTAACTATACATTATTCAATAGAACGACTTTTATAAACAATCAGAATCTACCTCTGGGTAGACCTATCATTTTTGTAGCCAACCATCAAGGCTCCTTTGACATACCCCCGCTTATCTTTTTCCTACGAAAATTCCATGGTAAGTTTATCTCTAAGATTGAGCTCGCTAAAGCAGGCATACCGAGTATTTCATTCAATCTGGTGCATGGTGGAGCCGCAAATATTGACCGTAAAGACCCTAAACAGTCTATTGCAGAAATATTACAGCTGGCTAATAACATGAAAACAAAAAATTGGTCTGCTTTTATATTCCCCGAAGGAACACGTACACGCAATGGAAAAATGAAACCTTTCTCCGTAGGCGGTATAGCAACATTATTGAAGAAAAATCCAGAAGCGCTAATCGTGCCGATTGCTATCCGTGGTTCCTACCTTATGGTTAAATACGGTAATTTCCCATTACGCCCTTTTACCAACATGAGTTGGGAAGTATTAGCACCAATAGACACAACAGGCTTATCTGTAGAAGAGATTGTTAAACAAGCAGAAGACCTTATACGCGCTAAAGTAGAAGTATAAGACTACTTGACGGTACGCCCTTTCCAGTCATACTTACCAATGTTACCTGCTAATCCGATATATACTAAATAAAGCACGTGAACAAAGGAAAGGATAGGTAATTTAAACAACAACTCGGGGCGTTTAGCAAAACGACACAAAGGTGCGATAAAAAGATATTCAGCAGCTAATTTTAAAACAAAACTTAGCACCAATAGCCAAGACATAGTAGGTAAATTAACTAAAAACTGAAATACACCTAGTAAAAAAGCAACATTAAACAACCATATACTGACGCCAAGAAACACAACTTTCTTGTCTTTATACTTTGTACTTTTTGAAGCCCAACGCTTACGCTGACTGATAAAAGATTTTAAATCAGGCTTTGCATCTGTATAAACAATGGCATCTTCACTTTTACAAAAGGCGATACGGCTAGGGTGACGCTCGGCTACCTTATGTAGGAAAAGTTCATCATCCCCGGAAGCAAGATTATCAATCCCCTTAAACCCACCCAACTCCATAAATACAGACTTGCGATAGGCTAAATTAGCACCATTACAGGTGGTAGGATTGCCATTTCCGATACCTGCAGCTCCCAGGCCTATAAGGTATAAAAATTCTAACGTTTGCAAGCGCTCAAAAGAACTCTTCTCTTCAGAATAAACCACTGGGGAAGACAACAAGTAAGCGTCTTCACGTTGCATATATTGTACGACGGTTTTCAACCAAGAAGACCCCATGCGGCAATCAGCATCGGTAGTAATAATAATCTCTCCCTTCGCTTGTGCTATAGCACGCGATATGGCTAGTTTTTTATAGGAGTTCAACGAATCGCCCTCATTCAATCGAATTAAGGTTACGCCTCTGTCGGCGTATGAAGCAACAATCGCTGCTGTAGCATCTGTCGAGTGATCATCAACAACAATAATCTCCAACAAATCTTTAGGAAAATCTTGCTGCATCAAGCAATCTAGGGTGCGTGCAATATTTGCTTCCTCATTACGAGCTGCAATAAGAATAGATACCGAAGAATGAATAGAACTATTGTCGGGTTTAAAGAACGGTATTTTAAACCAACCAAGACGCATATACACCACCAACAACACATAGACCATCGTCATGGCCAACAAAAAGAAACTAAGACTTATTACCACCTAAATAATTTACATTTAAAACAAAAAAAGATCCAATAATAGCCGGTAAAATTAAATTCACAAACCAAATACAGGAAACGATAGCCATCACAGCAATTTCTTGCGTTGTAATATAGCCATATAGATTACTCGCAACAAAACTACGTACACTAAAATCAAAAATATCTAATGAAGGTACCGCAGATTGCACGAAAAATAAAATAAATATCATGAAAATCATAGGTAAGAGCGGTAATTCCGGGAGAATAACCAACATTAAAACGACATACTGCGAAGTAAAAATAATAAACCTACCAAGAGAAAGCAGCAAAACATGCAACAATTCACGCAATGAAAAATCTTCGAGAACAGCAAAAAAAGGCTTTACCTTACTCAAGAAGCGAAACCGACCGACAATAGCATCTACCCAATGCACATTAAAATAAAGGATAACGAAAGCTAAAGCATAGATAAATGCTAACAACCAAATAGCATATTTCACAGCATCAGGAGTTGGCAAATAAGTAGAAACAAACCACGCAATGGCCACTGCTCCGAAAACACTGGTCAACACCAGCTGGGCAAACAGCCCTACGCCCATCGCTACAGCGCCAGAAGCACGGTTCTTAGGCTCTAATAACATAACCCGACCACCATATTCGCCAATCCGATTAGGCGTAAATATAGCCCATGTAAGTCCGCAAAAAACAGAACGAATCGTGGTCCACCAGCTTATTTTTTCAATACGGCGCGAAAGATACTTCCACTTCACCATCTCTAAAGCCCAATTCGCCAACATCATGACCATAACAAGGAGTAGCGTCAGCCGAACCGTCCAAGGGTCTAATCTGTCCATTAAAGATTGAAATTCACGAAGATTATCTTGGTTGTTAATCTTAGAAACAATAAACCACGTTGCCAAGCCGACAACAGCAATCTTAATAGCGAGGTTTACGTATTTCTTTTGTGTTTTCGTCAATGCCTATAGATTTGAGAGCACAATGTTACTAATTTTTACGCAATTCTGCAGGCGGACATCCCAAGTTAAAGTCGTAATATTGTAAGATGCAACGTGAGCAGGCAAAAGAAAGAATCATCTTAGGTATTGACCCCGGAACAATTGTTCTCGGTTATGGTCTTGTCAAACAAGTAGGCAATCAATTTTCATTAATTAGTCTTGGCGTAGTCAAAATGGGACACCTTGATGACCAAGCCTTAAAATTACAACGAATCTTCAAGAAGGTATCAGCCTTAATACAAGAGTATAAACCCGACTGCATGGCGCTAGAAGCACCATTCTACGGTAAGAATATTCAAGTTATGCTAAAACTCGGACGTGCCCAAGGTGTTGCCATGGCAGCAGGTCTACAATTTGATATTCCGATATTTGAATACGCCCCAAGAAAGATAAAACAATCTGTGACCGGAAATGGTAACGCAAGCAAGGAACAAGTAGCGGCCATGCTCAAAACATTGCTTAACTTCAAGGAGACACCCGAATTTTTGGATGCGACAGATGGATTGGCAGCAGCCGTTTGTCATGCTTTCCAGCAAAATACCGTGAGCGAAGGAAAAAGCTACTCCGGTTGGGAGGCCTTTGCCAAAGAAAATCAAAAACGGGTACGCTAAAGCGTCACCTGCCTGATTACATTCTTCACATTAAGCTCCACAATATCAGTCATTGTCTTGCAGTTTGCGTAAGCGGGGTTTTCATGATAGCGTTCATAATCCCCTTTTAAACGTTCAATATTCTCGGGAGTGGACAACATTTGTTCACTAGAGGCATCACGCAGATCTTTAATACGGTGGCGCTCACTACGCACACGATGCACGATAGAAGAGCGCTCTTCCTGTTGATACTGCAATACGGTCTGTTCATTTAAGTATTCCATAGCCAGCTTTACATAAGGAAGGTTTTCTTTAAAATATTGCGGCATGTAAACCCGTGAATTACCCTCATAAAATTGCTGATCAAAGTCAATCGCACGAATACGGAATTGAAAATCATCAAAATCAGGTGTTATCTGCATCACAAAGTTGTAGGCACGCATATCTCCTAAAAGCGAAATAATACAACGTTCATTAAATTTAACAAACTCCTTGGCCATCCGCGTTTGATTATAATCTGCCGCATACATATGTACTTTACTAAATACATCGCCAGGAATACCTACAATATGCTCTTCAACCAAACTCTCTCGATCCACTAAATAATTAACCTGGTTGGGCGAAAGAATCTCTTCCAACTCCAAACCATAAATACGAGAAGCATCTGCCTGCTTGATGTAAAAATAGTCATACACATCATTCAACGTATTAATAATGCGCACGCGAAAGGGACGTGTGTTACCAAACGTACAATACTCAATACGATCAATAATCTTATGCTGCACAATACGAATATTACCGGAAGCTTTCAAGATTGCATAAACGACCTTCAAGCCATCATACAACTGATCTTGCACATACGGTGGGTAAAGTGGCGTTTCCCAATAGGTATCCTGCCCATATTTATCCATGATAGGTGCTGTTTCCGTAAAATTCAATAAATCAGCATAAGAAACAGGAAGCCGAGCATCACGTTGATAAATCTTGAGATACTTTGCCAAGCCCTGCCCTACGGCATAAATAGGTTTCTTACGCGATATTTTTACATCATCAATGTCCATAATTGAGCGCTTTTCGTAAATATACAATTTTAACATGGATTGCCGACGATAGCTTCAATCAAGAGAAAAGATGCGGCTTGAATTTATAAATTTTCAAACAAATCCCCCTATCGAGCTGTTATTTAAGTAATACGGATATAAAGAGAACTACAGCATGTGCCTGCCGCATATGCAATCAAGGAAACGAAGACCTCTATTTTGAAATTCACAAATAATCAGCTAAATATTACAAAAGACAAAATCATTTTACAAAAAATCTTGTTATTTTTGAAAAAATATTAAAAGAAAGAATGAAATTAAACAAGGTATATAATGGCAGAAGCTTCCCGGGCGAGAAGCTTCTACACTAACCAATTATAAACCTATGTTATTTCGAGAAAGTAACATGCACTTTTGATAAAAACAAAACGTTTTTTATTTCGTTTTGTTAACACAAATATATAATAAGTGTTTTTTTTATGCAAATTTCGTGTTATTTTTAGCTAATTAATAAAAAACAAACATTTTAAAACAAATAAATACCATTTTTATGGATAAAAAGTATTCAAATTACGATTTAGACAATCTAGACATTCAGATTTTGTCTATTTTAATGGAAAACGCATCAATTCCATACACAGAAATAGCAAAAAAACTCATAGTTTCTGGAGGAACCATCCATGTTCGCATGAAAAAGATGGAAGAATTAGGAATTATCAAAAGTTCAGAGCTAATTATCAACCCTCAGAAGGTAGGATTTGACATCACAGCATTCTTAGGCATCTATTTAGAGAAAGGATCTCAATATTCTGACGCTGTAAAACAATTAGAGAATATTAAAGAGGTCGTAGAATTACATTATTGTACTGGACAATACAGTATGTTCGCTAAAATTGTATGTAGAGATACAGCACATCTGCGTAAAGTCTTAAATGAGGATATCCAAGCGCTAACTGGAATTCAACGTACGGAAACAATCATATCGCTTGAAGAAAGTATTAAAAGACAAATAACATTATAAGACCATAATGTTTAAGAGGGATAGGAACATTTTCGACACCTCAAACCACCGAATTTCGAAAAAAAGGAGAAATCTAGCGTCTAAAATGTAGATTTCTCCTTCCATCGAAAGGGTTTTTCTAAAAAAACCAGTTTTTAGCTTAAAATAATACTACTTAAAGCAATCCTGCTAATATTTTTATGTAAAAATGTATTCCATCTTCAATTTCTTGAACGAAGATAAACTCATCAGCCGTATGCGAGCGAGCAGAATCACCAGGACCTACCTTTATTGAAGGATATGGAATTAAAGCTTGATCACTCATCGTTGGACTACCATATACTGCTCGTCCTAGCGCTAAGCCAGACTGTACGATAGGGTGCTCCATCGCGATACGTGACGAATTTAACCGGGTCGAGCGTGCTTTTACGTTCGATTGTACATGCGATTCGATAATAGCTAAAACTTCGGCATTGCTATATACGTCTGTTGTGCGCACATCAACCACGAAAGTACAGGATGCAGGAACGACATTATGCTGAGATCCTGCCTGAATCAACGTAACCGACATTTTTACCGGTCCTAAGTAATTAGATTCCTTTTCAAATCTATAGTTTCGAAACCACGTAATATCGTCCATCGCTTTGTAGATGGCATTTTCCCCCTCTTCGCGCGCTGCATGCCCTGAAATGCCAATAGACTCACAGTCCAAAACCATAAGCCCTTTTTCTGCGATAGCCAAATCAAGTAGCGTTGGTTCTCCGACAATAGCAAAACTAATCGCCTTTAGATGTTTAATAGCCTCCTCAACACCATTACTACCCGAAACTTCTTCTTCAGCCGAAGCAAGTAAACAAAGGTTGTAGTTTAAATTCGGCTGATTATAATAGTGCAAAAATGTGGCTATTAAAGAGACTAAACAGCCTCCAGCATCATTACTACCTAATCCATACAACTTCCCATCTTCAACGGTAGGCGCAAAAGGATCACGTGTATAACCAGGATTAGGCTTCACCGTATCATGGTGAGAGTTTAATAAAATAGTAGGCTTCTCTGGGTCATAATATTTATTGTAAGCCCAGACATTATTATGCAGGCGTTCTACCGGTACTTGATTTTTGCTAAAAAAAGCAACGATTAAATCGGCCGTCCCACTCTCTTCTCGGCTATAAGAAGATGTAGAAATTAACTGTTGAAGTAGTTCGGTACTTTCCGCTATGCGGTTTTCAATTGTTTTAGTCATTGTATAAGCCTCCTGCCTTCTTTGCAGACAGTTTGATTCCTTTAATAAATGCAGAACTAAAGCCATTGTGTTCCATCTCATTTAGACCAGCAATGGTACACCCTTTAGGTGAAGTGACTTTATCAATCTCACTTTCTGGATGATTCTGTGTTTGAAGAAGTAAGTCGGCAGCACCTTTGGCTGTTTGTACAGCCATTTTAAGAGCATCATGCGCATGAAAGCCTATTTCGACACCACCTTGCGATGCTGCACGAATAGCACGTAAGAAGAAGGCAATACCACAAGCACACAGAGCTGTAGCCGAGGTCATCAAGTCTTCTTGAATAACGACCACAGAACCTACAGATTCAAATAACTTCTCTACTTGTGCAACGGCAACTTGTTCGGCAGTATCGGTAGCAATACATGTCATCGACTGGCCAATAGCAATAGCTGTATTAGGCATAGCACGTACCACTGTCATGGCGTCGCCCAATACGTCTTTCACATCCTGACAAGAAACACCAGAAACAACCGAAACAATAATTTGCTCAGGGCGCACCGTGATTTTTATCTCTTCTAATACTTTTCTTAACTGTTGTGGCAGAATAGCCAAAACAACGATATCCGCCTCGCGGACAGCTTCAGGATTATTGTCGCTAGCACGAAAACCAGCGGCGATTTCCGCTTCTAAAGCGAGGAGATTACGACGGGTTAAGGTAATAGCTTCCGCCGGATAGTGACCGGATTTCACTAGCCCTTTGGCTAGTGAAAGTCCAATATTGCCACTTCCAATAATTGTAATTTTATTCATGGAATGTATGTTATCTTAGTCTACCCCGAGCCTAAGCAAATAGGTATTCTACCTATTTGTCTAACAAACAAGTACCAAATCCGCCTTGTTGATAAAGATGAAGGTTTAGGGCATTACCAATGTAGACATTTTTAACTCCTTTAGCAATAGCTGTAAACGCATTTTCTAATTTAGGAATCATCCCTTCATAAATAACACCTTCTTCCTTGAGCGTTTCAAAATCTGCTGCTTTAATAGATTTAATCACAGAGTTATCATCATTCACATCACGTAATACACCATTCTTCTCAAAACAGTAGATTAATCGTGTTTCATAAAGCTTAGCTAGGCTTATCGCCAATGCAGAAGCAATAGTATCGGCGTTTGTATTAAACAATTGCCCTATTACGTTATGCGTAATCGCGGAGAAAACAGGAACAAAGCCCGCATCTAAAAACTTTTTGATATTTAAGCTGTTCACAGAATCGGCTAATATATCACCCACAAAACCATAATCCACTTCCCTTACAGGTCGTTTTACCGCTTTAATGACATTGCCATCAGCACCAGATAAACCCAATGCATCACAGTCATAACGTTGCAAAGCAGCAACAATTTTTTTGTTCGTTAAACCAGCATAGACCATGGTCACCACATCCAACATAGGCTCATCCGTAATACGACGGCCGTCCAACATTTTTGCTTCGACACCTAAGGCAGCAGCTACACGCGTAGCAATTTTTCCACCTCCATGCACTAAGATTTTTTTTCCCTGCAACGCAGCAAACTTTTCTAAAAAAACTTGTAACTGTTGCTCATCATCAATAACATTCCCACCAATCTTAATAATATTCAACACACTCCCCATCAATAAATATGTTTATTTTAATTTTTCTAACATGCGCTTTAACACTACTTGTGCAGCCCACACGCGGTTACTAGCTTCTTTAACGACTAAAGAATTTGGTCCATCTAAAACCTCTGCAGCAAGTTCTAAATCTCTACGAACAGGCAAACAGTGCATTACTTTAGCATCGTTAGTTTTTGTCAATTTAGCAGAATCAATCATCCAGTTTTGGATAACAGGATATACCTTACCATAATCACGGTAAGAAGACCAGTTTTTCACATACACAAAATCAGCACCAGCCAAGGCAGCATCTAAATCATTAACGATAGTTGCTCCTTTAGTGAAATCATCACATAAATCATAACCTACTGGGTGTGCAATGGTGAAATCTACTAATCCTTCTTCCTGAGCCTTACACATCCATTCAGAGAAAGAGTTTGGTACTGCCTGTGGCAAAGCTTTGATATGTGGAGCCCATGCTAAAACAACTTTTGGTTTAGCCACTTGTTTGTGCTCCGTGATGGTGATTAAGTCTGTTAAACTCTGTAATGGGTGACGTGTAGCACTCTCTAAAGAAACAACAGGCACACCACAATAGTCAATAAACTTATTGAATAAATCTTCACTATAATCTAAATCACGATCCTTCAATCCTGGAAATGAACGTAGACCCAAAATATCACAATACTCACCCATAACGGCAGCAGCTTCGCGAATATGCTCTACGGTAGTACCGTTCATCACGACACCATCTTGGGTCTCTAGAGCCCATCCATCCTTATCCATATTCATCACCATAACATTCATACCCAAATTCATTGCTGCTTTTTGGGTGCTTAAACGTGTACGTAAGCTTGGATTAAGAAAAACTAAGCCTAAGGTTTTGTTTTTTCCTAAGTCTGATAAACTGTATGGGTCAGCTTTCAATGCTAAAGCATCGTTAACGATAGCGTTTAGATTTTCAACATCCGATACTGAAAAAAAAGTATTCATGGTATAAAATCAAATTTTAGATAAACAGAGATAAACCACAGTAGGTCTATCTCCAAAAAAACGCTATTGCCTTATGCTTTTAAACGCTCATCAAGAGCCGTTAAAAAGCGGTCAGCAATTGCTTTATTAATATTCAAGGCTGGTAAAATACGAATAACATTCGGCTTCGCCTCGCCTGTAAAAATCTTATTCTTTACCAACAGATCTTTCTTCACATTAGCTAGTTCAGCAGGTAGTTCAACACCGATCATCAATCCACGGCCACGTACTTCCAATACTTTATCAAACTTATTCAATTCCGTAATCAGGTATTCCCCTACTGTCTTTGCATTAGCTAAAAGCTGTTCCTGCTCAATAATTTCTAATACAGAAACTGCAGCAGCACAAGCCAAGTGATTTCCACCAAAGGTAGTACCTAAAAGACCAAAACTCGCTTGAAATTGAGGAGCAATGGAAATAGCACCAATAGGGAAACCATTACCCATACCTTTAGCCATGGTGTAAATATCAGCATGTACACCTGAATAATCGTGTGAATAGAAATCACCTGTACGGCCGTATCCACACTGTACAGCATCAGCAATAAAAACAGCGTTGTGCGTATCGCACAAGCTACGGATTAACTGTAAAAAGGACTTAGAAGCTTCACGGATACCACCAACACCTTGGATACCTTCAATGATAACAGATGATATTTCATCACCTTGCTCTTGGAACAAGGCAGTTAAGGCAGCTTCATCATTGAAAGGCAAGAATATAACATTATCCGTTTCATTCACTGGCGCCACAATAGCCTTATTGTCTGTTGCAGCAACAGCCAAAGAGGTACGACCATGGAAAGCCTTATCGAAAGCAACTATTTTCCTACGTTTATTATGAAAAGAAGCCAATTTCAATGCGTTCTCGTTGGCTTCAGCGCCAGAGTTACATAAAAATAAAGCATAATCTTCCTTTCCAGAAACTTTACCTAATAAATTCGCTAATCGCGTCTGAATAGGAATCTCAATCGAATTGGAATAAAAACCAATCTGATTCAATTGCTTGGTCAAAGACTCCACATAATGCGGATGCGTATGCCCAACGGAGATTACGGCATGACCACCGTAAAGATCAAGGTATTCTACACCTTCAGCATCCCAAACTGTCGAGCCTTGCGCGCGAACAATGTTGATAGGATTTACTGGATAAACGTTAAATAAGTTCATGAGCTTATAAAATAATCAGTTTAGTGACTTGTCTCGCAAATATAAGTAAGACAAAATGAAAAAAGTCAATTAAAATAAAAAGGCCTATCAAGCGGATGCTGATAGGCCTTTTTATATCAAGTAAAAGACAATTAGTCTTTTTTCTCTTCTGTAGCAGGAGTTTCCTCAGTAGCAGCAACTTCTGCTTGTACTTCTTCAACAACTTCAACAGTTTCAGCACCCTCAGTAGCTTTCTTTTTAGAAGCGCCACGACGACGAGTAGCTTTTTTCTCTGTTTTCTCACTAGCATTGTAAACTTCGTTGTAATCAACAAGTTCGATGAATGCCATTTCCGCGTTATCACCCAAACGGTTTTCCAATTTGATGATACGTGTGTAACCACCTGGACGGTTAGCTACTTTTTCAGAAATTTCGCGGAACAAGATAGAAACTGCATCTTTATCCTTAACGTAAGCGAATACCGTACGACGTGAGTGAGTCGTATCGTTTTTTGATTTAGTAATCAAAGGCTCAACATACGTACGTAATGCTTTAGCTTTAGCCAAAGTAGTAGTGATACGTTTGTGTTTGATTAACGAAGTAGCCATGTTAGCTAACATCGCTTTACGGTGACTATCCGTTCTACCTAAATGATTTACTTTTTTTCCGTGTCTCATTTTTTAATTGTTTTTGTGCGTACCGTCCATAAAAGGGGAATTACGCAACAGGTCGCTTATTATATAAATTTATTATTCTTCGTCTAATTTGTACTTAGACAAGTTCATTCCAAAAGATAAACCTTTAGATTTAACTAACTCTTGAATTTCACTCAATGATTTTTTACCGAAGTTTCTGAATTTCAACATATCAGCAACATCATATGTTACTAATTCTGATAATGTACGAATATCGGCAGCTTTTAAGCAGTTTAATGCGCGTACTGAAAGATCAAGATCAACAAGTTCTGTTTTCAAAATCTTACGCATATGTAAAATCTCCTCATCCACAACTTTAGTCTCTTCTTTAGTTTGTGACTCTAACAACATATTTTCGTCAGAGAACAACATAAAGTGTTGAATTAAAATCTTAGCAGCTTCTTTCAAAGCTTCTTCAGGATGAATAGAACCATCAGTAGAGATGTCTAACAACAATTTCTCGTAGTCAGTCTTTTGCTCAACACGGTAGTTCTCGATTGTATATTTTACATTTTTGATTGGCGTATAGATCGAATCAACTGCGATAAAACCTACAGGACCATCAGTAACTTTATTTTCTTCAGCATTTATGTAACCACGTCCTTTAGCCACTGACAATTCAACTTCGATTGTTACAGCGCTATCCATATTACAGATAACTAAATCTGGGTTTAGAACCGTAAAGTTGTTAGAGAACTTAGTAACATCTCCAGCTTTAAATTGTTCTTGACCGTTGATAACGACAAAAATCTTCTCATTATCTCCTTGATCACCAGTTTTCTTGAAACGTACTTGTTTCAAGTTCAAAATGATCTCAGTAACATCTTCAACAACACCTTTAATAGTAGAGAATTCGTGCGAAACGCCTGAAAATCTCACCGACGTAATTGCATATCCTTCTAAGGAGGACAATAAAATACGGCGTAAAGCATTACCAATAGTTACACCAAAACCAGGCTCTAATGGACGAAATTCGAAAGTACCATCAAAATCAGTAGATTTTTGCATGATAACTTTATCCGGTCTTTGAAATGCTAAAATTGCCATTTATTTCTTTTTAAAAGTTTTTATTAATGAACGTAAAATACAATAAAAGAAGCATGATTCCAAAAAGAATCACGCTTACTTTTAGTACTTTATTATTTAGAGTATAACTCTACGATTAAGTTCTCTTTGATGTTTTCTGGAATATCGCTTCTCTCTGGGAAAGTAACGAAAGTTCCTTGTAACTCATTCGCATTCCAATCTAACCAACCAAATTTGTTGATTTTTCTACCTTCTACAGATGCAGAGATAGCTTCTAATGTTTTCGAACGCTCACGAACAGCGATTACGTCACCTGGACGTAGGCTATATGATGGAATGTTAACAACTTCGCCGTTAACAGTAATGTGTTTGTGGGATACTAACTGACGAGCAGCAGAACGTGAAGTTGCGATACCTAAACGGTAAACAACGTTATCCAAACGAGCTTCTAATAATTTCAAGAATTCCTCACCTGTAATACCTTGTTTTGCAGCAGCTTTACCGAATAAATTACGGAATTGACGCTCTAATACACCATAAGTGTATTTAGTTTTTTGTTTTTCTAACAACTGAACAGCATATTCAGATTGTTTTCCTCTTCTTTTAGATGGTCCGTGCTGACCAGGAGGATAATTTTTTTTCTCTAATGCTTTATCAGGGCCAAAAATCGGCTCTCTGAATTTACGCGCTATCTTGGACTTAGGTCCTGTATATCTTGCCATTTTTTCTTTCTGTTTGAAGTATCAATCAGCCTATAGCTGATGAATCTTATCTTAAACAATAAACTTATTAAACTCTTCTGCGTTTTGGAGGACGACAGCCATTGTGTGGAAGTGGAGTAATATCTTTGATTGTTGTTACATCAATACCCACTGTTTGCAATGTACGGATAGCTGACTCACGACCAGCACCTGGACCTTTTACAAAAACTTCTACTTTACGTAAGCCTAAGTCATGTGCAACTTTACCACAGTCTTGCGCTGCTTGTCCTGCTGCATATGGAGTATTCTTTTTAGAACCTCTGAAGCCCATTTTACCTGCAGACGACCATGAGATCGTTTGACCTTGATTATTCGTTAAAGTAACGATGATGTTGTTAAAGGTAGCGTTGATATGAGCTTGACCAATCGGCTCAATAACTACGATACGCTTTTTAGTAACCTTTTTACTTTTAGCCATTTCTTAATTATTATTTAGTAGCTTTTTTCTTATTTGCAACTGTCTTACGTTTACCTTTACGGGTACGTGAGTTGTTTTTAGTACGTTGACCACGAACTGGTAAGTGTTTACGGTGACGTAGACCACGGTAACAACCGATATCCATTAAACGTTTGATGTTTAACTGAACTTCTGAACGAAGTGCACCTTCAACCTTAACTTCTTCGTTGATGATAGTACGAATAGCTGATAATTGATCATCATTCCATTCGGATACTTTCACATCTTCACTGATACCTGCTTTATTCAAGATATAAGCAGCTGTAGTACTACCGATACCGAAAATATAGGTAAGGCCTATAACGCCTCTTTTGTTTTTAGGTAAATCAATACCTGCTATCCTTGCCATATAATATTTTAAGCGATTATGTTAATAAACTAGCTTGCAGAAACGCTCTACAAGACCTTTGTTGATTTACAGAAACTTTATATTAAAGAATTAACCTTGACGTTGCTTGAACTTAGGGTTTTTCTTGTTAATAACATAAACTTTTCCATTACGGCGAATAATTTTGCAATCCGCGCTACGTTTTTTTATTGATGCTCTTACTTTCATTGTAATAATATTTTAAAAGCTAAATACCGAAAACCTACCCCGTTATTTATAACGGTAGGTGATTCTTCCTTTAGTTAAATCATACGGTGACATCTCTAACTTCACTTTATCCCCTGGCAAAATCTTGATATAGTGCATACGCATCTTACCTGAGATATGTGCAATAATTTCATGCCCATTCTCCAACTCTACCCTGAACATAGCATTAGAAAGTGCTTCCCTAATGATACCGTCTTGTTCTATTGAGGCTTGTTTAGCCATATTTTTAACTTAATTTACATTTTAGCCTGCACAAACAGGAGTGCAAAGATAAATAAAAATAATTGAAACTCAATTACTTTTTACTCAAAACTTTCTCAACCTCGTCAAATGTTAGCAACACATCGGGCTTCCCTTTTCTGATGGCAACCATCTGTTCAAAGTGGGCCGATAGCTTTCCGTCGGATGTACTTACTGTCCAGCCGTCGTTCCAAAATTTAACACCAGCCTTTCCTGCATTGATCATAGGCTCGATACAAATCACTAACCCTTCTTCCAATTTTGGTCCAGCACCGCGTTTTCCGTAGTTTGGAACATCTGGTTTTTCATGCAAGTACAAACCTACACCGTGTCCTACAAGTTCACGAACAATCCCATAATTATAAGGACTAACATGCTCTTGAACGGCAGCAGAAATATCACCTACACGTTTGCCTGCGACAGCTTGTTCAACACCTTTCAACAACGAGTTCTTTGTAACGTCCAACAACTGTTGCGCTTCGGCAGAAATCTCACCTACACCAAAGGTATAAGCGGAATCACTGATGAAGCCTTTTAGGTTAACACCACCATCTACGGATACAATATCGCCATCGCGAATAATATACGAGCTTGGTAAACCATGTACAACTTGATCGTTAACGGAAATACAAAGCGAGAATGGAAAACCATTATAGTTTAAAAAAGCAGGTGTTCCGCCATGATCATGAATATAATCATGGGCCAATTTATCTAACGACAAAGTGGTAATACCTGGTTTTATAACCTTTGCAATTTCAGCAAGCAAAGCCGAGAGCACCGTTGCGGACTCTCGAATTTGCTCGATTTGTTCTTCTGTTTTATAATAAACTTTAGACATTTATTAAATTGCTGATTGATCCATACCTTCTACAGGCGCTGCTGATGAGCGACCTTTCACCCTACCTGTCTTCATCAACCCGTCGTAATGACGCATCAATAAATGACTCTCAATCTGCTGAAGTGTATCTAAAACTACACCAACCAAAATCAATAATGAAGTACCTCCGTAAAAGTGTGCAAATTGATTATTCACACCCATCTTACCTGCTAGAGCTGGCATAATTGCAATTGCTGCAATAAAGATAGCTCCTGGGAAAGTAATACGAGAAATAACACCATCAATAAAGGAATTCGTGTCATAACCTGGTTTAATGCCCGGGATAAATCCACCATTCTTCTTCATGTCCTCCGACATTTGCTGCGGATTAACCATGATAGCCGTATAGAAAAATGTGAAAGCAATGATTAACACTGCGAAAGTCACATTATAGGCTACAGAAGTATAGTTACTTAAAGAAGCTAAAAAATCAGATTGTAAATTTGGAAAAAATTGCGATAAAGCCATTGGCAAGAACATAATCGCCTGCGCGAAAATGATAGGCATAACACCCGCAGCATTAACCTTTAAAGGAATATACTGACGAACACCACCTACTTGTTTATTACCAACGATTTTCTTCGCGTATTGTACAGGAACTTTACGAATACCTTGAACCACCAAGATGGCAAAGATAACGACAAAGAAAAGTGCAACAAACTCTAACAACAATGGAATTGGTCCACCACCGCTAGGGCTCATGCGCGATCCCCATTCTGCAACAATACCGGCAGGCAATTGCGCAATAATACCCGTCATAATGACTAAAGAGATACCATTACCAATACCTTTATCCGTAATTTTTTCACCAAGCCACATCACAAACAAAGTTCCCGCTGTCAAAACAATAGCAGAAAGAACTGTAAACAAAGGCTCTGCTAACGTTTTAGCTTCAGCAGGTACTTGTGTTTTCACATAAGCAACAGCTTGTACTAAAGTAATAGCCAATGTCAAGTAACGCGTGATCTGAGTCATTTTTTTACGACCAGACTCACCTTCTTTTTGCATTTTCTGAAACGCTGGAACCGCTATCCCCAATAATTGAACGACAATCGATGCAGAAATATAAGGCATTACACCTAAAGCGAAAATGGCGGAACGAGAGAACGATCCTCCGGCAAACATATTGATAAGATCTAAAATGTTGTTGCCGTTGCTACCAGATTTCACTGCTAATGCATCAGGATTAACACCTGGTAAAACCACGTGACATCCGATACGGTAGATAAGAAGAAGCAATAAAGTCGTAATAATACGATTACGCAAATCTTCTATTTTCCATATATTGGTTAAGGTTGTGATTAGTTTCTTCATGTAATATTAAATTTTTACGATAGAACCACCAGCAGCTTCAATAGCAGCTTGTGCTGTAGCAGAGAAAGCATGTGCTTTAACTTCTACTTTAGCCGAAAACTCGCCACGGCCAAGGATCTTCACTAAATCATTCTTAGAAACTAAGCCGTGTGCTTTCAAAGTATCAAAATCAACAACTGTTAAGTTGTGCTTTGTTACTAAGTCTTGCAATACGTCTAAGTTTACTCCATTGTACTCAACGCGGTTAGCATTTTTGAAACCGAATTTAGGTACACGACGTTGCAAAGGCATTTGACCACCTTCGAAACCAATTTTTGTAGAGTGACCAGAACGGGATCCTGCACCTTTGTGACCACGTGTTGATGTGCCACCACGGCCAGAACCTTGACCTCTACCAATACGTTTGCTACTTTTTACAGAACCTTTTGCTGGTCTTAAATTACTTAAATTCATTTTTTTTAAGTTTGTGTTACACCTTCGCTCTCACTATACAGGTTGTAACGATTAATAATTCTATGAACAAACGTAATGGAAAGAACGCGAACATCCTTTCCATTAACATTATACTATTTTAGATAGCTTCGATAGCTACTAAGTGATTCACTTTTCTCACCATACCAATGATAGCAGGTGTAGCTTCTACTTCTACTGAGTGGTTGATTTTTCTCAAACCTAAAGCCTCAATAGTTCTCTTTTGGCGCTCGCTTCTGTCGATAACGCTCTTTATCTGGGTGATTTTGATTTTTGCCATGATAATTAACCGTTAAATACTTTGTTTAAATCGACGCCACGGTTTTGCGCTACTGTATACGCATCGCGTAAACTAGATAACGCATCAATCGTTGCTTTAACTACGTTGTGTGGGTTAGACGAACCTAAAGATTTTGCTAATACGTCTTTGATACCCGCACTCTCCAACACTGCACGCATTGCACCACCTGCTAATACTCCCGTACCACCTACAGCTGGTTTAACCAATACACGACCACCAGAATATTTACCTAGTTGTGCGTGAGGTACAGTACCATTGATAATAGGAACTTTGATTAAGTTCTTCTTAGCGTCATCGATACCTTTAGTGATAGCCTCAGTTACCTCTTTAGCTTTTCCTAAACCGAATCCAACAATACCGTTTTCGTCACCAACAACAACGATAGCTGAGAAACTGAAGGTACGACCACCTTTAGTAACTTTAGCCACGCGTTGGATGCTTACTAAGCGATCTTTTAATTCAATTTCGCTTGATTTTACTTTTTTTATGTTGCTTAATGCCATGTTCTTATTGATTAAAAGTCTAAACCGCCTTCGCGAGCACCTTCAGCCAATGATTTCACACGGCCATGGTATAAGTACCCATTACGGTCAAAAACTACTTTGCTAATACCTGCTGCTACAGCTTTCTCTGCAACCAATTTACCTACAGCTTTAGATTGCTCTACTTTGTTACCAGATGCTGCCAAATCTTTAGAGATGGAAGATGCTGATGCGATTGTTTTACCTGTAGTGTCATCGATGATTTGTGCATAGATGCCTTTGTTGCTTCTAAATACTGATAAACGTGGACGTTCAACAGATCCAGTCAGGCTTTTTCTTATTCCTTTTTTGATTCGCTCTCTACGCGATGTTTTAGTTCCTGCCATGGTTATTATTTTTTAGCTGATTTACCTGCTTTTCTTCTTAATACTTCACCTTCAAACTTGATACCTTTTCCTTTGTAAGGCTCTGGTGCACGGAAGCTACGGATTTTCGCCGCTACTTGACCGATCAATTGTTTGTCTGTAGATTCTAAAGTAATCGTAGGGTTCTTACCTTTTTCAGCAGTAGTTGTAACCTTAATTTCTTGTGGCAATACAAAAACGATCTGGTGAGAGTAACCTAAAGTTAACTCAAGTGTGTTTCCTGTGTTTGAAGCACGGTAACCCACACCCACTAGTTCTTGTGTAGTTTTGTAACCTTCTGTAACACCTACAACCATGTTATTGATTAAGGAGCGGTACAAGCCATGTAATGCTTTGTGTTTCTTTTGTTCAGTAGGGCGCGTTACTAAGATGTTAGCATCTTCTTCTTTAACTGTAATGTCGCTGTCTACTTGTAGTGTTAATTCGCCTTTTGGTCCTTTAACCGTTACCAGATTTTTGTCTGATACTGCGATCGATACTCCCGAAGGAATGGCGATAGGCGCTTTTCCAATTCTTGACATTTCTTTGTGTTTTTTCCTAGATTAATAAACGTAACATAAAACCTCACCACCTACATTTTGTAAGCGAGCTTCTTTGTCTGTCAATACTCCTTTAGAAGTTGACAAAACAGCGATACCCAAACCATTCAAAACGCGTGGCATGTCTTCAACACTTGCATACTTTCTTAAACCAGGTTTACTCACACGTGTCAAAGTGCGAATAGCCGAGATTTTGCTAATTGGGTGGTATTTCAAAGCGATTTTGATTGAACCTTGAGGTCCGTTTTCTTCGAATTTGTAATTAGCAATGTAACCTTTATCAAAAAGAACTTTAGTAATTTCTTTTTTAAGGTTCGATGCAGGAATTTCAACAACCCTGTGGTTGGCCTTAATGGCATTCCTTACTCGTGTAAGGTAATCCGCTATTGGATCTGTATTCATTATAGAACTATGTTATGACAACGGTTTCCTCCACTACCTTAGCAGAAGACCTCTTGTCTGTTAAAAAATTTGCAATACAAAAAAAACCCGATAAACCCCGGAAAGGGTTTATCTGGGCAAAAGTAATTTTTTTTTCTCTTATTACCAAGAAGCTTTTGTCACCCCTGGGATCTTGCCATCTAAAGCCATCTCACGGAAAGTTACACGAGAGATACCGAATTGACGCATGTATCCTTTAGGACGTCCAGTTAATTTACAACGATTGTGTAAACGTACTGGAGAAGCATTTTTTGGTAATTTATCTAAAGCTGCATAATCACCTGCTGCTTTAAGAGCTGCACGTTTCTCTGCAAATTTAGCTACCAATTTTTGACGCTTAACTTCGCGTGCTTTTAATCCTTCCTTAGCCATTGTCTGATTCTTTTGGTGTTTGATTTTTGAACGGTAAACCGAATTGTTTTAATAACTCCAATGCTTCCACATCGTTTCCTGCTGAAGTTACAAACGTGATATCCATACCTTGGATCTTGTTGATTTTATCAATGTCGATCTCAGGGAAGATAATTTGTTCAGTGATACCTAAGTTGTAGTTACCTCTTCCATCGAAACCTTTATCGTTGATTCCACGGAAGTCACGGATACGTGGTAAAGAAACCGCGATCAAACGATCTAAGAATTCGTACATAACGTTATCACGTAATGTTACACGCGCACCGATAGGCATGCCTTTACGTAATTTAAAGTTAGAGATATCTTTTTTAGATTTCGTAGGAACAGCTTGTTGACCAGTGATCGTTGTTAACTCGTTGATAGAGTTATCAATTAATTTCTTGTCAGCAGTAGCCGCACCGATACCTTGTGATACTACAATTTTCTCCAGTTTGGGAACTTGCATAACGCTTTTATACTGGAATTTTTCTTTAAGCGTTGAACGGATTTCCTCCGCGTATTTCGCCTTTAGTCTTGGTACGTAAGTCATTATTTAATTTCCTCCCCTGATTTTTTAGCGAAACGAACGATTTTACCTTCTGCATTAACTTTACGACCAATACGGGTAGTAGTACCTGTTTTAGGATCGATTAAAGCTAAGTTAGAGATATTGATCGAAGCTTCTTTTTCAATAATACCACCGTTAGGATTAGCAGCGCTTGGTTTAGTGTGCTTCTTAACGATTTGAGCGCCTTCTACGATTGCTCTGTTAGCATCAACCAAAATACTCAATACTTTTCCTTGAACACCTTTAGAGTTACCAGCGATAACTTTCACTAAATCACCTTTTTTAATCTTGATTTTGTGAGTTGTTGTTGTTTTTTGTGCCATAATTATAAAACCTCCGGTGCTAGTGATACAATTTTCATGAACTGCTTCTCACGTAATTCACGAGCAACTGGGCCGAAAATACGTGTTCCACGTGGTTCATCGTTATTATTTAACAATACTGCTGCATTGTCATCGAAACGAATGTAAGAACCATCTTTACGACGGATTTCTTTTTTCGTACGAACTACTACTGCTTTAGATACTGATCCTTTTTTTACGTTTCCTGAAGGTAAAGCGCTTTTTACGGTAACAACGATTTTATCACCGATTGATGCATAACGCTTACGCGTACCGCCCAATACACGGATTACTAAAACTTCTTTAGCACCGCTATTGTCAGCTACATTTAGTCTTGATTCCTGTTGTACCATGTTATTTAGCTCTTTCTAAAATTTCTACTAATCTCCAGTTCTTCGTTTTACTCAGCGGACGAGTTTCCATAATCAATACCGTGTCGCCGATACCGCAGGTATTTGTTTCGTCATGAGCTTTAAATTTAGTAGTTTTCTTAACGAATTTACCATAGATCGGGTGTTTCACTCTACGCTCAACTGATACTACGATAGATTTATCCATCTTGTTGCTAACTACTAAGCCGATTCTTGTTTTTCTTAATTGTCTTTCCATTTCGACTTAAATTTTTACGCCTCAGAGGCTGTTTCAGATTTAGCTGCATTTTTACGTTTAGATACCTCTGTAGCGATACGAGCGATATTTTTACGAGCAGCCTTAATTGCATTTGGATTTTCAATTGCAGAAACAGCGTGTGCAAATTTCAATTTGTTAAGAGCAGCTTTCTCTTCTTTAAGACGAGCTGTTAAATCCTCTTGTGATAATTCGATAATTTCTGAATTTTTCATTTTTATCAATTGTTATACTGGGTTATCAATCAAGTTTTATGATAGCCTTGTGGGTAACGGACACAAGGCTAAAACGATTGACATTACCAACGATTTATGCTTCTACGTAGTCTCTACGTATAACAAACTTAGTTTGAACCGGTAATTTTTGAGCAGCTAAACGCAATGCTTCTTTAGCAATTTCTAAAGGCACACCTTCTGCTTCAAATAACATACGGCCTGGGCGCACTACCGCTACCCAGTATTCTGGAGCACCCTTACCTTTACCCATACGTACCTCTGCAGGCTTTTTCGTAACAGGTTTGTCAGGGAAGATACGGATCCATACTTGCCCTTCACGTTTCATAAAACGTGTAACGGCAATACGCGCAGCCTCAATTTGACGACTGGTGATCCATGCTGGCTCCATTGATTTGATACCGAAAGAACCGAAAGCTAACTCTGCTCCACGTGAAGCGTTACCTTTCATACGGCCTTTCTGCATCTTTCTGAACTTCGTTCTTTTTGGCTGTAACATGTTCGTATTCTATTTAAATCTGTTTCAAACAACAGATACTTTTAAATCTTGTTATTAATTAATCTCTTTTAGCACCTCCGCGGTTGTTGCCACCACGGTTGTTACCACCACGACCACCTTTACGGTTGTCACGACGATCATTTCCACCTTCGTTTCCACCGCGTGTTTTTACGCCTGAAGTCTGTCCTTGGTTAGGAGATAAATCACGTTTACCATAAACCTCACCTTTACAGATCCAAACTTTAACACCGATTTTACCGTAAGTAGTTAATGCTTCAGCTAAAGCGTAATCGATATCAGCACGTAACGTGTGAAGTGGAGTTCTGCCTTCTTTGTACTGCTCAGTACGTGCCATTTCAGCACCGCCTAAACGACCAGAACACATAACTTTAATCCCTTCAGCACCCATACGCATTGTCGACGCGATAGATGTTTTCATTGCACGACGGAATGAAATTCTAGCCTCTAATTGCTTAGCAATACCTTCAGCTACTAATTTCGCATCAAGCTCTGGGCGTTTGATCTCGAAAATGTTGATTTGAACATCCTTTTTAGTCAGTTTTTTCAACTCTTCTTTGATCTTGTCAACTTCTTGACCACCTTTACCGATAACGATTCCTGGACGTGCTGTATGAATAGTAACAGTGATACGTTTTAGAGTACGCTCAATAACTACTTTTGCTACACCGCCTTTAGCGATACGTACAGAAAGATATTTTCTTATTTTTTCGTCTTCAACTAACTTATCAGAATAGTTGTTGCCTCCGAACCAGTTAGAGTCCCATCCTTTGATGATACCTAATCTGCTACCTATTGGATTTGCCTTTTGTCCCATTCTTATTAATATTAGTTGTTAACGTTGTTTAAACTATCTACTACCAAAGTTACATGGTTTGAACGCTTACGGATTCTGTACCCACGACCTTGTGGAGCTGGACGCAATCTTTTCAATTGACGACCACCACCTACAGATATTTCTTTTACGAACAAAGAGCTGCTCTCTAAAGAAGCACCTTCATTGTGCGCTTCCCAGTTTTTAATTGCTGATAATAATAATTTCTCAACACGAGCTGCTGCTTCTTTACCTGTATGTTTCAAGATATAAAGTGCAGTTTCTACTTTCTCGCCACGGATAAGATCCACTACTAAACGCATCTTACGAGGTGAAGTAGGGCAGTTCAATAACTTGGCAGTAGAAGCTCCTCCTACTTGAGCTTTTTCCTGCTCTTTGCGCTGTCTGATTAAGACAGACTTCTTAAGTTTCTTTGTTGCTTCCATTACCTAATTATTTTTTCTTTTCTGCGTGGCCTTTGAATGTACGCGTAGGCGCAAATTCACCAAGCTTGTGACCAACCATATTCTCCGTTACATAAACAGGGATAAATTTATTCCCGTTGTGAACCGCGAAGGTATGGCCAACAAAATCAGGAGAAATCATTGATCTACGTGACCAAGTTTTGATAACTGATTTTTTGTTAGTTTCATTCATAGAAAGAACTTTTCTCTCTAAGTTGTGATCGATATAAGGACCTTTTTTAATTGAACGAGCCATTATTTTTTCCTTCTCTCAATGATGTAACGATTCGATGTTTTCTTCTTGTAGCGTGTTTTGAAGCCTTTCGCTAATACGCCGTTGCGTGAACGAGGGTGACCTCCTGAAGTACGACCTTCACCACCACCCATAGGGTGATCGACAGGGTTCATAGCAACACCACGAACGCGTGGACGACGACCTAACCAACGTTTACGACCCGCTTTACCTAACACTTGGTTAGCGCGCTCTGGATTCGATACCGAACCGATAGTCGCCACACAAGTTAACAAGATCATACGTGTTTCACTAGAAGGTAATTTGATAATAGCATACTTACCATCACGAGCTGACAACTGCGCGTACGTACCTGCCGAACGAGCAATTGAACCACCTTGACCTGGGTTCAATTCAATGTTATGAATGATTGAACCTAGAGGGATGTTAGCTAATGGTAAAGTATTTCCTACTTCTGGGGCTACTTTCTCACCTGCAATTACAGTTTGTCCAACTTCTAAACCTGCTGGAGCAATAATGTAACGTTTTTCACCATCTGCATAGTGTAATAAAGCGATACGAGCTGTACGGTTTGGATCGTACTCGATCGTAGCTACTTTTGCAGGGATTTCTTTTTTATCGCGTTTGAAATCAATTAATCGGTATGATTTTTTATGTCCCCCACCGAGATAACGCATAGTCATTTTACCGGTATTATTACGACCGCCTGACTTCTTGATGCTAACTACTAATGATTTCTCAGGAACGTTAGTTGTAACGTCTGAATAATCAGCACCTACTCTGAAACGAGTACCAGGGGTAACCGGTTTGAATCTTTTAACTGCCATTTCTTATTATAGTGTACTGTAAAAGTCAATAGTTTCGCCATCTTTCACCGTGATGATGGCTTTTTTATACTTAGGAGCTCTTCCTGAAACAAAACCAGCTTTTGTATGACGGCTTTTTGTTTTACCTGCTACTACCGCTGTATTAACAGCTATAACAGTAACACCGAACATAGCTTCAACAGCTAATTTAATTTGAATCTTGTTTGCTCTGTGGTCAACTTTGAAAGCATAACGGTTTAATTTTTCCGTCAATAATGAAGCTTTCTCCGTTAAAATAGGTTTTTTAATAATTTCCATATTACTTAGCGAATGCTTCCTCCAAAGTTTTAACAGAATCTGTTGTAAACAAAATTTTCGTAGCGTTCAACACATCGTATGTGTTTAAATCTGCAGCTGCGATAACTTTTGCTTTTTTCAAGTTTCTGCTTGATAAATAAACGTTGTTATCTTGTGTTGGTAAAACCAATAAGGTTTTCTCATCAGCCAAGTTCAAAGCGTTAACGAAAGCTACATAGTTTTTAGTTTTTACTGAATCGAAGCGAACCTCGTCTAAAACTACTACGTTGTTTTCTTGTGCTTTGTAGCTTAACGCTGATTTACGAGCTACTTGTTTTAATTTTTTATTCAATTTAAAACTGTAGTCACGTGGTTGAGGACCGAATACACGACCACCACCATTAAACAATGGAGACTTGATAGAACCCGCACGAGCACCACCTGTACCTTTTTGTTTGTGTAATTTACGCGTTGAACCCGCGATTTCATTACGTTGTTTTGATTTGTGAGTTCCCTGGCGTTGGTTCGCTAGATACTGTTTCACATCCAAATAAATCGCATGGTCGTTTGGCGTAACACCGAAAACTGACTCAGGCAGTTGCACCTTGGCACCTGTTTCTTTACCTGATAAATTTAATACTTTAACTTCCATCACTACTATTTGTCTACGATTACATAAGAACCTTTAGCTCCCGGAATGGAACCACTAACAACAATTAGGTTTTGATCAGCATAAACTTTCAAAATTTGTAAGTTTTGAATTTTCACGCGGTCACCACCCATACGACCTGCCATGCGCATTCCTTTGAATACACGTGAAGGCCATGAAGCAGCACCAATTGAACCTGGAGCACGTAGTCTGTTGTGCTGACCGTGAGTCGCACCACCTACACCACCAAATCCGTGACGCTTCATTACACCTTGGAAACCTTTACCTTTTGAAGTACCGACTACATCAACGTACTCGCCTTCTGCAAAAATGGTAACATCCACGATGTCTCCTAGTTGTTTCTCATCCTCGAAGGTTTTGAACTCAACTAGTTTACGCTTAGGACTAACTCCTGCTTTTGCAAAGTGTCCTTTTAGAGGTGCTGTTGTGTTTTTCTCCTTAGCATCATCATAGCCAAGTTGAATCGCCACATAGCCATCCTTCTCTTCCGTACGTATATGCGTAACCACGCACGGCCCAGCCTCAATTACTGTACAAGGGATATTCTTCCCTTCCGCATCGAACAGGCTGGTCATTCCTACTTTTTTACCAATAATTCCTGACATGTTATAAATAAATTAATTAAACGTCCTTCGAAGCAGTAGGGCTCCGCTCAAGACACACTATTCCCATTAAAGGGACTGCAAAAGTACAAAGTATTTTATAACTATCAAAGAGTTAGCACATTATTTTTTAAAAAAATACGCCTTTAGGCTCTTTTTTTTTATTTCATGTAGCAGGCATGCTACAGCCTTAACACAAACAAAGCCATTTTCCTAGGTAGGAAAATGGCTTTGTTTCAGCTTAAAATAGCGCTTATTGCTTGATAACCTGCTCACCCGCAAGCATACGCTGATAACGGATAAGGGCTTCAATGTAGTAATAATCGGCATACGTTAAAGGCACATCTATTTCCGTTCCGTGCGGAATAGAACCTACAGAATGCTTCAATATAAATCCGTCCAGCTCTCCTTGTGTAGCTTTATATGCCGGAGAAGCCAACGATTCTAACATCTTCTCTGCTTTGCGCAGGTAGCCTTCGCCTTCTTTTCCTTTGGTATATAAACTCAACTCCAATAATGCAGAAGCAACGATTGATGCTGTAGACACATCACGCAGGTCTTTATTCTTGTAGTATTTATTATCTGGCTTAAGGTCATCTTTATCAAAATCCCAGTATGGAATTAAATCAGCTGGTAGTTTAGGGTGATTTAAATAAAACTTAGCAATCTTACGCGCTTGCTCTAAATATGTTTTATCCTTTGTTTCACGATACATCATCACATAACCATACAAACCCCAAGCTTGACCACGTGCCCATGCCGATTCATCAAAAGCTCCTTGAGCAGTATAGTGGCCGATTGCCTTGCCTGTTGTTTTATCGTAGTCTACCACATGGTAAGAACTGTAATCCTTACGGAAGTGATTCGCAATAGTTGTATTTGCATGGTTCTTCGCAATATCCCAATACTTTTTGTTGCCTGTAATTTTTGTCAATTGTGTCAAAAACTCCAAATTCATCATGTTGTCAATGATTACTGGATATTGCCAGCTCGTATGATCCCAAGAAAGAATAGTTTTCGTTACCGGACTATAGCGTGAAGAAAGAGACTCCGCACCTGTAGCCAATATTTCTTTGTAAGCCGTCGAGTCCCCTGTCAAGCGCAGCGCATTACCGAAAGAGCAAAATAGCATAAAGCCCAAATCGTGTGTTCCTTTATTAAATTTCTCCTTTTCTAGGATGCGTAATCTTTCTTTCGCTAGACTCAATAATTCTTTATCGCCTGTTGCTTCATATAAATAAAGTAAACTGCCCGGAAAGAAGCCCGATGTCCACCAAGCCGTATTGGAGGTGGATAATTTTCCCTTCTCAAAAGAACGCGGCATTTTATCAGCATCAGTTTGGCTTGCTAGATATTTCATCTGACCAACAGCGTCATGAAGATTCGTATTGACAAACTCTTTTGTCAAATGTAGTTTTCCGGCTTTTTGAGCCTGACTCGCTGAAGGACCAATCAGCAGGAGTAGCAGTCCCATCACTTTAAATTTCATCATTTTATGATTATATGTTAGTTATTTCAATATTAATTAGTTCTTACCCCCACCATCGCTACAAATCAAATTTTACTTACTCGAGCGAATCAACTTCATAGAGAATGGATAAGTAGCCTTTTGTTTTTTACTTTTCTCAACGAAAGTGATGCGATAGATGTTATCTCCCCATACTTTTTGCAGTCGAGGGTCATCCATTACACGAGGCTCTATCTGCAGACTAAGGTTTTTGGTATCATACGTTATCGCTACATAGCAATCTTTAGCATAGACGATCCTAACTTCATCACCTTTTACCTCCGGCTCAACAGCTGTGATATACATAAAACGCTGCTCCGTTTGCGCTTGCTTCAAGCTATACTTTTCTGTAAGTAAGAGTGCGTCGTCTTTAGGTACAAACTGAAAAGTACGCACCCAGCTATCAACTTCCGCTGCCGCGGGATAAGCCTTCGCAATATCCAAACTGAAAGCATACTTTTCGCTCGCTGAAGGCAACGAAACTGAAGTCGCCTTAAATTGCTTTCCTGCTGCTTGCATCTGCCCATTAATCAGGGGCAAATTATGCCATTGCGACTGCATATTCCAGATATCATAGCGCTCGGCAGAAAAGGTTTGACGTGTGTATGTCCCTACACCTACATCAATAAGAACAGGTCTATTATCCGCAAAGAGCATAAAACTGCCGACATCATTATGATTATGACTGACGCCGTTATTCCCGCCAATACCGACAAAAGTTAAGCCTTCACCCGAAGGGTTAGCGCGCCATTTCACCAGCTCCAAACTTGGGTAGGTCAGCACAGCCTCCTGCCTTGCGACAGGCTTTCCAGCAGCTATAAAAGCATAATTGCGCGCTAAGATTAAGGCATCCTGCACATTGCCCGTATTGAGAATAGGCCTAAGGTCCCACAAGTAATTGGCAAAATCACGAAGATTATCATCGTGATACAGCAAGCCAAATACAGCCACATTTGCCACAGGAGGGTATTCAATAGCTTGTGCATCGGCAAAGTTCACAAAGCGATTACTATCAATATGCATATGGAGAATATATTGCCCCATACGGTCCAGCTTCGTATCTTGAGAAACATCGAATCCCCCATTTGTAACATCACCTAAAAGTTGCAACATAGCACCTAACTCGCCCGCAGCATGCCCCCAATAGGACGGACCTTCCTCACAAGCGCCATCTTCAGGATAAAAATCAATAAACTTATCAGCGCTCTCCATTATTTTTAAAACGAGCTGTTGCTGTTCCTTGCCCCCATCCATCATCAACAGGGCTGTACGCAATACGTTATTATTAATCCATATATTCCAATTATTAATGGTGGCCGTTCCATAGTTCATCCACCAAAAATCTTTGCGCGTAGCGTATGGAACAAGAATACGTCGATCAAGCTCATACTTAATTTTTCTGCGCAACTGCGGTGAGTATTCGTCTAGCTCTTTCGGCAAAGCCTGATAGATAGCGGCTAAATCTGCTGCCAACCGAGCGGCACCCAGATCGATATAACTATCATAGGGGTCAGCCAGTCCTATACCGACCTGCTGAGCACCAATATGCGCAGGACTAACCCACGTACTTTCTTCCAACGTTAACCACAGTCCATTTGCAATTTGTGGAATATACTTTCCCTTCCTTTCCAGCATCTCCCCCAACACCAGCTGGCTAAGCACCGCTCTTCGCCGGTTCATCGGCGATTCATAGTCTACACGATTCCCCTGCTGCTTATAGCCTAAGTATTGAGAAGCAAGCAGTGCAGGCCATGTAAAACTGTTAGCTTGATTAGCATCGGTAATGATTTGCTTTTTAAGGGCATCAGGAAGCGCGTGAAGGGTAGAACCCCATTCGGCCGACCTACTCGCTTGCCAAGCGGAGATACCACGAAACAACTGATCATACGTATCCAGAGACACCTTCTGTTCTAGTATCTGCTTTTGCCCATAAACCCAATAAGGAATTAAGAGTATCAGCAACAGTGCTACTTTGTTTCTCATGATAAGTAGATTAAAAAATCATGTATGTCAGGTTTATGAAAGGCTCCGAAAGAACTAGATTTAATTCACCAAAGTCTATTGCATCTTCGATGCGTCATCTAAAATGTGAAAAAAGCTTTGCTTATCCCAATGCAAAGCATACAAGAAGGCTATAAAAATTATCGCAAACGTTTTAGTACACCCTTTAAGGCAGTATCTTTTTCGTTACACGACAACGAAAAGACTAAATAAAGTAGAAAAAGGAATATCCCTAAAATAACAATCCTCCAAAAGATAATGGTAAAACCATCCTAAAAGACAAAAGCTCACCATCGAGGTAAGCTTTTGTCTTTTATATTTTTTATCTTAAAATTAGTACTGTCCTGTATTCAACATGACCAAAGTACAAGCTTCTAAATATGGAATATCAGCTTTGTTTAATAAATCTTGAAGTTCAGGATTCTCTGTCCCCGGATTGAAGATAACACGCTTGGGCTTCGTTTCCAAAATGTAATCGTAATACACTGGTTGATTTTTAGGTCCTACGTACAACGTTAACGTGTCGATATCCGACAAAATAGCATCAGCAGTCTGAATATCTTCCCCAGCTACTTTACCAACTTTACGTCCAACATTAACGATAGGATGTCCCTTACGCACCAATTTATTCGCCACTAGGTAAGAATAGCGTGCCGAATTGGTACTAGCTCCGAGTATAAGTGTTTTTTTCATAATCCGTCTATAAGTTTAGTTAACTACAAAGTCCCCATTTGCGTTGTAAGCATTTTGTCGCAACACGGGAATATTTAAAATTTTATATAAACCATCCAAGTGAACCAAGCTTCCATTAGCCATATTCGACAATAGAACGATGGTTACATCGTTGGTTAAATCTCTGACATATAAATTGCGAAAACCGTGCCACCATCCGGTATGGTACACCACCTGCGCATCCTTAGGTGTAAAAGTACGCCATCCATAACCGTAGCTAAAAATATTGTTACGCTTCACCTCACTACGTGGAAGATAAGCCGAGTCAAGAAGTGCTTTATCCAAAATGCGCCCATCCTTAATGGCACGATCCAACAAAAACAAATCTTGAACAGTAGAATAAATGCCTTTATCTCCAACAGGCCCATCTAGATAATTCTGCACAACGGAACGTCTCCATACTTTGTCATGACCGATGACATTGGTTGGAATTTTATCATATTGAACCTTAGATAACACAGCGGTATTTTTCATGCCCGCAGGATCAAAAATGGTCTCTTTCATATAGCTGGCAAAATCCTTTCCTGTTATTTTCTCAACAATAGCCGCCAGCACCATAAAATTGGAATTGTTATAATGGAATCTTCCATTAGGAGCGCCATAGCGTCCCGGTTTATGTTGCGCTAATAAAGCCATCGCATCCATATTACTCATGGCCTTCTTCTTATCAGGCCACACCCCTTCGGAGAAATACACATAATTAGGTAATCCCGACCGGTGTGAAAGCAACATGTCAATCGTCACTCCTGGGTATGGGAAATCTGGAAAAAACTCATTTACCGTTTGATTCAGCTTCAACTTGCCTATTTGAACCAACTTGAGCACGCCCAAGCCCGTCAAAGGCTTAGAAACAGAAGCTAACTCAAACTTGGAATCAATTTTCAAACTATCTTTCTTTAAGTAATTTGCCCAGCCAAAAACATTCTGATAAATAATCTTCCCCTTCTTTGCGACCAAGACAGCACCATTAAAGGCTACTTTCTTATGTAAGTCTTGCATATAAGCGTCGATATCTTTATCGGCTGTCGCCGGATCATATATTAAAGACACACTATCCTTTTGTGCTTGTTGCTCTACGATTGCTTTTTGCTTAGCTTCCGGAGAAGAGCAAGCAGTCAAAGCTACAAATGCACTTATAATAAACATATTAACCAATCTAAACCTCACGCGTATCTTTTATATATAACTTCCCTAATAATACTTTTTTCCTAGACTCACAAAATAGTATTTATTAAAAGAAATATCAACAAAAAAAAGGCAAACAACAGGCTTTTTACAGAGAAAAAATCCTGTAAAATAAAAAAGTCGACTTGAAGTTATCAAGTCGACTTTTAAAATATTATTTTCAGACTACGCTAATAAACGAATTGGCGCTTCTAAGAATGATTTAACAGTTTGTAAGAAAGCTGCACCTGTTGCGCCATCAACCACACGGTGGTCACAGCCTAACGTAAGTTTCATTACATTACCAGGAACAACAGCTCCATTTTTAACTACTGGGATTTGCTGAATAGCACCTACAGAAAGGATTGCTCCATCTGGAGAGTTGATGATCGATGTAAACTCATCGATACCAAACATACCTAAGTTAGAAACGGTAAAGGTAGAACCTTCCCAATCTGCTGGTTGTAATTTCTTAGCTTTTGCACGTTGGCCAAATTCTTTAACCTCAGCAGAGATGTGAGATAAAGATTTACCATCAGCGAAACGCACTACTGGCACTAATAAGCCATCTTCAACAGCCATCGCTACACCAACATTTACATGCTCGTTGAAACGAATCTTGTCACCTCTCCAAGAAGAGTTAACAGCAGGGTGTTGTTTCAAAGCAATAGCAACGGCCTTAATAACGATATCGTTGAACGATACTTTTACTGGAGCCACTTCATTGATTTGTCCACGTGCTGCCATTGCGTTATCCATATCAACAGAAATTGTCAAATAGAAGTGTGGAGCAGTGAATAACGATTCACCTAAGCGACGAGCAATTGTTTTACGCATTTGCGATACACTTTGCTCCGTATATTTCTCTTCGCCAATATATTGAGGAATAGAAATTGCTGCTTTTGCTTCTGGCGCTGCCGCAGATGTAGAAGCTGCTGCCGCTACTGGAGCTGCAGAAGGAACAAAGTTCTCTACATCTTTCTTAACGATACGACCACCATCAGCTGATCCTTTTACATCGTTTAAGTTGATACCTTTTTCTTTCGCAATTTTACGTGCTAAAGGAGATGCTTTTACGCGTGAATCATCTGCCGTAGCTGGCGCTGCCGCTGTAGACGCTGCTACAGTTTCTGCCGCTGGTGTTGCTGCTACTTCAGCTTTTGCTGCAGGAGCAGTAGCTGATTTTTGATTCAATAAAGGCGTAACGTCTGTCCCTGCAGGACCAACGATAGCAATAATATCATTAACCTTAGCTGCTTGTCCAGCTTCAAGACCAACATACAATAAAGTACCTTCTGCATAAGCAGTAACTTCCATTGTTGCTTTATCTGTTTCTACATCAGCGATAGCATCATCAGATTTGATGGTATCACCAACTTTGAAATTCCACTGTGCAATAACACCTTCAGTCATTGTATCACTCAACAAAGGCATTGTGATTACCGTACAACCTAACTCTTCTGGAGTTACAGTTGATCCAGCAGCCGCTTCTTCAGCTGGTGCTGCTACTGCTGCTGCAGGCTCTTCCGCTTTCGCTTCAGAAGCACCACCAGCTAACAAAGCTTGGAAATCTTCACCTTCTTCGCCTAAAACTGCGATAACAGCATCGATTGCTACTGATTCGCCTTCTTTAGGACCGATATACAACAAAGTACCTTCTTGATAAGATTCGAAGTCCATTGTTGCTTTATCTGTTTCAACTTCAGCGATTAAATCACCAGAGTTTACTTTATCACCGACTTTCTTGTGCCATTTAGCAATAACACCTTCGGTCATGGTGTCGCTCATTTTCGGCATTCTTACTACTTCAGCCATTTGTTATAGTAGATTATATCTTTAAGTTAAAGTAATTCTCTCAATTAATTAGTCCATTACAAAAGGGTAGTCCTTCTGTACGTAGACATCGTCATAAATTTCTGAAGCATCAGGGTATGGAGACTCCTCAGCGAATTTAACAGACTCATCAACCACTTTTTTCACATCAGCATCTACTTCAGCAAACCATGCCTCATCAGCATATTTGTTTTCTAAGATTGCCGCTTTTGTAGATAAAAGTGGATCTTTTCCTTTGTACTCTTCTAATTCTTCTTTCGTACGGTATTTAGCAGGGTCAGACATAGAGTGACCTTTGTAACGGTACGTACGAATCTCTAAGAAAGTAGGACCTTCGCCAGCACGAGCGCGTTGAACAGCTTCGTCCATCGCATTGTGTACAGCAACAACATCCATACCATCTACAGCAGCACTAGGCATATCAAAACCAAAGCCCATTTTGTAGATATCTAACATGTTTGTTGTACGCTCTACAGAAGTACCCATTGCGTAACCATTGTTCTCACAAACGAAGATTACAGGCAATTTCCATAACATAGCCATGTTCAAAGACTCATTGAATGCTCCTTGACGGACAGCACCATCGCCCATGAAACAAACGTTCACGCTGTCTTTACCAAGATATTTCTCCGCAAATGCGATACCAGCACCTAATGGAATTTGTCCACCAACGATACCATGACCACCCATCATTTTGTGCTCTTTAGAGAAAAAGTGCATAGAACCACCTTTACCTTTAGAACAACCTGTTACCTTACCATACATCTCAGCCATACATTCGTTAGCTGACATACCTTTTGCTAAGGCATGTGCATGGTCACGATAAGAAGTAATAACGGAATCATCAGGTCTGGTGGCTGACATTGTACCAGCAACTACAGCTTCTTGACCAATGTATAAATGACAAAATCCACGGATTTTTTGCTGACCATATAACTGACCAGTTTTCTCCTCGAATTTACGCATAAGTAGCATAGATTTATACCACTCTAAATATGTTTCTTTTGTTATAGGTGTTGAACTCATTTTAACGTATTGAATTTCTTAACTAAACCGCCCACAAAGCTAATCATTTCCAATGAGATTTTGGATAAGTTTTAGGCAGGAATTAGTCTATTTATGTCACAAAATTATCTTATTAGTCCCAAAAAGTAATTAAAAACAAAGGGAAATCATCTCCTTATTTGAATCGTTCTACTAGTGTATCGACCGTCAATTGCTCCTGTTCACCGCTCTTCATATCTTTTAAAGAAAGTAAACCTGTGCGTATTTCTTCCTCTCCCACGAGTAAAACAAAGGGTACACCTTTGCCATCAGCATAGCTCATTTGCTTTTTCAGCTTCGCTCCGCTCGGATATAATTCGGCAGCAATACCTGCATCACGTAGACGACGCAAAATAGGCAACGAGAACGACTCTCCTGCAGCATCAAAATTAACAATCAACAACTGCGTTGTGCTCGTTGAAGTCGCTGGAAATAAAGACAGCTCTTCTAAAACATCATAAATACGGTCAGCCCCGAAAGAAACACCAACACCCGTCAATCCTTTTAAACCAAACATACCCGTAAGGTCATCATAACGACCACCGCCACCGATACTTCCCATAGCCACCTCATTGGTTTTCACCTCAAAGATACAGCCGGTATAATAGTTTAATCCACGCGCTAAAGTAATGTCTAACTCAACGACCTTATCCAACAAATCTGCCGTACCAAAAGCCGTTAAATAGGTGAATACTTCTTCTATCTCTGCAATTCCTTTTAATCCTGTTTCTGAATCCTTTAGAATAGCTTTCAAACTAGCGAGCTTATCGGCATTACTACCTTCCAAAAGAATGATAGGACGCAATATCTCTACATCGCTTTCTGTAAAGCCACGCTCGAGCAACTCTTTATTGACGCCATCAAGACCAATTTTATCCAACTTATCGATAGCAACAGTCATATCAACAATAAGGCTTGGTTTACCAATAACCTCCGCTATACCAGTTAGGATTTTGCGATTATTAACCTTAATCGTAAAATCACGTAAGCCTAAAGCGGCTAATGCCTCGTGATAAATCAATATAAACTCCGCTTCATTCAGTAACGATTCGGAACCTACAACATCAACGTCACACTGGTAAAACTCACGGTAGCGACCACGCTGTGGACGATCGGCACGCCAAACAGGCTGAATCTGATAACGTTTGAAAGGCAACGCCAATTCATGCTGATGCATAACAACGTAACGTGCAAAAGGCACTGTCAAATCATAACGCAATGCTTTCTCAGAAATATGAGAAACAAGTTTTAACGATGCTTTGTCTGCTAATAAATCGGCGGGAGCTTTCGCTAAATAGTCGCCAGAATTCAAAATTTTAAAAATCAATCTATCGCCTTCTTCACCATACTTACCTGTTAAGGTAGCAAGGTTCTCAAACGTAGGAGTTTGGATTTCGTTATAACCAAACTTCTTGAAAACAGTTCTAAGCGTGTTGAAAATGAAATTTCGCTTTTCCATCTCTTGTGGAGAGAAATCACGTGTACCTTTTGCCAACGAGGGCTTTATATTTGCCATACAGCAAAGTTAAGATATACAAGTGAAAAGCGAAAGGTTATAATGAACGAGAATAGTCTTCGGTCTCAAATACTTTTAAGTATTCACAAGCCTTCTCTGCAGCGAGCTTCTCGGCACTCTTTTTATTGAAATCACGACCTAGACCACAAACTTCACCTTCGACCAGCACTTCCACACTAAACATCTTCGTAGACTCCCCTGGAGGATTCTCTACTTGCACAAACTGCACATCTTTACTCAGATGCTGACACCACTCAATAAGACGGCTCTTAAAGTTGGTCTCCGTAATTTCCAGCGTGTGAATATCTACGTGAGGTTTAATGATACGTGTTAGTAAGAATTCTTTCGTGAATTTATAGCCTTTATCGACATAAACAGCACCTACAAGTGCCTCAAAAGCATCTCCTAGCAGAGAGCTTTGTTTATTAGGATAGCTAATCATGCGTGCATCATACTCGATAAACTCGTTCAAACCGAGCTTACGAGACAATTGATTAAGATTCACACGACTAACGATTTTCGAACGTAGCTCTGTCAAAAAGCCTTCATCTTTGTAAGGATACAACTTGAATAAAAGCTCCGCAATGACGGAACCCAACACAGCATCCCCTAGGAACTCCAGGCGTTCATTACTATTCTTAACCCCATCTTTGATGGGCGTCGCAACTGATTTATGCCGAAAGGCCATACGATACAGCTTCATATTCCCGGGTACGAAACCCAGAATATTCTTTAGCTTACGGATGTAATCCTTATGCGGTGAAAAATATAAGTAATAAATCTTGGAGAAAGGCATTCTCAACAGAAATAAGGAATAGGTAGCTTCTCGTCGAAACTACCTATTCATTTTAGCGTTCATCCGACCTAAATACATTAAGCCTGATATTTCTTCACAATAATCGATGCATTATGTCCACCAAAACCAAAAGTGTTACTCAATGCGGCATTCACAACACGCTTCTGCGCTACATTGAACGTGAAGTTCAAGTTGTTGTCAATTTCCGGATCATCGGTAAAATGGTTGATGGTAGGCGGAACGATATCATTCTTCACCGATAAAATCGATGCTATAGATTCAATCGCACCAGCAGCACCTAAAAGGTGACCTGTCATCGATTTCGTTGAACTAATGTTCAACTTATATGCATGTTCTCCGAAGAGATCAACAATCGCTTTTGTCTCGCTAATATCTCCTACAGGAGTCGACGTTCCGTGAACGTTGATATAATCGATATTAGAGAATTGAAAACCAGCATCGGAAATAGCTTTGCTCATCGCTAGTTTGGCACCCAACCCTTCAGGATGGGAAGCCGTAATATGATGCGCATCAGCACTCATTCCACCACCAGCAACTTCAGCATATATTTTAGCACCGCGTGCTAAAGCATGTTCTAAGCTCTCTAAGATGATAGCTCCAGAACCTTCACCAGAAACAAAACCATCACGATCCTTATCAAAAGGTCTAGATGCTGTCTTTGGGTCATCGTTACGTGTAGAAAGGGCGTGCATAGCGTTAAAGCCACCAATACCAGCCTCGTTAATTGTCGCCTCAGAACCACCAGTGATAATGATATCAGCCATACCCATACGGATATAGTTGAACGCATCAATCATGGCATTCGTTGCTGAAGCACAAGCAGAAACGGCCGAAAAGTTCGGACCTCGCAACCCATGACGCATAGAAATATGCCCCGGAGCGATGTCTACCAACATTTTCGGAATAAAAAACGGATTGAAACGTGGAGTACCGTCGCCTTTAGCGTAAGTAACAACCTCGTCTAAAAATGTTTTTAAACCACCAATACCTGACCCCCAAATAACGCCGATACGATTCGTATCTAATTTATCAAATTCTAAAGCAGCATCCTTCACTGCCTCATCAGTTGAGGCAATAGCATACTGCACAAAAGGGTCGACTTTGCGCGCCTCTTTGCGATCCATATAATCATGCGGATCAAAACCCTTTACTTCACAAGCAAACTGGGTTTTAAACTTTGATGCATCAAAATGCGTAATAGGAGCAGCACCGCTTACACCGTTAATCAATCCGTCCCAATAAGCTGAGACCGTATTTCCTAGCGGTGTAAGGGCACCTAACCCTGTTACAACTACTCTTTTAAGCTCCATTAATATGTTTGGCCTAATAAATTAGTTAGTTAACGTTTTTTTCTAAGTAAGAAATAGCTTGACCTACCGTACTGATATTCTCAGCTTGATCGTCTGGAATAGCTACGTTGAATTCTTTTTCGAACTCCATGATCAACTCAACTGTATCAAGTGAGTCTGCACCTAAATCATTCGTGAAAGAAGCCTCTGGTGTTACCTCGTTTTCATCTACACCTAACTTTTCAACGATAATTGCTTTTACTCTTGATGCGATATCTGACATGATTTTATAGTTTAATTGTTTAATAAATCTGTGCAAAGAAAAATAAATTTCCCCAAAAATCAAACCTTTTTGATTTTTAGATGCAAAATAACATTCCCATCCCTCGATAAATGAGCATGAAAAACAGGCATAACTTGCATATACCCAATATTAACAAAAAAAAATATATAAAACAAGAATAGTAACGCTTTCACAATTTTAACCTGTAACATCCACCTAAATCCTTAAAAAAATGTTAATTTCGAATTTATTATTAAAAATCGTGAGCATTACTAAGAAACATCTATTTCTGGATTTTGAACTGGAACTCGACTTCTCGTTGATTGGTATCAGCTCCCCCTTGCGGGATTATCGCCTCTGTCATTTTATGTCCAAAAACACCGGATTAATTTTTGAAAGAGGAAAAGAAAACTATATCGATCATAAAGGTTACTTGAAAGATAAAGACAAGGATGAAATGGATTATCATATCGTCTTTGAGAAAACAAAACAGAAGAAAACAACAAAATATCATTACGGTATCTACCGTTATTGTGATGAGAATTTTGAATTTGAGTACTATTTGATAAGCAATAGAAGCATGGAAGGAAATATATTACTACCAGAGCTTCCTAACTTTGACTACTTCCTCATGGTGAAACATTACATAAACCAAGAAGATTTAAGCCTAATAATGGACGACATTAAGCGTATTAATGAAGTATTATTAGTAAAAGAGCTAGACCCAACTTCATTAAAATCAAAGGAAAATCTAATTTTTTAGTTACATTGGGCGCGTAGAAGCATACAAAGTGTAAAATTTACACTATAATAAACCTAACTTAAAAAACAGATTATTACTTTTGCAACAATAATTGTAGAAATTCAACAGTTATTAAATTAGAAAATTCATTACATTAAAGTATTATAAATGAACAAGATTCAAAAAAGGACTAAAATTGTCGCTACACTCGGCCCTGCATCAGCGGACAAAGCTATATTGACCAACCTGATTGCAAAAGGGGTAGACGTGTGCCGTCTAAACTTCTCTCACGGAAGCCAAGAAGACCACTTAAAGGTTATTAACACCATTAAAGAAATCAACAATGAGCATCCTTTCCACGTGAGCATCTTAGCCGATTTACAAGGCCCTAAGATCCGCATTGGAAAAATGAAAGAAGGCGGAGCCATCTTGGTTAACGGATCAACGGTAGAAATGACAACCGAAGAATTAATCGGTGACGAAAAACGCGTTTACATTACTTACCCGAACTTCCCTAATGATGTTAATGAAAATGAAATCATCTTATTAGATGACGGAAAATTACAATTACGCGTAATAAGCACAAACAGAAAAGATAGCGTTGTTTGTGAAGTTGTGCATGGTGGCGTGTTGACATCCCGTAAAGGTGTTAACTTACCGAACACTAAAGTTTCTATCCCTTCTTTAACTGAAGAAGATTTAGACAACTTAAACTTCGCTTTAGATCATGGTGCTGACTGGATTGCGATGTCTTTCGTACGTTCAGCTGAAGATATTTTACAATGTAAAGAAATTATCAAAGCTAAAGGTAGCCATGCTTTAATCATCGCTAAAATTGAAAAACCTGAAGCTATTGACAACATTGACGCTATCATCGAAGCTACAGATGCTGTAATGGTTGCTCGTGGTGACTTGGGTGTTGAGATGCCAATGGAAGAGGTACCAGGTTTACAAAAAATGATCGTACAGAAATGTCGTGATTTATCGAAACCAGTTATCATTGCTACACAAATGCTTGAAAGCATGATCACTACACCTCGCCCTACTCGTGCTGAGGTAAATGACGTAGCTAACTCTGTATTGGATGGTGCTGATGCTGTAATGCTTAGCGGTGAGACATCTGTAGGTGACTTCCCTGAGATCGTTATCGAGACAATGGCGAAAATCATCACGCATGTTGAAGCTACTTCGTACCCATACTACATCAACAAGTCTGGTCAACGTATTGCTAAGACTAAAATCGCTGACGCTATCTGTAGTTCATCTATCTTCTTAGCTGAAAACACAGAAGCTTCTGCAATTGCCGTTATGACTTCATCTGGCTACACAGCTTTCGAAATCTCTAGTTTCCGTCCTAATGCTGACGTATATGTTTTCACAGGCAACAAAAACTTATTAAACCAATTGAGTTTAGTATGGGGTGTTCGTGTTTTCTTCTACGAGAAATTTGAAAGTACTGATGGAACAATCCAAGATGTAAACAAATTGTTGAAAGAGAAAAACTTAGTAGCTCCAGGACAGATTGTAATTAATACATCTTCTACTCCATTACACGAAAAAGGTAGAACAAACACTATCCGTGTATCTGAAGTAAAATAATACAAGGTCATCGCACCTAAAAAACGTTAGGCTTGCTTAACGTTTCTAAAATCGTCAATGCCTCCACAACACATAGAGGTATTGACGATTTTTCTTTTTAGCAAAAAGTAAATCGAGATGAATAGAAAAAACATCCCTTAATCTGAAAATAGATGTAGCATCTTTAACTGAAAAACCGTTTTTCTCGTATCTGTATCAAACTTATTACACGTTCTTATTTAACATTTATTTACCCTTTTTCTCCCTTTCTTTGTCCAACTAACTTCAAATATGATAAGAACCCTACTCCTCGTATTATTCATTACGTGCAATTACGTTTACGCGCAACAATCTGTCACGGGCGTTGTCGTAGATGCCTCCGATAAAAAGGCGCTAGTGAATGCCGCCATTGTCATTTTGGATACCGACTCTATCATGCAAGGATTTGCGCGAGCAGGAAAAGATGGAAAGTTTGAACTCAAGCAGGTCAAAGCAGGGAAACATTTGTTGATTGTAAGCTATCCTAAATTTGAAGTATTCAGCAAGCAGATTCAAGTTGGCCAAGGCGGCTTAAAATTAGATAGCATAAAAATTAGCTCGCAAGCGAATATTCTTGAGGAGGTAATCGTCACACAAAAAATTCCAATTAAAATAAAAGGAGATACAATCGAGTACAACGCTTCGAGTTTCGAGACAGAAAAGAACGCAAAACTTGAAGACCTTCTGCGTAGATTACCGGGAGTCACCGTATCCAACACGGGAGAAATTACGGCACAGGGGAAAACCGTTTCAAAAGTGCTGATAGATGGTGAAGAGTTCTTCGGCTATGACCCTAAAATCGCAATTCGAAATGTACGCGCCGACGCGGTAGATAAAGTTCAGGTATATGAACGTAAATCCGACCAAGCCGAATTAACGGGTGTTGATGATGGTGTACGCCTACAGACCGTCAATGTGGTTCTTAAAAATGAAGCGCGTGTTGGTGTCTTTGGAAATGCCAATGTAAACTTCGGAACGAACAAGCTCTTTGATGCCAACCTGTTTACAGCAAAATTCGACCATTCCGAGCGTATCGGTGTGACTGGGAGCTGGAATAATATGGGTAACTCCAGTGATGCCAGCATGATTCGGATGAACAACCAGATTATTGGGAAGCCTACACACAACAGCGCTGGAGTGAACTATGAGAATAACTTCTTACAGAAAAAACTGAACCTTACCTCTTCATATGGGTACAGCAATAATGGCAATGCTAACGAAAGCGATAGCTATAACAAGCAAGTACTCGATGAGAATGAAACACAGGAAACGAACCGCCAATCGCAATCATCATCAGATAAAATCAACCATTCGCTACGTGCCCAAGTACGCATGCGTGTAGATTCGGCAAGTAATTTACAGGTACAAATTAACGGCACAAAAGGTAGTGGAGACTCACGCAATAGCTCAAGTAGTGAAACATTGCGTAGTGTTGGTGACAACGTAAATACTAAAGCCAACGATTTCACAAGTGACAATAGTGCCAAAACAAAAGATGAAAACTTAGACTTTCGCATTAACTACAGACGTCGACTAAACAAGAGTGGCCGTAGCATGAATTTGCAGTTGAGCAACCAGTTTACCAACTCGGAATCAACAAATTTAGTACGAGAAATCACAAACAAATACGATAGTTTGGGTGTAAATCCAAGAACAACAGACATCAACCAAACACGATTCAACGAGGGGAAAAACAATAAATTCGGCGCCTCACTAAATATTAGTGAGCCTATTACTAAAGACATTAACCTAACGTTAGGCTATTCCTTCGATGCATCCAACCGCACAGGCTTAGTCAATGCGTTCAACAATACAGGAAATACACAACAGCTAGATTCTTTATATTCCAAGAACGAGCAGGATAAATTCAATAACAACGGATTAGATTTCAACATCAGCTTCCGTACGGATAAATTCATGGTGAACCTATCCAACAAAACGACGTACCTACAACAGAACTTGTCGGATAGCTATCGCAATATTGCACTAGATAGATCATTCTGGCAAAATAACTTCGTAACGCGTTTCTCTTATAAAATCAGTAACACAAAGAGCCTAAGTTTGGACTATCAGAACGGCAGTAATGTACCTTCATTCTCCCAACTACAGCCGATACAACCACCTACAAACGAGCTATTCGTGCAGTTGGGAAACCCTGATTTAAAACGTGAGACCTTAAACTCTTTCAATATTAACTACAATAAATTCAGCCTATTGAAAGCGTCGTCGTTAATGGTGAACGCTACAATTGCATTCACTGACAACGCCATCGTTAATAAATCAGAGATTGATCAAACAGGTAAAACAACAGCTACTTTTGTCAATATTAATGATAAAACAAATTGGAATGTGCGTTTGAACGCTTCTTACGGGAAACCAATAATTGCAGGACTTATTCAGTTTGGCCCTACCGCCAACTTGACCTATGCCAACAACTACCTGTACATAAATGGTAAATTAAACCAAAACAATACCACCAACGCTTTGGTAGGCTTTAACGCAAGTAAGCAGACGTCTAAAATTGTGGACTTTTTCTTAAACTTCAATATTGGTTTAACAAATGAGAAAAACTCGGTACAGAGTCAATTTAACAACACAAGCTTACGTTCGACAACGGGTGCTGAATTAAAGTACTTCTTACCGTTTAAATTTAGCTTAACACAAGCATTGAACTATAGCTATACCGGGAAAACAAAAATATTCCCAGAGCCAATCCAACAGTTCTACATGAATCTTGAATTGACACGCAAACTGTTGCCTAGCGAATCGTTATTACTTAGCGTCAAAGCGTTTGACGTTTTCAATAGCTACAACAATACACAGCGTTCTTTCAGCAATAGCAACTACTCAGAAACACGTCAGCAGCTACTATCACAGTATTTTATGCTTGGACTAAAATGGGATTTCAACAAATACTTAGGCAAAAAAAATGATTAAACACACCATACTCATCGGTCTACTATTGCTATGCATCAGTAGAAATAGTCAAGCACAAAATGCTTACTTCCCGACTAAGGGGGTTATCAAATTTGAAAAAGAAGTATATACAAAAGCTCGCATGCGAGAGATGATGAGTAAGTTCTCTGGCTCTAGTCAAAACCAAGGCATGATGATGAGCTTTCGTGGCAATATAGATGACATGCCCGAAAAGAATGTCAGCAACTTCACGCTACAGTTTGACGAGAATGAAACCCTAATGCTGGCCGTAGCTACAGATAACGATACACGAAGCCCACGTGGCGACCGCCGTATGAATGCGAGCACTAGCGTCCGCGCAACTGGTGGTGGCGGAGGTGGAGGAAGAGGTATGGGCGGCGGCGGCGGAGCAATGCAAATGGGTACGCTCGTTACATCATCTGGTGCTCCCGTTGGGGGCGGCGGATTCCGAGGCGGAAGATCACAAAGCGAAAAAGTTTTCTATCAAAATTTGAAAACGCAAGAAGCAGAGATCTCTTTTGAGCTTGATGAAAAGTACCTATTAAAAGATTCCTTGCAAAAAGTAACCTGGAGATTCACCGATGAATACCGCACCATTGCGGGCTATGAATGTAGACGCGTAAACGGAGCAACAGCAGATTCTTTATACTTAGTAGCTTTCTATACCGACCTAATTCCGGTATCGGGTGGCCCAGCCTTAGTTAACGGTTTACCAGGCATGGTATTGGGCTTAGTTATACCTGAAATGCATATCAACTACTGGGCAACGAGTGTTGATTTTACCTTAGAAAATATGCCAAAAGACTGGCGTGACAAGAAAGTGAAAAATATGAGTATGGAGGATTTCTTCAAAACACTGAGTGGAAATAGAATGTTTGGTGGCGGTGCAGCAGCCGGTTCAAAACAATTGAAACGAAACCTCTTAGAAAATTTAATCTATTAAATAATCGCTATAAAAAAGCCGGTACTTAATATTAAGTACCGGCTTTTTTCACAACGATAGTGTTGTCAAAATTTTAATAGCTGCTTTCAGATAAACCTTCTCGAACTACGCGAGACAAGGATTTATAAACCAAATCGTAACTGTCATTGATAAAATCTTGTAAACGTACATCGCTCAATTGTCGATTACCACATACAGTATTCCAATGTTTTTTATTCATGTGATAACCTGGAAATACAGTATCAGGGTAGTTACTCCGCAAATCCACAGCATACTCAGGATCACACTTAACATTGAATCGAAGATCATCTATTTGATCTAGCCCCACTAGCAAGAATATCTTGCCTCCTACTTTAAAGACCAATGTTTCTGGCCCAAAGGGCATCTCTTCCGTTGCAAAAGGTTTAGACAGGCAATAGTCGCGTAAAGCTTCAATGTCCATGCTTATGTATGCTTAAGACAATGCTGCTACAAGCTCCTCTTGCAAAGCATCGCCTTTATCGTCATTATACCATTTTTGCATAGCTTCTTTAATTTCTTCAAAGGCCTTTCCTTCGGCTTTCAGCTGTAAGAATAGCTCTTGTAGCTTCGCCGGACGAGGTCCCCAGATTAATTTGTCATGCCCAACATCATTACGAATGACAAGCTTAGGGATAGATTTCGATCCATCGGTAAGGTAGTCATCAATTAAAAAAGGAGCGCTATCGCGCAATTCGATATCAAAATCGATATTCGGATTGTTACGTACAATTTGATAAAGCTGTGCTGCCGAATGTGCTGCATCGCCACACCATGGTTCTGTAATAAGAATCCAATGTTGTGGTTCTGTAATCGAGGATACTAAATTTTTTATGGTATCATTTGGCTCAAATCGCTTCAGCCAACGATTCATACGTGCCCAATTTAATTTGGTGTAACTCAAATACTCTTCATCCTGGTAAGGGTCAAAGTCTTGAGGCGAGGCTAAAATTTGTTCAAAGTAATCCAAATACTCCTGAAAGGTCATGTTATATTAAGTTTGCAACACGAATTTACTAATTTATTCTTGGTAAAAAAATATACGATAGCGAAGTTTATGAATAATAGTTGGTAAAGCCCATGCGCCAATTCCGTGTCTATATGTTACTTTATTGTCAAAAGAAAAGAAGCCAATCGATGATAAATCAAACTAATACTTCTTAAAAACGTTATTTATGATGTTCAGATGACCTGACGAAAACTGACGCAAGCTGACGAAAAGGGATAATACAGGCTAAAAAATCATGACGTTTAAATAGCAAAAATGACACATTGACAGCACAAATTAATTAAAATGCGTCAGTCGTTCTTTTTTTCGTCTAAAAAAAGGCTTGGCACAACCCTTGATAAGAGAAGAGAAAGAGATTTTAAATTCGTAAATAACAAAATACAAGATATGTCAAAAATTATAGGAATCGACTTAGGTACTACCAACTCATGTGTTGCCGTAATGGAAGGTAATGAGCCAGTAGTAATTGCTAACAATGAAGGAAAACGTACTACTCCTTCCATCGTTGCTTTCGTTGATGGTGGAGAGCGTAAAGTAGGTGATCCTGCAAAGCGTCAAGCAATCACAAACCCAACTAAAACTGTTTATTCAATTAAGCGTTTCATGGGTTTATCATACGATGAGTCTGCAAAAGAAATTGGTCAGGTACCTTACAATGTTGTAAAAGGAGATAACAACACGCCACGTGTTGAAATCGATGATCGTAAATATACACCACAAGAGATTTCAGCAATGATTCTTCAAAAAATGAAGAAAACTGCAGAAGATTTCTTAGGTCAAGAAGTTACAGAAGCCGTTATTACTGTTCCTGCATACTTTAACGATGCGCAGCGTCAAGCTACGAAAGAAGCTGGTGAAATCGCTGGTTTAACAGTTAAACGTATCATCAACGAGCCTACAGCTGCTGCTTTAGCTTACGGTTTAGATAAAGCACACAAAGACATGAAAATTGTTGTGTTTGACTGTGGTGGTGGTACACATGACGTTTCTGTTTTGGAATTAGGTGATGGTGTTTTTGAAGTTAAATCTACTGACGGTGATACTCACTTAGGTGGTGATGACTTTGACAACGTAATTATCAGCTGGTTAGCAGAAGAATTTGCGAATGAGAATGGTGGTTTCGAATTGAGAAAAGACCCAATGGCATTACAACGTTTGAAAGAAGCTGCTGAAAAAGCTAAAGTTGAACTTTCAAGCACAACTTCTACAGAAATTAACTTGCCATACATTACAGCTGACGCTACAGGTCCAAAACACTTAGTTCGTACATTATCACGTGCTAAATTTGAGTCTTTAGCTGCTGACTTAATTAAACGTACTATCGACCCTTGTCGTTCGGCTTTGAAAAACGCTGGTTTCACAACGGCGGATATCGACGAGATCATTTTAGTAGGTGGTTCTACACGTATCCCTGCAATCGTTGACGCTGTAAAAAGCTTCTTCGGAAAAGAGCCTTCTAAAGGTGTTAACCCTGATGAGGTTGTAGCATTAGGTGCTGCTATCCAAGGTGGTGTATTGACAGGTGAGGTTAAAGATGTATTGTTATTAGACGTTACTCCTTTGTCTTTAGGTATTGAGACAATGGGCGGCGTAATGACTAAATTGATTGAAGCTAACACGACAATCCCTACAAAAAAATCAGAGACTTTCTCTACAGCTTCAGATAGCCAACCATCCGTAGAAATTCACATTTTACAAGGTGAGCGTCCAATGGCTACACAAAACCGTACAATTGGTCGTTTCCACTTAGATGGAATCCCTACTGCACCTCGTGGTGTACCGCAAATCGAAGTAACATTTGACATCGATGCTAACGGTATCATCAAGGTATCTGCTAAAGATAAAGCTACTGGTAAAGAGCAAAATATTCGTATCGAGGCTTCTTCTGGTTTATCTGATGAAGAAATCCAAAAAATGAAACAAGAAGCTGAAGCAAATGCTGAAGCGGATCAAAAAATTAAAGAAGAAGCAGAAAAAATCAATGCTGCTGATGCTTTAATCTTCTCTACTGAGAAACAATTAAAAGAATACGGTGATAAAATTTCAGCAGACAAAAAAGCACCTATCGAAGCTGGTCTTGATAAGTTAAAAGCTGCTTTCGAAGCTAGAAGCTTTGCTGACATTGATCTTGCTTCTGCAGAATTACAAAACGCTTGGAATGCTGCATCTGAAGAGATGTATGCTGCTTCACAACAAGGTTCTGACCAACAACAAGCTCCTAACGGAGATGCAGGTCAGCCTAAACAAGGTGGTGATGACGTACAAGATGTAGAATTTGAAGAAGTAAAATAATCTTACATCCATAGAAAAGGGCTCGAAAATTTCGAGCCCTTTTTTTATGCAAAAAAAAGGCTGACATTACTGTCAGCCTTTTTCGTATACGTTGATTTATATTAAAATAACTTCTGTGGATAAGCACCTTCATCGACAAGCTTTGAAATAGATGCCTGCACAATTGGTTTATCCTCTTTATAGGTGACACCAAACCATTTTGAAGAGGTCGGGATAACTTTAAAATCTGCCAATTTATTTTTAACCATATAATCTGGAACAGAAGGAATAAAAAACTCCGACTTCGGATTATCAGCATTCTTAGGTACAAAATCAGTAAACATCTGCTCCGCGATATCAAAAATACGTGGTGTAAATCCCCAAAAATTTAAAGATACCGGTGTTTCTGGTGCCAGGTCAAATTGCTGACCGTCTTCTTCGAAAACAATTTTACGTCCGCCGTCCGCGTCAACATAATAAATATTAGTACGCTCCGTCACCGACTCCATATGTCCTTCAGAATCTACTTCACATACCCCTCTTGACACATAACCATAATCTGACAATGTATTTCCTACTTCGTATCCCATCAACGCCATTTTATCGTCGCTAACTTCTGTTGTAAGGAACGCCGCCATTTTCGCATAAGCATCGCTACCATAGAAATCATCGGCATTGATCACACAGAATGGACCATCGATTTTATCCTTAGCACTCATAACCGCATGCGCAGTACCCCAAGGTTTTACACGCTCAACAACTTGATTAATACCAAATTTTGTTAAATCAAAGCTCTGAAAAGCATAGTCAACTTCAATCTTACCAGCAAGTTTAGCATCGAAAACATTACGCATCGTGTCTAAAAACTCTTCACGGATAATAAATACTACCTTTCCGAAGCCTGCACGAATAGCATCATAAATAGAATAATCAATGATCGTTTCTCCATGTGGACCAAAAGCATCAATTTGTTTTAACGACCCATAACGGCTGGCCATCCCAGCAGCAAGTATTAACAATGTTGGTTTACTCATTATTCACTTAATCTTAGTAATTAATAATCCTATAAAAGGTGTGCAAAGATAACATTATTAATCTATTTCTTTTTAAAGAGAAAATTCACAGCATAAGTTAACAAACGACTTAATAACTTTCCTCCCTCACGGCCTAAAGTTCGAGACATCTCATTCGTAACCGACTCAGTAATCGTCTGTTTTGGTCGCCCTACCGGACGCGATGCCTTTTCCGTAGCCTTCTTCGCTTCTTCCTGCGCTTGAGCATTCGTGTAGGTTTTCATTTTCTCATCGATTATCTCCGCTGCCGTACGTCTTTCTACCCGTTCTTGGTACTTCCCAGCAAAAGAAGATTCGCCTATCAAGCGCTGAACAGTAGCCGCAGAAGCGGGCCCCATTACCGCACGGGCAGCAACCAAATGGGTAGCCACCACTTCCGTAGGAATCCCTTTGTCATTTAAAACGGTTACGATTGCTTGCCCAGTACCTAAAGAAGTTAGCGTCTTATCTAAAGCATAAAAATCAGAATGCGGATAGGTCTTAATTGTCTTTCTTAGATTATCAGCATCATTTGGTGTGAATGCGCGCAAAGCATGTTGAACACGATTTCCTAATTGTGCCAATACGGATTCTGGAATATCCGTCGCCGCTTGTGTACAAAAGAAAACACCCACACCTTTGGAACGTATCAAACGTATAATCTGCTCTATTTGTCCTAGGAAGGCTTTTGAGGCACCGTTGAATAATAAATGAGCTTCATCAAAAAAGAAAACCAATTTAGGTTTATCTAAATCGCCGACCTCGGGCAAGTTTTTATATAATTGAGCCAATAAGCTTAAGAGGAAAGTAGAAAAAAGTAAGGGTTGGTCTTGAACATCAGCGATATTCAATAAACTGATGATACCTCTTCCATCCTCCTTACGGATAAGATCATCCACCTCAAAAGCCTTCTCTCCAAAGATATGTGCTAGCCCCTGTTGCTCCACAGCCACAATCTTCCGGAGAATCGTTCCAGATGTAGCCGTACTAATCTTGCCATAATCATCTTTAATTTCATCCGCTCCAGGACCATCAGCCAAATAACTAAGTACCTTCTTAAGGTCTGTCAAATCTACCAAAGGCAGCTGCTGATCGGATGAATATTTAAAAATAGCAGCCAATACCCCAGCCTGCGTGTCATTAAGGTCCAAAATACGCGCTAAGAACACAGGACCAAAATCACCAACAGTGATGCGCATAGATGCCCCTTGGTGGCCAGTTAATGAAAACAACTCCACAGGAAAACTCGATGGAACAAAAGGAACACCTACTGCATTTCCACGTTCGACAAGAGCCGGATTCGTTGTCCCTTCTTCTGCCAACCCAGACAAATCACCCTTCACATCGAGCATAAAAACCGGAATGCCCGAATCGGAGAGTTGTTCTGCCATCAATTGTAGGGTCCTTGTTTTGCCGGTACCTGTTGCACCAGCAATCAAGCCATGTCGATTCATCATCTTCAACGCTAAATTAACGGGCGCCGCGGCGATAATATCCCCATTCCAGATTCCAGCACCAAGTAAAATAGAATCTCCCTTAGGAGCATACGAGGCGGTAATACGCTCAATGAAAGTCGCTTGATTAATTTCCATACGCTAATATAACTAGGAATAGTTTAAAAAAACATGCTTTATCGTTAAAAATTTATCATCGTTTTTGGAATCCTTTACAAAAAAATAACAATTATAATACAGAATAACTACTGTTCTTTTTATGCTTTTTCGTATTTTTGCATTAGTTCACTATGATGATCACAAGTAAATACATATCGGCAAAACAGCGCGTAGCAGCTAAAATCTGCTTCGCAGTATTCGTAATCAAGATGTTGATTTCGGCTACGCCTATTTTTGTGGATGTATTAGATCAAGGAACGATATTACAAGTAGTACTTCAACTTGAAATTGAAAATACCGCCAAAGGGAATAATCTTTCTGAAGATTTACACGAGGTAGGTTCGAAATTTTTCAGCAGTACTATTGTTTCAGATTATGAAGCTTTCATTCCGCTCGTTGAAAGCAGCGCGCGCGAAAGACACTACCTAAAAAATGAAAAGCTATTTCAAGTTTTTCATCCTTCAGTACCCACTCCGCCTCCTAACTGTTAATTTTCATTTTGCCCGCCTCAGGGGTTTGCTCAAAGCATAGTTAGTATGTTTTGATAGGGACTCGTGTGGATTTTATCAAATGAAATTGAACAAAAATTAGTATTACTTTTATGTTAGGAACTCGTACGTCTGCTTTTCTGAAATTATCGAAAAGAGACTTAAAATATGACTTCCCTGCTAGTGTTGTGGTGTTTTTAGTAGCATTACCACTATGCTTGGGCATCGCAATGGCATCCGGTGCGCCATTGTTTTCAGGAATTGTTACCGGTGTAATTGGGGGGCTTGTCGTAGCGGCCATTAGTAAATCACCCTTAAGTGTAAGTGGACCTGCTGCGGGACTTACCGTAATTGTTTTCACAGCTATAGAAAAACTAGGAGCTTATGAAACCTTCTTGCTAGCGGTTGTTATCGCTGGTATTATGCAACTTATATTAGGCATTATAAAAGCAGGTATGATTGGAAATTATTTCCCTTCATCCGTGATCTTAGGTATGCTTGCCGCTATTGGGATTACCATTATCTTAAAACAAATCCCTTTGGCTCTCGGCATGCTAGAAAACCATGCTTTTGAGGTTGAAGCTGGCGGCGGCATTGCTGCTTTTGGTGATACCATCGCCGCAACTGTCAATTGGGGAGCAACGCTCATCTGTTTATTGTCAATTGCCGTGTTAATCTATTGGCCGAAGTTGAAAGGTTTGAATAAAGTGCCAGCTCCGCTTGTTGTTGTGCTACTGGGTGTTGGGTTAGCGTTTGCCTTCCAAGGTACAACAATGGCGCTGTCAGCTAATCACTTTGTACTCATCCCTATTGTTAATTCATTTCAAGAGTTCACCGGTCTCTTTGCATTCCCTGATTTTGGACAAATACTTAATAAAGAGGTATGGATCGTTGCGGCAACGTTAGCCATCATCGCTAGTTTAGAAACACTCCTTAGTATTGAGGCAGTAGATAAACTAGATCCTTTTAAGCGTGTTACACCAACCAACAGAGAGCTTATCGCTCAAGGTGTCGGTAACGTGAGTAGCGGTTTATTGGGTGGTCTTCCTTTAACGTCTGTTATTGTCCGCTCGTCGGCCAACGTACAGGCTGGTGGACGTACCAGACAGTCGGCCATGTTACACGGGGTGTGGTTATTGGTTGCTTTAATGGCTATTCCAATGTTGATCAACTTGATTCCATTATCATGTTTAGCTGCAATTTTATTGCACACAGGTTATAAATTGGCTAACCCTGCGCTTTTCAAATCTATGTTACGCAAAGGATTAGATCAGTTTATTCCATTTGCAATTACAGTTGTTGCAATCGTATTTACCGATTTATTAGTCGGTGTAGGTATTGGAATCTTAGTTGCCGTATGTTATATCATCCGTGCCAATATGAACAATGCTTTCAAAATGGAAATCACCGGTAAAGAAGGTGACCAAACAGCGGTTATGATTTTAGCAGAAGAGGTATCTTTCTTAAATAAAGTGCCTATTCAGCAGAAGCTACACAGCTTACCGAAAAACATCTCTTCGATTCGTATCGACGGCAAAGCGAGTAAATTTATTGACAAGGATGTCATTGAAGTGCTCCGTGATTTTGAATTAAATGCCGTCAGCAAAGGGTTAAATATTGAACTCGAATCGATTAGTTACAAAAAATAATTGTCAGAAAATAATTAATACAGTAAATTCGGCGGGAGAAATACCCGACCACTATAGAAAGATATATATATGGAAAATAAAGATTTAGAAAAAGGCTTTCAAGAAATTTTAGACGGAAACAAAAGCTGGGTAGAGTTTGTAGCGAACGATACAACAGGTCGATTTGAACAATTAGCCAAAGGGCAAAAACCAGAGGTATTGTGGATTGGCTGTGCCGATAGCCGTGTTCCTGCTAACGAAATTACGGGGAAAAAGCCTGGTCAAGTCTTCGTACACCGTAATATTGCCAACCTATGTATCCATAGCGACATGAGTATGCTATCGGTATTAGACTACGCAGTAAACGTATTAAAAGTTAAACAAATTGTTATCGCTGGTCACTACGGTTGTGGTGGTGTTGCTGCTTCTTTAAGTCATACATCTTACGGTGTTATTGACCACTGGTTATGTCACATCAAAGATGTATACCGATTGAATAGAGCTGAAATCGACGAAATTGCGGAGGATGAGAAAAAAGTAGATAGACTTGTTGAACTTAACGTTAAAGAGCAAGTTTTCAACTTATGTACAACACCTATCGTACAAAAAGCTTGGAAAAATGGTCAGCCATTAGCTGTACACGGAATGGTGATTAACATCAAAACTGGTGAATTAATTGATTTAGGTCAGAACTACTCCGGAAGTGAGAGCTTTGATCCAATCTTCAGATTTTAAGAGCAACACACCCTTTAGTATATAAAGAGGGCCTGTTTCCTAACGGAGACAAGCCCTCTTGCTTTTTTAGCCCCTACTACTCTACTTAATTTATCAGTAAACCGTCTTGACTCAATGTCTTTACATAAGGACTAGCATAGCGGTCCAAAAGCGTTGCAAACTCATAACGAGTAACCGCTGTATCGGGACTATAGGTCCCTTTAAATTTCAATTTGCTCGACCAATCTTTAATCAGCTGCTGCTCAATCTCATCGCCACGCAACCCGACAAACTTTAATAGACTCAAAAACTCCCTCCAGGTGAAGGTCGTACCTTGATGATCAAGGAACCACAATTGGCTTCTAAAGAAAAATTGCTTAAAGTCGTCTTTCACCTCCTCAAACTGTACAGGCGCATCGGCATCAAATAGGAAATCCCTATCGCTAGCTTTTCCCTTAAATAAATTGGTCAGGCCTATTTTTTGTATAGCAACAAAATTAGGATCATTAATCTGAATATCTTGATAAGGCATGATACGTGCTCCATAAACCAAAAGCTCCGACTGTAGCTTACGGATATCGACCTTTTCAACATCGGCCTTAAAGAAGGCTAAATAGGCCGCTAGCGCACCATAGGCTTGTCCAACCGATGCTTTTAGTGGTATCGTTTCTATAGCCTCATCAAACAGTTGGTTTACACCGTAGGTATTCAACAAATTATTTTTTTGTAAAAACAAGAGGTTAGCTAGGCCAATTCCATACACCTGATCGGCAGATTGACCGCTGGCCACCATGGTCTTCAATTGAACATCTGTCAAGCTTTGTATTGCTGATAATTTTGCAGGCCTAGCATACTGAATTGGATTGCCAATATATGGCTGTAAATATTGATCAGCACTAGCATCGACGATACTATGAAGCTCATATTTATTCTTATTGGAGAGTGTAGCAACCCATCTTTTTTTATGCTGTTTCAGCTGTACAACAGACTGTTTAAAAACAACGGTAAGGTTTTGCTGCTTTAGGACAATCTTATCTAAAGCATTACGCACAAGACGTGGATTTAGTTCCCGTTTCACAACGGCAGCCAAAGAGTCATTCCGTTGCGTCGTTAAAGCAGTCTCCATGAGTATCTCCATCCAAATGCCACCATCCAAATTTGCATAATTGTCGATACATAATGTCTCTGCCGTTAGTTCTGGAATAAACTCGGCACCGGATAAAACCCACAATGTCGGCACATTCGAACGAGCACTTTGCACCGCGGCCGTAAAAGCAAGAATATCATCGCCCACAATCATGACAACCGGCTTTTTCTTCTTTTGTCCTACAGTGAAAAGTACAAGACAGCACAACGAAAATAGCAGAATAAATTTACGCATAGCTCTTGTCTTCAGCAGTAAGTATGTTCGTAACCTTAATCGACATTATAGAGAAAAATTCTTGTAAATATCTGGAAGATTACGCCCCTGTCCATTATAATCTAGGCCATAACCAACAACAAACTCTTTATCGATTTCAAAACCAACGAGCAAATCCTCATCAAATTGATGTACTAAACAATCAGGTTTCATCAATAAGGCACATACCGAAATGCTTGCCACTTCTAAATCTTGAAGGGTCGCAATGGTATGCTTTAATGAATTACCCGTGTCAATCACATCTTCAACGATGACAACATGTCGGCCTTTAAGGTCCATCCCTACGCCAAGCAGCTGTTGAATAGTTCCTTGAGAAGCTACCCCTTCATAGGAAGCTAGCTTCACGAACGAAAGCTGACAAGGAATGGTAACCTCCTTCATCAAATCGGCCATAAACATAAAACAACCGTTCAAAACACCAATAAATACAGGGTTCTTGTCTGCATACTGCAAACTAATGTCAATGCCCATCAATCGGATTTGTTTTTGAATCTGTTCATAGTCAATAAACAACTCAAAGTGGAGCTTGTCGATTTGTATCTGTTTCATTATTCTTTTTCTTTTTTAGGATCTGAACCAAAAAGTTTATCCATTAAGCTTTTACGTACTGCTTCGTCACGTTCAAATTCACGAATAATAGACTCTTGGTGATCTTCTTCTTCCGCAAAAGCAGTATCTACAACGCCTATAGGTCGTGCAGGCCTTAAGTTAGGCTGCAGTAACACCTCATAAAAACCATAACTCGCAGGCACCGCTTCATCATTAAGTTGACCACGCTTCATCATAATATAGCCATAGGTGTTAAAATGACGTTGCACCCATGGTTTTAGATGCCCTGTATAATCGAAAGACCCTAATCCGGTCTTCGGTCTTGGAACGATACTAGACAAGTATAAGCTTTCTCCAATATTTAGGTCGATTGGCTTCTTACCAAAATAGTAATTTGCAGCTTCATCAATTCCATACACATTCTTTCCCCATTCAATAACGTTAAGATAAATCTCCAGCATTCGGTCTTTACTAACTGCTCTAGATGATTCCATCAACCATACCAAAACGATTTCTTCAAACTTACGCATCATCGTTTTATTCCGATTCAAGAATACATTTTTCACGAGCTGCATAGAGATTGTACTTGCGCCTCTCTTGAATTTACGCTCTTTGATATTTGTGACAATGGAAAGCTTGAAAGCTTCTTCCTCGAATCCTTTATGTTGGTAAAAATACGGATCCTCGGTATTTAGAAGGGTCTTCCGAAGAATGGGTGCGACTTGTGTTAATGCGGTATATTTCGGATTCTCAGGACCTACAATAATTTGACGCATCAAGACACTGTCCTCATAGGCTTGGTAAACAAACGGACTATTTAAAAGAGGGATATTCGCATTTCCCCATTTAATTACCTTCAAATCATGATCATCCATTTTCGAAGAGAACAGTAGCTTATCGGGCTGATCAAAGTTCACCTGAAAATCAAGATCATAGGCGATATTCTCCGTAACTTCAATTCCGTCAATGGCTTCAAAAAGCCCCTTAGGAATAGCGTCAAAGAAATCTTGTGCAGCAAATTTTCCGGTATGTACTGATAAGGCTAATACTTTATTTGGCTTTGGAATAAACTTCACATGCGGTTGAAATACAAAGTTCTTAACTTTCACTGTACTCGAAGGGTCAATCTCCAGCGCGAGCTTCCCAATGTTAAGTTGCCCTTTACCTTCGGCCTCCGGCCATACAATAGGCTTCTCCGAAAGTCGATGATGGCTTAATTTAAGATTGTCAAAAGCCCAACTTCCGGCAAGTGTTAGCGAGTCGCGACCTTCACGTTTGACACGATTCAAATCGAACATGATTTTATCAAAACTGACACCTAGGCCAAATTTACGTCTCAACAAAGGCAGCTCTACATCTTTTTGCTCTGATGATACCTCCACACGAAGCTCTTGTCTATCGGGATTCACACGCCCAGCAAAATTCCACTGTGCATCGTGGTCATTTAAAAATAAGCTGGCTTCAAAATCACCACCATCAATCACTGCCTGCGGCAAACGAATACGCTGGCGCACGCTATCATCCTGATAGGATAACTCAAAATCATCAACGGCCATATCACTCGGTATCTTGAAAAATACCTTCTTCAATACATCATCAATAAGTGCCGCGTAATTGCGTTCATTATCTACGGGTTCTTCTTTTTTCTCCTTCTTCTTAAACAGAAAATCGTAGTTACTGATGCTATCGTGCTTAACTAGCGTAATGCGGGTATGCTTCAGGTCTAGGTTTCCAATTTTAACGTCACCAAACAACAATGGCCATAGGCGCACAGATACCGACATTGATGCTAATCGAGCCAAGGTATCTCGGTCTTGAGGAACGACCACAATGTTATCAAAGGTAACGGTACGCAATCCTGTAAATCGATAATCGCTGACTTTAAATCCTAATTGGTAGCGATCACGCAGGGTAAGTTCGGCTTTTTTCATCGCCTTATCCAGCATACGACCACGCACCGCCAGGCCAACACCTATCGCTACAAGCACCAATAAGAGCAAGGAGCCGCTTACGATGAATGCTATTTTCTTCTGCTTAGGCCCTAAGGAAGGTATTCTTTCTATCCACTTCATTCCAATATATTTCGATTTAAAAATAGAACATTTTTTTAAACCGCTAAAGTATTATTCGCTTATCTGATCTTAGAACGACAAATAGTCTATTTATGATACATATTCTTTAAAATACACGTACTAAATATAGGCAAACTAAACGACCAAACGTTAAGTAATAAACAGATTAACAACATAGCTATGACAGGATTTATCGGTGCAATACGTACATTTGTAATAGATTATTTAACTATGATTACAAAAGAACAAGTATTACATGCCTTAAGTCATGTGGAAGAGCCTGATCTTAAAAAAGATTTAGTAACGCTACACATGATTCAAAACATTGAAATATTACCTAATAAAGTAAAATTTGATGTCGTTTTAACGACACCTGCTTGCCCACTAAAAGGACATATTGAACATGCTTGCCGCAATGCAATTGCTCTTTTTATTGGAAAAGAGGTTGAAGCAGAAATAAACATGACGGCGCGCGTCGTAAGCAATGAAAACCAACAGCTTCATGGCATTAAAAATATTATCCTCGTATCTTCTGGTAAAGGTGGTGTAGGTAAGTCAACCGTGGCAAGCAACCTCGCATTGGCTCTTGTTGAAACAGGTGCTAAAACAGGACTTATGGATGCCGATATTTACGGACCTTCATTACCAATCATGTTTGGTCTTGATGGTGCGCGTCCTGAGTCGGTTGTAACACCTGATGGTAAAACTAAAATATTACCAATAGAAAAATTTGGACTTAAGCTTTTATCTATTGGTTTCTTTACGGATCCAAACCAGCCTATTCCATGGCGTGGGCCAATGGCAACATCGGCGATTAAACAGCTCTTTGGAGATACAGACTGGGGTGAACTGGATTACCTAGTTGTTGATATGCCTCCGGGGACAGGAGACATCCATATAACAGTTTCACAAACATACCCTATCGCAGGGGCAGTAATTGTTACTACGCCTCAGCAAGTGGCATTAGCCGACGCAATTAAAGGTATGGCGATGTACCAAATGGAAGGTATCAATGTACCTATCCTCGGTATCGTTGAAAACATGGCTTACTTCACGCCTGCTGAGCTTCCAGAAAATAAATATTATATCTTCGGAAAAGATGGTGGCAAACGTTTGGCAGAGAGCAATAACACACCTTTCTTAGGCGAGATTCCTTTGGTAAAATCTATTGCTGATGCTGGTGATAACGGTTTCCCAATATTGTTAGATGCTGACGAGCAAGTAGTCGATGCTTTTAAACTTATCGCTGGCCGTGTGGCACAGCAGCTAAGTATTCTAGCTAACAAATAAAAAAATATAGATAATTAAATAGGCTCACCATTTGGTGAGCCTATTTTTGTTAGAATGTCCGCCATTTAATCCATGCCTCTGCATCAGAAACACGGAAAGCAATTTAAAACTAAGGCTATACTAGTTATCAGATTATTTTAGATCTAAAACTGCGCTTAAAAGGTGGCAAACAAATCTGTTAACTTTGTCAAATCTGTATCTTTCACTTTATGTTCTTTATAGAATTTCTTAATAACATCAGCCTTAGCAGGAAATACCTCTTCTAAAGACTTTTGTTTACCATCAAAAGGAACCGTATTACCACCAAAAGTAATAAAAAGCTGATCCTTTAGAGCCTTATAGTTCGCTGGCACATCGGTCTGATAACTACTAGCAGCTGGTTGTGCTTTATTAAATTTAATAGATTTAAATAAGGAAATTTTAACACCATTGGTGTCCACTAATACTTGCTGATAACGAGAAACAGGAGTTCCTTTTAAGGAATAATTAAATAGTTCATAAACATCTCCATTTGAAAACTTAAAGGATGTGTTATTTTCTTTAAGTAATTCAACAAGGCCTTTCTCACTTTTGTATTCCATAATATCTAAAAATGCATTATAGCGAATATCAAAATCTCCAGTTCCTCCATTTACTTTGGCAGAAGAGAAAGCGTCATCAAAATATTTTGAACCTGCTATATTTTCCTCTTTCTTATCCAAATTATTTACATAAACCTGCCTAATAATCGTGGTTTCAGTTATCTGTGGCTGTGCATAAACATTGCTTGCTAGCATTATAAATAAAAATAAAAAAAATAGGTTTCTCATGACTTTAGTTTATTAGTTACTATAAATTTAAAAAAAATATCCTAGTTATTTATATCTTTTTGTGTTATTAAAAAGTTCACAATAAACAAAGTAAACCTATAGCCATTAACAGGAAGACTTACTTGGATTGAAGACGATTACTACTGCAACAACCTTGACTTTAAACGAAAAAAAAGATTTTACTAGTATGCTGTCGTCAATGTTATTAAACTAGTACCTATCCATTTAAAACAGCTTCTAAGTATATGTCTCAATAAAAAAAGGCTCACCAAATGGTGAGCCTTTAAAGTATTTATAAGAACTACTTAAATACTAGTTGATAGATGCATAACCATCATTTTGTTTAAGCAAACTATTACCAGCAATTTCTGTATTCGGGATTGGTAATACGAAATGGTAATCATTTGCAGGAAGTGTTCTTCCTGTAGCCGGAGAATCATTAACTAAACGTTCTACTGCTAAACCTCTTCTTTTCAAATCCCAGAAACGGTGACCTTCAAAAGCTAACTCTTTAAAGCGTTCATTTAAAACAGCAGTAACAAGTGTCTCTTTGCTAGAAATTGTCTGATTTGCATAGCCTGTAATTCTAGCTTTACGTAAATCATTCAAATCGCTTTCTCCACTGTTAGCTCCCGTAACTTGTCCTAACTCGGCACGAGCTTCAGCACGAATTAAATACATTTCTCCAGTTCTGAAAACCTTAAGATCATTAACATTCTCATTTGTGGTAGCATACCCAGTTCCATGATATTTGTGAACAAGTCTAGATTGCTTTCCTGGATAATTTCTTAAAATAGGCTCATCAAGGACATATTCTTTAAATCGAATATCATTTGTTTGATCAAATGAATCCCATAGTTTATCACTAGGTATCCATGGAATTGAATTTGGTGGCACTATATTTCCTGACGCATCTTTGGTAAATAGACCACGATAGATAGCTCCAATTCTAGGCGTGGCAGTTGTTCTAGCTATTTTAAATGCAATTTCAGTTTTACCAGCATCACTCCATATTGCAGGAAACTGTGTTTGCGTTGCTAATGGCAGGGCATTAATATAATCAGTAGCATTCTTAGCTGCTGCATCCCAATCACGCATATACAAAGCAACACGAGCACGTAGGCCAACTGCAGATAATTTATTCGCTCTATACACATCATTAACATTGTCTGCTAAAAGACCTTTAGCAGTCTCAATATCAGCAACCATATTTTCAAAATATGGGCCCATTAAATCACGAGCTCTATTGTCTAATGATGGTTCTTTCATGTAAATTAAACCTAAACCTGCTGGGTCATAACTCTTACAATAAAAGCGGAACAATTCAAAATGTGAGAATGCACGTAAAAATAAAGCTTCTCCTTGAAGTCTAGTACGTAAAGCCTCATCAGCAGCACCTTCACCAACGGCTTTCGGTAAAGCCGCTAATACACGATTCGCACGATCAATAATACGGTAGTAATTCGCAAATGCATTATAATTATCACGAAGACTTACGTCATCTGCAGAAAACAACCACTCGTGTGTAGTTTGTGCATTGTAAAAATCACCAACTTTTAACTCATCAGAGAATACGCCGTTACTCAAAATAACCATCTCATGCGCACCATTACCGTAGCTAAGCCCCGGAGATCTAGCACTCAAAGCGCTGTATGCCCCCATCAATAAGGATTCATTATTTTTTACAGTTCCTAAAGCTAAATCACCCCCTAGAAAATCTGTCTCTGTAATATTTAATAGATTATTACAGGACGTAGTAGCAGACACAAGAAATGTCGCTAACAATATATTTAAAAATCTACTTTTCATAATTAAAACTTAAAGTCAATACCGAAAACAAACATTCTTGGATTTGGGTATTCGTTCAAACTGATATTATTATCATCCTCCGGATCTTGACCAGACCAAGGACTCCAAACTAACAAGTTATACGCATTCATATAAAGGTTTGCTCCTTTAAGAACAGTTTTTCCACCCATTTTAATCGCAGGAAGATTATACGCTACATTTAACTCTCTAAGACGTAAGAACTTTGCATTTTCAAGATCTGTATGGGTGAAACCTCTACTAACACTAGGCGATTGATAAAATTTCTCATCACCAGCTTTCAACCATTGGTTATCAAGTAGATCACGCGACTGTCTAACTTGTGAAATATAACCCAAAGATCCATCAGTAATCCAGTTACGTGTGTTGTTACTTCTTACGACATCAAATTGGTAGGAGAACAAAGTAGAAACTGATAATCTCTTATAACGGAAATCTAAATTAAAACCACCAACATGTTTAGGCACATAAGTTCCATAATCAGCAAATCTACCCGCTTCTGATTGCGTATAAACGATAGTTTTACCATCTTGTGCGTAATACATTGGGCGTCCTGTTCCTGGATCAGCTCCTAAGTAGTTATACGTATAGTGTGAACCATATGGAAGACCTTTACGAATAATAAAAGTACCTGCTTGATATTCACTAACGCTACCTAAATCATCAATGTTATTTACATTGACAGCATGTTGCCAGCCTAAAGTCAACTGATAATCTGGAGATCTCAAGACAACGCCACGTAAAACAGTTTCAATACCTTTATTAGACATTGTACCTGCATTTATAGCCAAGGTATTAAATCCGGTCGTACTAGATAATGGTTGGCTAACAAATAAATCTTTGGTAATCTCACGATAGAAATCCATCGAAAGGGTTATTCTTTTATCAAGAATTGAAGCATCAAAACCAACATTGGCTTTACGTACATGCTCAATTTTCAAATTAGGGTTACCCGGAGATGTTGGGTACAAACCTGGTACAGTAGATCCTACGTAGCTAACTTCAGAAAAACCAGGAAGCTGTGCTGATAAATAGTTTGGAACGTTAAATCCATTTACTGGATAACTATTAATGATAATACTACCAATATTTGGTGTGATACCATAAGAACCTCTAAATTTCAAATCATCAAACAACGTTTGTTCTTTCATGAAAGATTCATTTATCGCATTCCAAACACCACTAACAGCCCATGTTGTAATCTCTCTATTAGCTAAGTTAGCAATACGAGAAGTTCCATCACGACGAATGTTAGCATTCACAGAATATTTATCGTCATAAGAATAACGAGCATCAAAGAAATAAGAACGGATACCATAGCCTGAACGTGCACTAGTACCATACTGAGGCATAGTTGTAGCACCACCTGTAGGTAGCGCACTAGCTCCTTGGCCTGTCCAAGGCAACAGCTTATTCAAGTTATACAATAAGAAACCCATACCTTTGTTGTACACACGTAAACCTTCAAAATATCCGGCCGCATTTAAAGTGTGCTTATCATTAAAAGTCTTATTGTATGTTAAACTAGTTGTGTTTAAAAGTTGAGCATTTACTAAACTAGCTTCACGTGCCATACCAGAGTTAAAATTTGCACCAGCATTACCACGGTATGAATTTGGATTGATATAATACTCATACAAGTTATTATCTGCATCAACACCTAAAATGTTACGTAATGTCAAATCTTCGGTAATTTTGTAAGATAAATTTAAACCTGTGTTAACTTTCCAACGGTTTTCATTCCATCTAACATTTTCCATCGTTTCAATAACATTCGCTAAACTTTTAAGGTTTAAGTTAGATCCACCAGCACCAAAATTAAGTCTACCATCAGCTAAGTATGGATTATCATAAGGTTTTGCACGGAACAACATTTGAAATGGGTTCACAGCACTATTTCCATAACTATCACCTACTGCTCTTTTAGTTTGTGAATACGTCATGTTTGTATTCCAAACAGCTTGAAAAGCTCCTTTAGTATAATCTAAATTGAATCTACTTGAATATCTTTTGAATTGAGAAGTCTTATCCAAACCTTTTTGATCATAGTATCCTACAGATGCATAGTACCTCACATTATCAACACCACCTCTTAAGTTAAGCTCATGATTTTGCGAAAGTCCTTTTCTGAAAAGTAACTTTGACACATCTGTATTGATATTACGTGTACTATCTAACTTTCTAGCATACTCTGCGCGTCTCTCAGGTGAAAGATTAGCATTTACAGGGTTTTTAGGGCTATAGAACCAGCCTGGTGCACTAGACAAAGATGCATTACTCAAATTTAAAGCAAGACCAACAGTCTCTTCGAAGTTAAGCAATTCATTGGTACTCATTAAATTCATACGATCAAAATTCGGCGCAGCAGTAAAACCTACTTGAGAACGAACAGTGATATCAGAAGTACCTTTTTTACCTTGTTTTGTAGTAATGACAATAACACCGGCACCACCTCTAGCTCCATAAAGAGCAGCAGCACTTGCATCTTTCAATACAGTTACACTTTCAAAATCATTGGAGTTTAAACTTGCAACAGCATTATCAGCAACAGGAATACCATCTACAACATATAAAGGTTGCGTAAAAGCTCCTTGAATAGATTTAATACCACGAATAGTAACGTTTGCTCCTTGACCAGGTTGACCTGTTCCAGAGTTTGCTAATAAGCCCGGTACACGTCCTTGAAGATTCTGAGTTACATTGGCAACAGGTCTGTTTTCAACTTCTTTATTAGAAATTACACCGACTGCACCCGCAAAATCAGATTTCTTTACATCGCCATATCCCGTTACAACGACCTCTTCGATAGCCGATTCAGCAGGTACAAAAGAGACATTAAATGTCGACTGAGAACCAGTAACATTAATACGTTGGCTGTTAAATCCAATGTAAGTAAAAACTAAAGTAGTTCCATTTGCAGCAGAAATTGAATAATTTCCAGAACCATCCGTTTGTGTCGCGGTGTTTGTTCCAGCTACAGCAACAGAAACCCCACTTACAGGCTTCCCATCACTCGCTGATGTCACTTTTCCACTCACCTGACGATTCTGCGCATAGGCCGCTCCTACTAGAAGCGTACACAGCAGAAAAATACTGAGTAATTTTTGTTTCATATGATTTGTTGTTTAGTTAATATATTCCCATGAGGGAGATTTTTAAAAGCAATTTTGTTTCCAAACGGTGAACAAAAAATTATACTAGGAAAATAAAATGCAACAAGCTCCACCCTCGATAAAAATCGAGCTAAAATCCTCAAGAATTTCTTTACAGAAAAAAAGAGTTTAATATTCCACCTTCACCTTGTACCCGTCGTTCTTAATTAGGAACAAAGACAGGATAAAGCAAATCAAAACAAGCAATAAAATTTTCTAACTAGCAGGACTTAAAATCAATGCGACAGCAAAGCATTAAGAAGTAATAATTTTCTTTTCATTTGTTTAGTTGTTTAGTTTAATATGTATTGATAGTCTGAGCTGCGTTAGTAGTTTTTTCTCATAACGTTAAGTAACGCACAGACCAGTAGTAGAATAACAAACCTGATTAGTGTTAAAATTTGTTAAACGTTTACAAATATATAATTTAATTTATCATCTACAACATTTTCACAAATTAATGTTCGTTTTTACGTTTTAAATCACTTTTCAAGAAAAATTAAAATCTACTGAGTTAATATAAGAAATGTCTTTTTAACAAAACAAATACAACATCATTAACAAAACAACAAACAAAAACCAAAACACTTAAAATAAAATCAAAAACTAGTTGATTTTACAACTAGTTCCTTACTCCAATTCCATCTTCTGATTAGTGTACAAAAATTAAAAAACACATAAAAAGAGAGGGGAATTCGAGCATTTTTAAGGAGGAAACAGGGATAATCAATAATATAACAAAATGAAATTACTTTCTAACGTAACGAAATTTTGCAGCAAAGCGACATTGTAAAGACTAATCATCGCGCATAATATTAATTTCTAGTTGTGTTATCGGTAGGAACAAATTTATAGTTAGGTGTTTGCGTACGACGACGATCTGTATACGTATCTAAACGTTCTTGGAAAGTTCCCCACTCTAATGGCTTATAAGTAACATTAAAATTCCCCATTAAACGACTAACGTCATTTAAGTTACGGAAGTTCTCCATAATCCAGTACGGGTTCAAGGTGCATGCACCATTGGCATCTGTAAAACCATATGCATTATATGGATTACTTAAATCTTTCAATCCCTTAATATCAATATCGCGAGGTGTTTGTAAAACACTATTGTATACAGAGCCTGAACCCTGACCACCATCAATATTACTACTATTAATACGGTTGTAGTTAAAAGAAATTTCAGCAGAAAATTTGTTTGAAAACTCTGTTGTCCAATAAAACGCACACCGTATTTGTTGAAGTTGTCGTTTTGACCAGGGAAAACACCATTGGAATTCAATGAATTCAAACCTAAATAAAAAGTTGTTTTATCAGGCAACCAATTAAAGGGGAAAATGGCCAGTTACAAATGTTTTCAGACTAAAAAATAGGATCAAAATGGAAATAATCTAAAAATAGCTGTTTTTTTGAATGGAAACACACGCCTAAATTTTTTTAGGACACAACTGATATTATATAGTTTAATTTTTTACATTCTACTTCCTATCCTATAGTTTTTTTTTACATAGTAAATCAATTTAAGAAATTTTAGTTCGTACAAAGCTTTAAATGTTTCCAAATAATTTAACTATAAGTTGCATTAACAACTTTATTTCTCTATTTTTAAAGGAATATTAAACAAATTAGTTACCCTTAAAAATTTATGAAAAAACCAATTTATTTTTCACTTGCTGTGCTTGTATTGAGTTTTAGTTCTTGTAAAAAAGAAGTCGAACTTAACAATGTGTCGGAAGAAGGTTTAAAGAAATTGTCACTTAAAGGGAGTACGCCCGCTTCTGGTTTAAATTGGCACAATATATCCTCTTTTAACAATGGGCCAAACGAAGTTATACCTGTTCCATGGGCAGGGGGTGCGTCTCGTTCTTTTCCGGATGATTATTTAAGTGATTATAAACCAGAGGATGGTTGGGAAATGTATTTTAATACGTTTAACCCCATAATAAAAGTAGATGCTCCTTATTTTGTTCTTTATAATAGATATAGAGGAACGATGCGGATATATTATTATTTTGTACCTAAATCAGGTGTAGAAACAACGCAAGTAACATTTCAACTGGATCTCAAAGGTACCGAAAGTAAATCATCTATACTAAGTTTTGACAATGGGGAAGCAATAGATCTTTCCAGTAATCCTGCTACCATATCTAAAGTTCAGCCAGAGAAAATTTTTCAAAGTGGATCCTGGTACGCTGAAGAATTTCAACTTGCTTATGATGCTAATCTAAAAAATAAAAATTATGCTAGTAATCAACTGCGTTGGAATATGTATTCAGTAAGTGTCGATCAAATTAGTTTAGATGGAACACAAAAGGGAGAGATAAATGGTACCATCCAAACTCCTAAACCAACGACTAATTTTATGGGACAGGTAGTTTCAGGTGCAATGAATTTGGGGACAGGCGGAGTAGGCATATTCGCTACAGGGTCAAAAGTATTAGGCAATTTCTTTTCCAAGAATTATGGACCTATAAAACTTGAAAAAGTGAAAGAGGGTATTGAGGAAGCTTCAAATAAGAATTTAAAGACAGGAGGCTCTAGTATATTTAATGCTTTAAGTTCCTTAGTGACTGGAGGTACCGGTGGAGGTTTTTCAGAACAGAAAGTGAACCTGATTATGGACACAAAAATGAAGTTGAATGGTTCAATCAGTCATGCTCCAAATGGGCTTTTTTCTACAACTTTATTTATTTCAGGAATGCAGGGCCTCTCTACCGCTCCAGGAGGTGCTCCTAATTATACAGGTAACCTGGGAATATTTAATTTATCAGCAAAACCTAAAGTTGTAGTAATAAATAATCCGCCAATGCAACACCCTCCAGAAGATGTGATGATGAAATATTATTTGGCTGATTATTATATTGATGAACAATCGTTTCAATTTGTTACAAATCCAGATATTATAAATAATTCTGCAACGGGAGCAACTATTCAAAACTATCGTCAAGAAATTGTAATAAGTGACCCAAGAAATGTTGCGCAGTTTGACATTGATGATATTTCCGGAGATATTGAATATATGGGAATTGATAAAAGCGTTTTAACTGGTCCTGTGTATTTCGGTTTTTGGACAAGAACAAATCTTCCTGTCATAAAACGATTGTTAAATACTGATGTCTTTGTAAGAATTTCTTTTAATGTTGTTCCTAATAATGGAAAACCTAAAACTACTATAGTTAAAACATTTGTTGCAGATCTTGTTAACAACTTCCATTAACACATTGCTCCCTATAAATATATTTTTAGGGAGCAATTATTTAAAGATTCTCTTAATATGAAAAAAGTTTTTTTTTGATATTTAATCAGTTCCGTCCTAAACGTTTTTAGTCAGGTTTTATCCCTTATCGACCGGGAATTATTCAAAGATTTGGTTGCTAAACACAAAAGTGACAAACATTGCAAAGGGATCAACAGTTGGACACATCTTGTGAGCATGTTGTTTTGCCATTTTTCTTCTGCAGATTCAGTTCGGGACATCAGTAATGGCTTACCTAGTACGACCGGTAATAAAGTTATTTTTTTGTTAATAGCAAGCAAAGAAAACAAAAATCGTTGATTTACTTAGCAACCTATCCTAACCGAAAATTGAAAACATGATTAAAAAAATAGAGACTGAAAATTCAGTATAAAAAAAGCAGGTGTCTTTTGAGACACCTGCTTTACTAGGTTAGGTTAAGTTCTGTAAAACCTACTGAGCTGACGCTTTTGTCGGCAACTTAATAATCTCTTTACCTGTACCAAAAGAGGTAGCACCTGCGGCATAAGTACCAGACAAAGTAATTACATTACCAGCCTTCTTACCCGTTACGCTTTTCAACGTAATATTACCCTCTTTAGCATCCTTAACAAGGAGTTGATCAGGAAATGTAATCGTAGTTCCATCAGCTCTAACAAGGAAGGCAATGCTATAATCCCCAAGAGGACTTACCACTTTATATACTTCAGCTGTTTTAGCTTTTTGAATTTTTACAGGAAAAATATCCTCACCCCAACCGCCACGAGAATCGATTTCCCCTGTTCCAATTTCTTCAAACTCAAGCGGACTCGCCGCTGCTACATTAATTCGCTGGATATCACGAGGAGCAATAAATTGCTTAGCAATTGTCAACGTAAAAGGATAGGAAATTCCAGCCTTAATATTAACACCTGTTTGTTCCACAGCTAGTGAATTCGACGCAACCTTAGTTACATCAGTATACTTTACCTTAACGGTAGTTTTCAAGTCACCTGCTGCAAACAGGACTTCATCATTCGCTGAAAAAACCGCCAAAATATTTTTATCAGCGGACGTTAAGGTTACAGGAAAAGAAAATTCTCCTTTTGCATCTGGACGATCTACCGGCACTTCAACAACGCCGTTCGCCATCCAAAAACTTCCCGACGCGGCCAAGAAGCTTGCCTTATTTGCTTCCGGTGTGTACAAAGATCCATCGACTTTATCACAAGAAGAAAGTCCAAAAACTGTACTAGCTACCAAAAGACTATTTAATATAATATTTTTCATCGTTCGTGTTTAATTTTTTAAATAGGGTTTTGATCTTTTGTTGCATCAAGACTAGTATTACCATCAAACTCTTTTTGTGGAATTGTCAAGATCATCTCTTTGTTTGCTGGATCCAAAGTGTTCCAGGTTGGTGCAAAACTATGGTTTGAACCAGCGGCTTTTCTATCAAAACCTGTTTTCAATCGCAAAATATCATAGATACGTTCTGACTCTCCCCACAACTCAATACGACGCTGTAAGATAATTTGATCCATCAATGTTGTTGGCGTACCAATAGAACCCATGGTTAAGGCTTTTGAAGCAGACATGTTATTTAAAATAGCCTCGTAACCCGTTGGATTACGCAACTTCATCAAATCACCAATTGTAACCTTTGCTTCTGCATATTTTTCCTGCTGCACTTGTGCCTCTGCTTTTACTAACTGCATTTCTTCTGCACGCAAGAAAACATAATCACCTAAGCTTGTCGCTTTATCGGAATATCTAAACTTAACTTGATTATAAGGTTTAGTAGCTGGAGTACCACCATCTGTAGCGTCATGCCACCATTTTTTACGTGCATCGGTTGCAGGAATCTGGTTGTATAACCAGCTGTAAATTGCTTTGCGCGAAGACTCTGCATATTGACCTGCCGAAGCATCCATATGCGAGAAGAATGATGCCCAAATTGAAGATTGTGCAGCAATAATTTCAGCTCCCCATAATACGTTTTTCAATTTGATGTTATTGAAACCACTGTATAAATCATCTCCACTAATTAAACCTGACGCAGGCTTATCCAATGCTTTCGTAGCATATGTTTCGGCAACGGCCCATTGATTCTGCACTAATGCGACATTTGCTTTAATAGCACTTGCTACATAAGCATCAATATTAGATTTATGTCTCTGTCCAATCTTAGCATCTTCAAAGTATTTGATAGAAATATCTAAATCCTTATTGATCTGCGTATAAACATCTTCAACTGTACCTCTTGGGTTTCCTTTGGATGTTGAACGTGTAGGCTCTGTATAAACAGGGACCCCTGGTGACGTTTGATGACCTACATACGTTTGTTGGAAACCTTGGATTAATTGAAAATAAGCATAAGCACGCATCGCATAAGCTTGTGCCATTACATTTTTGATAGCATTAGCATCGCCCGTAATCGTCGATTCAGCACCTAAAATATAATTAGCATTACTAATCAAGGTGTAATAAAAATTCCAAGTCGCATAAGATCTAAACGAGGTACTCGAAAAACGGCTACGCACATCGTACTTATAATCGAAGTAAAACCAGCCGCTACCTTGTGCATCTTGCAAAAAATCTTCTCCCATCAAGGAAGTATAAACTTTCGTAGACATGATACCAAAATTTTGAGATGTATTTGCAGTCGTCCATCCCGAACTATACAACATTCTGTACACCCCATCCATTGCCACTTGAGCACCTTGAACTGTCGTCAACAAGGTTCCAGCATCAACTCTATCCGTAGGACTTGTTTCTAAAAAGTCTTTGCTACATGACGATAACCCTAAAGTCAAGGCTAACGCAGATGCATATAATATTTTTTTCATCTTTTGTTCTGTTTAAGGATTAGAATTTCAAATTAACACCAGCAGAGATGGTCTTATTCGGTGAATAAACGTAATCTGTCGTTCCTGTAAAATTATATTGTGGATTCAAACCTTGACGTGCAGAGAAAACCGCTAAGTTATCACCCTGAGCAAACACACGTACAGATTTCAAACCAACAGCTTTAACATCGAACGTATAACCTACAGCAATATTTTTGATAGCGAAATAAGATGCATCAACTAAAGCTAAATCAGTAAGGGTATTTGTTTGACCTTTTTGAATTCTTGGCAAATCACTAACATCACCTGGTTTTTGCCATGATCTCAACACCTCACGTGAATAGTTATTACCAATGTATGTTGGGTTGTAGTAACCATAACCTACAGAGTCATATATTTTTCCACCAATAGAATAGGTCGTCATGATAGAGAAATCAATATTTTTGTAGTTAACGCTTGTAGCTAAAGATCCAGAGATTTTAGGAATACGGTTTCCTTGCATCACACGACTTGCTGCTGCTTTATTTTTATCTCTAGAAATGTAGTGTTTACTAAAGTCAAACTCATCATCTTTGCTATCATATACCCAGTACAATTGATCTCCATTTGTCGGATCAACACCTGCGCTACGCGTCATATAAAATGAGTTAATCGCCTCCCCTTCTCTATTAATAGTAGAACCACCGACGATTTGTTTAGCCTCATCTGTTAATTTTAAAATCTTGTTTTTCACTTTAGATCCCATAACAGTTACGTTCCAGGTTAAATCATTTCTTTTGATGAAGTCATACCCTAAGCTTAAGTCAAAACCCGAGTTGCGCATATCTCCAATATTATCATTAAATCCTTCGAAGCCTAGAGAAAAAGCAATAGGACGGTTTAATAACATATCTGTAGTTTTACGACTAAACCAATCAAAACCAACAGTTAATCTGTTCGCTAAGAAGCGACCATCAAAACCAACGTTGAAACTTTGATTTTTCTCCCAAGTAACTTTAGCATTTTCAACAGAAGTTACAGCACCACCACTATAACCAGCATTTGGCCAAGTTAAGTCGTAGAAAGCTTGCCATGCATAATAAGACTGAACGTTATCAACAATCAAAGCATTGTTACCTTGACCACCGTAGCTAGACTTAATTGTCAAACTGTTTAACCAAGAAACATCCTTTAAGAAATCCTCTTCAGATGCTTTCCAAGCACCACCAACAGACCAGAAAGACCCCCATCTACTGCCTTTTTTAAATCTTGAAGAACCATCTGTACGAAAACTACCGGATAAGAAATATTTACTATCATAGTTATACTGCAATCTAGAGAAGTAGGATTCTAGTGTTTCTTTATTCTCATATGAGTTTGCCGAAGCGATAGTCGAACCTGGTGCCAATTCATACTGATCTCCTAATGGGAATCCTGTTTTTTGTGCGCTCAACAAGTTGTATTTGTATTCATAACTCTCATGCCCCAATAAAACATCAACATTATGTTTATTGAAATCACGTGACCAAGTCAATAATTGATTGAAAGTGTATGAAAAAGTTTTTGTCCACTCTTTGTTCAAACGACCATTTGTTGCCGCAGCATTACCAAAGAAAGGATTATAGTAATATGTATATGCATTATTACGGTAATCTGCACCTAAGTTAACAGCGAAGCTGAAGCCTTGCCAGATACCATATTTCTCATCACGCGTATTAAACTCTACGCCACCACGTGTGCCAAAGTTTTCAATATTGTTATAATATTTATCATCATACAAAGTAGCAATCGAGTTAAAGTTTTGTTGTGCACCTGAAGCTCTATTTTTACCATAGTCAAACTGCGGTTTTCCATTTGAACCGATAACAACATCCCCATTAGCCTCTCTCGTCCAAATAGAATAGATAGGCGCCATTTGCTCTGCAGAATACCAAACATTGGCAGCGCCACTTCCTGTTGCATTTAATGAATTGGAGTTTGTTTTTGCAAAGTTTGCCGACAATGTCGCTTTAAACCAATCTTTAGGCTTAAACTCATTACTTAAACGTCCTGAAAAACGATCAAATTTTGTAGTTTTCAATAAACCATCTTCTTTCAAAGCATTCATAGAAAGCATCCCTTTATACTTACTTGAACCACCCGACATATCGAACTGGTATTCTTGACGAATAGGATTGTTCGCCATTACTTCATTCAACCAATTGTCATTCCACTTCAATTGTGCATTAGGATTGATTTTTCCAGTTTCAATGTCAAACAAATCTTTCTGAGTAACATTGTATGGGTTGTATTCACCATTAACACCGAAAATCGGATCAACCGTACCAAACATACGATCTACAGCATTTTGCCCCGCTTTATCCGCAGCAGTCCCTTTTGCGTAGATTTCATCATTCTTATAAGCCTGAAAAGCAGTCTCTAAATACTCCTGCGTATTCATTACATCGTAGCGCTTGATGGCACGAGAGTTAACACCGACATTCGCTTTAAAGTTCACATCAATACGTCCATCGGAATTTCTTCCTGATTTCGTCGTAATCATGACGACACCATTCGCAGCACGCGAACCATATAAAGTAGATGCTGAAGCGTCTTTTAACACCGTTAGGCTCTCTACATCATTTGGGTTAATAGAGTTTAAATCACCATTAAAAGGAATACCATCTACGACATATAATGGATCTGCTGATGCATTAATTGAACCAAAACCACGTACACGAACTGAAGCATTTGCGCCGGGCTGACCACTTCCCATTGTAGAAACAACACCTGGTGCCGCACCGTCAAGGGCTTTAGTAATACTAGAAATCGAACGATTTTCAATTGCATCAGCCTTTACAGTCGCTACAGAACCAGTGAAATTTGATTTTTTAGCAGTACCATAAGCAACTACAACAACCTCATCCAAATCATGCGCATCAACTGTCAATGTAGCATTTAGTGTGGATTGTGAAGCTAAAACAGCAATACGCTGTGCATTATACCCAATGTAGGTAAAAACTAGTGTGGAAGCACCATTTACTGGAACTGTGTAATTCCCGTACGCATCTGTTTGTGTTGCTGAGGAAGTTCCTAGCACCGCAACAGAAACACCACTAACAGGCTTCCCGTCAGCTGCGGAAATCACTTTTCCACTCACCTGACGATTCTGCGCGTAAGCAGCTCCGATTAGAAGCGTACACAGCAGAAAAATACTGAGTAATTTTTGTTTCATTATATTTGTTGTTTAGTAAATAAATCCTCCGAAAAGGACAAAAAATTAAATTAAGTTGTGTTGATTATTCGGCTGTGAAACATCTAATTCAAAAAAAATAGGCACAAAGAATTCCCTAAGAAGAAGCAATTCACTTTTTTTTTAAAAGTGCTTAAACCTCAACCAAATAGTTTGTATAAGACTATTTTTAATTAGATGACCCGAAAAGATCAGTGCATGGGCACCTTGTTTGAAATTAATACCTGTTGTTTCATTTGTTTATTTGTTTAGTTTATCAATCACCTTAATACGAAAAACCACTTGGTTATCCGCTTATGTCACCAAGCAATACGTGTTGATTTTATCAAAAACAACAACAATTGCATTAGCAACAATTAAAATTAACATTGAGAAAGCTCTTGAAAACAATGGGCTAGTCAATGAAAATGCACATAAGTGCTCCTTTCAATGATTTAAAATTAGTAAGTTGGTAGTATTAGGCTTCCTTATAAAATCCCCATCGGAAGCGGATAGCAAATGTATAAGATGGTAGTTGTTATTGCAAGTTTTTTAACATTTAAGCACCTAATTGATAAAAAAAGCAAAACCTACCTTTCTTCTTTATCACTTTAAAAGCAAAAATTCATTTAGTAAACGAACACTAAATCAGAATTAAACGTTAAAATCTGTTAAAACAACCAAATAAAATTTTTCAAGATTCCGCTATTTAGAATCATTATAAATTTCATTATTGCAACAATATTTGCAACAATAATCTGTTACAAACACATAAAACAATCATAAAACTGAAATAAACAACGAATATGTTGCATACAAAACAAAAAAGAAACCATAGCGATAACAGCTATGGTTTCTTCAATTAATAACATCACAAAATATTATTTGGTCAACCAAATTTCATATAAAATCAGTAGAACCAAATTAACACCTACTTTCAAATAAATTTAATACCCAGGATTTTGAACAATATTTGGATTTGCGCTCCGCTCCGACGTAGGAATAGGCCAAATAAATCTAGAGTTATCATAAATTATAGCAGGCCATTGCGGATCAATAAAAACTCCAGGTTTATAATTATCCAAACCCTTAGGAGTAATCTGGCTAGCATCTACCTTTGCAGGAACACCTCTTGTCCCATATGAAGTTAAAGCTAAACGATGAATATCTCCCCAACGTTTACCTTCACCAGTAAACTCTATACGACGTTCTTGATAAATTGCTAGTTTCAAATCTATAGGTGGCTCTTGAAACTGTTTACTCTCAGGTACAGCTCTATTGCGCACAGCATTCAATAAAGAAAGAGCTTGTTTATCATTTCCAACAAAGGAATAAGCTTCAGCAACATTGAGCAAGACCTCTGTATAGCGAAGAATTGGATTCCAGTTGTCGTTAATACCATAATTACGGTACTTATAATTAAAGACTAACTTATAATTGCCCTTACTTTGACGGTATTGAAGCTTTGTTTTTCGTAAATCCTCATCTAGCCAAAAAGATGCATTATAAAGATTAGGGCTTGTTGCTATTAAATCTCTTGCACCAAAAGAGCTTGGTCCCAGCATACTCGTAATCGCTCCATTAACACCTCCATTCTGTGCAGCACTTTGAGCAATCGAAAAAATTGACTCTAAATTATTATCCTGCACAGTAAAAGGAACTTCCACATTATTTTCTACTATATATCCTGCTATCGGCGAGGTAAACACATCAGTTGATGTACCTGTACCCAATTTAATTCCCTCAGCAATAACATTCACATAGTCTGATTTATGAAGATAAACACGAGTTTTAAGGGCTATAACAGCACCTTTTGTTGCTCGTGAAATAGTATAACCTCTCGTACCATGCTTTTCTGGCAAATAACTTTCCGCTAAATCTAAGTCGGTTAATATTCCAGCATAGGTTTCAGCCACTGTACCTCTAGTTTGCTTTATGCCGACTTCTACTTCAGCTGTTCCTACAATGGCCACTGTCCTATAGGGCACCCCTAAGTTCTTTCCATCACCATCAACGAAAGGCTTACAAAAATGTAAAAGTAGTTCGTGGTGTGCCAGAGCACGAAGGAACAAAGCCTCCCCTATATATGAATTCCCTTCATCTTCGGTAACAACATTTCTCGTTTTAGCTTGCTGAACACCAGCAATAAATACATTTGCTTGATTGATCAATGCATACAACTGCTCCCAATGATTTACATTATTTGCAGTACTTGGCGAATAGCCTCCTTCATAAGTATAGGAAAAAAATGCCTGCAAATTCACCATATCTTCAGCACGCATTTCCGCTTGTTCTATGGAAGCTCCACCAAATGGATAGCCACGACCGGTCGTTAAACTAGTTCCTGGATTATACCTCCCCACAGCGGCCTGCCAGTACACACCATTCCTCGCTAACTCAATATTTTCCTTCGTTGAGAATGCGGTACCTTGAGACAATGATGCCAAAGGGTTTAATTCGGTAAACTTTTTACACGCAGACAGAAAGACTATCAAAAATGTCACAAAGACGACACTTCTATATATATATTTAATTCTCATAATAATTTTAATTAAAAACCGACATTAATTCCTAGCGTAAAAGTTCGTGGGATCGGATTGTTCCGATTATCAAGTCCCGGCTGGGCATTACCGTTTTGTGTTGGTATCCGAGCCAAATCTGGATCTAAGCCAGAATAACTCGTAATAACAAAAACGTTATCTACCGTAGCAAAAAATCTAAGCTTATCAATATTAATCCTATTCAAAAAAGATGTCCCGGATAGGTTATAGCCCAAACCAATACGCTGAGCACGCAAGAATGACCCATTCTCTAAAAATCTGCTATTAAGATTCCCATCTTGATTAATCATGTTGCCTCGATTGAAATATACTTTTGGTACATCAGTAATTTGACCAGGGCTTGTCCAACGATCGAGAAGCTCTTTTCCTGTATTTGCGAATGACATGTTCATCAATGTCTCTTGCCGAGTGACATTATAAACTTTGTGTCCTGCAGCAAAACTAAAGTTTAAGGCTAAGTCTAAATTTTTATAAACAAAGGTATTACTAAAGCCTCCATACCACTTCGGATCTCCTTGACCTAAAAACCTTTTGTCATCAATAGACAATACAATTCCTTCAGTTTCAGAAATATTTGTCGGATTTTCTGGATTATACTTAGCGAATGCATTTTGACCAGCTAAATTTTGAATTATACTACCATCTTTTTTATAAAACAAAGCATTACCATTAGCTGTATTAACACCTGCAGATTCATAGCCATAAAAAGAACCTAGAGCCTCTCCTTCAGCTACGCGATGATAAACATAGCTAATCGGATTACCTCCATACAATTGTGTTACTTTGTTCTTAACGTAGGTTGCATTAAGATTTATACTCCAAGAAAAATTAGGCTTACTAACCACAAGTCCTGAAATACTGGCTTCAACACCTCTATTGTACATCTTACCAACGTTTTGGTAAATACGATTATTAGGTACACCTAAAGAGGGAGGCGTTGGAACCTCCAAAATCATATTATCAATATTGTTATTAAAATAATCCACTGTTAGATTGACGCGATTTTGCGAAAAAGAGACATCTACACCAACGTTACTTTTATAACTAGTTTCAAATTTCAAGGAAGAGTTTCCTGCTTGCGAAAAGTAAATCGCGTTATCAGGACCATATTGAGTTGCTCCAAAAAGCCCCGCATACGGATAATTGCCAATATCAGTGTTTCCAACCTTAGCATAACCACCGCGAATCTTCAATTGTGAAATAATAGAACTTTTAAAGAATGGTTCTTTAACAACATCCCACCCTAATGAAACACCTGGCAAAAGAGCTCCCTGACTACCAAATGGGAGAGCCGACAATTTATCATAACGTAATGTACCCGATAAAAAATAACGATCAAAAAGAGTATAGTTTAATCTTCCAAAAAATGAATTAAAGGCATTTTCGTTTGCACCACCACCTAACAGTTGATTTGCTAAAGAGCCAGAAATAATATTCTCATTTTCACCAAAATAAATAGATGATAAACCATAACCGTGAGCAAAGAAATATCTAGATTTAGATTTTTGATATTCCGTTCCTACAACTGCAGATAAACGATGGTCATTCCATGTTAAAGCATAATTAACCGTATTCTGCCAATTATATAATAATCGTGGTAGAGAATATTGATAAATCCGACCATTTACACTTTTTCCATCACCATGCAAAGGATTCCAATATAAATAATCTTCACCTTGCTGATAAGTCACTCCTATTTGAGAGCGTAAGCTCAACCCTTTGAGTACTTCAACATTTACAAACCCACTTCCATTAAAAGAAAAAAGATTAGACTTATAAATATTATTATCCAAAACATACCGCTGATTTGTATAATTCCCATAAATTGGTCTCGTATTACCCCCAGAGCCTAAAGATTGACCATCTGGGCTAAAATTGTAACTGCCATCTGCCCATTTAGCAGGTACATTAGGAAAAGCATACAATGCTGCTCCAACATTTCCAGACAAACCACTGCCAGATGAATTAAACCCACGATTAGTTTGATTCGTAACACTCGTGTTGAAGCCTATTGTAAGTTTGTCATCAAATGCTTTTTGCTCAGCCCGTCCACGAAGCGCATATTTCCTTAAACTATTTGCATCAGCAACACCTTGCATATCCATAAAACCACCTGAAAAATAATAGTTCGCTTGTTCTGTAGCGCCGCTATAGGACAACACATGATTATGTTGCAACCCTGTTCTAAAGATTTCCTTTTGCCAATCGGTATTATAAACTTCCCCCGTCAATGGGTCTTTTGTTTCAAAAGCAGATGCTTCAAATCCTGCGTTCGCCAATTTTTCATTTGCTATCTCAATAAATTGATTAGCATCCATTAAATCATACAACTTACTCGCCTTTGCGACTGCAATCCATGCGTCATATGTAATAATTGGTTTACCCAATCGTCCTTTTTTTGTTGTTATTAGAATAACGCCATTTGCTGCTCTAGACCCATAAATAGCCGTTGCTGCCCCATCTTTTAAGACCTCAAGACTTTCGATATCGTTCGGATTGATATCTGCTAATGGATTATTTTCTATTACAGCCCCGTTATCGCTAGACAGAAAAGGAACGCCATCAACAACGAACAAAGGAGCCGAAGAACTAGAAATCGAATTCGTTCCTCGAATACGAATTTTTGCTGCTTGACCTAAAACTCCTGAAGTAGTAGACACCTGCACGCCTGCAGCCTGTCCTTGCAACGCCTTATCAAGTGAGGGAACAGGAATATCCTGTAATGTTTCACCACGAATGGAACTTATTGCCCCTGTTACTTCCCGTTTGCGCTGCGTCCCATAGCCTGTCACCACAACATTCTCTAAACTCTCTTCATTAAGGAGTAAAGAAACATTGACTACAGCTTGATTTCTTAGGATGACTTGCTGACTCACGTAGCCAATAGAAGAAAAAACAAGTGTTGATCCCGTTGTAGCATTTAAGCTATAATCACCTTTAGCATCGGTTTGGGTAGCGATTGATGTTCCGAGCACAGCAACAGTGACACCAGATAGTCCTTTAGCATCCTTTGCGTCGGTAACCTTTCCACGAATCTGTTGTTGTGCTTCAGCAGCACCAAACAACAGAAAACTAAGCAAAAAGGTGTAGAGTAATTTTTGTTTCATAAGTTTTCATAATTTAAGAAGTGATTGAATAACGAAACAAGAGACCTCTGGTTGGCCTGCTATGCTCCTCCTAAATAATAAGACATAGCAATCCCATTCCGAGCAAATCTACTGTTCATCGGTTGGAAGCAAAGGCAATAAAAATCAGCTTAGAAAGGGCATATTCCAGGAATAGCGCTTTCCAATTTTTTATAGACCAAATGCTAAAACATGTAAAAAATTAAGAGGGGAATCACTACATCTGTACAGTGAAAAGCATAAAGGATTTTTGTTTCATTGTTTAAGGGTTTAGTGGTAGTGTATAAACAAGTGTCGGTGGGCAACCGCATCATCTAAATTTATACGTTTGTTTCAATTACTAATTATCAACTCCTTCGGGCGAAGAACAGATAATATACTTAAATATAGCAGTTTAATTCCACAAAATCTTTTTTTTGAATAAAAATCACGTTTTAATTTTCTGTCCACAATTAAATTTTAAAAATAACAGTCGGCTATAACACCATAAAACAACCTTAAAACGGCAGAAAATGACAAATGAGTTCTACAAAAAAAGAAACCATAGCCTAAAAAGCTATAGTTTCTTTGATTAATACCTATACAAAATATTGCTTAATCGATTTCAATGATGCTAAATAGTAAACCAATAGATATCGAAAAAATAGTAAACATGATTAGTAATAAGTACACATACAAAATCTTATAAAACGGCTACTTCTTTGCAAACAGCAGTTTTTTATCAATCTCATCTCCACCTAACTTAGCGACTGCTACACGCCAATTAATTGGGTTCAGCGTTTGCTGTGTCGACGGATAGCGTATTCGCGCAGGAAGATCAGTGGCAACCACGTTGCCTGACTTTAATGGGGTAAATATATACGTACTTCCGTCATGCGGACGGACGCCCGTAGCACCAGGTAGCAACAAAATATCCCCATCAGGATAGCCCGTTCTTCGATACTCATTCCATGCCTCATCAGGTACATACATCAAACTAACATACTTCTGCGTCAATACATTTTTTTCATTCGCCGAAGGCAGAGCTCCTACAAACTTCGCAATAGATACTGAAGGCACTTCCAATCTTTCCATATTGGCCACAACAGCACGCACATAGCTATCCTGCGCCCAACCGTTCAGTTCGCTTAGTATAAATTCAACCTCAGCATATTCCATTAAGACCTCTCCTCTATCAACCTTTAGAAAATCCTTAGAAAAGATATTAATATTCACCGCTTGTTGATAATAAGCCTCTACTTTAGGTAGCCCATAAGGTAATCCTGTATAATCATTCATATCCTCAGAATCCGTATAACCAATCCTAGTATAGTCTTTGAATATTAAACCTTTAGGAGCAGCAACTTTGTATAACCGAGGGTCAAAACCAAAATTACCTTTAGCACCCACTAATAGCTGTATAAAAGACCTATTTACCCAATAATCAGTTCTATTGTCTACATAAAAAAGACTCCAGAAGGGATTTGCATCTGCATTGGTCTTCCCAAAAGCATGTATCGCGTTATCAGCATTAGACGTAAATACGCCACTATTAATAGCATCTTTAATTTCTGCTTTTGCCTCAGGAATCACCTCTTTAACACGGTTAGCAATACGCAGGCGTAGTGAGTTGGCAAACTTCTTCCAACTGGCCGCATCCCCACGATAGATATTATCTGAAGACGTAAAAACTACTTCATCCAAATTTAACTGTGCCACAGCCTCTTTCAGCTCTTTCAGCAGGTCTTTATAAATTACTTCTTCAGAAACATAGGCCGCTGTTATCGTCTTTTCGATATCCAAAGCCTGAAAGTCCGGATTATCAGGCTGTCCATAAGACCAATATGGAACAGCACCAAAATGAGTAACGAGATTATCAAAAACGTAGGCTAACATAATTCGAGACACAGCAATTTGATTCGCTAAATCACCATAAACACTCATCTGTTTGCTTAATACAGGGTCTTCGCATTGTTTAATAATATCTTGATAATTATTTGCTGATCGGTAAAGGTAATTCCAGCCATTATTTCCTTGAGCATCACGATATAAATACTTGTCTTCTTCAATATAATTGTTCTGCGCTGAATATTGCATCCATGGCATCGACATACGCATTTGCCACCAGCCATCACGTGTATTGGATAATAAAAATTTGTTAGCTCCATTGAAAATTGTGTTTGTCGGCACAATCTCCGGCAAATTCGGATTTATATTGATATTCTCTAAATTCTTGGTACACCCATTTAATAACAATATTGAAGCTATTGCTAAACTTATTTTCCTTATTATTTTTATACTTCTCATAACAAATACCTCCATTAAAACTGTAATTTTAAATTAACGCCAAATGTTTTAGACGAAGGAAGACTACCTCCCTCAAACCCCTGAATGTTTCCACTCCCCATTGTCGTCATCTCAGGGTCGAAGTTTTTGTTAGCTAATCCCCAAGTAGCTAAGTTTCGAGCAAAAGCAGATACCGTTACCCCAGAAAGTCGAAATCGACGGATAAAATCACTTGGCAAACTATAGCCTAGCGTCAATTCGCGAAGCTTTACGTAATTAGCATCAAAAACATTTTGTACGGTAGGACCACCATAGTTCTGACCAAAATATTCTTCAGCAGTAACATTTTTTGTATTTTCCTTTGTATCCGTCACCGTGTAAGAACCATCGACATTACGTACAACCGTCCCCGTAACTCCCTGAGATATGGCTCCACGCTCCCTAACTCCATCAGCGGCACTCTCTTCAAGCATACCTGAATAAAGACCAAACATGTTTGTCACAGAGAAAAACTTACCGCCCCTTTGTATATCCACCAATGCGGAGAAGCTCAGAGACTTGTAATTAAAAGTATTTCGCCAGCCGGCATTATAGTTTGGTAAAATAGAGCCCAAGTTTTGCACATCAGACGATAGATAGAGACCATCTGCTCCAACAACCTTATTTCCTTCATTATCATAAATGAAATTTGAACCATAGATCTGTCCATAAGGTTCATCAACACGTGCAATTAAAGAAGCTTTGAAAGGAGCATTCGCAATCGTTAGGGTTTGCAAATCACCGTAAAGAGCAACTATTTTATTTCTATTCTTAGAAAAATTAATACGTGAGGTCCATTCAAAATCGGCTATTCGAATAGGAACAAAAGTTAACATGACTTCAATTCCTTTATTCACCGCCTCCCCTGTATTCATCAACTTGGAAGTATAACCCGTTTCTGCACCTGTAGTAACCCCCATAATTAAATCCGTTGTTTTCTCGTTGTAGTAGGTAAAATCTATACCTACCCTATTCTTGAGAAACTGCATTTCTAAGCCAAACTCATAGGTAGATTTTGACTCCGGCTTCAGGTATGCATTTAACTTGGCTAAATTTTTCATAAAGTAAGGATCGTCAAGAAAGGATGTATTGTCAAACACCTGATTTGTATACACATCGCGCAAATTATAAGGATCCGTATCATTTCCTACCTTTGAAATTCCAGCACGAAGCTTACCATAATCTAACCAGGTGGTGTTAATCAATTTTGAAAAAACAAATGAACCTGTAACAGAAGGATAGAAATAAGAATTATTAGCGACAGGCAGTGTAGACGACCAATCATTACGAGCAGAGAAATCAACATAAACAAGCTCATTGTACCCCAACGAAATACCCCCGAAGACAGAATTAACACGCTTCCGCATCGTTGTCGCTTCTATCGAAGCCTGCTCTCTGCTATTCCCCAGACTATACAATCCTGGAGCAATCAACCCTCCAGCAGTAGCTCCATTGGACCCATAACGATCAGAGTTACGTCTGTTCATACCAACAAAACTGATTAAAGAATACTTACTCCATGTTTTATCATAATGTAGTCGTCCTTCATAATTCATTTCCCTCACTTGGCGAATACTCTCCTGATATGAAGAAGTTCCCTGCGAGCCTACGGCCACTCGAGAATCAATTCGTAAGTCGTAATTATCTCCATAGATATTAGCCACAGCATATAATCCCGGGAGGAAGTCATACTTCAACTCGACATTACCAAACGTACGGTTTCGCACATCTCTACTTATATTTTCGTAGATTGTCCAATAAAAGTTGTCTGAATATTTTGGTGTAGCATCGTCCCATGAGGACCTGTTCCATGTTTTTTGCTCTCCCGATGCTGTCTTGTAATTCTTAAGACGGTTAAAATCTAGCTGACGCTGACTCCATTGAAACATTTTTTGCGGAATAGAATTATCTCCATACCCTTGCTCTGGTCTATTAAACCCTCTTGTATTCACATAGTTTAGCACTCCTCGTACCGTAAGCCTATCCGAAAATTTATTTTCGATATTTAAGCTTAATGAACTCCGTTTTAAGTTAGAATTGGGTACAATACCTGTCTGACTTAAGTTAGAAGCAGAAAGCCGGGCTGAAGTATTTTCATAAGACTTCGCTAAAGAAACCGAATTGGTCCATCCTACTCCTGTATTAAAAAAGGATTTGTAATCATTTTTTGGGTATTCCCATGTTTGTGTCTTCAAATAGTTTGCCGCATCATCAGGATCAAAAGCATCCCAACTTAACACCTGCTGTCCATCAAACTTTGGCCCCCAAGATTCATCGGCAGAATAGTCGACCACGCTATATTCCACACCTTTTATATTTTCCTTTGCAAACTTCGGTTCAAAGCCACCACCATAAAGCTTCTGTAACCTCGGAACAACACCCAGCTTATCAAACGAAAAGCCGCTATTAATAATAATTTCGTCGCGTCCTTTTTTAGCGCCTTTTGTTGTAATCAACAAAACCCCATTAGCGGCCCTTGATCCATATAGAGCAGATGCGGGGCCTCCTTTTAACACATTAATTGATTCGATATCATCTGGATTAACATCAAAAGAAGCGTCACCATAATCTCGGCCACCACCGCCACGCTGTCCACCTACAGAATTAAAATTGGAGTTATCCAAAGGAATTCCATCGATAACAATTAAAGGTCTATTTTCACCGGTTAAAGAACCAATACCACGCAAAACAATACGTGTAGAACCTCCCAAAGAGGAAGATGGTGAACCAATAACAGCTCCAGCGACATTTCCAGACAAAGATTGTAATGCATTTCCGCCACGCGCAGCAGCCAACACGTCTCCCTTCACTTCTTGAGCAGCATAGCCTAGTGAACTTTTAGCACGACTAATGCCTAACGCCGTAACCACCACGCTTTCTAGGCTTTCTTCATTGCGCAGTAACGACACATTTACTATAGCTTGGCTTCTTAAGATTATGTGCTGACTTACATAGCCGATGTAAGAGAAAACAAGTGTCGATCCTGTGGTAACATTTAAATTATAATCGCCTGTAGCATCGCTCTGGGTAGCGATTGATGTTCCAAGCACAGCTATTGTAACACCCGATATCCCTTTGGCGTCCTGTGCATCGGTTACCTTTCCACGAATCTGTTGTTGTTGCGCTTCAGCGACACCAAACAACAGAAAACCGAGCAAAAAGGTATAGAGTAATTTTTGTTTCATAAGTTTTCATGATATTAAGTAGTGATTGAATAATGAAACAAGAGATCTGTGGTTAGCCTGCTACATTCCGCTTAAATGATAAGACATAGCAATCCCATCCCGATCAAATCTACTGTTCATCAGGTAGGTAGCAATGGCTATAAAAACCTAGTTAAAAAGGCATAGTGATAGTATAGCGCTTCTTAAAACAGTTAAATTCCGAAAGCTACAATAAGTAAAAAATTAAGAAGGGGTCACTGTATCCATACAGCGAAGCGCATAAAGAGTTTGTCTTTCATTGTTTAGTGGCTTAGTATTAGTTGTTTTTAAATATAAGCTAGCGTGGGTGGGCAACCGCATCTTCTCAGCCTATGTCTTTGTTTCAATTACTTATTATCAACTCCTTCGGGCGAAAAACAGATAATATCCTTAAATATAGCTATTTAGAATCACGAACCAAAATAAATAGCTGATATTTAAACAAATAAAAAAACACGTAAGAATACTAGTACAGCGAGCTGGCAACACAAAAGAATGAAGCAATCATAATTTATTTATCTTTGTACCATGCGTTTTGATATTATTACCGTATTGCCAGATTTATTGCAAAGTCCCTTTGCTCATTCAATCTTGCAACGCGCACAGAAAAAAGACTTGGTAGAAATCCATGTACACAACCTACGTGAATATACCACCAACAAGCAACGATCGGTTGATGACTACCCCTACGGTGGTGGTTCTGGCATGGTGATGCAGATAGAGCCTTTTGCGGCTTGCATAGAGAAACTGCAAGGCGAAAGAAGCTATGATGAAATCATTTACATGACGCCAGATGGTCCTACGCTAAACCAAGAGATGGCAAACAGCCTTTCCTCTACAGAGAACATCATGATTTTATGTGGTCATTACAAAGGAATAGACCAGCGCATACGAGACGTGTTTGTTACAAAGGAAGTTTCCATCGGTGATTATGTCTTGTCTGGCGGAGAGCTTCCAGCAGCCATTTTAGTTGACGCTATTGCACGACTCATTCCGGGCGTATTATCGGATGAAACATCGGCTTTATCCGATTCTTTCCAAGATGGTCTTTTAGACGCTCCAATATACACTAGGCCCGCAGAATGGCGTGGTCATAAGGTTCCTGACGTCTTATTAAGTGGTCATGAAGCTAAAATTTCGGCATGGCGCGATGAGCAGCAATTAAATCGTACGCGCGAACGTCGCCCAGATTTATTGAATGACTAACAATTCACATTTTTTTTTGTTTTTTTTACAAAAAAACTTTGTAAAGCAAAAAAATATAATAAATTTGCGGTATACAAAATGACAACAAGAAATTTACATACTAATTGGTGGTGGCCGGAAGCTAATAGCGTCGGGAGCACTTTTGGTATGTTATAAAAATATTCATAATCAACCAAAACCATTGTGAAAAAACAGGCCCGACATGTAATTGTCGGGCCTTTCTTTTTTGGTATACTATTCAGCAGCATCATGATATATAACGTTAAAACAACTTACAAAAAAATACTAGCAGACACCACCACACCGGTGAGTATCTACCTTCGCCTACGTGATTCTTTTCCCAACAGTCTGCTTCTTGAGAGCTCTGAGTATCATAGTAGAGAAAACAATATTAGCTATATATGTTGCCAGTCTATCGCCCACATTATTTTGGACGATGAGCAGCTTACCCTAAAATATCCTAACAAGGATGCGCAGGTAAAGTCAGCAAATGGACTTGACCTACGTGCGGAGGTATCCGCTTTCAGGCAGCAATTTGTCCAAGAAGAAACCGTAAAAATGCCGGTTTTATCATCTGGTTTGTTTGGCTATTTCACCTTCGATGCTATTGAACATTTTGAAGATATAAAACTCGTTACACCGAAGGATGAGCAACGACAAATTCCAACATTACAGTATCATGTATATCGTTATGTCATTGCAATCGATCATTTTCGCAATGAACTGTACATTTTCGAGAATCTTCTCGATGGTGAAGAGTCGGACTTAGAGCGTATGCAATACCTTATTCAGAATAAAAATTTCCCTGAATATACCTTCCAACGTAAAGGTGCTGAAACATCCAATATGAAGGATGAAGAGTTTATCGCCCTCGTCAACCGTATGAAAGAACATATTCAGCGTGGTGATGTTTTCCAGATTGTTCCTTCAAGAGCCTTCGCTACCCCATTTGCGGGCGATGAATTTAATGTATACCGTGCGCTACGTTCCGTAAATCCTTCACCTTATTTATTCTACTTCGATTATGGAAGCTTTAAGCTATTTGGCTCCTCTCCAGAGGCACAGCTAACTATAAAATCAAGAGAAGCCACCATTTATCCAATTGCGGGTACCTTCAAACGTACAGGTGATATGGAGGAAGATGAAAAGATTGCCGAAGCATTGAAAAATGACCCAAAGGAATCCGCAGAACATGTGATGCTTGTTGATTTAGCACGTAATGATCTGAGCAGACATTGCACGGAAGTACAGGTAAAATCATACAAAGAAGCGCAATACTACTCGCATATCATTCACTTGGTGTCTAAGGTATCGGGCCGTTTACATGAGCATGCTAGTCCATTTGATGTTGTTGGTGACACCTTTCCAGCAGGAACACTTTCTGGCGCACCGAAGCATAAAGCCATCACCCTAATCGACCGCTACGAAGGTTTACAACGTTCCTTTTATGCTGGAGCTTTAGGCTATATGGGTTTCAACGGTGATTTTAACCATGCGATTATGATACGCTCTTTCCTCAGCAAACAGAATGTATTGCATTACCAAGCTGGTGCAGGTATCGTTTTGGATTCAGAACCAGAAAAAGAATTACAAGAAGTAAATAATAAAATTGCGGCCTTACGCCGTGCCCTAGAAATTGCAGAAACAATATGATTCGTCCACTAGACTATTGCCAAACTAGCGATCAGCTGGTTAGCTCCTTAGACACGATTAATATGCGCATCCAAGAATTGACTTCTTTACGTGCCGACTATTTAAACAAGCTATTGGATGTTACATCCGACGAACAAGCTAAACAGGTTTCAAACAACATTTTAGACAACAACAATGAGCAGTAAAAAAATATTGGTGATTGACAATTACGACTCCTTCACCTACAATTTGGTCCATCTTCTCCAAGAACTACAACAAGAATACGTTGTTGTCCGCAATGATAAATTTCAGCTTGAAGAGGTAGCGCAGTACGACAATATCTTGCTATCGCCAGGCCCTGGTATTCCAGAAGAAGCGGGGCTTTTAATGGATGTTATTCGCACCTATGCGCCCACAAAGCGTATCTTAGGCATCTGTCTAGGGCAACAAGCTATCGCGGAGGTTTTTGGTGGAAAGCTGTTCAATATGCCTAAGCCACTACATGGTATAGCTACAGATATTATTATAACGGATCCAGAGGAACTTCTATTCAAAGACTTTCCTACAGATTCTAAAATTGGCCGCTACCACTCTTGGGCGGTAGAAAAGGATTCTTTGCCCTCCTGCCTAAAAATTACAGCAGAAGATCCACAAGGCACCATCATGGCCTTATCACATACGGAATATGACGTTCGTGGCATGCAATTCCACCCGGAGTCAATTTTAACAACAAATGGAAAACAACTTATCGCTAACTGGATAGGTAAATAGCTTAAGAAATATATCATGACGATACTGGATAAAATTATAGAAAGAAAAAAGGTCGAGGTAGAACTGGCGAAGGAAAAGGTTTCTTTGGCAGCCTTACAAACCTATCCGCTGTTCTCTAGAGACTGCTATTCGTTACGTGACTCTATCTTAGATCCGCAACGCACAGGCATTATTGCGGAATTTAAACGCGCCTCTCCTTCTAAAGGATTAATAAATGGCGACGTTTCTGTTTCTGAAGTGGTAAAAGGATATCAAGCAGCTGGAGCATCAGCTATATCGGTATTAACGGATGCGGACTTTTTTCAAGGTACATTAGCCGATTTAACGGAGGCACGCCAAGCACTACAGATTCCTTTGCTACGCAAGGAATTTATTATTGACCGCTACCAAATAGCGGAGGCTAAAGCTTATGGTGCTGATATCATCTTGCTTATTGCGGCCTGCTTAAGCAGCAAAGAGATTGAAACGTTATCTATTTATGCAAAATCTTTAGGCCTTAGCGTCTTACTAGAAGTGCATAACGAAGAAGAACTTAACCGCAGTATTTTTGACAGTATTGATGCTATCGGTGTCAACAACCGCAACTTAAAAGACTTCTCCGTAAGCTTAGATCATTCTTACGATTTGGCAACTAAAATTCCGGATCGCTTTATCAAAGTATCAGAGAGTGGTATTTCAGACTCGGAGACAATAAAAGCTTTAAAAAAGGTTGGTTACAAAGGCTTCCTTATTGGTGAAAATTTCATGCGTACAGAATCGCCACAAGAAGCCATAAAAGCATTCGTAGCGGCTTTGTAAAGCTTAGAAACGAGAGGTATTAAGGAGCACTGACGTTACATATTTTTAATTTGTAGCTTTTAATTTCTAATTTTGCACCATGTCTGTAAAAATTGGTGAAAATATTGATCTAGGGAAATTCCCGCTTTTGCTAGCGCCGATGGAAGATGTGAGCGATCCTCCCTTCCGTTATGTGTGCAAACAAAATGGCGTGGATATGATGTATACGGAGTTTATCTCCTCAGAAGGCTTGATTCGTGATGCCGCCAAGTCTAGACAAAAGCTGGATATATTCGAGTACGAACGTCCGATTGGTATTCAGATTTTTGGGTCTGACATTGAAAGTATGCGCAAGTCGGCCGAGATTTGCACACTCGCCCAACCTGATCTTATCGACATCAATTATGGCTGTCCGGTGAAAAATGTTGCCTGTCGCGGAGCCGGTGCATCATTATTACAAGATATTGACAAAATGGTCGCTATGACCAAAGCGGTGGTCGAAGCAACGCATCTTCCTGTGACGGTGAAAACACGTTTAGGATGGGATGACAACACCAAGAATGTATACGAAGTAGCCGAGCGCCTTCAGGATATCGGTATTAAAGCACTAGCTATCCACGGTAGAACACGTGCTCAAATGTATAAAGGACAAGCCGACTGGACCATGATTCGCGATGTGAAGCAAAATCCACGTGTTAAGATCCCAATCTTTGGTAACGGTGATGTAGACTCTGTAGAGAAAGCTGCTGCTTGGCGTCAAGAATATGAAGTGGATGGCATTATGATTGGACGTGCTTCTATTGGTTATCCATGGATTTTCCGCGAGATTAAGCATTTCTTCGAAACAGGCGAACACCTAGAGGGACCAACTATTGCCGAACGTGTGGAAGTATGTAAAACACACCTCACCAAATCGATAGAGTGGAAAGGCGATAAAACAGGTGTATTTGAGATGCGTAGACATTACTCAAACTATTTCAAAGGTATTCCAAACTTTAAAGAATACAGAACAAAGCTTGTCGGTTTACAAAACCACCTTGATATTCTCGAAGTATTAGAGGAAATAAAACATTCTTATGTAGATACGGCTGTCGTTTAGAAACGGGAGAAATAAAACAAAAAAGGCTAAGTTGATTATCAACTTAGCCTTTTTTGTTAGAATTTGATATTCAAGCCCAACATATAGTTGGTTGTCGCCTGCGGCGTATAGAAATTGTAATACACCCGATCGCCTGTAGGCGTTAAATTACCGAAGGTGTAACCACCAGCTTCATATTTTTTATTGAAAATATTATTAACACTTGCTATAAGGTCGACATTCTTCAAGCCTAAAGCAGAAAAACTATAGCGTGTTGACCAGTCTGTTACGGTAAATGGATTTATGCTTCTTTCTTTGCTCGACGTATTATCTAGATACATGCGTGACACATATTTACTGCGCAAGCTAAAGCTTAAATTCTGTAGCGGACTGTACACAAATTCATTGGATAGAATTGTAGCTGGAGAAAGTGCAATATCTGTTTTTTTGTACACAATTTCATCCGTTCTTAAGGTATTCCAGTCTCCATCAATAACAGCTACATACTCGTGGAAATTCTTGATTTTATTTTGACTGAACGCTGCTGTTGCACGCCAAGTGAACTGAGTAGAAATCTGCCATGCAGCATCTAGCTCCACACCTACACGGTAGCTATCGGGAACATTTATGCGAAGTGCACTTCCCACATCATTAAGTGTTCCTGTAGGAATTAACTGGTCTTTATACAACATCGCGTATACATTGGCGCCAATATTGAAATGTTCATTTCTAAAGCGGTAACCGGCCTCAATATCTTGCATCTTCTCTGGAGTAGGGAAAGATTTCATTGGGTTTTCGACATAGTCTTTACGCACGGGCTCTTTGCTCGCATAGGCATAAGATAGGTAGGCATTGCTACGCTCGTTAATTAAGTAGGTAATACCAGCCTTTGGATTAAGAAAATTCAAATCATCTTTGAGGTCAATATTCTTGATCTTGTCATCATTCCCTTTGATTTTGTAATGCACATTACGGTATTGCAAATCCAAGTTGAATAACCATTTATCTAAGCTGTAATCCACTTTACCGTAGATATTAAAATCTGTTTTCTTAGCATCATTGAAGTAGTAACGGTCGCCCAATTCGGAAGTCGATGCATAACGAGCCCAAATAACTTCGCCATAATGATCCCCTAAATACTGATTGTAAGCACCACCAATGGTCATCTTCAATCGATTCGACGGTGTGTAGTTAAAAGCGTACGTAGCTCCATAGAAATGGTTATCCAACCAACGTCTACGCACCAAATCCGTTTTGTTAATCACAGAATCTTTAATGACAACCGGCTTCATACCGTACTTAGCGAACTTATCGTTTGGACGGAACTCCTCATAGTAACCTTCACCACGTGTATAATGTAAAGCTACGCTGAAATTAAACTGTTCATTTACATAATTGTTGTAATGTAATCGAGCATGTGTTTGGGTATAATTGTCTGTCTGATTGTCGTAGGTATAATAATTGTACTTACGGTCTGCTGACAGCAAGCGGTCTGTCTCGGCACCTTTGGGTACTTCCATCGCTCCAGCATAATCTTTTAATAGCCCACGATCACCTTTAATTAAAGGCTCTGGTGTACCGTACCAAGCTTGATAGGTTTTCTCCTTTCCTGAGAAGATGGTTGCTTTCAACGTTTGCTTCTTCCCGTAGATTCCACCATCTAAGTAAAACGATTTTAAATCGGAACTTGCGCGTTCCACATAACCATCGGACGCAATGCGCGACAACCTAGCATTAAAAGCATAGCGGTTTTGAATCAAGCCTGTACCCACTTTTACGGTATTCTTCCATGAATTGTACGACCCGTAGCTATTGTTAAGCTCCGCATAAGGCTTACTTTGCAATCCATCTGTTTGGATGTTTAATGAAGCACCAAATGCACCTGCCCCGTTGGTCGACGTACCGATACCGCGCTGAATCTGAATATTATCCAGACTTGAAGCAAAATCGGGAAGGTTCACAAAGAAAGAACCCATACTTTCCGCATCATTCAGCGGAATACCATCTAGGGTTACATTAATACGCGCGTTATCTGAACCACGAATCCGCATACTGGTATATCCAATTCCGTTACCAGCGTCAGAGCTAACAACCACGGAAGGGGTTTGGTCCAACAAATAAGGAATATCACGGCCTAAATTAGCTTTTTCAATAGTTTGTTTATCAATGTTGGTAAATGTAGTTGCTGCGTTACTTTTGGCACGTGTGGCCGTCACTAACACTTCTTCAGCACGAATACTTAATGGCTGTAGCTGCAGACGTATAACTTGATCTTTGTCAATACGTAAGCTTGTATCCTGAATGGAATAACCTACATAGGAAACTTGAACTTGATATCGGCCTGCGGCCAAATTGTCAAACTGCACACGACCATCTTTGTCGGACTGCTGCTGCAAACGTACAGCCCTGCTTACCGAAACGGAGGCATGAGTTAGTTTTTCTTGTTTTTCATTGACTACCTCTACAGACAGCCGATGTTGCGCATATGTCCAGGACGAAACCGTCATAAACAACATACTGATAAATACTTTTGTCATCGTTAATGTATTTGATTCTTATTGCGTTAAACATACTATTGCAAGGGGTACGCAATAGCTCACCAATTTAACTTAACCTCTTCCCTACGCCAGCATTATCTGGATCAGGTGCGTCTACATTGTGCAAGCACAACGAGACCGGGTATATTCTCAGCCTTTATTCGTGTTCGAAAACAAGGCACCCCTAACGATGGGGCAAAGGTACATATTTTTTTGTCTTTTCAATTTTTACTTTATACTTTTAAAGCCATGCGCGCAGTAATACAAAGGGTGACTCATGCATCCTGCACCGTAGGAGAAGAAATCACCGGAAAAATAAATGATGGATTATTGGTTTTCATTGGCATAGAAGATGCCGACAAAGTAGAGGATATGCAATGGTTAGCCCAAAAGCTAGTTAACTTACGTATCTTCTCGGATGATCAGGGTCTGATGAATAAGTCGGTTCAAGATATGGATGGAAACATACTGCTCATCTCACAGTTCACCTTGTTTGCACAAACGAAAAAGGGTAACCGTCCTTCATTTATACGTGCTGCTAAGCCCGACAAGGCAAAGCCTATGTATGAAGCCATGGCAGGCTACCTAAGCAATTTATTGGGCAAAGAAACACAGTTAGGTATATTTGGAGCTTACATGAAAATAGATCTGCGTAACGATGGCCCTGTGACCATTCTTATGAATACACAAGACAAAGATAATTTCTAATAAAATGACAATAAAAGAAGCACAAGAAACTATTGATAAATGGATCAATACGACAGGCGTTCGTTATTTCAATGAGTTAACGAATACGGCTATGTTGATGGAAGAGGTGGGTGAAGTAGCACGTATTATGGCGCGCCAATATGGAGAACAATCTTTTAAAAAATCAGATAAAGAGGTAAACCTTGCTGACGAAATGGCTGATGTATTATTTGTATTAATGTGCTTAGCAAACCAAACAGGAATAGACTTAACGGATGCCTTAGAAAAAAATCTAGAAAAAAAGTCTATCCGAGATGCAGACCGTCATAAAAACAATGATAAATTAAAATAATAGGTTCAGAAAATAGCGCATTACAATGCTTCAACTTCTGAAATAGGTAGCTTGGTGACTTCAATAATATCACCAACTGCCCTACCTTTTTTAGCGATGTAGTAATCGCTTTAAGCTGCATCAATATATCTTGTCAACAAGCCAACAAACTGTTATAAGGCTTCAACTTCTGAAACAGATAGTTTGGTGACTTTAACAATATCATCAGTTGATAAACCAAGTTTTTTCATCGAGCCAGCCATTTCAAGTAAATCCAACTTCGTCTCTAATGCAAGCTCTATCCCTTGAACAAGCCCTCTTTCTATTCCTTGAACAAACCCTCTTTCTATAGCCTCAGCAACAGCTTCTCGCCCTTTCTGGTGAGCCTCTTCTAACCGCTGTTCTTGATACTGACGCACAGCTTCCGCATCCCACAGTCTTTTTAAACTAATATCATGCATTTCCTTTTCCTCCATTACTTTAAGCCGCATCAATATATCTTATCAACAAGCCAACAAACTGTTATAAGGCTTCAACTTCTGAAATAGATAGTTTGGTGACTTTAACAATATCATCAGTTGATAAACCAAGTTTTTTCATCGAGCCTGCCATTTCAAGTAAATCCAACTTCGTCTCTAATGCAAGCTCTATCCCTTGAACAAGCCCTCTTTCTATAGCCTCAGCAACAGCTTCTCGCCCTTTCTGATGAGCCTCTTCTAACCGCTGTTCCTGATACTGACGCACAGCCTCCGCATCCCACAGTCTTTTTAAACTAATATCATGCATTTCCTTTTCCTCCATATTTAGCCTACTATACTCCGCAATATTAAAAAGTTTCTCAAATATTGGCTTATCGAGATAAATAGGTTGTTCATCCATACTCGTTAAATGTTTTAAGACATATAACCACTTATCTAAATCCTCTTTCAAGTCATCGACATCTTTAGTAAAGTTAACCAATTCAATATAAATAAACCCAAGATCTTCGTAAAAGACAGAACCTGTAATTCTATTACACAGACAGATATCATGAAACCATTTTCCCGAACTCTTGGCATCATTTAAAGAGAAAGAATCTAATAGAACAATGACGTAAACCTCTGAAATTGCATAATTCCAGGCATGGCGCTTCCCTTTTGGTGCCTGATCTGAAATCAACTTACACCCATAATAGAGCATCCGTCGTTTGAAATTAACATGTGAACTACGTTGCACCTCAATCACAAATTTCTCACCATTTTCGCCGGTGCAGCTCAAATCAAACACAACACCACCTATTTTATCGGTATCGCCTACATGTTCATTCTTATTGAAAACGAGATCACGGATTATCTTTCGACCACGAAAAATGCTGTTAAGCAATGAAATCAACAGTTCTTTATTGGAAGCTGAACCAAAGAGAAACTTAAACCCGAAATCACTTACCGGATTTATATATTTAGGGTGGTTACTCATAGGCTTATGCATTGGTAAACCAAACATAAGCTTTAATCTAACCGAGGAAGTTTTTATTGAAAATTATTAACAGGCTCCTACATACACAGATAACGTATCTATTTAGCCGTCAATCCACCGATAATTTTCTTCAGCATAGCCCTTTCGTTATAAACAACAACGCATAAATACAGTAATAAAAGAAGATTTCCTGTCCAGAAATTACGGTGAAACACAAGGTAGTTAATAGCGATTAAAATGCTTCCGAACGTAATAAAGGCGAGCATTTTCCCCACTTTATAAGGAATAGGATAGTTCCGTTGCCCCCAAAAATAAGATAAAGAAACCATCACCAAATAGGCAATAGAAGTCACAACGATAGCACCAGCATAGCTATACATCGGGATAAGTAGATAACAAAGAATAATTGTCACCAAAGCACCGATACCAGATATATAGAGACCAAAGCGCGTTTGATCGGACAGCTTATACCAAACGGATAGATTCATATAGATCCCTAACATGACGTAGTTAAATAGAATAATAGGAATAAAATCTAGCCCAGACCAATATTTAGCTGTTTGCACCGCATCGCCTCCTTTAATAAAGTACTTAAGCCATTCTATATTCATGGATAATCCCATCATCACCAGCACCATGAACAGCACAAAATACTCCATAATCAAGGCATACACCTTTTTGGCATTTTCATTTTTTGCATACGAAAAGAAAAAAGGCTCAGCACCTAAACGAAATGCTTGAACAAAAATACTTAAGAATACGGCTATCTTAGAAATAGCACCATAAATCCCTAAATCTTGCTCTCCCACGTGGTCCGGCAAAAGTGTGGGCATTAATATTTTATCGAGATGTTCATTTACGATAAACGATACATTTGCAATAAATACCGGAAAGCTATACGAAAACATACTCATCAACAACGCCTTATCGAGCTTGAAACTGAAAGACTTAATCTCAGGGATTAGTAATAGTAAAGTAAGTACGCTAGCAAAAAGATTGGACAAAAACACATAACCTAGCCAAGGTCCTTTATACCACGAAAAATAAGACAGGTAGGCCGGAAACTTTGCTAAAAACCAAGGCAGAAAAACAATCAGAAAGAGATTGGAGCTTACGAATACCCCAATATTTAACAACTTCAATATGCTATAGCGAATCGGTCTATTTTGGGCACGCAACTTCGCAAAAGGCACGACAGCGAGCGCATCGGTTGCCAAAATACCGCCCATAAAAAGGAGGTATTGCTTATAATTAGCGACAGACTGCAAACCATTATTAGAAAACCAGGTTGCTATGGGAGAGATAAAAGTGAATAGTACGGAAAGGAATAATAACGTCGTAAAAATAGTCACGATAAAGCTGTTATTGAACACCTTACTTTTATCCTTTTCTTCTACCTTTTGTAAGTATCGAAAATAGGTCGTCTCCATACCAAACGCCAAAAAGGTGTTGATGAGAGCCGTCCATGAATACATATTCGTAAAAATACCGAATACAGAAGTTTCAAACTTACGAACAAAAAGAGGAGTTAGTATAAAATTTAAAAGCCTCGACACGATGGTCGATAGCCCATAAATCGCGGTATCGTTCAAAAAGCGCTTAATGACTGACATTGCTGTAAACCTATTTACGTTTTTTTAGAATCTCATAATTTTTGAACCCTTGCAAAGTCCCTTCCGTTGTCACCAACTTTTCAACTTTAGCACGGTCAGACCCCTCGGCACAAAACTCCAAAAAGGAATCTAGTGCAAAAGAATCACCTTCAACCTCCATATAAACAGAACCATCAGGCTGATTCATCGCAAAACCTTTTACGCCCAACTGATCTGCTACAGCCTTGCTTGCTGCTCTATAGAAAACGCCTTGCACTAGACCTATAACTTGGATATTTAAATGCTTCATGGGGAGCAAATGTACAGAAGAAAACCGAACTATCTATGCAATACGACGCAAAGTTACCGCATCCGACAGGCGTAAATCATCCATCCCTTCCAGCAGCACCAATCCAGGGCGCTTTCCAACTTCGATAGAACCGATTTGACTTTCAATCCCCAAAGCATGGGCTCCATTGATGGTAGCCCATCTCAACAGCTGTAAAAAGTCTAACTGATCGCTAGCTCTAGTTATCGTTTTAAGCTCTTCAAGAATATCCAACGTATCATTGGACGCTAGGCTGTCGGTACCAATAACCATTCTATCCGTATTTGGAATAAAGCTCAGTATCTTAGGCAATTTACCCTCTATATATAAGTTAGCCTTCGGACAAAGACAATAGTACACATCACGATCTTGACGATTGATGAAATCTATATCTTTAAGCGACGTAAAGGTGTTATGCACCAAAATCAAGCGATTTGGCGCAGGCGTATAGGGAAGATACGATTGAATAGAATTACGCGCTTGTGCCTTAATCATATTACCATCCAATCCCATTACCTCATAGAACTTCAAGAATTCACCCTCCTTATAACGGAAAAGTTTATTTTCCTCTTCGCTTTCTTGATTGTGAATACTTAAAATATTCTCCGCGCTAACCGCTTTACGGAAGATCTTAAATAGTTCTTTTGAACAAGAATAAGGAGCATGCAACGTGATGGAGCTATGATTATGATCAAAATAAAACTCGATATCTCGTGCTTTGTCAATACGCGCTTGTGCCTCATCCCTAACCAATCCGATGGCTTCTACGAAAGTATGATATAGGATTTTACTATTTTTCTTCACCTCAGCAGAAGAGGTAGTATTAACGTGATCACCGACAGCCTGTATCCCATTGGCATACATCATTGCATCTGCATTGACTATTTCCTCCTGAATAACTGCTGGCTCGGCAGCGCGCATACGCATCACCTCAGCCAAGAAACTAGGTAGCCCCTTCTGCTTTTTTGTTTTGCCGAGCATATGGGATAACTCAAGATGACAGTGTGCATTAACAAAACCAGGAATAAGGACGCCTTTATAAACCTCCTTCGTTACATCCTGTATTTGAGGAGCATCTGCCTCATAAATTGCTGTCACCACCCCTTCATCATCAAGAGCGACAACTCCATCCTTAATGATATTACCAATTACCGGAGCAATTGTACTTGCCGAAATATATCTCATTGTCTAATTTTCACGATTACGAGTTTATAAAAATATAAAAAAATAGCATAAAACAAACTAGCTACTAACGCTTTACAACCTCTACCTCTGCAAACACAGGTAGGTGATCAGAAGCGTTAACAGCCTCAATTACTTTATAATCTAACCACTTAAAGTCAGTCTGTTTACCTATTAGTATATAATCAATTTCTATATTGGGGTTCACATTTGGAAAAGTAAATTTATTGTTTGCTCGATTACGTTGAAAACATTGTTCCAACATGGCGACAGTTTTACTTGCCGGTTCAGCATTAAAATCACCTACCAAGATGAATGGTCGTTGATACCAATCACCTATTTCGGCAATAAAGTCTGCTTGAGCAATTTTATTCTCTTCTTTTAGGTCTAAATGTGTGTTTGCAAAAGTAACGATTTGCCCGCCAGGAAAAGCAACATCAACAAGCGCTAATGTTCGATTTTCACTCGCAATAGGCATAGGCAAATTGTACTTACGCGCTTTAATAATTTCGTACTTGCTTAAAATCAGTGTTCCATACTCTCCGTCTTCTACATCAATTCCTTTAGAAAAAAAGTAGTACATCCCTGTAAGCTCGGCCAATCGCTTCGCTTGATCAGTATTGTTGGAACGAGATAAATAAACATCAACCTCTTGTAATCCTACTAAGTCTGCTCCAGACTGCAAAATTACCTGAGCTATTTCCTCTAAATTTATCTTTCCTGGAAATTCGGGCGGATTACCATGGTGAATATTATAGGTCAATATTTTTATACGCTGCGCATATACTGCTAATATACTAAAAGTAAATGCAATAAGTACAATCCATTTTTTCATAACACCTAAATAACAACATCTATATACAATTTCCAAATTTCAAACTATAAGCTTTTGCTTATCTTTATCTTATGAAGCTTCTCTACTATACGCTAGTTCTCTACTTTTCAGTTGTTGCATGCAGCACACAAAAGACAGTAGCCCCTGCCCCACCAAAGGCAAAAACATTTTCAAATGGAGCTGTCATTACGGCACATCCATTGGCTTCAGCTATTGGTGTCGACATCCTAAAAAAGGGAGGTAATGCTGTCGATGCAGCTGTTGCCGTACAATTTGCCTTGGCCGTTGTATACCCAAATGCAGGTAATATTGGTGGTGGCGGCTTTATGGTCTACCGTGCACATAACGGAGAGGTGGCCGCATTAGACTTCCGAGAAACGGCTCCCTCTTGGGCATCACGCGACATGTACCTTGATCGTGATGGAAATCCTATTACGGAATTAAGCCTCTACGGACAGCTTGCTGCTGGCGTTCCAGGATCGGTGGCAGGGATGGTAGAAGCACATAAAAAATATGGAAGTCGACCTTGGCTACAACTCCTAACTCCTGCAATTAAGCTAGCCGAACAAGGATTTGCCATCACTGCGATGCAGGCGAACGAATTTAATGAACATGAAAAACGCTTCAAAGCACTAAACCCGAATGGTGCCGCCATCATCCAAGCGAAAGCTTGGAAAAAAGATGACCTATTCGTCCAAAAGGAGTTAGCACATACGCTTCATCGTATTGCAGAGCAGGGACGCGAAGGATTCTATAACGGTGAAACAGCCGATTTTATTGTCGCTGAGATGAAGCGTGGAAACGGACTTATCACACATGAGGACTTAAAGCAATATAAAGCCATATGGCGACAGCCTATTGTTGGAGCCTATAAAGATTACAAAATTATATCCATGCCACCTCCCTCTAGTGGCGGTATTGCGGTGATGACGCTTCTTCAATCTGTAGAAAAATACCCCCTTGCAAAATGGGGCTTTCAAGCAGATAGCACCATCCGTGTGATGGTAGAGGCCGAGCGCAGGGTTTATGCTGACCGTGCAAGCTACTTAGGTGATCCTGATTTTTATTCGGTACCAACAGCAGCCTTGCTAGACAAAGCATACAATCAGGAACGAATGTCGACGATAGACTTCAACAAAGCGACGCCTAGCGCTGCCATTAAAGCGCGAAGCATCCCTGGCTATGAATCGGAGCAAACTACGCATTTCAATATCGTTGACAAAGATGGGAATGCGGTCGCCATTACGACCACAATCAATGGATCTTATGGTTCCTGCGTGTGGGTAGATGGGGCTGGATTTCTACTCAACAACGAGATGGACGACTTCTCGGTAAAACCGGGTTCGCCAAATATGTATGGCCTGCTTGGTGGAAAGGCTAACGCCATTGAAGGCGGAAAACGGATGCTAAGTGCGATGTCTCCAACAATTATTGAACAAAATGGACAGCTAAAAATGGTCGTTGGAACGCCCGGAGGATCCACCATCATTACATCAATCTTTCAAGCTATCCTCAACGTGCTCGAGTTTGGTATGGATGCCCAACAATCAGTTACGGCGGCTCGTTTTCACCATCAATGGTATCCTGATCGCATAGATGTAGAAAATGAAGCGATAAGCCCTACGGTTAGACAAAACTTAGAAAAAGATGGCTATCCTATTTTCAAGCGTCCTCGTATTGGACGCATGGAAAATATTATCCGACTGCCTAATGGGAAACTTCAAACAGGAGCAGATCCACGAGGTGATGATTTTGCAGAAGGATACTAAGCCATTCACCTTATAAACGATAAAAGGCCAAAGTAAGCTACTTTTGGCCTTTTCTAATTATATGAATAGCAAATTCTTTCCTACAGATTAAGACTAATCCAAATACTTAGGATCGATTTGTTTATTCGCTTTCGCGCCTAATGTTTTTAAATTTTCAATACGCTTAATTACATTACCAGGCCCACTGGAAAGCTTTTTCATAGCATCTTGCTGCTTTTCAACCACCTTTAGCATATAGCCTTCCACTTGTTGAACATCTTGCAAAAAGCCTACAAACTTATCGTATAGTGCTCCTGCTTCCTTCGCAATCTCGAGCACATTGCGTGTTTGACGCTCTTGTACCCACACACTAGCAATGGTACGTAGCGTTGCGAGTAAAGTAGATGGGCTTACGATAACAACTTTACGGTCCCAAGCATCTGAAAACAGCTCAGATTTCTCGCGCACGGCAGCACTCAAAGCTGATTCAATAGGCATAAATAGTAAAACGAAGTCTGGTGAATGAATCCCATAAAGATCATGGTAATTCTTTGATGCTAGCTCACGCACATGGTTTTCTATAGATTGTACATGCTGCTTGAGTGCCAAAGCCTGCTCTTCCTCTTCTTCTGCATTTACCCAACGTTCATAAGCCGTCAAAGAAACTTTAGAGTCGATGACAAGGTGTTTTTCCTCGGGCAAGAGAATGATTGCATCGGGAATCTTTCGTTTATCATCTTCCTTAAAGGTAGCCTGCAAACGATACTCACGATCTTTAACCAATCCAGAACGCTCCAAAACGCGCTCCAAAATAATCTCACCCCAATTCCCCTGCTTCTTACTGTCCCCTTTCAAGGCCTTAGTTAAATTATTAGCTTCGTCCTTGATCTGTGCACTCTGTTGCATCAATTGTTCAACGACGCCTTTTAAAACATGTCTCTCGGCAGACTCTTGCTGATAAGTCTTATCTACCTTTTCTTCAAAAGTCTTTATCTTCTCCTTCAGCGGATCTAATATTTGACTGATGTGCAATTGATTTGTCGCCGTAAATTTTTGTGTCTTCTCGTCTAAAATCTTATTCGCCATATGCTGAAACTCTAGCATAAAATGTTCACGAATACGGGACATCTCTACTTGTTGTTCTTTAAATTTTTCTTGTTGAGCTTCCAAGGTAACATAAGTACCCTCCAAGGTACGCTCAACACTAGCGCGCGCTTCACGCTCCCGCGACAGGCTCTGTTCTAACTTCTCTTGGTTAACGAGCAACAGACGCTCCCGTTCTTGAAATTTTGTCAAATCTAAAATAGCTTGCTGTTTTTCTTGCTCCAGCTTGCGATGTGTTGCAGGACTCACTTGTTGCCCGTTCTTCCATAGCAGAAAAGCTACGAGAGCAAGCAATACAAAAAAGCCTACAAGAATAAGTATATCCATAGGTAGTGTAATTAAAGGGTGATGGTAATCTCTACTGGGCGAGACCGGTAGAATTACTGTAACTTTTGGTGGGTCTTCCACCAAATATCGGGCATATCACCACCAACGGCCTGCTGGTAGTCTTCATAACGACATGGAACCCAATAGTAACGCTCATTAACAGATTTGGACCCAAAATAAGGCACCTGCATCCACCAGCGATCCGAACGCTTACTTTTCACAAATACCAATTCGTAATCGTCGTTCTCTAAGGTTGTTCTATAAATGATATAGGCTGACTTCGGCACTAGCGGAGCGTCATTCTTACGATTGTAGTAGCCATCAATAAAGCACCAAATCATTTGAGCTACCAAACTAGCAGTATGTCCCATCGGGTCAAATGTAGGGTTCAACTCATAAAAACCAATAGAAGAACACTTGTCCGACATCCCCGCGTAGCGGGCCAACTGACAAGCTTCATCGCCATAAAGGCCATTTGGGTTGGCGTTCGCATTTCCGGGCGCCTCAGAAGCGCGAATAGCGCCGATATCGAAACTCACCATATCCGCAGCACGGATTAGCGGCTCTGCTTGGTCAAGCTTACCGGCCATCATCCCCAAACGTAGCATACTAAAGAAGAGCTTATCATACATATTGATAGACTCTTTACTTACTAAATACGTTTGGAAAGCAAGGTTGCTTAAATTAAACAGGTAGTCGGGTTGATGTAAAATAATATGATTTAAGTACGTCTGTGACGTAAGCCCCATGGTATCTGCGTTATCTTGATCCAGATCAAAGCGACCATCAATTACCGCCACTTCAACACGCTGCTCCAATCCTTCATAAGCAGTATACTGCGCGTAAGTCAAGTCTTGCCCTCCACCGATAATGATGGGCAGAATATTTTGCTTAACAAGCTCTTCCACCACCGTCTTCAAAGCGAAATAGGTATCTTGAATCGTTTCTCCGGCTTTAATATTTCCTAAATCTGTAATCCGAATTGTATAATCACCCTGATATAAGTTGTACAAATGTTTTCGAACAGCATTTGGCGACTTCTTTGTCCCTGCATTATTAACAGAGCCGCGTTCTTCTTCTACCCCGATAATTACCAAATTGGGCTTCTCATCTTCATCTTCTAAATCAGGGAATTGCGCTCCGACCTCATAGGTTTGAATCGTCTGACCAAATTGTGAGTTGTAAAAAGTAGCTCCATGAGCAAATTCTTGAACAACAATCGGTGAAAAAAAAACGGATAATGACATGTTGACGTGCTGTATTTTTTAAAAATCAGAAACAATGTACTGAGTATTTCGCAAATATGCATTTATTAAGCTATTTTTGAAAAGAATAAGTTTTCAACAATAAGTTAGCATACGTGGTATTAGTAACAGGAGGAACTGGTTTTCTGGGTTCTATATTAATTCAGCATTTAGTCCAAACAGGACATCGTGTCATCGCGACTAAACGTGTAGATTCTATTATTCCTTCTCGTCTGAACGCAGCGTCTGCTGTGCATTGGGTAGATGCTGATATCACCGATTATTTCGCGCTAGCGGATATCTTTGGAGAAGTAACGCAGGTATATCATTGTGCTGCTGTTGTATCTTATCAGAAATCGGATTGGGCGAAAATGCTCCATACCAATATTCAGGGCACCAAACATATTGTTGACCTCTGCTTAGAGCATCATGCACGACTTGTTCATGTAAGTTCTATTGCATCCCTAGGCCCCCGTAAAAACGATGAGCTCATTAGTGAAAACAACTTTTGGGATGATGGCGCTCCACACTCAAAATATAGCTTATCCAAGTATGAAAGTGAGATGGAGGTATGGAGAGGTATAGCAGAAGGCCTTGACGCCGTTATCGTAAACCCATCAGTCATTATGGGTACGGGAAACAAAGAGAAAGGCGCCGGAGCTTTATTCGCACTTATAAATAAAGGATTAAAAATATATCCTACGGGAAGCATCGGTATTGTTGATGTTACGGATGTTGCTGCTGTCATGATTCAGCTGATGAACGACACAAGCATCCATGCCGAACGTTTTATCCTGAACAGTGATAATCTGAGCAACAAAAGCCTATTAGAAAAAATCGCTTCCCTACTGGAAAAACCAGCACCTAGTATTCCGGCTAAAAAATGGTTACTAAGCGTAGCATGGCGTGCTGCCAAACTTCAATCTTTTTTCAACAAAAAGAAACCAGCACTCACCAGAGAGACAGCCAAAGCATCGTCTACATTATTGGCTTATTCCAACAAGAAGATAACCGATGCGCTAAGCTATCAGTTCAAACCCGTCGTGGAGACATTAAAAGAAATGAGTTTAGATTACAAATAAAATAGTAAATATCAACCCCTAACCAACGTGAAGAATTATTACATCATTGATTTCGATAGCACCTTTACACAAGTCGAAGCCTTAGATGAGCTCGCTAAAATATCGCTCGCCGACCACCCAGACCGTGACACAATCTATAACCAAATTGAAGAGTATACCAACCTGGCTATGGAAGGTAAAATCTCATTCAGAGAAAGCCTTGCTGGAAGGGTACAGTTGCTAAATGCCAACAAAAAGCATTTAGATAAGCTTGTTCAACACCTTAAGAAAAAAGTATCTCGTTCTTTTGAACGGAATAAGGAATTTTTCAAAGAAAATGCGGACACAGCGTGGATTGTTTCTGGTGGTTTTAAAGAGTTCATCACCCCTGTTGTGACTCCATACCACATCAAGATTGAGAATATTTATGCAAATACATTCAAATTTGATGAGGATGGTAACATTATTGGTTACGACGAACACAATCCTTTATCCGACGAAGGAGGAAAAGTAAAATTACTAAAAGAGCTTAAAATTGAAGGTCATCTTTTTGGTATCGGCGATGGCTACTCAGACTTCCAACTAAAAGAATCTGGATTGATTGAGAAATTCTTTGCTTTCACAGAGAATATAGCACGTAAAAGTGTAACTGAAAAGGCGGACCACATTACCCCGAGCTTTGATGAGTTTCTTTATGTTAACGATTTGCCTAGAGCAATCTCTTACCCGAAGAACCGTATCCTATGTTTAATCGTTGGCGATGTGCCTGAGATTGCGGTACACATTCTTAAAAGAGATGGTTTCTCTGTACGCTTGAAAGAAACATTTGAAGAAAAATACACCAAGGATGTAGGTTTATTATTGGTTGCCGACGGTATATCTATTGATGATGAGCAGCTTGCTCGGGCCGATAAGTTAAAAACAATCGGTTATCTCGGTGATTCTAAAGAAAGCATTAACAGAAAAATTACCATAGAAAAAGGTATTGTCGTCTTCGACGATAAGAAAAGCAAAAAGAGAAATGCCGAGTTCATTCCTCGCCGTATGGCTGACTTCATTAATAACGGAGATACCTATATGAGTCGCAACTTCCCGAACTTGACTTTGCCTAAACTGTCACATGCACACAGGCTGTTGCACATTCATCAGAATGTACCTGGCATTATGGCACAAATCAATAACGTTTATGCCGAGAACCAAATCAATATCTTGTCTCAATTTTTGATGACGAAGGGGGATATTGGTTATGCGGTAACGGATATCGATATTAAGATGGCTTATGACAAAGCTTTACTAAAACAGCTAAAACAAATTGATAAAACCATAAAATTCAGAATTTTATACAAATAAAAACAAGGGGCAAATTAAAATTTGCCCCTTGTTTTTTAGCTATTTAAAAGAATAAGTTCTTTTCGGTGTGATTAGTTCATCGAGCGGAATATCTTGAGCATGCAAATTTTCTATCTGCTCAACGGGTTCAAACAAGGATAGCCCCAGCTTCAAACAATCGGGACGACAGTCTTCCAAAAATCGGTCGTAAAAGCCCTTCCCGTAGCCAACACGGTTTCCATGCTTATCGGCAACGAGCAACGGGACTACAACAACATCCAACAAGCTCGCATGAACTTCTTCCCCATCTACAGGTTCTAAAATACCCCAACTATTTTCCACGAGGAACGTACGATTCACAAAACGATAATGCTTCATGGTAAAATCCACCGGATTTGAACGACTGATGACAACATGCACATTAGGGTGCTGCTCTTGCAACCAGTCAATAAAAGGCCATGTGTCAATTTCACGCATCTTCTGTATAGGCAAGTATACATGCACATAAGAATAAGTAGACCAATCGCGCTGCTTTAGCTGTTCGATTATTGCTACAGACGCCTGTTCGTAGGCGCCTTCATCAATCTTTAGTCTTTCGGCTTTGTAGGCTTTTCGTAACTGTTCTTTTGTCATATCAAATAGGGTATAAAAAAAACGGCCTTGCGCTGGGAGCTAACAAGACCGAATAATCAACCTAAACCTAATATTTTATTTAACGCGCTCGATGTAATCACCTGTGCGTGTGTCAACTTTAACTTTATCACCTTGGTTAACAAACATTGGAACACGGATTTCAACGCCGGTTTCCACTGTTGCGCTTTTCAACGCACTTGTTGAGGTGTCACCTTTTACAGCAGGCTCTGTGTACGTAATTTCTAATTCTACTGTTGTAGGAATTTGCGCTATAATAGGCTCTTCACTTTCAAAAGCAATGATTACGTTCATACCTTCTTTCAAGAATCGTGCCGAATCTCCGAATAAAAACTTCGGAATATTGAACTGCTCGTAAGAAGTATTGTCCATTACCACATAGAAGTCAGCGTCGTCATAAAGATACTGGTAGTCGTTTGTTTCTACACGAGCGATTGTTACCTCTTCGTCAGTTCTAAAACGGTATTCAACCAATTTTCCAGTTTTAACATTACGCATACGTGCTTGATAAAATGCACGCAAATTTCCTGGTGTACGGTGGATAAACTCTTCCACTGCCACTAATTCTCCGTTGAAACGAAGTATATTTCCTGATTTTACTTCAGATGCTTTCGACATAATAATTTTTCGTTTTTGCTGTACAAAAGTACAAAATATACGTTTGGTTTAAAAACCAATCTTTTACCTTACTTATAAGCTAGAATATTCAATTGCTCCTCACAAAAGTCATATTCTTTTTCTTGATTTGAGCCGACCAACAACAGTCGGTTCTGCCCTATCGTTTCTTTCACTAAACGGCTATACCAGGCTTCTCCTTCTTGATCCAAATTGCTTGTTGGTTCATCCAACAGCACGATAGAACTTTCGGAACAGCATGCTAAGGCCAACTTAACCCTTTGCTTCATTCCTGAAGAAAAGAAGCGTATTTCCTTATCTACCGCACGACGCAAGCCCATCAATTCAAGCAGCCCTTGCTCATCATATCCAGAAAGATAGTCCTTAAACTTAAAGTGGAAGGCTATCATCTCCCGAAGGGTCAATTCTTCTAATAACTCAACATAGGGCGCAGCAATAGTCAAATGCTGAAAAACATCCTCTACATCTACTACTTTTTGTTGATTATCCGTGTAAGTTAATTGTCCCTCACTAGGCGACAAGCTTCCCGAGATCAGCTTCAGTAAAGTAGACTTCCCCGAGCCGTTAGGCCCGAGGATAGCATATTTTTTTCCAAATGAGAACGTATAATCGATATGGCTAAATATCCACTCTTTATTATACCTTCTACCAATGTTTTGTAAAGTTATATTCAAATAGACAGCTTTTTTTACAATGTTGAAGATTTTCCTTGATTAAATCCTTTGATTACCCCACGGTTTGAATTGCGAACGAACGATAAAATTTCGTCACGAATCTCTGTTGGTGTAAACTCTGCTTCGATCAAATCCAAGGCTTTAGTCAGGTTACGGTTTTGTACAAACAATACGCGATAAATATCTTGAATCTCTGTGATCTGATCTGGTGTAAATCCGCGACGGCGTAAACCTACGGAATTGATACCAGCATAAGCAATAGGTTCACGAGCAGCCTTAATAAAAGGAGGTACATCTTTACGAACCAGCGTTCCACCGGTTACAAAAGCATGTGAGCCGATTTGACAAAACTGATGAACGGCTACCATACCTGCCAGAACGACATAGTCACCTACCGTGATATGTCCCGCTAGGGTACTCGAGTTTGAGAAGATACAGTAATCGCCGATAATACAATCGTGTGCGATATGGCTGTATGCCTGAATCAAACAGTTTTTACCAATCACCGTTTTATAACGGTCTTTTGTGCCTCTATTGATGGTTACACATTCGCGAATCGTCGTGTTATCGCCGATTTCGGTTGTTGTAATCTCTCCTTCAAATTTAAGATCTTGTGGCTCTCCTGAAATAACAGCACCAGGGAAAATCCGACAATTTTTTCCAATACGTGCACCATCCATGATGGTCACATTGGATCCTATCCAGGTACCTTCACCAATTTCTACATCTTTGTAGATGGTAGAAAATGGCTCTACGACTACGTTTTGCGCAATCTTGGCCTCTGGATGTATGTATGATAACGGTTGTATCATGCTTTTAACTTTTAACTTTTACGATCTGGGCCATTAGCTCAGCCTCACTTACTATTTTATCTCCTACCATTCCCACGCCTTTCATTCTAGCAATACCGCGTCTAATAGGCTCAATCAATTCACAGGTAAAAATAACGGTATCACCAGGGGTAACTTGATTCTTAAAACGAGCGTTTTCGATTTTTAAGAACAGTGTCAAGTAATTTTCTGGATCAGGCACCGTATTTAACACTAAAATTCCACCGGTTTGTGCCATTGCTTCAATTTGCAATACACCAGGGAACCATGGTGCTCCAGGAAAATGTCCCATAAATAAATCTTCATTCATGGTTACATTCTTCAATCCCACAACATGGGTATCCGAGAGTTCCAAAATTTTGTCAATCATTAAAAATGGCTGACGGTGTGGTAAAATCTTCATAATCTGCACCGTATCGTATACTGGTGGCATATTCGGATTATACACTTTTACATTTTTCTTATTTTTATCTTTTTTAATCTGCGCTTTGATACGTTTTGCAAAAGCAGCATTTGCAGCATGTCCAGGACGAGCAGCCATAATATGACCTTTCAACGGACGACCTACTAAAGCTAAATCACCAATCATATCTAATAGCTTGTGACGAGCAGGCTCGTTTTGGTAGCGCAATTGGATATTATCTAAAATACCTTCATTAGCTACTTCAACTGACTTATTAAATAAAGAAGAAAGCTTATCTAGTTCACCACTGCTCACCTCTTTATCTACAATGACGATAGCATTTGATAAATCACCACCTTTAATAAGGTTATTGTTTAACAAAGCTTCTAATTCATGTAAAAAGCAAAATGTACGGGAGCTAGAGATTTCTTGTACAAACTCGGTAATCGAGCTGATAGATGCATGTTGGCTACCCAATACTGGCGAGTTAAAGTCAATCATACAGGTCAATCTGTAGCCATCTAAAGGCATAGCGATTAACTCTACTTTACGATCCTTCTCTGCGTATAGGATATTGTCTTTAATTTCGTAGTAATCACGATCAGCATCCTGCTCTACAAAACCACTTTCTAGGAGTTTTTCCACAAAAATACGGGAACTACCATCTAAAATTGGAACTTCTGGTCCATCAATTTCAATCAACACATTATCAATTTGCAAACCCACTAAGGCCGCCATCAAGTGTTCGATTGTACTTACTGAAGCTCCGTTTTGAGAAATCGTTGTTCCTCTTGAAGTGTCCGTTACATTGTCTGCATCCACCGCTACGATAGGCTCATCTTCCAAATCCACTCTTTTGAATTTATACCAATGAAATTCAGGAGCAGGTTTAATGGTCAGATTTACAGCAGACCCTGTATGTAGACCTATACCTGAAATCGAAATTTCGGATTGTATAGTCCTTTGTTTTACATTCATATCTAACATTCTATTTTGCACTATTTTAAGGCGTTTGTTTTTTTTGTTCTAACAACAAGGCTTCAAGCTCAGCAATACGTTTTTCTAACAGCGGTAGTTTAGCATAAAAAACCTGTGAACGCAGGTTGCTGCTATACGCCATCACTGGTGTACCACCCCATTTTCTATTTTCTTCAACAATAGATTTGTTAACGCCCGATTGCGCTTGAATCTGTGAACCTGTAGCAATATGAATATGACCTACAAGTCCCGCCTGTCCGCCGATAATCACATTTTCTCCAACTTTGGTACTTCCTGAAATACCTGCTTGCGCTGCCGCAACAGTATTTCTACCAATCTCAACGTTGTGGGCAACTTGAATCAAGTTGTCCAATTTAACGCCCTTACGCACGTAAGTAGAACCCATTGTAGCACGGTCGATCACGGTGTTTGCACCAATCTCTACATCATCTTCAACGATTACATTTCCTATTTGAGGAATCTTACTGTAAGAACCGTCTTTCTGAGGAGCAAAGCCAAAGCCATCACTCCCAATAACCACGCCTGCATGCAGCACGACATTATTGCCTAACTGGCTATCATAATAAACTTTCACACCTGGATACAAAATACAATCGTCACCAATGGTCACGTTATCGCCAATGTAAACCTGCGGATAAATTTTTACGTTATTCCCTATTTTAGTATCCTTACCGATATACGAAAAGGCACCTAAATAGTATCCTTCACCAATAACAACGCTTTCGTGTACAAATAAAGGCTCTTCTCTACCACTCTTTTCGAGCTTAAGTTGATTATAAATTTTCAACAATTCAGAAAAAGCAGAATACGCATCCTTAACACGTATTAACGAGGTCCGAACTGGCTTGCTGAGTTGTAAATCCTCATTGACGATCACAGCCGAAGCCGCAGTCTCGTACAAGAAATGTTCATATTTTGGGTTTGACAAAAATGACAAACAGCCTTCAGAACCTTCCTCGATCTTAGCCAACTGATTTACAAGCACATCAGGATCACCTTCTACGAAGCCTCCCAACAATGTTGCTATTTGATTTGCAGTAAATTGCATCTTACAAATGTATACTTTTTCTTAATTATTTCTTATCTATTTATTAATGGCCATCCTATCTCTTTAGGATAGGAAATCGCATATTTCACAACACGCTTAGCCAAAGCTTCCAAATTTGATAAATCTGAAGCTTCTGTAATATCTTGCAATACGCCTTGTTTATTGACAATCTTGATACTATTATGCAATAAATCGTAAGCGCTATTTTGCACCACCTGAGTATATACAAAATAGTCTACTTCTGCTGAACCAATGCCAAAATGGGCCTTTACGGCCTCTCTCACTCGATTGACTTCATCCTCCGTAAAAGGCTGACTTCTCAAATCGGTACGCAATAGATCTCTGTCCATCAACTTCTGGCATAACAAGCTCAAAATAGGATCGGAGCTAATCGCCCATTCCTTGACGGCAGACATAATATCATTGTCATCAAGACGCATAAACCATTCCAAATGGGCAGGATCTTTTAAAAAGTTCTCCTGATGCACCTTATGTTGTAAAAAATGCTGCAATGCCGTTGTCGCAAATAGGGAAACACCTTGTGCGCTCAGCTCTTTAGCTCTAAACAAAATTTTGATTAACATTTGCTCGGCACCAATAACTGTTTTATGCAGGTATACCTGCCAGTACATTAAGCGACGTGCAATCAAAAATTTCTCTACAGAATAAATTCCTTTTGCTTCGACAACCAATTCATCGTTATAAACGTGTAGCATTTTAATAATGCGGTCAAAAGAAATTACTCCCTCTGAAACACCTGTAAAAAAGCTATCCCGATTTAAGTAATCCATACGATCAGTATCGAGCTGGCTAGACACCAGCTGATGAAAAAATTTACGATCATACTGATTATTAAAAATCGTTATCGCTAAGGTAAGTCGCCCGTCAAACTCTTCATTTAACTTATCCATTAGCAAAGAAGATATCATTTCATGTGAAACACCTTCAATCAATGTATGTTCTAACGAATGAGAAAAAGGGCCATGTCCGATATCATGCAAAAGAATCGCTGCCAACACGGCCTCCTCCTCTTCTGCGGAGATCTTAATGTCTTTTGTTTTCAATGTATCAATTGCTAAGCTCATCAAATGCATAGCACCAATAACATGTTGAAAACGAGTATGCAAAGCACCCGGATAAACCAAATGTGTCATACTCACCTGTTTAACATAGCGTAGACGTTGTAAAAATGGATGCTGAATAAGATCAAAAATAAAATCCGATGGAATCGATACGAATCCATATACAGGGTCATTAATGATTTTCCTCTTATTTAACACTTAACATCTTTTTAAACAAATTATTTACCTTTGAAAAAAAGATAGTCCATACGAATACGGTTCTTCATTTTTACGAAGCTAATTTAGGCGCAAAGATAAGTAGAATGAAGTTAATTAATGTTAAAAACACCAGTAAACTTTCCTTTTTGACTATTTTAGTTTACGGTTCAATTTTCATTTCAACGCCAACGACTGGCACACTTGACGTTTGAAACTGTAAATCGAAAACATATCTATGCATAAAACACACATACTTTGGGCTGATGATGAAATAGAATTCCTTCGCCCGCATATTTTACTTTTGGAAGAACGCGGCTACCGCGTAAAAACAGTCAACAACGGAAACGATGCCGTTGAGGCTTTCCAGAGTGAGCAGTTCGACCTTGTATTTCTTGATGAAAATATGCCCGGAAAAACGGGATTAGAAACATTAGCAATTCTAAAAACTATAAACCCTAGTATCCCGACGGTTCTCGTCACAAAAAATGAAGAGGAGCATTTAATGGAAGATGCTATTGGCTCCAAAATAGACGACTACCTCATTAAGCCCGTCAACCCGAAGCAAATACTATTAACCATCAAGAAATTTACGGAAAACAAACGTTTGGTTAGTGAGCGTACTTCGATGGCCTATCAACAGGAGTTTAGAACGTTGGGCATGACGATTAATGATGATTTAGATCATAACCAATGGGTCGACGCCTACAAAAAACTAATCTATTGGGAGCTTTCGTTGCAGAAACTCGAGGATGCAGGTATGCATGAAATATTAACGATGCAAAAATCGGATGCTAATGCTTTATTTTCCAAGTTCATTGAAAAGAATTACGTTTCGTGGATTCAAAATAAAAAGGATGGACCGATACAATCACATCAATTGTTTAAAAAGAAAGTATTCCCAGTCCTTAAAAGTGAACAACCAACTTTCTTCTTTTTAATCGACAACCTGCGATATGATCAATGGAAAATCATCAACGATGTGATGACCGATTACTACAGACTGGAGGAGGAAGATGCCTATTATAGTATCTTGCCTACGGCAACGCAGTATGCTCGAAATGCGATATTCAGCGGGCTTACACCTTTAGAGATGGAGCGTCAATATCCTGGAAAATGGCAGAATGACGAAGACGAAGGTGGAAAAAACCAACATGAAGATTTCTTCCTTGCTGACCAGATTAAACGTGTGTACCGTAGAGATATTAAGCATTCATATCATAAAATACTAACCTTAGAGCAAGGAAAAGATATTTTAGACACCATCAACAACTTGATGCAAAACGACCTTAATGTGCTCGTTTATAACTTTGTTGATATGCTGTCGCATGCACGTACCGACATGGCTATGATTCGTGAACTGGCAAATGACGAAGGCGCATACCGCTCCTTAACGTTGTCTTGGTTTGAGCATTCGCCACTTTTAGAGACGTTAAAATGGTTAGCACAACGTAACGTTCGCGTCATTATCACGACCGATCATGGTACCATCCGCGTGAAAAGACCAAGCAAAATTGTCGGCGACCGCAACACGAACACGAATTTAAGATACAAACAGGGTAAAAACCTTAACTATAATGGTAAAGAGGTTTTCGTAATCAAAAACCCACATGATGCACAGCTTCCGAAGCTGCATGTAAGTTCATCTTTTGTATTTTCAAAAGACGATTACTTCTTCGTATACCCCAACAACTACAATCATTTCGTGAATTACTACAACGGAACTTTTCAGCACGGCGGTATATCACTGGAAGAAATGATTATCCCCTACGCAGTATATACTCCGAAATAAGCGATTATTTGATATTTTAAGCAAATCGTAGCTACTCAAAAGCTACGATTTGCTTTTCCTTTTTATGTACCGACATATCGTGCACAAAATCCCCTACCCGCTTCACAAACCAATATTTTCAACTAAGCGCACCCACCATTTAAGCTAAAAATTATTTATGTTTGAGGATGGAAATTTTAGTTGATGACTTAGCGCAGCTCGATAAAGCAGCAAAACAAATCGTAGAAACATTCCCTGAGGACCGTGTTTTTCTTTTTTACGGAAAGATGGGTGCTGGAAAAACGACGCTTATCAATGCGCTATGTAAAGCATTGGCCGTAACAGACACCACCTCTAGCCCTACCTTTTCCATCGTTAATGAATATGCATCAGGTGCCGGCGCTATCTATCATTTCGACTTCTACCGCTTAAACAAAGAAGAAGAAGCGCTAGACTTAGGCTATGAAGAATATTTTTATTCCAATCAATATTGCTTTGTAGAATGGCCTGAAAAAATCCCTAATCTATTACCGAGCGATGCACGTAGCATACATATAGAAGTGCTATCACCTACAGCACGAAAAATTATTGTTAAATAATTTAACATTCCACGCAACCTTTCCCGACGTACCGACGTCTTGTTTATAAGAAGACTGAAAATTGGAAAAACTAAATTTGGATAGTATATGGACTAAATGTGTTGCGGGAGACCGCAAAGCACAATTCCAGCTTTATCAACAGTTTTCTAGTCAGATGTTTACCGTATGTCTGCGCTATGCGCAGCATCATGACGAGGCAGAGGATATCCTGCAAATGGGCTTCATCAAAGTGTTTTCAAAATGTACACTTTTTGACAATAAAGGCTCTTTAGAGGGATGGATTCGTCGCATCATGGTAAATACAGCTATTGAAATTCACCGAAGAAATAAGAAAAATTTCTTCGAAAGCTTGGCAGAGCGGCATGAGGTAATTCCCGCGAACACAAATCAGCAGGATGGGAACTTACACTACCAAGACTTAATGAAGCTGGTGCATAGCTTACCTTTAGGGTACCGCACCGTATTCAATATGTATGCGATTGAAGGGTATTCACACAAAGAGATAGCAGAGATGTTATCCATTAGTGAAGGGAACTCTAAATCGCAGCTCTCTAGAGCACGACAATGGTTAAAAGATAAATTGGTTCAATTAGAAAAGCAGCTATTATGAACGACAACGAATTAGACAAACTATTTAGGGAACAGCTGAAAGACCAGCCTAGCAAGCCATCGGCTAGCCTATGGGATAATATTGAAGCCGAACTAGATCGTAAGGATAAAAAGGTTAAAGTCCTTCATTTATCATGGCTTAAGTATGCTGCTGTAGCACTTGCCGTCTTAGGGACGAGCACTTGGTGGTATACGCAACAGGCTAGCGAAAATACTATTGCACAACAGCCTCCTAGTGTTCCGCAAGTTATTGAACAAGCACACGAACCGGCTCTTACCGAAAAAATAACAACAGAAACTCCGACGATAGCGCCTGAAAAAGAAAGTAGCACATTAGCTAGCAATCGCGAAAAACCGGTGTTAAAAATTGAAAATGCAGTACGTCCTGCAAAAGTAGAACGCGCAGAAGAAACAGAAAAAGCGGAAGAAACTAAGCACCTGACACTTGCTAGCATACCACTTAGCAAACCCAATGTAACGCTGCCGGAGGATATTAATGATGGTCAATCCCCAAAACGAAGAGTGGTTGAGATCGCACCAATCCGCCCTTTGGTAGACCTTAGTGAAGACGATACGGAGAGCATGCTTGCCTTTGCGCCAGCCTCAACGGAATCCGTTGTGACAGGCATTCTGAATAAAATATCCGATGTAATCGTATCGGACGAACAGAAAAAGCCACGTTTCAGTCGTGATGAAGAGGGTTCATTCCGCATTGACTTTAATAACAATTTTGCAAAAAATAGATTCAAAAAAAGAAAATAAGATACTATGATCAAGTTATATACACCACTCAAAACAATACTCGCAACGGCGACGCTTTTCATTGGCATTAACAGCATTCATGCACAAGAAAAAGTAGATAAAAAGGAAACAACAGAAACGGATACTATCGTAGTGTCAAAATCCATCAAAGTAACCACCGAAATCGGCAAAAAAGACTATGATGACCGTGGAAACAAAATTAAATATCCTAGAGTATTCGGCGGACTAACATTCACGCGTATTGATTGGGGTTTTTCAAGACTTATCGATAATGGCAGCTTTACTTTGGGTGAGGACAGCAAATTTTTAAGCTATAGTAAAGCGTCGAACTTTGGTTTTGATATTGCACAGTTTGGTGTTCGTGCGAGCGATGCCGTAAAATTTTATGTATCTACGGGTTTCGAGTGGAATTACTTAAGGCTTAAAAAAGACATTATTCTTACGCCAGACCAGTCGCCTTTGAGCTATGAAGAATCAGACATTCACTACAAAAAGAACGTACTTACGTCGACATACCTACGTATTCCATTAACTTTCGAGTGGCGTGGCCCGAGTAACCATAATGGTCGTCGTGCTAAAGTTGCGGCAGGTTTGATGACAGGCATCTTGCTTAAAGGATCACAACGCTTGAAAAGTAGTGAACTTGGCAAGCAGAGCATCCGTGATAACTACAACTTGGCGAGCTTCCAATATGGTGCCTTTACCCGTGTAGGCTTTGGTTCTTTTGCTCTTTTCGGGAAATACTACTTCAACGATATGTTTGAAAACAGCCCTGAACAAAAGAATTTAAGCAACTTCACTTTTGGTTTAACACTAGGCTTCTAGACGTGTTTATCCCATAGATAAAGAGTCATTTTCAGATATTAATACTATTTTTGTGTCGGGCACTATAGCCCGACACTTTTATTTTATGGCGCATCAATCATCTTCTTGTTCTAAAGTACCTCAAGATATTCAAAAGCACGGTTTAGCATTAATTCATGGTGAGTTCGTATCTCATGTATTTGAAGGACGAAATAAAGTAGTAGCTGTGGAAGACGTTAACTTCTCTATAAATGAAGGAGAGATTACCGCTATAATTGGGGAGTCGGGAAGTGGAAAGAGTACGCTACTAAAATTAATCTACGGTCTTTTAGAGCCTGCCACAGGGGAACTACGCTACCGCGGATGGTTGGTTCCGACGCGTAGAGACAAACTTATACCGGGGCATGACGCCATGAAATTAGTTTCTCAGGGATTTGATGACCTCAATCTTTTCGCTAAAGTATGGGATAACATTGCGTCACAGCTTCCTAATACCAATATTGAGCGTAAACAATCTAAAACGCAAGAAATTTTAGAAAAACTTAAGATTAGTCACCTTGCACAGCAGCGTATTGCTGACTTAAGCGGTGGTGAAAAGCAAAGGGTTGCTATTGCCCGCGCCTTAATCAACGAGCCAGAAGTATTACTAATGGACGAGCCTTTCAATCAGGTAGATGCCGCCTTTAGAGATGCTTTACAACAAGATATACGCAATATTGTAGCAGAAACAGGGCTGACTATTATTTTAGTATCTCACGACCCTACGGAGGTGTTGGCTCTTGCTGACACACTTATTGTGATGCGCAACGCAACAATTTTAGAACAAGGCAAACCAGAAGCTTTATATTATCAGCCTAAAAACAGCTATACAGCTCAGCTATTGGCAAAAAGCAATATTTTGACGCCTGAGGAAGCATCGGAGATAGGTATACAGAGTGAAAAAAGTATAGGTATCCATCAGGAGCATGTTCATTTTGAACTAAATGATAATGGCCAATACTGGATTAAGGATATCCGCTTCCGCGGTTTCTATCGAGAAATAGTTGTTGGTAATGAGCAGGTGAACCTACACAGCATTCAATATCCAATTGCACAGATTGCAAAAAATAGTAAAGTGGATATCCGCATTGAGCAACATATCCACTTTGCGTAATTGTTACTTCGCTAAAGCTTTTTCAATTAACGTCACAAATTCTGTAAATTCCTTCTCGGAATAGCCGATTGATAGGTAAGAAATCTTACCTTCTTTATCTATCAACACGTTCCGTGTAATGGAAGAGTCGGCAAAAAGAGCAAAAACGCCTCTTTTTAAATCCGGATAGAACGGGAAGGTATAGTTGTTATTCTTGATAAAAGGATCCAACTTATCCCATCCTTCTTCGCGAGCAAGAACCATCACTTCAAAATCTTTGCGGTCGCCCCAGCGGTCCCATATTTCCTTTTGAACACGCGGCAACTCTTGTCGACATGGTGGACACCAAGTGGCAAAGAAGTTTAACAATACAACACGCCCTTTCAAGTCTTTACTATTAATATTTTTCCCCGCTTTATTGGTAACGGTAAAAGCTGGCGCAGAATCACCCACCTTCACTTTCCATTCCTGCGCAGAAAGCATCAACGTGCTAACGCTAAAAAATAACAAGAGCATTAGCCCTTTCCATGTAGTTGTCTTTTGTAACATAGGTATTATTTCATGTTTTATATTAATGTATCTAACCAAGTAAATAAATCATCAATCCACAAATGCGTATCGGTTTTATTTGTTAACCCAAAACCATGGCCGCCAGTTTCGTAGAAAAAAGAAGCATGGGGAACGTCGTAACTTGCCAGGCTGTCTTTATAAACCAAACTATGCGCTATAGGTACTACGTAATCATCTTTTGCATGCACCAAAAAAGTAGGAGGCGTTTCTTTCGTCACTTGCTCTTCGAGTGAAAAGTAAGCGACACACTCTGCAGGAGGATATTCGCCCAACAGATTATTTACAGACCCTTTATGTGCAAGAGGTGCTTTCATCGTTATGACAGGATAAACCAAAACGGAAAAATCAGGCTTTAGCGATAAGCCCTTAGGATTAGCGATATGCATATTATCATAATGATTGGCTACTGCCGCTGCAATATGGCCGCCAGCAGAAAAACCAACAACACCTAAACTATCGGGTGCATACAGCTCTCGAATAAGCAGCATTGCACGTTGAGCATCCTCCAAAGGAGCGTATTCGGCATCATGCCACCATTCCTTTTTAGGTAAGCGATAGTACAACACAAAAGCCTGGCACCCCTCTTCTTGGAATCGCTGTGCAACAGCTTCGCCCTCATGCTGCAAGGCAACACGAGCATAGCCTCCTCCAGGGATAATAAGTACAGCTTTCTTTGCTTTTTCTAACTCATAGGCATAAAGCATAGGCTGATTTTCAACCGAAATATCAGCTTGATCAAACCGACTATTTGGAATCCCATCTGGATAAAGAGCTATACGCTGCTGATTTAAAAGATAGTAACTCATCCTAAATAATTATTTCACAGCTATATATTCACTTATCAAGAAGTAGAAGTACCCGCTATTGATTAGCGACAATAATTAAGTTTAAATCCTTTGATGATAAATTAAATTTATCAGCGACATCTTTATTTGTCAACATCCCTTGATACAGATAAATAGCACTTCGAATACATTGATCAGCCCAAATTTTATTATTCATCCCTCCCACTTCACCAACTTGTAGCAACAGTGGCGTGAAAATATTGGTCAACGCATAGGTTGCTGTACGCGCAACGCGCGAAGCTATATTAGGAACGCAATAATGAATAACATCATGCTTACGAAAGACCGGTTTCTCATGCGAAGTAACTTCTGATGTTTCAAAGCATCCTCCTTGATCAATACTAACATCGATTAATACAGAATTGGGCTTCATACGAGATACGGTTTCTTCAGAGATAATACAAGGCGAACGCCCATTTGTCGCCCGCAGGGCACCGATGACCACATCGCACGACTTGACAGCTTTATTTAGCACCAAAGGCTGGATAACGGAGGTAAACACACGGCTACCGACATTATTTTGCAAACGGCGCAAGCGATACACGGAGCTATCGAACACCTTCACTTGAGCCCCCAAGGCAATAGCCGTTCGTGCGGCATATTCACCAACGGTACCTGCTCCTATAATAACCATCTCCGTTGGTGGAACACCAGTAACGCCTCCCAACATTAGGCCTTTGCCTTCAAAAATATTACTTAAATACTCGGCCGCAATCAACACAGAAGTGGCGCCCACGATTTCACTCATGGCCCTTACTACAGTTAGATGCCCGCCTTCATCTTTTAGGTATTCATAAGAAAGTGCTGTAATCTGTTTCTGCATCAAGCTTTTCAAGACATCAAGCTCCATGAGTGATGGTTGATGCGAAGACATCAACACTTGCTTGTTGCGCATCAGCGAAACCTCTTCAACTGTAGGGCTCGTAATTTTTATGACGATATCGCACTGAAAAACGGCTTCTTTATCATAGGTTATCTGTGCCCCTTGCTCGCTATAATGGGTATCCAAAAAATTGGATGCTTCACCTGCGCCCGACTCTATCAACACCTCATGACCGTGCTCCACCAAAAGAGCCACCGAAAGCGGTGTAAGCGGTATTCTTTTCTCCTGGGATGAAATTTCTTTCGGCACACCAATTTTCAAGGAATACTTATTATTGGCAATTGGCGCTAAAGACTCTTGAGTTTGAAAGATTCCTTTCTGCGCAAGCCTTGTCATATCATTCATGCTCTGTTAACCAATTTTTAGACTATTCATAGGTGTAATTTAGCTATAATTCTTCATATTTATCTTCCACTTAAGTTAAATACATTTTTTTTACATAGATTTACATTAGCAGAATATCGTATAAATGCAGAAATTTCTTTTTTTTAATCAAATCGGTATTGTTCCGCGTTGGACAATATTTGTTTGTGACCTTACTATAGCGGCCATAGCCTTTGTATGTGGCTATGCTGTGTTTTATTCGTTTAATATTAGCGCCTACGGTCGCGGGGGTTTTGTGTGGTGATGATTTATTGCCTTGCAATAAAGGCATTCTCTTTCTTTGCTTTTCGCCTGTATTCTGGTATTGTGCGCTATACAAGTGCCGTCGATTCCATTCGAATTTTATCGACTATCCTCTTTAATATTATTATCCTTTTTGCAATAAAGCTAATCCTTATCGCCTTAAAGATTCCATCAATATTACCAACAAACTTGATTATCATCTATAGTTTATTTGCCTTCACAGGACTTACAACTTATAGAACGCTGATTAAAATATTTTTCCAATACAGTAAAACCAAGGGTTCGGAGAGCAAGAACGTTATCGTTTTTGGCGCTGGAGATTTAGGTATTGCCTTAAAAAGAACATTTGACCACGACTTCAAGACAAATAAGGTTATCACAGCCTACCTTGATGATGATGACACCAAGATTGGTAAATCAATCGATGGCGTTAAAATATACAACAGCTCAGATCTAACACACTTGATCAATAAGCTGGAAATTGATGAGTTGATTTTCGCTACGCACAACATGAGTATTGAGCGTAAAGACCAGATTGTTGAAACCTGTTTCGACCATAACGTCAATGTGTTAACCTTACCTCCGGTGAATGAAATCATTAACGGCAACATTAGTGCGAGTCAAATTAAGAAAGTTAAAATCGAAGATCTCCTAGAAAGAGCGCCGATTAAGCTATCGCACGAAAATATCCTTGAAGACCTGGAGGGCAAAAGGATCTTGGTAACTGGAGCTGCAGGCTCTATAGGTAGTGAAATTGCTAAACAATTGGGTAAGTTTAAGCCGCAATTAATTATCCTATGTGATCAGGCGGAATCGCCCTTACACAACTTACACCTAGACCTTCAAGAGCGTTATAAAAACCAGGCTTACCATGCTTTCATTGCTGATGTGAAAAATGAAGAACGTATGCGCCTTCTATTTGAGACCTTTAAGCCTCAATATGTTTTTCATGCAGCAGCCTATAAGCATGTCCCTATTATTGAAAGTCACCCTATTGAAGGAGTACAAACGAACATCGGCGGAACATTCAACCTGGCTAATTTATCGGTAGAATATAATGTATCGAAATTTGTATTCGTTTCTACTGACAAGGCGGTAAACCCAACTAACGTAATGGGCGCAACGAAACGCATTGCCGAGATCTATGTTCAAGCACTTAATAGTCGGATATGCCAGCAAAACAAAGCGTTGAAGACCCGTTTTATCACGACACGCTTTGGTAACGTACTCGGCTCTAATGGCTCTGTTATTCCACGCTTTAGGGAGCAGATTGAAAAAGGAGGACCACTAACAGTTACCCACCCAGAGATAACGCGCTATTTCATGACTATTCCGGAGGCCTGCCAGTTGGTTATCGAGGCTGGAAGCATGGGTGAAGGAGGCGAAATATTCGTATTCGACATGGGTAAATCGGTTAAAATTGTTGACTTAGCGGAGAAAATGATTAAATTATCAGGACTAATTCCCTATAAGGATATAGATATTAAGTTCACCGGGTTGAGACCTGGCGAGAAGCTATATGAAGAATTGCTTAATGATTTAGAAAACACAATGCCAACTCACCATCGGAAAATTATGATCGCAAAAGTGCGTGAAAACAATTTCGATGAGGTTTGCAGCCTAATTGACACACTATTCGTTCTGGCAAAAACCAATAATAACCTAGATGTTGTCAAACAAATGAAGCATATCGTACCCGAGTTTAAAAGCCAAAATTCGATATACGAACAGCTAGACCGTGAGGGTTCCTTCACAAGTCTTTGATATAAAGCAGAGAATTTTCATTAAAAGTTGGAATAAATTTTTAAAAGTGTAATTTTGCGTTCCATACTTATTATATTATAATAACAAATGTCAAACACTACTGTAAATCCAATCGAGCCTAAAAAAACAGGTTCCTTCTTTCAGGACAATCAAAAGAGTATAACCTTTATCGTAGGTGGTATCGTTGTTTTGGTATTGCTATACTTAGGTTATCAAAAATTATATTTAGAGCCAAGAGCAGAAAAAGCAGCAAACCAAATCTACCAAGCTGAAGAATATGCGATGATTGACTCCTTACAAGCAAAAGCTATCGATGGTGATGGTTCTTTCTTAGGTTTTAAAGAAATTGCTGATGAGTATTCTAATACGCCGTCCGCAAATATCGCTAATGCTTACTTAGGTGGTCTTTACTTACGTCAAGGCAATTACCAAGATGCAATCAAGTACTTACAAAAATATGCAGACACAGGTAGCGAAATCCTAGACCCTTTAATCAAAGGATTGATTGGTGATGCTTACTCCGAGTCTAAAGATTATAAATCAGCAGCAGATTACTACAAACGCGCTGCCGATAAAAGCAAAAACTCGTACACAACACCATTATTCTTGAAAAAGTTAGGTTTAGTATATGAGGCGTTAGAAGATTTCAAAAGTGCTGAACAAGCATACCAATCTATCAAAACTGATTACCCTGAAAGTCCAGAGGCATCAATGATTGAAGGTCTTATTGCACGCACGAAAGCAAAACAATAAGCTAAAAATACACGTTAAAAAAGGGCTCAATCTATAGATTGAGCCCTTTTTTTATAGCTTAGGCGCATCCATCAGCAAAAGAGGATAATAAGCGTACTTAAGGCTGACATAATGCGACTTTTTTATACAGTTATTTATTTATCTTTGGTGCATGTCAAGTAGCTTAAAAAACTTATCCGATTTTTCACATATTGAAGTCGGAAACGCAAAAGGATTGAAATTTGCGATTGTCGTATCCCAATGGAATTCTCAGGTTACAGGCGCCCTTTTAGACGGTGCTGTATCGGGCTTGTTGAAGCATGGCGCTTTGGAAGCTGATATTGAAGTTGTACAGGTTCCTGGCAGCTTTGAGCTTATTTCAGGTGCTGATATTGTCTTCAGAAAAGAAGCCCTTGATGCTGTAATTTGCTTAGGCTGTGTGATTCAAGGAGAGACCCGTCATTTCGATTTTATCTGTGATGCTGTAGGACATGGAATCGCAAACGTAGCCATCAAATACAATAAACCAGCAATTTTCGGCGTTTTAACAACAGACAACTTAGCGCAAGCTCTTGATAGAGCCGGTGGTAAGCACGGAAATAAAGGAGAAGAGGCGGCGATTACAGCGATTCAGATGGCGCTGATCAGCAAAAAATACTAATGGTATTGTTTTTGTAAAAGTAAAACTATGAAACGTTTATTTCTTTTAGGCATGGGTCTTCTGACCGTAGCGACTTTCCTTCTTTCTTCTTGTGGGTCTCAACAACAGTGTGCTGCATATAGCACCTATCCCAAACATAAAACAAGAACGAGGTAACAGCGAATGAAAAAAACGCTATCCATATTTGTATTTACCTGTATGGTTTCTTTGTCTTTAATCTCCCAAGCGCAAGTGACGGAGCAACGTGGCATTGCTAGCCTATGGAAAGGTATTGGAGGTAAACTCAAGTGGAACAACACAGATTTTATCCTATTCTCAGCCAACGGCAATGATGCCAAATACCTGTTGAATGGTAGGAAGTTTTTAATTGACAAGAAAACACATAAGTGTCGCTTTGAGGGTAAAACGGTTGATGGTCAAAACCTCGTTGTTTTATTCGACTTCAAAGCGGGCAAGATTCTTCGTTACTACAACAACAGAAAGGAAGTAGCTAAGAATAGCCCAGAGGCGCAAGCAGCTTTCCAGAAAATTAATGAGCAATTTTTAAAAGATGCAGCTCTACTGTTTCTGCCAGCTTTCATTGATCAGCCAGAAACAAAAATTAGTAAAGTAGGCGTTAAGATTTACAATGCGGAGAAATTGCAAAGCTTTTCTTTTCAACTCAAAGACAACAACCTTACGGGCGATTTACTCTTCAATGCGGAGAGTGGCTACATTAAGCAGCTCGTAGATAAAGAAGGCAATGAATATGTCGTAAATGGCTACAAAGACATTGGTGGCGGCCTTATTCTACCAACATCGTTCCACCATACACACCATGCCGACAGGAACACATCCTTCACAACCGTAGCCGCATTTACGGATATTGAAACTGATAAATTCGAAAGTTTATAAAATAATGAATTGGGAAACTCTTTCTTCGGTTGAGCAGCTTCTTGAGCTGGCTAACCAACCGCAGCCTTTTGTAGTATTTAAACATAGTACACGCTGTCCGGTGAGCAGTATGGCGAAACGCAGTGTTGAATTTGATTTTGACGAACTACCTGCTGGCACTAAAATTTATTACCTTGATCTCATTGCACTACGTGAAATATCTAATTTCATCGCCGAGAAATGGAAGGTAAGACATGAATCCCCTCAAATTTTGGTATTACAAGGAGACTCATGTCTTTATAATGCCTCTCATCAAGACATTAATATTCAAGATATCCTACCGTTTATTTCTTAAAAACGGTAGGTAAACTTGTTCTTTTATCTTTTCCTATCGTCACAAAGGTTACTGTTTGTCCAGCTTTGACGGCGATAGGCTTCACATACTTAGTACTATTCGCCGTTGGCGTCTTCCCATCTGTCGTATAGTGAATATCAAAACCTGGCAACTCTGTATTTGCGTGCAACACTCCGTTAATCTCCTTCACGCCTACAGCTGGCAATCTAAACTTCACGAAGCCATCAATCTTAGGCAGCTCATTACGTCCCAATTTATTGATAAACTCATTATAGTCGCGATCTAAATCAGCACGAGTGAAACGCGCATCATCCTCATAGTTCTTGCGTGGCGCCCAAGCACGTTCTGCTAAAGCAAAAATACGGGGGAAAATCATGTAGTCAAGAGCTTCAGGGCTATGCACGGTCTCGGCCCATAGACCTCCTTTAATACCGACAAGATGCTTCTTACCTTCTTCAGTCAAGCGCACTTTATCGTTAAAGTGACCTGCAGGAAATTTCGCTCCATTGAAGCTAAAGTCAATTGTAGAAAAGAAGTTTTCTGGTAAAAAGGCATACGACTGGTACAAATCTGCATAAGTAGCCCATTTCAAACCAGGTTCATCAAAATTCGTACTCCAGGCCATATCAAAGTAGTTGTTATTGGCACTAATAAATACGGTCTCGTAACCTGCATTTGCCAAACGATAGGCCAAATCTTCCTGACCAGCACCAACAAGGTTGTTCCACACATCCAACTGGATATTATGATCAGAAAGTGCCTTGTTAACGACCATCCCTTTACCTTCATTAACCATACCCATCTCTTCCCATCCAGCCATCTGAATACCGCGATCGTGGCATAGTTCATTTACTTTGTTAATGTAGTAAGGCCATACTTCATAAACGGTCTTGTAGTTCTCCTTAGCCATCAATTCTTGAATCTTCGGCGATTTCTCCCACGAACCATTCGGAACCTCATCAGCACCTAATGAAACCTTGGTTAAAGTTAAACCAGCATCGCTATACATTGACTTAAACTCATCTAGCACAACGCCAATAAAAGTATATACCGATGGCAAGGCTACATTCATAATGTTATCCTTGAAATTCTGTGCGGAATTATAAACAGACTGATCATCGAAATCATTCAATAAGTATTTCGTTGCTTCTGCCTCATTACCCTCTTTCATATAACGGTGGTAACGCGCTTCCATCGCTTTTATAGACGCACGCGCATGACCTGGTGTTTCAATCTCTGGAACGACAGTGATATGACGCTGTTTCGCATAACGCAAGATCTCCACAAAGTCTTGACGTGTCAAATACTGGCTTTCCGTTAATGTTGCTCCTGAACCATAACCCGGCTGTATCGCTTGTCCACCTTGAAAATTAGGCGACCGTTTTGCTCCGATTTGCGTCAACTCCGGCAATTTCGCAATCTCAATACGCCATCCTTCATCATCAATAAAGTGAAAATGGAATGTATTCAGCTTCAAGTGAGCCATTAAATCCAAATACTTAAGTACTGTCTCTTTACTTTTAAAGTTACGGGAGATATCCATCATCAGGCCACGATATGCATAACGAGGCTCATCTTTGATGTTTACAAAAGGAAAGACAACACTACTAGCGGTGAAATCGGACGCGCTTAGCAAAGAACGCAGCGACTGCAATGCATAAAACGCACCTGTACTTTCTGTTGCTTCAATACGAATTCCCGATTTATCAATCGTTAATCCATAGCCTTCTTTACTATAGCCTGCTGTATGTACAATTTTAACCTGCGAATCAGCACCTCCTTGAACAAAACGAACTTTAGTAAAACCGGCTGCAAAATCATTGAAGCTCGCGCTTTCGCCGTGAAAAGCATCATCAGCCCAACAAGAAACCGTGCCCGAGAGCGTTAATTTGCCCTCACCAACGACAAGAGACTGCGGCGTAGGTAAGATTAGCTTACTTACGTTTGATACTGTCCTCACCTGGTTGTAGTCATAAAGCTGCGCCCAAAACTTATTCTGCTCTGCTGGTGCACTTTTAATTGAACTTACGGCTAATGGTATATTATAGAATTTGGAGTGGTCTACACGGTCTTGGTAATAAAACCCTACTGGTGCAACCGAAATATTAGTAATCGGCCAACGTGAGGCATAATTTAAAACAATAGAATCCTTCGCTTTAAGCTCAACACCATCTGCAAAACGAATACGAAATAGGTTTCCTTTCTCATCAGAGATAGAAAATTTATCGTTCTGGCTTGGAATTACGGGAAACATAGAGTTAAAAAAAATGTCCCCTTTATCTAAACGGACAGTTTCATTTTTCTCGTTCTTCAAGACAACAACTAAGCCTAGGTTATCATGTGCATTGTACTCTTTGCTAGCTCTCCATTTTGCAGAAAGCTGTCCATTAGCCACTTGAGCCTGTAGCGAACTACACATTGGGATAAGCATGGCTAAAGATAATACGGTTTTAATTTTTAGCGAGGTTTTATTCATCATGTTTATAGATTGATGCCTAAAATAATCAAAAAAAACTAAATAAAATTTTTTCATAAATATTTTGGAGATATCAAACTACATTATTACCTTTGCATCACCAAAAGCAAATGGCCCGTTCGTCTAGGGGTTAGGACGTTAGATTTTCATTCTAGAAACAGGGGTTCGATTCCCCTACGGGCTACAAAAGCAACTCAAATGAGTTGCTTTTTTTTGTTTTTAGACCATTACCTTCACTAACATGAGAGGATCATGAATCAGTACCAAAAGTTGGGGACTAAGCAAATAATCCTACATGAGACTGTAATATTCTTTTATCCTCTGATAGGCGTTTTGAAAACTGTTCAAACAACGCTTTACTTAAGATCCGTTTGCTAGCCATACTGACCTCCCTTCAACATTTTTTCAATATCACTAGCGTGATAAAACATGCTACCTCCTATTTTTCGGTAGGACAGTTTGCTATTGATTCGAAGGGCTTGAAGTGTACCTCCGGAAATCCCTAACATTCTTCTTACATCAGCACTGCGAAACCACTGCTTTTTAGCCAAACCATTTTCAGATGCTTTGTTAAGTGCTTCTTGAATGGCCACTAACATTTCGGCTTTGAAGACAATCAAATCTTCTTTTGTTACCAAATTTATCTCCATAATGATTAAGTATTAAACCTGATGCTCCATTGCATCAATTAACTAAATCTATATCATAGGAATATGGAAGTATATAAAGTAAGGCTGAAAGGTAATACTTGGCTTGAGATGTCCAAACTTACTGTGAAAGTATACGATCAAGTATACTAAAAAGCCAATTAATTGCTACATAATACAACAAAGGTATCCCTAGAGGATACCTTAAATGCCATTTAAATGGTATAAAGCAAGGAAAGTAGGGCTATGCCCAACTTCCGCTTGCTCAATTCAATGACACAGTTCGTGTTACACTCCCTGCAATCCTTTGTTATGTGACGTTTTATTCTTTATTCTTAGTAATAGATATTAATTCCCAGACTTTATTTAAATAATCTTTATTGATTTCATTTTCAATTTTCAAACGCTCAATATCATTAGTAGTCTGGTCTTTGCCTAAAACTAGATTACGCTCAATATTTGATAGATCTGAAATTACTTTATTTAGTACATCCTTTTCATTATTTATTAAAGCTGTTTTGAGTGATATTTGCTTAATTTCAATATTTGTCAGTTCATTCTGATAATATTTAACATCTAGAATATTTGTTTTATAAAGCTTCGCAAAATATAAGAACATCGTAAGCAAACTTGATATAGCTATTATTCTTGGTATATATTTAATAATGAATAAATGTAAAGTATTTTGATTATTTATATCCGAGGATATTATTGAGGTATATGCAATAAAACTCATTAATATAAATGCTATAAAGAAGCATAAAAAAAGATTGATTAAAGCTTGTTTATTTAATCTATTACATTCTTCCTTCAATCTTTCTTGTATATTTTCAAATACTAAATTTATTTCTGAGTATGTTTTATTTTCTATTTCATCTTGTTTTCTCTTTAAAGTAGTAAACTTTATAATCTTATTAAAAAAATCATTCCTTTTTTCTCCTAGTTTTTCAGAGTAGTCATAAATGTCTTTTAATGTCTTGGCTTTTTCTAAATCTAATCCATTAAGATCAATATTTGCAATTTCATTATTTGTCGCCCATGCAAGAAAGTCTTGATTGTTATTTATAAATTTTGATCTGCTTTCTGATAATGATTTATCTAACTTTTCCTTTAAAATAAGTGGTGAGCTAGTTTTAAAAGAACTTGTGAAAAATGTCAAAATTGAAATAGTTATAGCTGATGTTAATATTGTAAATATTAAAATTTCAGTATCTGGATTTTTATTTATCGTATATATATTTTTAACTGCTTCACCTCTTTGATTTTTTAAAAAATAAATTTGTTTAAGGTAATTGCCTTTATTACGACTATTTGCCGAAAATAGGCTATCACTACTAGAATAAGTTTTAGAATATAGTATTTCTAACTGTTTATCTATTTGAGAAATTCTATTTTTTTCAATTTCAAGTTGGCTTTTTGTGATATCTTTTTTCTTTATTTCATTAAATATTAATGTAATTCCTATTGTAAGAATAAACACTAGCACAAATAAATATATTACCAATCTAGGTAGTATTGATTTTCGTCTTAAAAGTTCTGAGATTAAATTATTAACTAAATACATTAATTAGGTTTCTGTTTTTAAAAATGTCATATAACGTTTCGGGGCTTGACGTCAGTAGCGGAAATTGAAGCAAAAGTTTCAATTTAGCCTTAACCCGTCATTGAGCCAACCCCTTGTTGGTGGCTGTTTTATTTTTCAATAGGATTGCAAGCATCTATGAATGTCTTTCCGAAATTCGTAATTTGATAATAACTTTTCTTTTTTTCCACACGACTATACGTATCAGTTTTTATATAATTTTCATTCACTTTGTCATAATTATATTTCTCATAAATCGGATTATAAATATCGTCGTCCATTTTATGCAATCCGTGTGAAATATCTAACACACCCATTCCAGTAAGGTTGTCTAAATAGGTTGAAATATTTTGTGGGAATAAGAATTCAATTTCAAATTGAAGCATAGTTCTGTTTTTTAAAATCTCGAAAAACCCAAGACCACTTTCTTTCATATGGGCTCGAAAAGTGATACAGGGTATAATGTCTTTACCATTTAGAAACTTAATAATTCTTGCTTCATCAACGGACAGCCTTTCGATTAATTGAACAAAACTCGGATGAGCAATATTTACAGTCTTTGTTGAACTAGCTTTAGTGAGAAGATTGGTGAATAAATCAGCTATCTCGTCATTTGTTGTGTAGCTTAATTTTTCAATTAATGGAGTTCCTATTTGTGGGTTAACTTCACACAATTCGTCTTCTGGAACATTTTCTATTTTTTGCTTATAATCGTTAAGTCTTTTTTCAAAATTTAGTTTGAATTTCTCATTATGTAGCTTGAGCGGTAAAAGAAAAGATGTGCTAAATTCAAAAACAGTCTCTAAAGCTGTTCCAATTTTTTTTACAGATGGCTGAGCAAGATCACCATATATTGTTGTAAGAATTGTCGGGGTCTGTTTTACAAGTCCAACTATTTCATTATTTGCCATATTCTTTTTATTTATTATTAGTTTTCAGCTTCTGGTGTCGTTCTAAAATTGCCACTAACGTTTCTGCGTTTGGCTAAAAAGCGGATTTCGTAGTCTATTAGCAATGAACTTGATAGGAGCCACAAAACTTCATTTAAGCACTGAACCCACTTTTTTGCTAAACAACTTGTTAGCTGTAGTTTTCATCTTTTTAGCCTTGGATTAATTTCAATTGCTTTGTCATAATATTCATTTGCCTTTTCTAATTCTCCAATTAGGTTGTATACACTTGAAAGGCGAACTAATATTTCTTCATTGTTAGGTTCTATCTGAATAGCGTCTAATAATAGTTCTTTCGCCTCATCAATATCACCATTATTAAGAATAAGTAATTTTGCGAGACCTAGTTTAGCAGAAATGTAAAAATTATTGAGTCTAATTGATTCTCTGAAATATTTCTTTGCTCTTGGAAAATCTTTCAAATGAATTGTAATGAGTGTGGCTAAATTATAAAGTGTTACAGAATCATTTGGATTTTGATCTAAGCCAAATTCAAGAGTTTTAATTGCTTTATCATAGTTCTTTTCCCTTAAATAAATTGAAGCTAAATTGTTGTAAGCCATAAAGAAGTCGGGTTCAAGCTCTATTGCTCTTTTATAATTTTGTTTTCCTAGCTCTAAATTGTCTTCAAAATCTGAATATATTTTGGCAACATTATAAAATGTTTCAGCGTAGTTTGGATATAATCCAATTGTCTTTGTAAAAAACTCTTTCGCCTTTTTGTAGTTCTTTTTTTTCGCTTCTAAATTTCCAAGATTATGGAATATTTCAAAGCTATTTGGATTCAACGCTAATCCTTCATAGTAATATTTCTCAGATAGCTCAATTTCATTAAGATTATGACAAGCTAATCCCAAATTGTTGAAGGCGATATAAGATTTATCATTATACATTTCAACATATTCCTTGAAGTAGTTTTTAGCTTTAAGGTTGTTTCTAGATTCAGTAAGATTTAGATAGCCTAAGGCAAAAATTATGTCTTTATTGCTTGGATAACTCCTAAGTAGTTTCTCCAGTTCAATTTCTTTTAATTGTGTGTTGTCAAAATTGCGAATTCGAATAATTTCATTTTGCAGAGAGTATTGATTATAGCCAATAAACATTAATATATCTTCAAAATTGCTTTTAATGGCATCAGAAAATTTCACATTTAACCTTTTGGTAACATTGTCAATAAATTCATCAATATTAGAATAGATATCCTTGTATACTTTTAACTCTTTCAGCAAATTCAAGGAATTAGTTGGCTCAAGTTCTTTAAGACTCTCTTCAGTATCTAAGCATTTATCCGACCAATATTTAATTATTTCAACCTTGTCTTTGATACCATATATTTTCGTCTCATCGCAAATTACTGGAAGTATCTTTTTGTCAAAATCTCTGTCTTTGAATAATTCAGATAATTCATACAGACAATTTGGTGATTTCAGATAATCTGTGCTGATTAAAATTATTGCATAATCACTATCACGGATTTGTCGCATAAATTCCCGTAAATCATCTTTGTAATTAATGTCTTTAAGATCTCTTTTTATAGAAATCCCAATAGATGACAAGTTTTTTTCAATGTAGTCAGCTTCGGTTCTGTTATTCCAATTGTATGATATAAAAATGTTCATTCGGTCTTTTTAAAATAGAGCTAACGTTCCGGGTATTGGCGAAGGGTGATTATCAAGTAAAAGCTTTGTAAAAAAATAAACATTGTAGATTGTTACAACTTTGAATACCACACAATCTTCACCTTTCGTTAATACCATGTTATCAGATGCTGTTATATATTAGTTACTTTAAATAAATATTAACAACAGACAGAACCTATCATCAATCTTATTTTAACTTAAATAACAGAATACCAGCTTTAGTACTGTTATAGAGTCTATATATTAAATTATTCTCATCCGTAAAAGACTGATATAAATACAATCTATTTTTTTCAAAAATCTATTTAAAGGCTAAAGTCTTATTAAAAAAAGAAAGTTCCTTACGGGAATCCGTAAACGTTTTAATAATTTAGGTATTTCTGATAACGGGCCACGTAGTGGCGATTTAAAAGCCTAAATTTTCAATTTTGTCCGGCACATGCACAAAAAAAAAAACAAAAACACATTAATAATCAAAAACTTACAAAGTTACAAAGGATTCGAACCACCAAGATAATTAAAAGGGATGTTTACATTTAAAGTTAAAGAAAAATCACTATATTGTATTAATAGCAATTGCAGCAAAAACGTATGTCAAACCAGTGCGTTATTCGGTGAGTTCGAAAAAAAACATTTGTAAACAACTGATAAAGAACTTAAAAACTCCAAGGAGATATTACCCTACGGGCTACAAAAGCAACTCAAATGAGTTGCTTTTTTTGTTTTTAGACCATTATTTAAGAGAATCATTAAAATTCTCAAAAAGTAACGTTTCGTCATATAAGATTCTAAAATCAAATGCGGAAAAACTACAATTGACTGTAAATAAAAAATTATTTTTCTCTACTTTACGGCATTGTCTTTAATAACTTGCAATAGTCATTAATCGAAAGAGCTTCATCGTTACCTTAATTTAGTACCAAACAGAAAGTGTCCCCAGTAAATGGGGTGTGGACAACGTAACACTTCCATCTCCATTAAGTCTAGCATAAATCCTAATGTTTGACTTTACAGGGCCTCTCTCGATTTTAGCAGGTACCCAATACTTGCGTTCTCTTAATGTTGGAGTTCTTTGCGAAAATTTTAGTACATCTTTTACAGCATCGGAAAATGCAGATTGCTCGCCAGCTTCTAGAATCAAACCACTCAAATCTCCACTCACATCAACTACACCACGAAAAACAACAATTGAATCAATACCAAATGTAGTATTAATATCAGCGAACTGTTTTTCTACTGCCGAACAGAGTTTTTTCAAATCACCAGAATATTTTGCTGGTACACCCAGTTCTGTACGAACGGGGATGTCTCTGTTTATACCATTTCCTAGACATTCCAGTTTAAAATTAAATATCACAGAATCTTGGCGAATAATTGTTCTAAGTACTTTACTGTTTAGACATTCTATTTTCTTTCCATAAATCTGCTGAACATCTATTTGGGGTTCGACGAAGCGGATACTGTTTTTATATTTATTGTTGAATACGTATACGTCCCCCTCAAAATTCATATCGTAGAATTCACTATCCCAAAAATCAGTATTGTGATCTCGATAGCGTAATCGTATTTCATGGAGTTTGTCATTTCGGAACAGCCCCCATACTTCTTTCAGTTTTTCTTGCTTAAAAAAAATGGATTATTGCTAGTATCCCTAATTGAAACACGTATATTAATTATATTTTGGTCAATATTTTTCTGCTGATCGACGGATTGTGCGACCAAAAAATAAGTTGATAAGAAAAAGAGACTTAAAAGTAAAGATGTTTTCTTTCTCATTACAAATAGAATTTTAGCTATACTTCTAACCTATACTTGCCAAAATAAGCAACCTTGTCACCTGCGATCCAACCTACTTTCTTGAAAGTCTATCAACTTATCTGGACAGCATCAGTTCTTTAATCTTCATAATTCTTATTGAAGATAGTAAACTAATTCATTAAAAGCGCGACTATAGCATATATTACTTTGATAATAAAAAACATGACCGTGGTTTATTATAAAACCGTCGTTAGTACGTACTTTTAAAAAGAAAACCATCATAAGTAATGACATGAAAAAAAACCTTATTCTTTTCTTTTTATTCTTCTTTATAATATCGCTCAGCTTTGCACAAAGCAATTCCTTGCTATGGAAAATTTCGGGCAATGGCCTAAAGCAAGATTCTTACCTATTTGGCACTATACATATGCTATGTCCGGAAGACTTTGAAATCAAGCAGAAAAACTTGACAGCACTAGCAGCTAGTCAAAAAGTTATTTTCGAAGTAGACCTTTCAAAGGCAGAAAATATGTCTATCATCCAGAAATATACTTCGCCCGACCCCGATTTCATAAAGGCCTATTCAGAAGAGGAAATCAGAAAAATGGATAGTGTGTTAACCGCAGAGCAGTTCTCCATAAAGATATTAGACTATGTTTCACCTATCACCGCGGTCTCTCTCTTCTCCATGAAAAGTTTCAATTGCCCTGACCCGAGACAGCTAAAATCCTTTGAAGCAGAATTATTAGCATTAGCGCACACGCAAGGCAAAACAGTTGGAGAACTTGAAACGCCAGAATTTCAATTTTCAATGCTTAAAGACCTGATTACACCCAAGCTTTTTATGGAGTCAGTGTTTCAGTTGGATAAATATCCTGACTTGACGGCCAAAATGGTAAACGCTTATAAAAGCGAAAATCTAGCAGAATTGACAAAGCTGATTCAAGACCCGACATGGATGAGCAAGGAACAAAAAGAGAAATTATTAAATGATAGAAATAAAAACTGGGTGACTCTTATTCCAGCACTGATTAAACAAGAATCATGCTTCATAGCTGTCGGAGCGGGTCATCTACTCGGGGAGCAAGGGTTAATTCCATTACTACAATCCAAAGGCTATACCGTAACAGCAGTAAACTAATAAAAGTCAGCACGTAGAAAAGCAGGAAATAAAACCGAATCTCTTGCTCTTCTACGTTAATCATTGCATACTATTATAACGTGTCCTAAAAAATAGGTCTACACTTAATATATCTATGTTTATTTTTCCCAGATATAAGGCCTCTTATAGCAGGCATAGCATTTAAATCGTTTGAGTGGTAAAAAAAAGAAGAAAGTTTTTACCCATTGAGCGCGAGGCACGCGATCTTGCAAATGACCTCTTTTACATAATGGGCACAACTTGACCTGGTGCGGAGGTAATTCATCCATGAGTATGATTATTAAATTGATTGTTAATTCTTTGGCAGATGTATTTTGAGCTGATTTTCTGCTTTTAGGGGGGCAGATAATCGCACAAACATATTGGTAACAAAAATAATATACTTTTATTAATTTATCGTTAATCAAAAAATAAAAGTGAGATTTTTATTTTTTACCGTAAAATTATGAGGTCGAAATTCTACTATAGCTGGTTATCGACATATTCTATCTATGGATATTTCGGTGTTGTCATGTTTAAAAACAGGAAGTAGCACGATGGTGAGCAACCAAAGGGAAGGTAAGTCCTCTAGAAAAGTAGGTAGCGGGATAAAGGCAATAATAAATTTCAAAAAATTAGTCGCTTAAAAACAAAGAGTTAGTAAAAAAAGGCGCTTTTTATCTATTCAAATTGGTAATATTTGATTTTTTATCTATATTTGCATCACCAAAAACAATGGCCCGTTCGTCTAGGGGTTAGGACGTTAGATTTTCATTCTAGAAACAGGGGTTCGATTCCCCTACGGGCTACAAAAGCAACTCTAAAGAGTTGCTTTTTTGCTTTAAGGCCATTCTTTCCACCGATACAAGAAAATCATATAAAATCAAAAAGAGTAATTTTTAATTTTATATGATTATAAAATTAACAGTTAAAATCAATTGCATTTAAAAAACTCACCAAATTCACATAAGTGGTTTAAAAAAGTAATAAGCCCGATTGTTGATCGAGCTTATTAAAAATAATACTATAGCGTACGGTTCGTGTTATGACCTTTAAAATAACTTCGTCCCATAATCGGCAGCCTCCTTATCGTTATTCTTTTTAAACTCATTGTAGCGCTTAATATACTCTATAAACACTTTGTTGTTCATCTTTTTCTCATTTTCCAACAGATTCAACAACTCGGGCGCATCATCCATAAAATCACCTATATTTTCGACAATCCTGCTTTTGGGCAAACTTCCAGATAAAAAGCCTCCAGTACAAACATCATAAAAAAGGGCTGCCCTAGCAGAAGTTAATCATGTTATTTTTACATTAAAGGGTGGCTTTCCCGGTTTAGCTTCCTTATCTTTGCCCACGATGTTTAAATTGCTTCACTTTTTAGCCTTATTTGGTTACCTCAACTTGCTAAGTTTTGAGGTGAAGTATGCTGATGTGGCAGAAATGACACCTATCACAGCAACGGACAGCTTATTGGAAGTTTTATTTGAAGATGTGCTGAACTTTGAGTCGCACAGCGAAAAACTTCCAGAGTTGATGTTTGATGACTATAGCAATATGGTGAAAACCATCTTGCTGATACCGTTATTTTTTATTCTCACGTGGCTATGCCGCAAGCTTCTTCTTTTCGAGCGCATCATCAAACATCCGGTCTATTCCTTCAATAGACTACCGCAACCCGGATACTATACTTTTCTGTACCGTTTTTTCCCGTTCTAATTCCCTATAGCATCGCTATATAAACCTGCATTATTCTTTGTAGGTCAATTCCTTATTTCTTAAAATTTTATTATTTAAAATTCATATTTGTTATGAACAAAAAACACGTGCTGTTCTCATTATTGGGGATTAGCTTATTTTTTGCGGCATGTACAGCTGTAAGCAATGAAAACAAAAAAGAACCGCAAATTAAAACGGTACCTGTCAGCAATCTGGTACAGATGGACACGATCATCTACAAAGAATATATTGCGGATATACAATCACAGCGCAACGTAGAGCTACGCTCCCGTTTAGCAGGCTTTTTAGACCGCATTTATGTAGATGAGGGCGCACCTGTTAAAAAAGGACAAGTGCTATTCGCTTTAAATGAAGATGAGTACAGCGCTAATTTAGCTCAGGCCAAAGCCATCTTAAATAATGCCAAGGCAGAAGTAAAAAAAATAGAGCTCGAAATCGAGCGTACAAAAAAACTGGTTGATAAAAATATTGTAAGTAAGACGGAGTCCGATTTGTTAGCCTTACAACTGCGTGCTGCATTTTCGAAAGTAGCCGAGGCAGAAGCCATTGTTAACCAAGCGAGCAGTAAATTAGCACACACAAAAATACGTGCCCCTTTCGATGGAAGAATAGACCGTCTATTGCTTAAAGAAGGTTCTTTATTAGCCGAAGGCGCATTAATAACGACAATTTCCGATTTACAACGTGTAAATGTTTACTTCGATATTTCGGAAACAGAGTACTTAGCAATTGCCTCCGACCCAACTTTTGACAGACATAACTTTAAACGCGATGTACGATTAATTCTTGCAAATGGCGAGCTATACCCTTATCCGGGTGTTGCCGAAATTGTAGAGAGTGAATTTGAGGCGAGCACGGGTTCTATTTCCCTACGTGCTAAGTTTGACAACCCAAACCGACTACTGAAACATGGAGCCTCGGGTCGTATCGCGGTACCTACAAGCACTGGAAACCTAACCTTTGTGCATCAAAAATCGGTATTAGAGATACAAGATAAGCCTTATGTATTCGTCGTTAAAGACAATATAATCAAAATGACACCTTTCAAACCGGGTCAACGTGTAGGCCATTACTACATCGTTGAAGAAGGCCTTGCACCAAATACCAAAGTAGTATATGAAGGCGTTCAAAGCCTACGTGACGGCATGACAATAAAGCCTAAAGAAGTGCAAGTAACAAATATAGGAGGTCAGAAATAGATGTTTGAAACGTTCATAAAAAGACCAGTACTATCGCTGGTCATATCGATTTTTATAACCCTTCTCGGGTTATTATCCCTATTTACACTGCCTATCACGCAGTTTCCTGATATCGTACCGCCATCGGTGGTGGTCACAGCAAATTATACTGGAGCCAATGCGGAAGTAAGTACCAACGCAGTAGCTATTCCTTTGGAACGTGCTATTAACGGGGTTGCTGGTATGACGTATATGAATTCAGTATCCACCAATAATGGTACGACACTGATTCAAGTATTTTTTAAAGTTGGTGTAGACCCTGATATCGCTGCCGTAAACGTACAAAACCGTGTAACGACCGTTCTCGATGAGTTGCCGGAAGAGGTTATCAAGGCCGGTGTAACCACAGAAAAAGAGGTAAATAGTATGTTGATGTACTTAAACCTCTATACGGATGATGAAACCGCTGACGAACGCTTTATCTACAATTTCACGGATATCAATGTTCTGAAAGAGCTGAAAAGAATTGAAGGTGTTGGATTTGCACAAATCATGGGTATGAAAGATTATGCCATGCGTATTTGGGTAAAACCCGATAGGCTTTCTGCCTACTCCATATCGACTGATGAGCTTGTCGAAGCTTTACGCAGACAGAATATCGAAGCAGCACCAGGACAAACAGGTATCAGTTCCGATAAGGCGATAAATATGCAGCAATATGTGTTGCGCTACCCGGGTAAATTTACCGAAGTAAGCCAATACGAGAACGTTCCTATTCGTGCAAACGCCAATGGGTCGATTATCCGTGTTAAAGATGTGGCAGACGTAGAATTTGGTTCGCTTGACTATGAAATGGTATCGAAGACCGACGGCAGACCATCGGCTTCCATCATGCTAAAACAATTGCCAGGTTCCAATGCACAAGATGTAATTCAGAGTGTTAAGGACCGCATGGAAGAGCTCAAAGGAACAACCTTCCCTCCGGGGATGACCTATACCATGGGTTACGATGTTTCGCGTTTCTTGGATGCATCGATATCCAGCGTTTTAATAACCCTGCTAGAGGCTTTTATACTTGTATTTCTTGTTGTTTTTATCTTCTTACAAGATTTTAGAGCTACTATTATCCCAATTTTAGCGGTACCTGTAAGTTTAATTGGGGCTTTATTTTTCATGCAAATGATGGGCTTCTCTATCAACTTATTGACCCTATTTGCATTGGTTCTCGCCATCGGGATTGTCGTCGACAACGGTATTGTCGTCGTCGAGGCCGTCTATGCCAAGATGGAAGAAGAACACCTAGCACCACTAGAAGCAACCATCGCAGCGATGAAAGAAGTAGGTTCCGCCGTTATCGCTATTACGTTAGTTATGTCGGCGGTATTCGTTCCGGTCGCCTTTCTGGAGGGCCCTGTAGGTATATTCTACAGACAGTTCTCCCTTACGCTGGCGGGCTCTATTGTTATTTCAGGTATCAACGCGTTGACGTTGACCCCTGCCCTATGTGCCATCATCCTCAAGTCGCCACACGATAAAAAGGAAAGCAAAGGGCTCTTAACACGTTTTTTCAAGGCTTTCAACCAGCGTTACGACAAGCTTAGCGGTGGATACAAAAGTCTATTGGTACGTATCGCCGGACGGAGAGTCGTTACCTTAGCAACACTTGCTATTCTTTTTGTTTTAACCTGGGGTTCGGCGAGTATCTTACCTTCCGGTTTTATTCCTACGGAAGACCAAGGGATGATTTATGTAGCCGTTACGACGCCTCCTGGCGCTACCGTAGACCGTACAGAAAAAGCGCTAGATGAGATTGACTCCATTGCACGTTCACTTGACGTAGTAGAGACCGTATCTACTTTAGCCGGCTACAGCATTGTAACGGAAGTATCAGGTGCATCCTACGGTATGGGTATGATTAACTTGAAAACATGGTCTGACCGTAGCGAATCGGTAGATGATGTTATTAAAGTTCTGCGGGAGCAAACAGAAAATATAGCTGACGCGGAGATTGAATTCTTCCCTCCACCAACAGTTCCCGGCTTTGGTAACTCTTCGGGATTTGAACTTCGCTTATTAGACAAAAGTGGCAATGAAGACCTTAATCAAACCAGTCAAGTACTCGAAGATTTTATTACAGCTTTAAACGATGACCCCGTAATAGAAAGTACCAGTACCACCTTTGATGTGAACTTCCCACAATATATGCTGAACATCGATTACGATTTGGCAGCTAAGAAAGGTATCTCGGTAGAGAACTCGATGAATACTTTGCAAACGCTACTGGGTAGCCAGTATGCAACCAATTTCATCCGCTATGGGCAGATGTACAAAGTTATGGTACAGTCGGATGCTTTCTCGCGCCAGAAACCTGAGGACGTCCTAAATTTGTATGTAAAAACAAAAGATGGCGAGATGGTGCCGTACTCTTCTTTTATGAAGATGGAAAAAATACGTGGTCCAGAACAAATTACGCGTTACAACATGTTCAACTCAGCGATGATTACCGGACAGGCAGCACCAGGATTTAGTTCGGGGCAGGCGATAGAAGCTGTCGAGCGCGTGGCGAAAAATCTGCCGCAAGGTTATGACATTGAATGGTCGGGTATGACGCGTGAGCAAAAAATATCTGGAAATCAAGCCGTTTATATCTTCTTGCTGTGTTTAGTTTTCGTATACCTACTTTTAGCGGCGCAGTATGAAAGTTTCCTACTCCCTCTGCCTGTTATCTTGTGTTTACCTGCAGGTATATTTGGCGCTTTTATTTTCTTAAAAGCATTTGGATTGGAAAACAACATCTACGCACAGGTAGCTCTCGTGATGCTTATTGGTTTGCTCGGTAAAAATGCGATTCTTATCGTAGAGTATGCGAACCTACAGTATAAACAAGGCAAGGACATCTTGACAGCTTCCATTGATGGTGCTGTAGCCCGTTTGCGTCCTATTTTAATGACTTCCTTCGCCTTTGCGGCAGGTTTAATTCCATTGATGTTGGCCAATGGTGCCGGTGCTATTGGTAACCGAACCATCGGTACCGCCTCTGTCGGCGGAATGGTTATCGGAACAATTTTAGGGGTTATCATTATCCCAGGCTTAGTGGTTTTGTTTTCTAAAAGGGCCAAAGCGACAAAGGTTGTTTCCATTATTGCCTTATTCTTTTTCTTCTCGGCTTGTAATGTGCCACAGAAAATTAGTAAAAATGAAGTGGAAGAAACCTTGAAAGTAGAGTCGAAAGCCTTATTAACAGATTCCAGCAGCATCGCTAACCTATCGTGGAAAACAGTATTTCAAGATGCGCAATTAGTAGCCTTAATCGATACGGCGCTGAAAAACAATAAAGACCTGAAACAAGCTTTGTATCGCATAAACATCGCACAGGCAAATTTCAGACAGAAAAAAGCATCGCTTTATCCCACCTTGGATGCTGCTGTAGAAGCCGGCTTGCGTAAGTATGGCCACTATACGGAATCGGGTATTGGTAATTACGATTCAAACTTTTCGGAAAACCTGAAATCCGATGAGATGATTCCAGAACCCTTTATTCCGGATTATTTTGTTGGCGTGCGTTCTTCTTGGGAAATCGATTTATGGGGGAAATTAAGAAACCGTAGAGAATCGGCCTACATGAGCCTACTCGCAGAATACGAGACGACACGTTTGCTAGAAACCTCCTTAATTACGGGCGTTTCATCGGCTTATTATGAACTATTGAGTCTAGACCGTAAAATTAAGGTCTATCAAAATAATATTGTATTACATGAGCGAGCGCTTGCTATTGTGGAAGCACAAAAGGAAGCTGGTCGCGCAGATGAGCTAGCGGTGCAGCAGTTTAAATCTATCCTTGCGGAATCCAAAGCAAGAGCCGCACTTGCACGGCAGGAGATATTAAACTACGAGCACCAGATTAATCAGCTTTTAGGCCGTATATATCAACCTATCAGCCGAAGTGCGGTTGCCGATATCGACACCATGCTTTTCGCACAGCTGACGGTTGGCAGTTTGGATGACCTACTAAACAACAGGCTCGACATCCGCCAAGCAGGCATGGAACTACAGGCCAAATATAATGACCTCGAAGTGGCTAGACTTTCGCACCTACCATCGGTAGCTCTGGCTCCTTACTTAGGCCTACAAACTTTTAGTATTGATAAGCTATTCAACGTAGATAAATCATTAACATATGGTCTATTAGGCTCGGTTACAATACCTATCTTTCGTCAGCGCGAGCTACAAGCAAACTATCAAACGATGAAAGCGAATTATGAAATTGGTTTCCTAGAATATGAAAAGGTTATTCTCCATGCCGTTAATGAGGTTTCATTGACCTTAAAGACGCAGCAAACTATTGCTGAACGACACGAGATTATCAACCAACAGGTGACCGCACTTTCAGATGCTATTATGGCGGCTGAAGAATTATTTATCGCTGGCCGCGTAAGTTATCTGGATATCATCACCGCTCAAAAAGATATTATCTTGGCTCAAGAGTCGCAGGTGGATATCTTAAAAGAGAAGATGATTAACCAAATTGTCTTGTACAAAGCCCTCGGCGGAGGCTGGAAATAAATACAAAAAGGAGCAACAGTGAAAATGTTGCTCCTTTTTATTTAGCGTAGTATTTTCAAAAAGTATGCTCGACAAACTAAAAGCTCCAATTGACTTTGAGGAATGCCATCCGACCGCGCAATCGGTAGCTCTGATTGACGGAGGTACCTTCATACAGATGATAAGTAGAGAAATCTTTCTGATTGAAGATATTTTGCATCGTAAACTCATAGTCCATTTTTTTATTCAATTTATACCGAATCGTTCCATCCGCATTTAGGAAAGAAAACTCATTTCCATTATTTTTTAGGTACATAGAATTTCCCCGCAGGGTAAGAAACGCCCGCGACCGGTAGGTATAGGATAAGCTCAAATTATGTTGACTAATGTATCCTTCATCAACACGAATGCTCTCGCGTTGATGTCCTTTATTCCACTGCAAACTACCGACATATTTCCATTGAACACCAACCAAACGACCGGCCAATGTAGGTTTTAAGAGGTAGTTACGTAGCACATAGTTATAGCTTTCCCCATTGAATAAACGTGTACTATTTCTATCATTAAAACTCACCCCCAAGGACGAAGTTGCCCGCAGGAAGTTGAGGTATTTACTGATGTCGGCATTCACGGTTTGGCTTGTCACCGAATTATTTCCGGAAATATAGCCCAACTGTTCCGCCACACTATCGGCTTGCACGGAGCTTATCACATTTCGAAACTCGCGGCTCCAGTTGTAGTTCACATTGACAAACAACATCTTCTGTGGTGATTCAATGGAATAAAATGCAATTAGGTTATGAGTACGCGAATAGGGCAGCGTAGAAGCTGACTTCTGCACCGACCGAAAACTATTCATAATATAAGCCGCAAAAACATCCGAGATTTCGCCTACTTTTTGTTCGCGCCATAGTGAGGCTAAAAAACGATGATTCCGAACGGGACGGTAGTTAAAATCTAAACGAGGTGTGAAAAGCAGTAAGTCTTTCCTACTTTTCAAAGCTTGTGGTTCATCTTTATAGCCTATACCTTGCCAACCCAAAGGCACTTTCAGCGAAAGTAGGCTCTTTCTTTTGGTATAGCTAAAAGTAGACAATGTTTTCACCCGTTGAATATCCCAATTCAAATCGTTTACAAAGTTAAAAGGTGAACGTATGGCTCCTTCGTTATCTGTCTGTAACTTAGCGTCCAACTGCTGATGGTCTATTTCCAAAACTACGCCATAGCTCTGTTGTATATTCTTCCACGGCTTCAACATATAATTTGCAGAAAGACTCGTCTCAAATCGTGATTTACGCACATCTTGCCGAGGGTTACCACTTAGCTCAAAAGGAAGGAGAATGGGTAATTCTTCGGAAGATATGACCTTTAAATTTTCAGGGCTTCTATCGAGTTTCGTTTTCCAATTAAAACGCCAAGTATTCGCGCTTTTACCATTAGGCACAAATTGTAAATCATTCAACAGCACATAGCGTTCTTGCAGCAATCGCTCCCAAACGGAAACAACTCCTGTTAGCGCTTCATTTGCCGTATTAACACGCCCATATTGCACATTCAAGTTATTGACAAAATAATTACGCTCTACATTTTTCAGTAGGGAAAGTCTAAAATCAACATCGAAAGGCTTACTCGTTAGTTGTGCTGTTTCTAGGTAAAACAAATTTTCATCCGAAAGCAGATAATCCTGTCGAAAAGATGAGCTCAGCAGTTTTTTATCGGCCGAAAGGCCTAAATTGGCACGTATATTCCATTCTTTTCCCAATTTCAGGAAATGATTAGACAACAAAGCAATTCCTCTATTGTCATAAAAATTGGAGGAAGGGAGCTCGGCGGCGGCATTAATTCCGTTTCGCAGGTAATAGGGTGACAGATTAGCCCCCTGCTCATATCCACCTAAATCCTGCATCCCCTCTTTCACATCTTTCCCTATATTGTTTAAAAAGAGGCTATTCAAAGACTTAAAACTAGCCTTAAACCGTGTGGTATGAACTTCTAGGAGGTATTGTTTGGGTAATCCCGCAGCAGCGGAAACTGTTGCTAACCATTGGGCCGCGGCACCAGACTTAACCTTTAAATTTATAGCCACATCATTGCTTGATATGCGGTCTTTTAAAGCTTTTATAGGTTGATGATTTCGGTATACCTCAACGGCTGAGATAATATCAGCTTTGATATTGTTGGTACCTACCCCATATTTATTACCGAATAGGTCATCACCATCAACCATCAGCTGACTTATAGACTGCCCATTGTAGCTAATTTTACCAGCATCGCTCACCGCAAAGCCGGGCATCCTGCTGAGCACGTCGCCTATACTACGGTCGATAGAATCGGCAAAAGCACCCACCTGATACACCAAGGTATCTCCTTTTTGTCGTATAGGCACGGCTTTACCATAGACTTCTTCAATCTGTCGAACCTTAGCCGCACTTGTAATGTTGTAATAAGACAACTTGCTGTCGTAGGCTACACTTTGCTTTTCGTAGGCAATATGATTAAATTCCAACACCGCAGCCTTAGAGAGTGACTGAAAATCATACGACAAGGCAAACTCTCCTTGGTCATTGGTACGCGTAAAGCGTAAAATTTTATCCTCCATCTTCAGTAAAATGGAACCACCAGCAATGGGCTTCCCCTCTTGGTTGAGTACCTTACCACCAATACTTTGCTGTGCCAAAACGTCCACAGCCATTAACATAAAAAGTATAAGAAGTTTCCACATTAAGGTTTCGATAAAGCGATAGGATTCGGAATAACGACATTCCACGATTTATTATTCGAAATACCTAAGTCAAACCCTCCACCTAATCCTGAGGCTGTCAAAGGATTATCTACATCTTCCTTAAACAACTTAGGATTTATCTTAGCCAAATGTGCTTTTTTCTCAAAGTCGGCCTTATCAGTAATAATTGAACCGTCAGCAGAACTTAACTGAATAGGTTTGTATTGCGGCAAGTAGTCTAATACTTCATTTTCAGTATCGGCAGGCTCTAGTCTAGAAAATAAATATTTAACTTCACCACGACTATCGACCGCTTCCACAATCAAGCCCGGTAACCCACGAAGAAACCATGGACCCGCCGGAATAGCATGCTCCAAGGAAAACCAAGCTTCCCAATCGCGCCCTGCATATTGGGCCGTTGCAAAACTGCAAGGGATACCGACAATGGTACGGGTGCTATCCACCAATTGCCAGTCTATCGGATTAAGTGTCTCGGGATAAATATAATGCCTGCTGATATACGCATCAACAAGTGCTTGATTAGTATTGTAGGAGATAATAAATTCCTCGGGAATAATAATCTTTCCCGCAATCATATTCACCTGTACTTTTCCCATGTCGAGCTCCTGAAGGACTTGTTTCTGTAAAACAGCTTTCGACAAAACCATATCATAGCTGATAAACTGTGAATGTTCTGTTCCCACCTTCAGCAACATCAATTCTTTATACACCTCATCCTTTTTATTCTCATTGCGCACATGATGGTGCTCATAATAAACCCGATAAACAGGCTTTTCATGAATCGTAGATTTAATGCTTTGAGAGTAAACTGCAAGAGGCATAACCAAAAAGATAAATAGCTTATACAATTTCTTCATGATAGCAAGCGTTGATTAAAAGTGAATGAGTATCTTAATTAAATAACACATTAAAGTTTCGATAAAGCGATGGGATTCGGAATAACTACATTCCACGATTTATCATTGGAGACACCGAGGTCAAATCCTCCACCTAATGAATACATCAAAGGATTATCTATTTCTTTCTTAAATAAATTTGGATTGGTCTTGGCCAGATATGCTTTTTTCTCAAAATCGGCTTTATCTGTTACAACGGAACTTTCAGTAGCACTTAGCTGTATAGGTTTGTATTGTGGCAAGTAGTCTAGTACTTCATTTTTAGTTTCTGCAGGCTCTAGTCTAGAAAATAAATATTTAACCTCACCACGATTATCAACCGCCTCCACAATCAGCCCCGGTAGCCCACGAAGGAACCATGGACCCGCCGGAATAGCATGCTCCAAGGAAAACCAAACTTTCCAATCGCGCCCGGCATATTGGGCCGTCGCAAAACTGCAAGGGATTCCGGCAATCGTACGAATGCTGTCCACCAGCTGCCAGTCTATCGGACTAAGTATCTCGGGATATACATAGTGCCTGCTGATATACGCATCAACAAGCGCTTGATTTGTATTATAGGAGATGATAATTTCATCAGGAATAACGACTTTACCTCTTGTAATATTTACTTGCTCTTTTCCCATATCGAACTCTTGAACAACCTGTTTCTGTAAAACAGCTTTCGACAACACCTTATCATAGCTGATAAACTGGGCATGTTCGGTTCCCACCTTCAGCAGCATCAACTCTTTATACACCTCATCCTTATTATTCTCATCGCGCACATGATGGTGCTCATAATAAACCCGATATACAGGATTTTCATGAATCGTGGATTTAATGGCTTGCCCTTGCACTCCCACAGACCAGAACAAAAGGATAAATAGCCTATACAATTTCTTCTTCATAGTAATCGTTGATTAACGTTAAAAGAGATTTACTTAAAACTTATCAAATCAAAAGTCAGCTTACGATTATCCTTTACATACTCCTGATAATTTAATAGCTGTAGACCTTCTTTAGCCACAAAGGCTCCATCAAATTTATATTTCGAACCGAGGTCTTTATGGGTTACGTAATTAAATTTATCATCCAATACGACAACCGTTAAGGCATAAGCTTGAGAGGGTACTTTCTCCTGCAACAATCGATAATAACGCTTTCGTTGTTGGTCATATAAAATTGCTATGTAGTTATTATTTTCACTATAATGCTTTAGTGATAAAGCATGCGCTTGTTGTCTGCTAAGCTCCTCAGGCTTCTTATCCAATTGTTTTAAATCTATAGGCTCTACAATTTGGCTATACTTATTTTTAGTAGCCCCTTGTACAGCGGTCAACGTTTCTTTATCCAAATCGTAAATCATTATTTCATTGGAATACTGTGGAGCAATTATTATTTTATTGCCATTTAGGGCCGTCGAAAAACGTCCATGATAACCATAGTTATTGGTCAACAAACTGGAAGGAATTTTTGCGGCGTACTTTAAGGAACCATATTTTGGTGTAAAGACGTTAATAAATCCTCTTTTGGTTAAATCACCTAGTTTTACTTCATAATTCCGTGCAATAGCGTTTACCACATAGATGCGTCCTTTATAATAAACCAACGGACTAAAATCTAGAAAGGCAAAATAATTGCCATAACCATCCACCGGGGTGGCTGTCAACACATCTTGCCGCACAGTGTACTTCACTTCATCCTTAACAATGTGGAGAAAACGCAAAGAATCTTCATCAAACACCCAAAAACCACCTTCATTATCGACCGTAAAACTTGATGCTCCAATACTATTGGGCAACGTCACTCGTTTGGTTAATTTACCAGATTTCAGATTGTAGTATTCGATGTAAGATGAATTCTTTTTCAAATCCTTTACCAGACGAACATAGCTATCACCAATAACTGTTGACGCCTTGCCTGCATAGCTAGTTTCCTCCGGCAATGAAAATTGATATTGACCGAATAACAGAAAGCTAGATAAAACATAAGCCTGCAAAAAGATGAATTTTAATAGGTACAATTTCATGGTTATTAGTATAAAAGCTAGACGATTGGGCTATGGGCAATAGAAATAATTTCACCAAATACAAACGTGCTATCCAAAAGAGGATACGTAAACTTTCGGTTAGCCTATTCAATTATTCCATGTGGTAAAACAGCTCACCATTCAGGTATTTTGAAGCTAGAAAAGTTTCTTTTGCAATTTGCACTGCGGTATGCATACCAAGAGCAGATAGGCTAAATATCGTAATGGTTTGTACCCCCATCGAAACGACGAAGAGAATCCTGTTTAGCTGTTTCATTTTTTAAGTTTTATCGTTAATAGTCAATGACTAATGGGCGTCAGTCTATTACTAATCTAATAAAACAGCACAGAGAAAAATGTAAATAGGTAGAAAATCGACTAGTTATATCCCATAATCGTCCTAGTATTATTTCCTTTCAAAAAGAATATTAGCTAAAAAAGACATATAAAAGGCTGTTAAACATGGAAATCACCATTTCAATAAACTATGTAACTATATCTTGAAAATCGGAGAGAAATAAAATTGACGGCTATAATAGCAGGTTATTTTAGGCAGGATAAGCCTTAGCTATCAAAGGCGAGAAATATCCTTTATGCACTGATTTACCAGCCCCATCTGAATATCTCATCATCTTGTTAAAAACGTTAAAATAAACCTTAAAAATCCTTCTTTAACTATCTTTACAGCAACCAAATAAACGGAATTACAGATGATTAGGAGAGTAAGCATTATATTAACCTTGTGCTTCATCAGATTGATAACTGTAAAGGCACAAGAAATACAACGACATACAGGTATTTTGCTGTCGGCAGAAACAAGTAGGCCCTTAGCAGGGGTGAATATTCTGAATTTACGGACGAAGACTCATGTGCTGTCGGACCAGCAAGGGAACTACACCATATCCTACCAAAAGGGTGATTCTGTAGAGTTTAGACATAGCAACCTGGAAACAAAGACGATAGCGGTTTCGAATCTAAAAGACTCCATTTTTATCGAGAAAAAACACGTCCTGTTGGAGGGAGTTGTTGTCACAGCACGCAGTCCGGTGGCAAACCTTAAAGACTTGAAGCAACTACAACAAGCGCAGAACCAAAAACGAGGCATCTATTACGGCGGTCGTCCACCGATAGCCTTACTATCTCCATTTGGAGGCAAGCCCATCACCTTCTTTTATGAACTACTCAGTAAAAACGGGAAAAAAGCTAGGGCCATGGAAAAAACATTTCAACAAGAGCAAGATGAAACAGCCGTGGATATACTCTTTAACAACCAAACTATTAAGGCGGCCATACCCATTGCAGACGAAGAACTTGAATCCTTTAAACAAAAATTCAGACCAACGCCTAGTCAAGTAAAATATTGGAATACCTACGACCTACAGCTATACCTCAAAAAAAGCTTCAACCGCTTTAAAGGAGAATAGAACAGAATTTCTTTAACATTTTTCTTAAAATCGATAGTTCAATCCCTTACTTATTCTTATTGTAGTTACTACTGATAAACATTTCGTTTTGTTTCTCGGAAATCAGCTTGATAAAGCGTTCATAGTGTTTTAAGACGTCACTGATAAGTTCAGTCTTGGTAAAATATTGAACATCATATCCTTCACGCTCATCGCCGAAGTACGCCTTTGGATAGTACGTTTTACTATCGTCGAGGTCGGGCAGATTTTCCTCCTGCACCATAAATTCGGATACCATCTTGGAGTGTATCTTGACGCCGTAGATAAAGTTATTAACGACGTCGTGTTTAATTTCTATCTCAATACGCTCCGGCTTGTCGGCCATATTTATTTTAGCCTCGATACCATTGCCTTCAAACTCCTCTTTAAGCTCTTCGAAAGCCGGCTTGGCTGTTCGCCCGAGGAATACGGCCACAGCATTTCGGTCTTTGAAAGACACGATAGTCTTTAGGCGTTCCTTCCAAAATTCGCCCGACCAAGGCACCGTAGCGACAGAGTAGTTTTGGTCGTAGTATTTCTGGTCGATTATCAAGCCCTTCATAAGGCTGACGCAGAAAAGAAGCATAATCACGGCAAAAGGAAGAGCAGTAATCAAGGTCATCGTTTGTAAAGCCTGCAATCCACCCGCATTGAGAAGCAACAGCGCCATCACCGCTAGGAGGATACCCCAAAATAGCATCTGCCATTTGGGCGATTTCTCTGCATTTTTTGTAGCGATTCCATTCATCACTAAGATACCCGAATCGGCATAAGTAACGAAGAAAATAACTATAATAATAACGACGGCGTAGCTCACTATTTCGGTGAACGGAAGATAGTCTAAGAACAAGAACATAAGCTGGTCAGCATTGTGTGCCATGGCGCTAAGTGCTCCATTGGCCTCATTAACATCAAACCAAATGGCGCTATTCCCAAAAACCGTCATCCAGATAAAATTGAACAATGCAGGGATAATCAATACGGCAGCGATAAACTCCTGAATGGTTCTACCGCGTGAGATACGTGCAATAAACAAACCTACATACGGCGACCATGAAATCCACCATGCCCAGTATAAAATTGTCCAATTGTAGAACCAAGGCAACGTCTCACTTTCGTAGACATGGGTATTAAAGGTTAGGCCGAAAAAATTATTGATATAATCCCCCAGCCCTTCGGTAAAGCTACCGATAAGAAATACGGTAGGCCCACAGAACAGCACAAAAAATAGGAGTAAAAGCACCGTTACAACGTTGAGCTGACTTAGAATCTTCACCCCTTTGTTTACTCCCGAAGTAGCTGAAAAGATGGACATCGTAATTAAGATAGCCACGATAATTAGCTGGCTCGAAAAGCTAGTATCAGGAACAATATTTAATGTTTTCAACCCAGAATTAATCTGCACCACCCCAAAACCAAGCGTCGTGGTGATACCAAAGAAGGTACTACACAGGGCGAACACATCTACCGCATCACCCCATTTCCCATTTATACGGTCTTTCAATAAAGGATAGAAACAGCTTCTCAAAGAAAGAGGCAGTTTATAGCGATAGGCAAAATACCCTAAAGCCAACCCGACGACACCATAGATTGCCCAAGCATGTATCCCCCAGTGGAAGAACGTATACATCTGCGCTCCTTTAGCTTGGTTCATAAAATCATTGGTTCCAAACACGCCACTAGAGTAGTGCGATATTGGCTCGGCGACACTAAAGAACATCAGCCCGATGCCCATACCGGCTGCAAAAAGCATCGATATCCACGAGAAGAAAGAATATTCAGGCTTACTGCCGTTTGACCCTAGCCGTATCTTACCATACTTGCTAAACATCAAAAAGAGTAGAAATAAGACAAATAAGGTCACCGACCACACGTATATCCAATTCAAATTGACAAAAAGAAACTCCTTCACAAGGTCGAGGTAAGCGCTTGTTGCTGTCGGGAAGAGTACTGTAGACAAACAGATGCCGATAATAAAGATTAAACTGGGTAGGGTGATACCTCTGTTTAACGTTGTTTTAGCTATGCTATTTTTCATATATTTTTATATCAAGCCTCTTTTTTACTACCCATTATTGACTTACGGTAGTACTTCGAGGCTTTAAAATTCATTAACAATTTTATCCAAGAAAGGAACGTAAATCCCTTCTCAAAGGTATAGTAGTTATCAAAAAGCAGGCCTAAGCGGCCAAATTGAGCCTATTTTCAAGGAATAGACCAAAAGAAGCCTTTGCTTTTCGGGTTACAACGACATCATAAACAACGCCTTAGCCCGAGGATATAACCACTGGATAGAGAATATGTTTTAACAGGCACTTTTCGACCTCTTGGCGTACTTTTTCTTTAATTCTAGACATAGACTACCGCGGCAGGGATAGTAGCGGCATCCTTTTTCACGGAGCGCTAGCGGAGGGGAAAAGATAGAGCGGAAAGCCCGACCCGCAGGGTGCCGCCCAAATTCTTTAATTGTTATTAAAATAAAAAAAGCTGCCTCGAAAATAATCGAGACAGCTTTTAATTTATACTAGAAATTGTAAAATGTGCTTATTTCAAAATCCACATCAGCTGATTAGGGTCATCAATACCTCCATATTGTCTTTTCAGCGCTTCACTTACGTTCTCCCCATTGTTGTTGTACTCGACAGCAGGGTATCTCCAACGCGTAGGAATTTTATCGGGCGCATCGACATTCAAACTTGATGCAGGATTGATTTTCCATTTCGGATAGCTTGTACGTCTGTAGTCATAATACGGCGAAATACGACCTTGCAAGAAGCTAGCAAGATATTTCTGCGTGATGATGGCTTCGACTTTCTTCTCCAAATCTGTAGGGAAATTGGTACCATACTCATTCACTGCTGTAGTTACATAGTTTTGGTCCATTGGCATTCCTTGGTGAAATTGCGTCGTATTTGGTGTATTGTCTACGATAAACTTCATCGCTGCTTCGATACCTTTTTTATACCAGTTCACATCCGACTCGGTTACCCAGCCGCGTGCTGCAGCTTCGGCCACGACGAAACACATCTGCGCATAGGAATACTGCTGCGTAGGTTCGCCTGTAGGAATCTCGGTGTAGCGGTCGTTCAAACGGGAGTAGTCATTTTTTGTTCTAACGGCAGCCAAATCACCATAGGTTAAAGCAGGGCTTACTCCGACATAAGCATTGTAGTCGGTTGCAGCAAAGCCAGCAGCAATTTTCACGGGCGATGGCTTCGCATAGTAAAATAGGCGTCTATCTTTCGTTGTTTTCAAACGGTCGGTAACCTCATCAGATACAATGGCGTAGATAAGGTTGTTGTTACCAATTTTATAGAAAGGATAAGCCTGTCCACTTTTGTCGGAACGTAGCAACTGAAAGTTGTCTGCATTGGAAGTAAAGATAGGTTTGCTCGTCAAAATTGTATTGAAGCGTTCTTTCACTTTTAAATCGGCATCGCCAACTTTCTTACTTAGCTGCAACAATACATTTAACTCGAAACTATTGGCAAGCTTTCTCCATTTGTTGACATCGCCAGCAAACATCGGGTCGCCATCAAACTTATCTCCAGCAGCAAAAAGGGCATCAGCTTGCTCCAATTCGTTCAAGATACCTAAGAACACATCTTTTTGGGTATCATATTTTGGGAAGTATACTTTATCTGACTCTCCAATTAAAGCATCTTTGTAAGGGATATCGCCCAATGCCATTGTCAACTCATAGAAGCGGTAGGCCTGCGCAAAGTGCATAACTCCTTTATAGGAGTTTTTAAGCTTCTCGCTGGTCGCGAAATTTACCATATGCTGCGCATCATTCAAACTGATAAGCGACATCAACTGCGTACCAAAGGAGTTGAACTGTTCATTTTGGTCGGCCATCTCTCCCCAAGTAATTTCTTTAGTCAAGAAATAAGGGCGCATAAAACCTTTCTGCCCGGGCTGGTTGGCGATATCCATAATAATACGTGTCGCAATCATAGATGCCTTCACTTTCTCTGGTGTCTCCGGGTTTGTATTTATCTCATCAAATTTAGAACAGCCTACCAATTGCATGGCCAATAAGACTACCGCTAAATATCTTTTTTTCATTTTCATATTGCTATATGCTAAATTGAATTAAAAAGTCAAATTAATATTAAAGCCTACGTAACGCATAGACGGAGAGTTCAAATCTTCTTTACCCACATCAGGGTCTGAGAATTTGTATTCTTTCGTCCACAAGAATAAGTTTTGTCCCGTCACACCGATGCTTGCTTTTGATGCTTTAAACTTAGAAGCGATAGCTGTAGGCACGGTGTAGTTGACGGCTACTTCTCTCAATTTGATAAATGTCTCATCCAGCAAGTTGCGACGTCCACCCCAAGCAGATTTCCAATATGCTTCGTAAGAAACTGTTTGGTCATTGTTGGCGAAAACGCGTGTATCTTCTACAATCTGCCCATATTTATCATACGCAACAGCGCCTGACAAAATCTTAACCCCTTGACCTACGTATGTTTTATTACCATTCACAACCTCTTCATAGCGGAAAGCATTGTCCGAATCAGGGTGTGCTCCTGTTTGCCATAAGCGCGCGTTGATACCAGAAGAAGACATACCCTTTATACGTCCATCAATACTGAAAGACAGCTGGAAGTCGTGGTATTGAAACTGGTTGGTCAATCCCCAGAACCATTTAGGGTCGGAATAGCCCACTAATTGTGCGGCATATTTACCCGTCACGGGCATTCCTGAAGCATTGTGTACAATCTCACCAGTAGGCGACCTTTCCCAGTCGTTAGATACGATAAAGTCTTTACGCATACCTTTTTTCACGTATAAAGCGTCTAACGAATATTGCGGGTCTAGCTTATTGTAGTAGTTCAAATTTTGTGACATATTGGCCAACACATTCCATCTAAAGTGCTCACCCTTGATAGGAACACCGCCAACAGTAATCTCATGCCCTTTGGTCATTGTCTCTTCTTTAGTATTGATGAGTCGCGCATCAAAGCCCGTCATTTGTGACACCTTAGAAAAAATAGCTTCATTTTGTCTTATACGGTAGTAGCGTGTGTAGTTACCGAAGATTCTATTTTTAAGGATAGCGAAGTCAAAACCAAACTCGTACGATTTATCTTGCGTTGGCGAGATGGTATAATCTTTAATATTTGCTTCATAGGTTGCCTGCGGCAATCCATCCCACACGTTATTTCTAATGGTATACGCTGTTTTAATGTCGTACGGATTAGCGGTACGCTTCGTTACTACCCAAGCACCACGCACTTTGAACTGGTCTAACCACGATTGTTTGAAGTCAAACAAATCGGTCAAGGTAGCACTAGCTGATAGGGAAGGATAGAAATAAGAACGTTGTTCTTTGGCCAAAGTAGAAGCCCATTCATTACGTCCGGTAGCCTCTAAAAACAACGCATTACGCCATGATAAAGACACACGTCCGTAAACAGAATTGCTCATCAACTCACGTCTCGTCTGGATAGTACTAATAGGGTCTATCGAGTTTGTCAATGAGTAAAACCCTGGAATAGACAAACCGTTTACTGTAGAGAATACAGAACCTTTGCGCAAGCTATACAATATAGCACCACCGGCTAAACCTTCGACATTGAAATCGCCCCAAGTTTTGTTGGCTGTGAATATCGCATCGGTATTGCTGCTGAATCCATCATCTTTACCATTTTGATATTTACCTCTACTGTTGAAACCTCCGTATCCATCAAAACCACCACGCGTACCGTAAATACCTATCGGGTTACGTTGTGTTTTTTCAGACCCGAAATAATCATAACCTGTACGTAAGATAAATTTACCCCAAGAGGTCACCTTATAGTTTAGCGTAACGGCAGCATTAATTTTATTTACTGTCTCTGGTGTAATCTTCTCATGGGCAATTAAGTATGGGTTATCATACCAACCATTATACATCCAGTTTTGAGACTGGTCTTTCACTAACCAATAATCTTGGTAATCGCGAATATCATACTCTGGTCCTGTCCAAACCAATAAGTTGTAGATATAACCTTGGTCGTTGTACCCTTGACCAAAATTGGTGCTCGAAGCGTTACGGCTGTAGCCAATGCTCGTTTCCAAATCTACCTTCTCCCCAACTTTTGTTGTTCCCGTCACGGAGATATTCGTTAGGTTAAGCTTCTGATTCGGGTATTGTCCTTTATTTAAGATATGGTTAATCGCAGTACGAATACTTCCATGCTCTCCTTGATTGGTAAAACTAACCGAGTTGTTCGTAATAAAACCAGGAACCAAGAAGTTCTTAAAATTATTTTTACCTGCAGAAACTAGTGGCATCTCTTCACGCTGCTTCGTGAAAGGGTTCCACTGCATAGCTGTGCGGCCGATATCCAATTTATCACCCCAAACAAAGTCGTTGTTATTGAATTTACCGCCTTCACCCGAAGAGTATGACTGTTGCACTTTTGGTAATGCGAGGTAGCCCGAGAAGAACATATTGTTGGTACTCACGTTAACCTCTGTACCTGCCTCGCTCAATCCTTTTTTCGTTGTAATCATGATGGCACCACCACGACCACGCTCCCCATAAAGGGCCGCTGCTGCCGCTCCTTTAAGGACGTTCATATCTGCGATGTTATCTACAGGAACCTCCCGCAAGGTCATATTTTCATACAATACCCCATCGATTACTAAAATCGGCGTAAGTCCACGAGCCTGAATCTCAGGCACAGCGTTGAACTCCGTACTGTTGCGCACACGCACCCCAGAGATACGTCCCGTCAAGGTCGTTCCAACATCTACCCCTTTAACTTTATTTAGCTCTGCGCCACTGATATTTTGTGTCGCATAGCCTAATGCTTTTTTATCACGCTTGATACCCAAAGCCGTTACAACCACCTCATCTAAAGCAGTCGATGACGATTCTAGCTGCACCAAAGCCACTTGTGTACTTTTCACTTCGATAGGGTTGTAGCCTACCATTGTAAATTGCAATGTTGCATTTTGAGGTACATTGTTAAGCACAAAAACACCCGATGCATCCGAGTTGGTAACTTGGCTAGCACCTAAAACACGCACATTAACTCCTGCAATCGCCTCTCCCGTCGCTTTGTCTACTACTTTCCCACGTAGCTCCTGCTGGCTTACCGCTGTTGCCGCCGCACGCACAACCGACGCCCCTTTGTCTGTTTTTTTAGCAATCACATACAGCTTATCGTCAATCTTATTGACCACAAACTCATCGTCCGAAATATTCGCTACAAACTGGGCTACATTTCCTTTGTTGAGCTTGTTTAGGTCAATGTTGCTACTCACCTTTCGGCTAGAGATAGACGCATCGTAGCTAAACTTGACATTGAGCTTTTTCTCCATGTTGGCGATTACTGAGCCAAACCCATCTGCCTGCAGCATCGTGCTGGCCATCAGCTGGCTTCCCATAAATAACGTGAGGAAAGCCCCTCCCGCGGCCTTGAAATAGTACTTGCTTCTTTTCATAAAATCAGCGTTTAGAAATAATAAGTTTATTGAATGCTTTGTTAAGAATTTCTATAGATTTTTCTAAATCATTAGCCGGTAGATATCCCGTAAAAATTTGGCTTTTATTGCTTTCATGCAATACCAAATGGGCCTCAGGATATAGACTATTTAGGTCTTCAAATATTTGAAGTAAAGGCTCTTTTTCGAAACTTAAGAAAGAATAAGTCCATAGGTTAGACGCGGCAGTATCAACAAGCGACTTCTCAAAATCATGCTTTTTAGCATCATACTGAACCCCTTCCCCCGGTGCTACATACATTTTTTTGTCGCCATGTGACACCTGCACCTTTCCGTGCTTAAGTACTAAATTATTTTGCGCAGGTAGGTTTATTAAATTGAAGGCCGTGCCCAGTACGCGGACGTCAAAAGTACCAGACTCCAACACGCAGAAAGCTTTATTTGGATTCTTAGCGACCTCAAAAAAGGCTTCACCTTCCAATTTCACGCGACGTACGGTGTCTTGATTAAAATCCGACAGCAACGCTAAGCGTGCTCCTTGCTTTAGCAACACTTTACTACCATCACTAAGCAGTATAGATTTTACAAATTTGGTGTTGTTACTGATAGATGATAACTCTTGGAATGGGTTATTCTTTTGATTAGCAGACTTCCAGATATACATACCGCCACATAGAACGGCTACCAATAGCGCTGCAACAGCTGCTACCCGTCTGTTTAACTTAAAAATCGAAGGTTTCTTTTCGAAGGCTTCACCAGTAATCTGTTGATAGATAGATGCTGTCTTTCCAGCAGATAAAGAAATATCATCAGCTGACAAATTAACGACCTCTTCCAAGTCCCAATGCTCTTCGGCATCCGCATCAAGCAGTAGCTCCAATAAAATGGCGCGCTCCTCTTCGGAACATTCTTCCAACAGGTACTTTTTATACAGTTGGTAAAAATCGGTATTATGTATATTTTCTTATGCAATATATAATATATACGGTCAAGGCGGAGGGAAAGACGGCTCTAGTCGAGAAAAAAGTTAAAAAATTTCAAAAAAGATGATGAGGGCTAAAGAAAGACTCATGCGTTCAAGGATATAGCTACGCACAAACTTATTACCCTTCACGATATGCTCACGAACGGTATTCACGGAAATACCCAATTTTTCGGCTATTTCGCTATTATTCAAGAATTCTTCTTTGCTTAGGGCATAGATTTCCATTCTACATTTTGGAAGCTTGGAGATAGCTTCTTTATACAATTTTTCGAGGTCTTTGTAGGCTATTTTATCTTCGATAGAATTATCATGCGCCTCAACGCCCAGCTGTTTCAACGCTGAATATTGAAGCCTTACCTGCCGCTTCCGCAATTCGTCAAACACCAAATTGCGCGTGGTGCTATAGAGGTAGGAAGAATAATTTTGTCCAGCATCTATTGTATCCCACTTGGCCCATATTTTTGAGAATGCCTCCTGCACAATATCAGACGCTAGGTCACCATCCCTAAAATGCATATAGGCATACTTGTACACCTTATCTTTATGGGAAACGAAAAAATCTTTGAAATCTAGGTCTATACTTTTGTCAACTAACATGAACTCCTCCTCGGCTTGTCCTATTAAATGCGATACAATATAATAATTACGCTCGACATCGCGTAATCTCAAATCTTTGCAAAGCAAAACATCTCACATTACGTCTGAATGAAAACGACATGAACTTAATGTTAAATCCACATTATGTGACGTTAAACATGAGCCAAGGCCTAAAAATATTTTTATACCCATTTGTTGTTTTTCGGTTGGTGTAACTTTTTTTTAATGGAGGTAGCTACACACCGCACTATTATCAACAATAAAGTAGGCCTCATTTGCCTTAGCAAAACGGCCTACTCTAGATTTTATTTGTCGTTAGCAACCTCGTACCGCGGGTCCTCCATAATGTTAACCTCGATAACCGAATCGGCATTTTTCAATAACACTTTACAGTCATCACTAAGATGCCTAAGGTGGAGCACCTTACCCACCTTAGCATACCGTTTGGTGAGTTTATGTAGCGCCTCAATAGCGCTCATGTCGGCCACCCGACTATCCTTAAAATCTATAATCACGTCCTGCGGGTCGTTTACCACATCGAACTTCTCGAGAAAAGTCGCGACCGAACCAAAAAATAAAGGCCCATAAATTTCATAATGCTTCCTCCCCTGTTCATCCACATACTTACGCGCACGTATCCGTTTTGCACTTTCCCACGCAAAAACTAAAGCCGATAAAACCACGCCAATGAGCACGGCTAATGCCAAATTGTGTAGCCATACCGTAATAACCGCGACCAATATGCCAACGATTACATCTTGCCGCGGCATTTTATTGATGATGCGAATGCTTATCCACTCAAATGTACCGATAGCGACCATAATCATTACGCCAACGAGCGCTGCCATAGGCACGCTTTCAATAATAGGAGCACCAAACAGGATAATAAGTAAAATAGCTACCGCAGCAATAATTCCGGACAAACGTGCGCGCGAACCGGCCGAAAGATTCACAAAAGATTGTGCAATCATGGCGCAGCCGCCCATTCCCGTAAAAAAACCATTCACGACGTTAGCAGCACCCTGTGCCACAGCCTCTTTATTACTTTTACCCTTTGTGCCCGTTATTTCATCCACCACGTTTAAGGTCAACAGACTTTCAACCAAGCCCACGCCTGCCATAACCAGCGAATAAGGGAATATTATTTTTATCATTTCCAGATTTAAAGGTACTTCCGGAATATGGAAAGGAGGAAAACCACCACTAATAGACGCTATATCTTTGACCGTTTTTGTGTCTATCCCAAAACCTATTACCAACAGAGAAACAATAATAATAGCAACTAAAGAAGCAGGAATAGCCTTCGTTATTTTCGAGAAAAACACCACGATAAAAATCGTAAGAGCCACCAAGCCAAGCATAATCCATAGTGCCGAACCTCCCAACCAGGCCGTATCGCCCGTGTCGCCCGCTTTGAACTGTTCTATTTGAGACATAAAAATGATAATGGCTAAACCGTTAACAAATCCATACATCACCGATTGTGGCACCAGGCGAATAAACTTACCAAGGCGGAGTAAACCAACCGTTATCTGCAGCACACCGGCCAATGCAACAGCCGCAAAAACATACTCTACACCATGGCTCTGCATAAGCGCAATAAGCACTACAACCGTAGCACCAGCACCACCAGAAACCATACCCGGTCTACCGCCAAATATAGCCGTTATCAAGCCCATCAAAAAAGCCGCATAAAGGCCTGTCAGTGGAGTTAAGCCGGCAAGAATAGCAAAAGATAGTGATTCTGGAATCATGGTCATGGCAACAGTAAGGCCCGCCAAAACCTCCGTTTTATAATTGACTTTTTGTGTAAAATCAAATAATTTTAAATAAGCCTTCATCTACTGAAAGTTTTATAGTATACAAGAAAAATAATGAAATGCTACGTAGAATAGTGTCCAATGCGTCTACCACGCAGAAAGAAACTTAAAACTAAACGACTAAGGTGGAGTAACTTGCGATGATGTGATTTTTCTTTTCATTTGAGCACAAAAATAATTTTTTTGTGCCTGCTATGCAATGTTTAGTTATTTAATTTTCTAATCAGGGTGTTTCGAAGGAGATTTTTCCAGCTTCAAAATTAGGCGTTTAATAATTTGTTCTTCTGGGCGGCTGCTGTGCACCGGGCTATCCGCTGTATCTTTTTGCGCTGCTATCGCGCGCAAAAAAGGATGCCGCTCCTATCCCTGCCGCGAATGAAAAACTATTTATCAAGCTATCTAGCATAAAAATAAATATTCCCGCACAAAGTAAATTTCCGAAATTGCGGATGGCAACTGCTATAGCTTTCTTCATCAATATCCACAACTATCACCTCAATGATACCTCTTTATAACTTAGGTTATTTTGATACCAGCAAAAACTAACTGACATTTACATAATCGCCCGATTATAAAATAACAGTTTAATAAATCTAAAATGGATAGACGAAATTTTATTACAACGGCGTCTTTTGGGGCATCTGCACTAGCTATACCCCATTTGGTCAATGCGAAAGCTTCACCCAAAAAAGAACCCACAACCGATACTGCCAATAACTTCTGGCCAAACGGTTCCCGCTTAGCAATTTCTATAGCACTACAGTTTGAAGCTGGCGGACAGCCCATCTCGGGAGCCGCCGGATTGATACCCGAACCGATTAAAAAAGACTACCCCGATTTGGCTACCAACTCCTACTTTGACTATGGCGTGCAGGAAGGTATACCACGGCTGCTCGACCTTTTTGATAAATATGGAGTCAAAGCAACCTCCTTTATGGTGGGCAAAGCTGTAGACAATAATCCCGAACTAGCCCGTGAAATTGTGAGACGCGGTCATGAGCCTGCGGCGCACGGCAAAGAATGGGCCTGGCAATACCACCTATCAAAAGACGAGGAAAGAGAATGGATACGCAGTGTCAAGGAATCCATTGAAAAGGCAACAGGTGTCACTCCTTTGGGCTATGACTGCTACTGGATGCGTGGCAGTGTACACACCTTAAGCTTACTGCAAGAACTGGGCTTTATCTACCACAACAATGACCTTAGCCGAGATGAACCCTACATACAACAGCTGAATGACAAGCCTTTTGTGACGATGCCATATACCATCCACATGAATGACATCGGCTCCTACGACTTTTCGGGCTTCTCCCCCGCCGACTATGAGCAACAATTAAAAGATGAATTTGACCAGCTCTATGAAGAGTCTGCAACACGAAGAAGAATGATGCTTATCAGCTTTCACGACCGTATTTCTGGCCATGCTTCTCGTGTACGCGTCATCGAACGTTTCTTCAAATATGTAGCCCAACATAGTGGTGTGTGGTATGCCACAAAAGCGGAACTTGCTCAACATGCTTTAGCAACGCCTAATATTACGCCACTTGTGACCAGAGATGTAGCCGAAAAAAGTGGCCTTGCGGGTAACACAAATTTATAATACCTAAAAACAACACCATGAAAAAAAACATCATTATCTTATTGGTTATGCTCATTGGTAGCCTAACCATTCCTGCTAATGGACAAAATAAATCTGAATTTGGTCCAGAAAAAGCCGTTCATATCGTCTTATTCAAATTCAAGCAAGAAGTAACGTCGCAACAGATACAGCATCTTGGCAACGAAATATTAAAACAGAAAAATACCGTACCAGGACTATTGGAAATTTCCTTTGGGGAAGACTTCACCAACAGAGCTAAGGGATTTACCCATGCTGAGGTAGCCGTATTCAAAGACAAAAAATCACTGGAAGATTTTAACCAATCGGACGCTCATCTAGAATTAATTAGCAAACACATCAAACCGATACTTGAAGATATTTTGGTCGTAGACTACTTGGTTAAAAATTAGCTCATGATGGCTATGTTACGGCTGCAATTCCTGCTCTGAATGCAGGATGTGGTCTAGAAAAAGAAATAATAGTATTTAAGATAGTAGATTTTACAAGGCGATAAAACACATAAATCTACGCTAAATCATGATGATTGGCTATTTCTTTTTCTAGCGCAGCTGTGACTAGCTCTATACCCGACAAAGTCACAATTTCAACTTTCAAGTGGGGTGAGGATTTAATTTATCATTGATAATAATCGTCTTAATATGATTCAGGCTACCATTAATCGTATCCAGTCAAAAAAATATCTAATGCTATATTGATAGTTTTTTGATGTTTATTTTATCCCTTTTTTTGAGCTAGAAGTATGCTAATATTTAAGTCTATAGAACCACATATAGCATTTATAATTCTACTAGGCACTTTATTATTTTCAAGTATTCGTTTCAAATTAGGCAGGCTTTGAAGTGTACTTTCAATTATGTTTTTAGCATTCTTAATAGCGTATGTATCTGCAATTGTGAGAAGGTCCCCAATAAGAATATCATTTGTTTTGCCATTTATTGAAAGAGCACGATTGATTTTTTTAATATGTAAAAGGGGATTTAGCGCAAATGTGACATCGTAAGCGGGCGCCAAATTCCATTTACGAGTCGAATCATTGTAAATAAAGCTGTGATTTTTCAGGTGGTCGTCGACATTTAAGAACACAACATTGAAAACCATTCGCTTAAAAAGAGATTCGATTTGTACATGTGGCACACGCAAGCGAGTGGAAAGCATAAATAAATTTTCATAACTCGAATTTTCAGCTTTTTTAAAATCCCAGCCTGTCAATCCACTGGCAGTAAGAACATGTTTTTTCTTTCCATTTTCCCTATCAAATCGCAAAGTACAGAAATGTTTACCATCTATTAATTTAGATGATTGCATATCAATTCCCAATGAAAGAGCAAAATCATAATAACAATACTCAATAATTTCTGCGGGATAAGAAGAATCTATTGCCAATTTTATAAGATAGTGATTATAGTCATCGGCATAGTTAACATCGCCAGGAATTAGTCTTCCTGTGGCTTTTTCTTCAGATACCAAAATTTTTGGACGTGCTCCTCCTGCAGAAGTACCAATACGAAACATATTTAATAAAGATTCATGACTCAAACCTTCTGTACTTAATTCATTTTTTATATCCAAAATCCTTTTTGAAAGTTCGGTCATTTCTTCTATGTTGACTGAATTTTCGAATCTTTTGGAAAATGCTTTAGAAGGTCTATACTCTAGCGCTCCCATTCCACGCGACCCAACATAAGCAAGTTGTTCGACAGGAGAAACACTGGTTTTATCATTGGCGTTCATCCACTCTTTAAAAACTACATTACCAAATAAGTCGGGTAATGAATCAGCAAACATTGGGGGAATACCTTTAAAAGTATCGCCGTTAAATGTTGTGAAAACCTGAACGGTCTTAGTCTTTTTCAACAAGAAAGGGAAAAGAGGTTTATAATTGTCCTCTTGCAAAAATGCTGGATTATACTGAAAAAAAGATTTATCAGTCTTTTCATCGTAAGCAAGTCTTCCAATATCTTGCCCATTGTAATAAACACCAATGTCTTTCATTTTTAGTAAAAATTAAGATTACTTTTTTCTTCCTCATCTTGAATAAGCTTCAATGTTATTTTATAAAACACATCTAATCTATCAAAATATTGAAGCACCTTTAAAAGTGTATCAATCGTAAAATTATTACCTTTCTCTAAATTGTATATCGTTTTATGAGATAGGTTCAATTTCTCTGCCAATGACATTTGGGTTTCATTCTGCTCCTTACGCAAAAGTTGACACCACCTCGCTATTTTAAGTTTTGCCTCTTTTAGTGTAACCTCATTTAAAAATAATTCTTCCATACATAATAGACATTATAATACCAAATATAATCAAAATAGATACAAATGGATATTATATTACTATTTAATGGAAGTAGAAATAAGGATATTTAAAAGAAAAGCCAGTCACCGAAAGGCATTAGGCTACGGACAATCTGCCATGCATGCAGGATGTGGTCTAGAAAAAGAAATAATAGTATTTAAGATAGTAGATTTTACAAGGCGATAAAACACATAAATCTACGCTAAATCATGATGATTGGCTATTCCTTTTTCTAGCGCAGCTGTGACTAGCTCTATATCCGACAAAGTCACAATTTCAACCTTCAAATGGGGTGAGGACTTATCGGTAAGAAACGATTTTACATACGCCATCATATCTGCATTATCCTCTGGCATTTTTGTCAAAAGATATAAGTGTAAATCCTCTTCTACGGTTCGAAGTTCATCAATTTGTCCAGCCCACCGACGAACCTTATTTTTTATATTATCTTCTCTAACTAAATCAAAATTAACAGATTCAAAAAAGTTCAAATGCCCATTCTTCCAAGAATGCTCAAATGTAATTTCACTATATTTCGTCTGTACAGTTCTTTCTATTAAATATGGGGAGATATTTTGTTCATCAAAGAAAACCTTAAACAGCTTAGTCCACACTTCCTTATCCGATTTAATATCTGTATCAACATCCAGCATACCAAGGGTTAGCAATCGTTGACTAAGATACCCCACTAAATGTTCAAGAGAAATATCCAAAGAATAACGCACATCGGAAAACATTAATGCGCTATCATCGCGTACAAATGCCTGACGTGTTATTTCGTCAACATGTTGATAACGATTAAAATGAAACTTATCGTTTATAATAAGTGCTTGAATACGAGTAAGACTTGATTGAACCGTAGACAATTGTTTTAGTAGGTAACGTGTATTTGTATTGGAAAATAACTGACTTATTGCTCCTACACGACGCAAAATTTTAAAAACAAGCTCTTGACTTTCACTATCAAAAGCAACAATACCGACATTCAAAAACTCGCCCGTTACCTTGTCGGGATAGAATTGTAATATTTGATACTGGAACTTTTTCATGATAACAATAATTTGATGTTTTGAATAAACTAAAGATGTTATTATGAAAATTAATTATCAATCAAATAGGAGGCTTATTTATCTTTTTTCAATCAATTGCGCCAATTGTTTCATCATCTCTTCTTTTTCTTTTAGCATACGTTCGTAAAGAGCTATTTTCTCTTCATGAAGTCGAACTATTTTTCAAGCTGATTTACTCCCAGATAATAACTGAATAAAGAATTACCACTCGCATTATCTTGATTATAAACGGTATTTGAAATTATGTTAATCGAGGATACACCTTTATCCTTTTCCATAACGCGCTCAGAAAAGGATAAAAGAGCCTCTATGCGTTGAAGAACTTCTTTTTCAACGACTTTACTTTGTTCCAGTAAATCAAAGGTGTTGGAAATTATACCGATTGCCTGTTCTTCATTAAAATTCTCAATCGCTTGAAATGGAATTTTTAAAATTGTAGCGATATGCTGGAGAATCCCAATTTCTACGGCTTCCTTTTGCTCAAGTAAAGACACTTTTTTCTGACTCCAATTATCGCCCAATTCAAAAGCAAGAAACTCTTGCTTGATGCCAAGCATTTCTCTAAACCTTTTGATATTTCGGCCCTGATGTATTTTGGTCTCTGCCATAATATTGAATAATTTAGGACTCTTTATATTACTTTCATATAAAGATGATGAACTTGTTTTAGCCTATTTATACAAAACGAGCTGCCGCTTTGATTTTCTGCTCATCATCTAGAGAAAGAAAAGCAGGAATTAGTGTATCGATATTAATCTGTAACAATCGATGGATAACCACCAAATCTTTTAGGGCAAAGGGCTTGATACCATTTATAAGTTCGGACATATGAGTTTTACTTCTATGGCCGAGCAGCTTTGCTAAATCTTCTTGTGTTAATTTTAAGTCTTTTAGTTTATCAAGGATAGCTTCTTTACGCTTCTGTATAAACAGACGTTCAAGCTCGGCTATTTTCTCGGCTTGGTCGCTTTCTACTACTTTGCTAACATCTATCTCGTCACTATTTGCCCAATTCTGTTTTTCAAAAGCTGCTATAAGGTCACGTAGCTCGGCACGCATTTTTTTGAAATGCACATCTTCTTTAGCCAACAAACGTAAGCTACGGTCAGCAATTAATGCTCGTTCATAATCAAGCTTATTGGAGATGGTGCCTTCAGCAATCCTTTTCTCGATATCGAAATGTGTTTTCACAGGTATATAATTGGTCTATTTCAAAGGCGACTTCCATAGCTAAAACCTAAGGAAACAACCTATTATAAAGATACAAAAGCGTTTTTTTAATACGAACTTAAATAGGATTTACTATTTAAGAAATCATGAAAGCTATTACAACATACAACACCAATAAAAGGGCTGTTAATGCCATCCGGAAGCTATAATTGGGTAGGTAAAACCTTCCATTTGTCAAAATGGAATAAACAAGACACAAATAATAAACTCACTAATTGCACCTATTTGGTGCTACCACTACCCCGTTTGCGGCAGGGATTGGAGTGGCATCCTTTTCTATGGAGCGCTAGCGGAGGAGAAAAGATAGAACGGAAAGCCCGGTGCGTAGCAGCCGCCCAAAAATTCATGTTGAAAGAGAAAGCCCCGCTCCCCGTAATTGTGGGAAAGCGAGGCTTCCTTTTATGCGGTGCAGCTTTTATTTCTGCTTGCCGCCTAGGATAGAAATTACCTTGTGGAAAATCTCTGTATTTTGGTAATAACCGGTAAGAGCATCCGATTTTGGTCCGTAGATAAATACGGGAACGGGTACGCTCGTGTGGTCGTTACTACTGAAGCTACCGTGGATAAATCCATTTTTCTCGTCGCTATCCAACAGGGTTAATCCGCCTGTTTCATGGTCTGCGGTCACGATAACCAAGGTATGTCCATCTTTATCGGCATAGCGCAAAGCCTCACCGACTACCTTATCAAAATCTAGTGCTTCTTTCACCAAGTAAGGCAGGTCGTTGGCATGTCCGCCAAAATCAATCTGCGCCCCTTCGGCCATGATGAAGAAACGCTCGTGGTTCTTATCAAGAATAGTTAAGCTTTCATTCAACAACTGGCTCAACACGTCGGTACGCCCTGCTTTCACAGGTTTTGTATAATCAGCATCTAGAAATACAATCTGTCTTTTTGCCGCTTTATCTAGTTTTGGCGTATTGCCATAGCTGATATTTTTTTGTGACATCGACTTTTTATACTGCTCCGCTGCTGTTCCTTTGAACCAGCCTGGTGTACCACCAGCCAAGATATCAAAAGAAGCCGTCAACGCCTGCTGTGCTATAGCTTTGGAAGAATCGCGCTCGCTAACGTGTGCATAGAAAACGGCTGGCGTAGCATCTGTCAAATCGCTGGTCGATAGGATGGCTGTTCCCCATCCTTTAGCTTGCAATTTTTCGGCTAGGTTGGGTAACGCATTGCCCGCTGGGTCCATGGCGATGCTTCTGTTGTTGGTTTTACTACCGGTGGCCAATGCCGAACCGCCAGCTGCTGAATCCGTATTGTCGGAGTTCACGGCTTCGGTGCGCGAAAGTCCTACTTTACGCATCTGCGCCATGTTTAAATTACCGTGATTGGCAGCTAATGCGGCTTTCACCTGCGCGAGGCCCATACCGTCGCCTATCAACAATATAACCTTACGCACTTCGCGGTCGGTTGCATCTGAAACATAAGTAGGTGTATATACTTCCTGTGGCTTTTCTTGACGATATTGCTCGTAAGGAATGCGCTCGATAAACTTAGCTAGTGCATCGGGCTGGTCCGTATTTATCCAGTAAACGCCCATTTTGTTGAGCTCTGACCAGGTATTTGGACTATCGTGATTTCCCCAAAAACGAAATGGCACTTGGTGTTGACGTGCAATGGCTGTAGCCGCTACAATCTTGGCTTTATCCTCTGGTACGGGTGTTCCTTTACCATTCCAGTTGGTGTAAGCTTTTAAATCAGCGCTCAACATACCGATACGCTTCCATTCTTCGGTAGTATATTTACCATCAACAGCACCATCAAAAGAAATCCAATTCGGGTACTTTTTGAAATCGGCTGGCGCTGGGCGGTCACCACTGATAACGATGCGCACGGCAGCGGGATTTACCACTGGGTCAAACGCCTTTCCATCTTTAGCCAATAGCTGCATTAAAGCGGCTAAAACGGGGCTATGATTTTCTTTAATGTCAAGCATGAGCTGCAAACGCTTGCTCTTATCGGCAAATACATAGCCTCCATGCTCTTTTACGAGCTTGCGGATTGGCTCGATATATAGGCTATTTAAGGTACGGTCTTTACGGATTTCGGATTTATCATGTGCCACATACAGTATGCCATCACGCAAATACAAATCGGCCTCGATAGATTCCATACCTGCATAATAAGCACGATAAAAAGGGATATCTTGTGCATAGTCGTTATGGCTATGCCCCTTCATCGCTAAGGTTGCTCCTGTCTTGGCTCCATTAAACATCAAGCTATCCAACAGTTTGCTCTGCTCCTGTCCATAGCCATGAAGGTGCGCTACAAGTAACGCACCTCCAAGTATAAATTTTATTGTTTTAATCATTATTGTTATGCAATAAGGGTACTACCAGCCTTCATTTTGTTTAATGATGCCTTTACTGTTATCGATTTCACGCTGCGGCACTAACCATACGTGGTTTGCTTTTGGATTGAACTTTCTACCTACCCAAATTACTTTTCCTTGTGAATCGTGCAATGGTTTCGCATAGGTAGCTTCTGCATCGCCCCAACGGATTAAATCACGGTGACGGTCTGCAAACTCGCCTGCTAATTCACAACGGCGTTGGTTTTTCAAGTCGGTCATATCCATACCTGCTTTTGTACCTAAGCCAGCACGTTTACGAATCATGTTTAATGCATTATCGCCTGCTCCTGCTCCACGTAGGCTTATCGCTGCTTCTGCTTTGATTAACACCACTTCAGCATAACGCATCAACGGTACGTTTAATGAGGTAGAGTTGTGGTCACCATTTGGACTTACGTATTTACCGATAGGGTCTGTATAGGAGAACGGCTCCATATATTTGTTAAACTGGTAATCGGATAATGCTGCTGTAGGCGGCGTGAAGGTTGTTTCTACCCCGAAGTATTTGAATTTATCACCTGGCTTTAAGATGGTAACCTCACGACGTACATCGCCTGTTTCGTAGGCATCATACAACTCTTTGGTAGGCAAATAATAGCCCCAACCGTTGTATTTACCCCAACCTCCGTTGGTCAACATAACACCTGGAAGGATACTTCCCCAACCATCAGGACCTGTCGCGCTACTCGTTACAGACCAGATATATTCTGAACCGTAGTTGTGTGATGTTGTAAATACATCTTTGTAGTTATCTTCTAGCTTACGCTTTCCGTAGTTCATCACCGAGTCGGCGTAAAGCTCTGCATTTGCATAATCTTTCATATACAAATACGTTTTCGCTAGATAGCCCCAAGCAGCTACTTTATGAGCTCTACCTTGGTCTGGTGCTTGGTATGTATCAAAGTATGGAAGCAAATCTGCCGCTTTTTTAAATTGGCTGATGGCATGCTTATAGTTTTCAGTCACGTTTGCCGCACGCGGCACGGCTTCGGTGTGGTCCATATTTTCTACCGTCACGATAGGTACTCCTTGGCGCTCATCGCCCCAGTTGGCTGCCAACTCGTAGTTCATTACGGCACTATTGAAATAGGCTTCACCCAACACTCGGTTTTTAATACCAACGTTCATATCGATAGCTGGCACATAACGAATGATATCATTCGCACGCTTGATTACCGTAAAACGGTCTACCCAGTTATTTTCTGTATAGGAACCACCGATGTAACCACGGTTGAAGTTTTTCATGTTGTCACCTTGCGCATTGGCACGTCCCGTAACCATATCGTCACAAGAGTTGATGAACCAGAATAATCCACGTCCGTAGAAAGACTCACTCTGGTCGTATAAAGCATACAAAGCATTACTTGCGCTAATCGCATCGGTTTCTGTTTTCCAGAAGTTGGCCTTCGTTGGCGCTCCTTCAGGGACTATGTCAAGTTGGTTGTTACACGCGCTAAATAGGGAAGCTACAGATAGCCCCAGTAACATCGTTTTTGTTATATTATTTTTCATTTTGTGTTAAGCTGTTATAGTCCGATATTCAATCCAAAAATGAAAGACCTCGCTTGTGGGTATCTTCCTGAGTCCATTCCATACGTATCCATACCTACCTCTGGGTCAAACCCTGTGTATTTGGTGATGGTAAATACGTTGTTTCCTGTTGCATAAACGCGTACATTTTTCAACTTGATACGGTTTGTTACAGCTGCCGGAATGGTATAGCCTATCGTTAAATTTTTAAGACGTAAGTAAGAACCATTCTCTACATAGAAATCTGAAGTCTCATAGAAGTTACGGTTGTCATCACGTAGGTTTACGCGCGGTAAACTATTGCTGTGGTTTTCTGGTGTCCATGCATCCAACACACCTTCCAACATATTGTACTGCTGTCCAACACCTGCATTTAACGTGCTAAACTTCATGGCATTGAATAGTTTATTTCCTTGTACGCCTTGGAAGAATAAGTTCACATCGAAACCTTTATACGTTGCGTTGAAATTCACACCATAAGAGAATTTAGGGTATGCGTTACCTACAAATACGCGGTCGTTAGCATCGATTTTGCCGTCGCCATTGGCATCTTTAAAGCGGAAATCACCAGCTTTAGCATACGGCTGAATCAACTGTCCGTTTGCATTTTTATAAGCAGCAACTTCTTCAGCAGATTGGAAGATACCGTCTGTTTGTACCACTTTGTACGAGTAAAGCGACTGCCCTACTTCCACGACTACAGGGTTTAACATCTGGCGGTAGCTGATAGGCAATGCTTGACGCTGTAAGCCATCGGCTAATGATTTAACTTCGTTTTTCACGGTCGTGATACTTCCGCCAAAACCATACTGGAATGGGTTATTATTTTTAGATTGGTACTGTAGACCTAACTCAAAACCTCTATCTTGAACACTACCACCATTTACCGTTTGTGTTTTCAAACCTGTTGTTCCTGGCAATGGTAGGTCCATCAACATTTTGTTGGTATTTTTCACGAAGTAATCTCCGATTACCGACAAGCGGTTGTCTAAGAAGCCTAAGTCTAAACCTACGTTCGTTTGCTCAGACTCTGCCCATGTCAAGTTGCTACTTGCTCTTTTTGTTTCGGCAAGGTAAGATACACGTGCAGGCGCATTACCCATAAATATCTGTGCACGGTTCAACAGTGGGTTTACTGCTGAAGGGTCTAAACTACCTAAGTTTCCTAAACGTCCGTAGCTACCTCTTACTTTCAATTCAGAAAGCCAGTCAACCTCCTTCAAGAATTCTTCTTTCTTCACTGACCAAGCAGCAGAAACGGAACCGTAGTTTGCGAAACGATTTTGCTTAGCTACCAATGAACTACCGTCACGACGCCCAACTAAGGACAACATATACTTCTGCTTGAAGTTATAGTTGATACGTCCTAAGTAGGACACTAGCGTTGCGCCTTGGTAAGAATCGATAGGGTTTAAAACCTCGCTAGCATTTACCATGTAACGCATCTCTTTGGCTTCACTCACAAAACCTTGACCTGTCAATCCATTCTGACGAGTCGTAGTTTTCTGATAGTTAAAACCTGCCAAAGCGTCAAAGTGGTGGTCGCCTTTATCCATAGTATAGCTTAAGATTTGCTCAGCTAATATATCCGCAGAGCGTGTATTATTAACCTGCAATTTATTAGCGTTAGACGGTTTACCAATCTCAGGAACACGCGAAGTGAACTGTCTGAAATTGTTAAATCCTTGCGTCATGCTAAAGTTCGTACGGAATTTCAATCCTTTAGCTAGTTTCAACTCTACATATGGGTTTACCACTAAGCTGTACATCGGATTGTCGACATCCAAACGCTTTAAGTAAGCTACCGGGTTGATAATATCTCCGTAAGCACCAGGGCCATATTTCGCTGGAAGACCAGAGAAAGCGCCATTATCATCATACACAGGCACGTTTGATGGGTAGTAAATAGCCGAAACTAATGCGCCGGTGTAACCATCGCCCGTGAAAGCGCCATTACCATTATCATAGTTTAGGTATACATTTTCACCTAAAGTTAACCAAGGTTTGATTTCATGCTTCGCATTCAGACGGATATTGTAACGCTCATTGTAGGTATTCAACAAGATTCCTTCTCCCTTACGGTAGTTGAAACTCGAATAAATTGTCGAATGCTCATTACCACCATCCAACGCCAAACTATAATCTTGAATACGGCCATTTTGCATTACTTCATCAACCCAATTGGTACGTGTTATTTGTCCCTCAGGATAGATATCAGCATTGAAAGCATCGTTACGCTTCACGCCTGCATTATCAGCCGCTTGATTAGAAACTTGCGCACGTTGTGCTGCATTTAACGGTGTTGGCTTTTTCCATGCTGCTTGAAAACCTTGCTTCGCATCAGCAACGATACCTACTGGTGCTTTACGTCCCGACTTGGTCGTTACTAAAATTACACCACCAGAAGCTCGCGCTCCATAGATTGATGCAGCAGCATCTTTTAATACAGAAATAGACTCAATATCATTCGGATTTAACATCGGTACGCCCGAGTAAATCGAACCATCAATTACATATAAAGGGCTCTCGCCGTTTAGACCACCTAAACCACGGATGTTAATACGTGGCTTTGATGTAGGGTCACCACCTTCGTTTGTCACCACAACACCTGGAGCTTTACCCTGCAATACATCACCTAGGTTATTCATCGAGCGTGACGCTGCACGGTCTAAGCCTACACTAGCCACAGCTCCTGTCACTGTCGCACGACTCTGCTTACCATAACCAACAACAACAACTTCTGAAAGTGTGCGTGTGTCTACTTGTAAGGTGATATCATATACCAAACGGTCGTCAGCAACAACATCTTGCGAAAGAAAACCTACACTGCTAATGCGCACTTGGTCGCCAGCATGAGCAGGAAGTTGAAAAACACCGTCTTGGTCTGTCTGTACCGTCACACCCGACTTTACAAGCTGCACGGAAACACCCGCAATAACACGTCCGTTGGCATCTTTAACTTGCCCTTTAATAGGACGTTGGCTGTTTTGCACTTTCACACCTGCTACTAGCGATGTGTTTGCGTACAACGGACTGTTTACGCCCGCATGGCACAACAGCAACGCAGCTAGCCAAACATAATTCTTCTTCATGTGTAATTTATTATATTAAAAGTTGGTTTTGAAAATACGGTTCGACAAATCGCTGTGGATAAAGTCGGTTATGATAATGCCGAAACGACCTGATGGCTGTTGGCCGAAATAATTCATTAATCGTGGGTTGATATCGTTAGATACCGCCGGAATATTTGGAATAACCCATAGCGTCTTTTGGTAGCCACTAGAGAAATTCAAGTATAATACATTGGCGTTGGCAGCCGAATTTTTGCTTTCGTTCAACAACCCGCTGATAGCATTCCACTTCGTGTTATTATTGCTTACCTGATACGCATCTTGAACCTTTAACGTAGATTCTGGATTGTTAATGGTAAAACTGGTATCGTCTTGCCATCCGTTTGCCGCATTAATACCGATGGGTTGTGTTGTCCCAAATCGTCTTAAAAGCACAATCTTTCCGCGGGCTTCGCCCAATGTAGGAATGGTATTGCCCAAACGGAATAGACCAGCGTAGTCTTGGGTATACTTAAGGAAACGCTCCTCATAGGTCATGGTATTTCCACTTGGCGTATGCTCTTCTTTTACACTCATCACAATCGTTTCTGATGGATTGGCCTCCAAGAAAGTACGACAAGCAACTAAAACATCATCAAAATTCATGTTCTGATAAATAGCACCATGATGGATGGTGAAGCTATTTTCGAAGAAACGACAACGGATATCTAGAAAACGAACACCTGCATTTAGTTGCTCGGCAATGGTTAAGTTTTGGGTTTTAGCGGTTCCATAAACGGGCTCGAAGCGTGCTCCGGCGTCATGGGTTCCCGGAATGGTAATGGAGGAAAGTGAACGGTCATTTGCAAGGTACTGCATCCAGTCGTTGCCCGATGGATTGGCTTGCGCACCCGTGGCCTGGAGTTTCATCGCTTTGTTGGTAGCGATTTCGGAATCAAGCGGACTGAATTCGTTACGTTGACAAGAAACTGTTGTCAATGCAAATAACAGGTAGATAAATCTTTTCATTTGCTTTCTTTTTTAACCATCACAAATCTCCAAATTGCAATATTAGCTAGTGGTTAACTTTCCTTTAATGTTCTATAAAGTAGCCGCGCCTATGCTAGAAGTTTGCTGTTTATTTTTGGGCTTATGAAATAACTTCTCACGGTGTAGCTAACAAAAAAATAAGAGCAGAATTCCCATAGGCTGTAGATGATAAAACGTTTTATCAACAAACAGTTTAGTGAATTTATAGCGACTAAAAAGGTTTCTTAAAGATGTTTATGCGATGAGCAGTAGCGCGATTATATTGGTTTTACAAGCTATACTAAAGTAGAATATAGCATCTAGAATTAACTTCACATGAAGAATCCTACTCTTTACATGGAGTTAACATAGCTTATTATGTGTTAAGTTAATATGAAGGTTGAAGCGCCATGAAAAACAAAAAAAGAGAATTAGTTGTTCAAATATGTTACCCTTCTGGTGCTACATATAAAGCTTTTACTAAAAATAAAACAGGTATTTTCTATTCATTTTATAGGATATCCCTCGGGCGAGGATATCCAAGTTAGTCGTTCCAATCATTCAGTAATACACACTAAATAAAAGGCTTACACGAATATAACAAATTAAAAAAGAAATAACTAAACGATATGCATTCTTTCTGTTTATCCGTTCGACAAGCATTTCAAATATGTAAGCTTTCGCTTATTCTTATTTGGAATTGTTCCAAATAAATATTTACCTTTACGGGCTAAACACTTAAAACAAGGTGAAGAATCAGAAGCTAATCTTTCCGGATGAAGGTAACCCAAACTGGCTCAATGAGGAGCAGTTTGCGGAGATTTTCAATCAATATTGGAAGAAGATTCTCTCCTACTGCATTAGCTATACCCATGATAAAGAGCTTTCTTTGGAAATTGTTCAAGAAATTTTCTGCTCGCTATGGGAACGTAGAGCTAACCTAACGATTCACGTCAACATCGGTCATTATTTATTTCGTGCGGCGAAGCTTCAAATTGCAGCACATTACCGTACGCAACGTATTCGTACGGGCCATGATGTGCAACGTCAACATACTTTTGAAGAGAGTGAAAACACCACCGAAGAAAGTATTTATTTCAAAGAGCTTTATAGCTTTGTTCAACATAAAGTAGAAGCCCTTCCGCAACGATGCCAAGAGGTCTATACCATGAGCCGAAATAAAGGAATGACTATTCCTCAGATTGCACAATTGCTGGCTCTTTCCGAAAAAACAGTTGAGGCACACCTCAGCAAAGCGTTACGCACACTTCGCGAGAAAGTTCGCTTTTTTATCACCTCAAAATAAGTTCATTATCTTTTTTTATTAAAAAAATTAGTTTACCACTAAGGGTAAATGCTCCGCTATGCAACTATTTGTTGTAAAAGCGCCATATAGTCCATGAAGATAGATGCTAAACTCCTACAAAAATACGGTTCCGACTCTTGTACGGAGGAAGAAAAAATTGCTGTAGAGCAGTGGTTAGCGGCAGAGGAGCCTGACGTTCAAGAGGTAGAAGAGCTAACGGAGTTAGACGGTGCTTTTTTATGGAAAAACATTACCGAACAGGTTCAGCATTCAGGGGCAACATCTCCAAAACGTCATCGCTCGGCATCCCGTATTCTCGGTCTCCCTTGGGCTATAGCCGCATCCATACTATTAGCCATCTCTATTGGCAGTATTTGGTTTTTCCTGCAGCATGCAAACACGAAGCAGGAGACATCGCTAGCCATGAAAGAGATTCGTGTGCCTAAAGGCAAAAAAATGCGCATTGTACTGCCTGACCAAAGTATTGTACACTTAAATGCCGACAGTAAATTGAGCTACGGAGAACCTTTTATCGGTGATGAAGGAACGGGACGACTTGTTTCTTTACAAGGAGAAGGCTTCTTTGAAGTCGCTCACGACAGCCTACGTCCTTTTATCATTGAAACCGCATCTACACGAACGGAAGTGCTAGGAACGAAATTCAATTTACAGCAATATGCCAACGAGACAGCAGCGACGCTTCAGGTTACGCAAGGACGCGTACGCTTTTCTGACCGTACACAACACAACAATTTAATAGTAACGATTAATGAAGCGGCACTATTTAATGCTGGTCAACTAAGTAAAGAAACAATAGACGCCACACAGGTATCTTCATGGATGAACAATGTTATTCGCTTTCCCAATAATACCCTAGAGGAAGCAGCAACAATCATTGCACGCTGGTATAACGTAGACGTAAAGTTTGAAGATGACAGTTTGCGAAAGAAAAGAATAAAAGCAAGCTTCGATAATCCATCAATGGAAGAACTGCTGAAGGAAATCAATTACTTATTAAATATCAATGCTCACTATAGCGGGGGTATCGTGAAATTTAAAACTTAACCCTAATGTCTCCCTAAACAACAGATTTTAAATAAAAAATCCCGGTGTTCCGTCGCCAAACATCTCACCGGGGAAATTGAAACGATTTATTAACAATCACACAATTCATTCAAAAATATGAAATATTTAGCAGCCCGCTATTTGATTAGCGCCGCTTTTACCAAGAAAATTAACCTTTTCATCCTGTTCGCTTCTCTTAGCATCAGCGTATCCTATGCGCAAGAATCTGCTTTAGCTAAGAAAATAAACTTTTCCGCAGATAAGACTTCCATAGAACAGATTTTAAAACAGCTTGAAAAACAGTACCAGGTAGAATTTCAATATAGCTCTACAGCTCTGGATTTAGATAAAAAAGTTAGCGTCTCTTTCCGCGAGCTGAGCCTACAGAAAGTACTAGAAGAGCTTCTAGGCAACGCTGCACGTGGCCTTTCTGCGCAAGGGAATAGAGTAAAAATACAACCTTCAAAAGGTAAAGGACAAATTAAAGGAGAAGTTAAAACATCGGATGGTAAAGCAGCAAGCTTTGTCAACATTAACATATCCAATCAGTATCGTACACAGACGGATGAATTTGGCTTTTTCCAGCTCAATAATGTGGAAGCTGGCGCTCATGAGCTAACAGCTAGTTATGTAGGGCTACAAAGCAAGACGCAAAGCATCGTTATTAAAACGGGGGCTAGCAGCTCAGTTACGCTTATCCTAAATGAAGATGCCAACACCTTAAACGAAATCATCGTCAATGGTAAACAAGGCAATAAGTTTGCGACTAAAAATTCGGTGTACGTATCCAAAATGCCACTAACGGATTTGGAAAATCCACAGGTATACAACACCATCAACAGCAGTTTGATGAAAGAACAGCTAAGCACAAACTTAACGCAGGTATTAAACAATGTCACTGGTGCCGTAGCTAGCAATACTTCTCGTGGTGAGAATCAGCTTACGCTACGTGGTTTTACCGCATCTGTTGGTGCCCGCAATGGTATTCAGATGATGGCTGGTGGACGTACGGGTGTTGACCCTGTCAATATTGAGCGTATTGAAGTGCTGAAAGGCCCTTCTGCCACCTTATTTGGCAATACAGTATCTTCCTACGGTGGAGCTGTAAACATCATCACGAAAAAACCTTTTGAAACGGCTCAATCAGAAATAGCCTACACCGTTGGTAGCTGGGGATTAAACCGTATCACAGCGGATGTAAATAGTCCATTAACAGCGGATGGTAAAGTATTATTCCGCATCAATGCGGGAATGAACAAACAAAACTCCTTCCGTGAAACGGGACATAACAATACGTATACCATTGCGCCAAGCATCTTATATCGTGCAAGTGACCGATTGACTCTTTCCTTAGATATTGAGGCTTATCATGAGAACGTTATCCGTGCTTCATCCTACAATATCGATGCGCTAGGCATTAACAACGTGAAGCAAATTCCGCTAGGTTACCGCCAAACACTTTTTGGCGAGGACTTTGATGCCAACGCCGGTTCTTTCCGCACCTACTTTGATGCACAGTATAAATTGTCGGATAAATGGACTTCACAGACATCTATTTCCGTAAATTCTGAAGACTTAAAAATGAGTTACCAGAATGAGTCCACATTTATCAATCGGGATAGCATTCGTCGTGCCATGCGTGTCTTTGGTCCAATCAATACAACGATTACGAACCTACAGCATAACCTCCGTGGTGATGTCAATATAGGGCAAATACGCAATAGAATCGTATGGGGATTAGACTATACCCAAGAAAGTCAAGACCGCTATACGGCACGTGGCACCATCGATGAAATATCATTGTTAGAGCCTATTTATCATGTAACGCGTAAAATGGCTAATGATAAAATCGGACAGGCTTATGGATACAGTACTAAAGTAGACCGTTATGCTACGTACGCTTCTGATTTGATAAACTTCAGTGACCGTTTTATGTTCTTAGCAAGCTTACGTTTAGACCATTATGTCCGTAAAACAAGCGATGGGGGGAACGACTCTTACAAGCAGACTTCTGTAACGCCTAAATTTGGGTTAATCTACCAACCATGGAAAGAAACGGTAAGCCTATTTGCCAACTACATGAGTGGCTTTACCAATATGGGCCCCGTTGACCAGCCTGATGGAACTATCCTTGTTTTAAAGCCTGAATTTAGTACGCAGTGGGAAGGTGGTGTCAAGCTAAACTCGGCCAACGACCGCTACAAAGCGACCATCAGCTACTACAACATCAATGTGAAAGATGCCGTGCGCTCTGATGCCAGTTATACGTATTTCCAAGACGGCAAGCAGAAAAGTCAAGGTTTTGATATCAGCCTGCAAGCTCATCCTGTTGACGGCCTAAACATTATTGGTGGTTATGCCTACAACAAAAATAGATATACAGTTTTCGAAACAGGTGTAGAACGTGAAGTGACAGGAAATCCTGCAAATGTGGCTAATGTTTGGTTAAGCTATAAATTTCAGCCTTACTCGGTCCTAGAAAACGTTGGCTTTGGTGTGGGTGCAAACTATGTGGATAAAAGCTATTTCAACCAAGAAAACAGCATCATTGTTCCTTCATACACCCTGGTGAATGCTTCTATCTATTATGAGCGTCAAAAATGGCGTTTTGGCATCGCGTCTAACAACTTAACAAATCAAAAATATTGGAATTATGCAAATAGCCAACCTTTACGTCAATGGCTGTTAAGCACCTCATTCAAGTTCTAATGGGTAAATCTTTTACGAATTGGATGAAATTCACACATCGCTGGCTCGGTTTTATTACCGGGCTAGTGATTATTGTTAATCTTGTTCCAGCAGCAATCTTCGTTTTTGAGAAAGAAATTTCTGATTGGTATTACGCCAAGATTATGCTTGTTGAACCAAAGACCGCAGCGCCACTTCCATTATCCGCCTTACAACAAAAGGTACAACAATCTTTAAAGCCTGAAGAGGCCATCACCCATATCAATATCAAAAAGGAACCAAATAGAGCCTATCTTTTTGGTGTATATCAAGAAAATGAAGAGGGTGGCCTCTCCTACTTTGCGGAGTCCAAAGTCAACAAAGAAGTATGTATCAATCCCTATACGGGCGAAATATTAGGCGCACGCGACCTACGCACAGATTGGTTAAAAATTTGCGAAGCACTGCATCGAAGGATGCTCCTACATTATAGCTTTGAAGGCCATTGGGTTACTGCCTATATGACCTTAATTATTATATTCTCCTTATTGACAGGTCTAGTTTTATGGTACCCACGCAGCAAGGCGGCCGTGAAACAGCGCTTCACCTTTAAAAGAAATGCTAGTACACCACGTCGTGTTTACGACCTACATAATGTTGGGGGCTTTTACTTTTTAATTCCCGTCTTATTCTTATCAATTACAGGATTAATGTGGAGTTTCAACTGGTGGGCCGATGGCATGTTTCGCATCTTAGGTTCTAGCAAACAGGATATGGAGCCTAATTACACGGTGTGGCAAGTGGATACTACGACGACGAACAGCCTCCTCCCCTTAGACAAAATAGCACTACACAGCATCAGCAAGCGCGATTCGTGGATAAGCTTAGTGGTTTCCCTACCTTATGCACCTATCACTGAAAAAAGCCAATATTATGCTTTTCTACGTTTTAACGATGGTTCACTATGGGAAGAAAGTGACCAATACATTTACAACAATGCCGGTCTTTTGAAAAAAGAACTCCGTCATGAGGATAAAAGTAGGGGTATAAAATGGGACGACTCCAACTATGCTTTCCATACAGGAAGTATCTACGGAATGCCAACAAAATTACTCTTCTTCTTCGCTACATTATTTTGTATATCCTTACCAATAACAGGATTTATGATTTGGTATAAACGCAACTACGGGAAGAAGAAAAAAACAAAAAATAGGCGTATAAAGAAATAGTGGTTATTTTACGAGAGCTGAATAAGCTTAACCTGTAGATTAATGGCACCATCTCCTTCGACAAATTGGTTGAAGGCAATTTGCTTATCGCTACGGCTAAATACAGGAACACCTGCCAAGGAAAGGTCATCTGCAGCAAAGTGGGTTAACTGCTCTAGCTGACCATCGGCTAGCCTGTATATAAATACATTGTTTTGGGCGATGAAAGTTAGTTTGTCGCCCTTATAGCTTATGTTTATAGGGGAATCAATGGAGAAATCAAAAGCCGATATATAGGTGAAATCGCCCGAAAGGGCATCACACTGGACCAGCTGATTACGCTCCTGATTATCTTTGGCTAAGGCATATACATAACAGCCATCGGCACTTGCGCGCAACCAATGCCTTAAATTGGAAAGTCCTTTACTTGTTCGGGATAAACGACGCTGCTGAATACCTGCAGGAACTTTAGGCCGTTCTCCAACCTGCCCTACCGCATCTGCATCTCTTAGCACCGCCGCAACATCAATATCAACAAGAAAAATTTCCGTGATAAGCGCTCCCTCTGCATTTCGGGTATTGCCTTGGAAAGCGATGGTGTTTTTAGCACCAAGCCAACATTCATCGAAGGCTTTTTCAATTTCGTCGGACCCAAAAGCTGCCTGCGAAACTACTTCCGACACAATAGCACTATACATTTCTCCACTATTATTTCCTGGAACTTCGTCTACTAAAATGGGCTTTCCCGACGGTACCATCACCCCAACAACGCGAAGGTCAGCATCTACAAAAGCATCATTATACGTAAAACTCACCAATTCGCCACTAGCGCTCCACCCATGGGAATGGGTTCCTCCGCGAAGCGACCCTGGAGGATAAGGGGCCACGACGGCACGTGCATCAAGGTGAAATCCGTGCTGAGGTTTCTCCAAGTCAAGACACCAACCTATACGACGCGACATAGCATACGGCACCTCGGGGCTACAGCTTGCTAATCCTTTTATACAAACAACATGATGGCGATGCGGATGAAATGAAGCAGCTCCGACACCAGGCCCATACATAGTCTGATTAGCATTTCTGTACAGCACGCTTTCGGTCGACCTCGCTATTTGCACGACACCAATCTCGGCCGTTTCACCGATTTTGGTTTCATCATTACGCCCATCAAAAACAATATATGCATCGTCGGGCGAAAAGACATGCTGATGATGCAGGGTATGGCCAGCCTTGCTGGAAGTAAGGGTATGTATGGTTTTCGGTAAATTCATAGCGCAATCTAATAAAGATATCTATTGCCCCAACCACTGCTGAAAATCGGGAGATTTCTCTTCAGAAACAATGGCTACGCCATCCCCACCAGCGGTGGGACTTAACGTTAAACGGATGCGATTGCGGTTTAGTTTAACCATATCTACAATCGCAGAAATAGACACAATAAATTTTCGGTTGACTTTAAAATAGAGCGCCGGATCTAAACGGCTCGCTAAATTGCTGATGGTATCTTCCAGAATATATTGATCGCCGGAGTGCAAAATAGCGTATAGTAACTTGTCCTCCGCCATAAAATAAGCGATGCTATCTGTAGCGATAGATTTAAGGTGAATACCATATTTTACCAAGAAGCGATTTTTATATTTAGGAGTTTCTACCTCCACCTGCTCATCAACTAGCAGAGGTTTTATCCGCAGCAAGGCTTCTTGTAGCTCTTCTTCATCAAAAGGCTTAAGTAGATAAGCATACCCCTGATTACGAAAGGCTTCTAAAGCATAGTTGTCAAAAGCGGTGGTAAAAATAACCGGTACTTTGACGGCTACCTGATCAAAAATATGAAAACTCAGACCGTCCCCTAGGTGAATATCCATAAAGATAAGGTCCACTTTATGCTTGGACAACCAGTCGACAGCTTCACGCGTTGTCTTCACATGCGTAGCCTCAAAATCTAGCCAAGAGACGTCCAAAAGCATCTCCATAAGGCTATTTTTAGCCCAGTCTTCATCTTCAACAAGTAATATCTGCAAAGCCATCCGTCGGTGAAGGTAAAAAAAATCCCCGCTTCAACAAAGAAGCGGGGATAACTTATTATGTAAACAAATGCATGAAGGCTCTTATTGTAGATCTGGATTATTTTCCAAAGCTGCTTTCGGGTAACGAATTACATAGCGTGGATCGTTCGCCTGCAACACATAACTCTTACCAAAGAAATAATGTGTTATTTGAGGACGCGTACTACGTTTTAGGTCGTACCAACGCAATCCTTCTAGCGCGAATTCACGCTTACGCTCATTAAATAAATAGGTGATAAATGCATCTGCATCAAGGCTAGCGATAGCATTTACTTGTGTTGTATAGTAAGCTGGTTTCAATCGCTTTTGTAACAACAAAGCAAGCGTAGCTTTTGCATCTGTCAATTTGTTCAAGTGTGCTTGTGCCTCTGCTTTCATTAAGTAAAGGTCAGCATTTCTTAAACTCACGTTAAACTGATTATCACCACCTTTCAAACTCACATAATCACCACCTCTTTTTTGGAAGTAACGCGCAAAACGTTGATCGTTTGCACGGTCATAGCTTCCTAAAAGATCATCAGAGATAAAACTAGAGTTTAAAACTGTAGGCAAAGCTGATTTTTCTAATGATAAAACCATCTCTTTAGATTTAAAGTCACTAGGCAATAAAGAACTTGCTTGATTTAAATCTTCCAACGTGGAGTTAATTGCTAAAGCACCTTCTGTGGCAGTTAAAGCTTTGTCCCACTCTGCACGATAAATGTAGATACGAGCTTTGAAAGCCAATAATGATCTCTTGCTGAAGCGATATTTTACCAATTCGCCTTGCTCAGCAAGCTGCATTAAGTTTTCTGCTTCTTGCACATCTGCAAAAATCTGATCGTACGTTTTTCCAATCGTAGCAGGAACGAATTTCTGCTCCAAGTCTAAATGTAAAGACAATGGCACACCACGTTTATCCGCATTCGCTGGGCTGTACGTATCTGCATACATGTTCAACGCTTCGAAATGTGCATAAGCACGTAAAGCATAAGCTTCTGCTTTTACTTGTTTTGCTTCTGTCGTTGTACCCACTTCTTTATCGATATTATCGATAATGTGGTTTGCATAAAAGATGCTTTTGTACAAAGCCTCCCAAGGCATAGCTAGTGTTGTAGGGTCTGGATTCACATCATTCCATAAATAAAGATCCTTAATGGATGCAATATCTGTAGAATACTCATCAACTACCAATTCATCGGTGCGTAAAGTCAACAATGATTTATGCGCAGGGAATCCACTATATCCGCGTGTGATCAACGCACGGAAATCTTCAATCGTTTTGGGAACTACCGTTCCCACTGGCTGGATATCCAAATACTTATCGCAAGACTGTAAAGTCAGTCCCCCCAAGGATAGTAAACAGATATAAAAAAATATTTTTTTCATGTTAAATTATCTATACAATTAGAACCTAGCCGATAAACCAAAAGCGAAAGATTTCGTGATTGGCTGTGCATAATAATTACCATATGTTTCTGGATCAAAGAATCCTTTGTAGCTAGAGCCAAACACAAATGGGTTACGTGCCTCTGCATTGATACGGATACTAGCAGCACCGATTTTTTTGCTCGCTGAAGCTGGTAACGTGTAACCTAAACGGATACTTGTAATACGTACGTAGCTCATTTTCTTAGCCCAAATGTCATACATCTTGTAACTTTCTGCAGGATCATTATCTCTCATCCAGCTATATGCCATCCAACGATCATTCAAATCACTGTTTGCGCTACCAATCCTTTGATATTTGCCACTATTCGACATAACATCCAACATAGACTGCGTCTGGTTTACACCACGATCAACAGTTGCCGGATTGTAGAACGGTGTTGCTTTCGTCCATTTATCTAAATTGAAGGCTGCCGTTACCGCAAAGTCAAAGTTGTAAACCGTAAAACGGTTGGTCATACCACCTACAAACTTCGGATCTAAACTACCTTTGTAGGTAAATTTATCACGGTAAGAATCAGGAGTCAAATTTGTAGCCAACATAGCACCTGGGAAGAAATCCGCCCAAGGGTCATATAAACCGAATTGATCTTCAAAACGTACCGGCTGACCATCTTTACCACGGAACTGCATCACACCATCAGCATCCAAACCTGCCGTTTCCAACACATATAAAGAGTTGATTGGACGACCTTCTTGGATAGACATATTATATGCTTTCGGATTATTCAACACTTTCAACATTTTACTACGGTTGTGTGCAATGTTAAAATCTGTAGACCAGCTAAAGTGCTTACGTACAATATTACGACTAGAGATTGTCAACTCGACACCCTCATTACGTACCGAAGCCCAGTTGCGTTGTACTTGTGCAAAACCATTTTCCAATGGCATATCGCTATAACCGATTAAGTCAGTACTTGTACGGTTGTAGTAATCGGCTGTAATGTTCAAGCGGTTTTTCCATAAGCCTAAATCAAAACCAGCATTCCATGATTTTGTTTTCTCCCAACGTAATTTATCATTTGGAGGGGTATCAACATCAATCGTGCCTTCTGGATTTCCTGGCGTGATAATCGCATTGCTATAACGACCCACAATAAAAGGATACGTATTACGGTCGATGTTTCCTTGGATACCGTAAGAAGCTCTTACGCGTAGATTAGAGATAACATCGATGTTCTTAATAAACTCCTCTTGCGAAGCATTCCATGATCCGGAAAGCGACCAGATTGGTAAGAAACGGTATTTAGGATCTACACCAAACATGTTAGAACCGTCATAACGGATACTTCCGTACACGTTGTACTTACCGTCTAGCGTATATCCCGCATTCGCATAGAAAGAAGCATAAGCCGTTTCACCAATACCTTTTGCATATTGTCTAAAATCGGCACTATTTGCAAAAGAGCTATTCGGGAATACAAGTGGAACTGTTGTTAACGTATTTGGGTTATAACCAAATCCTTTTGTATTAATCACTGTACTATTCGAACGACGAAGCTCTGTACCTGCCATCAATTCAACTTCATGACGCCCGCCAAAATCTTTTCTATATTGCGCAAAACTCTTCCAGTTGTACTGGAAAGTGCTGTTATGGTTGTTCTCAATCACGCCACCATCAGGCAAGAAATACTTGTACGTTTTCGTTGCTGAATCGTAATAACGTGTTGAAGCACGAAGCTTACGTGTATTGTAAGACTCTTTATCGCCAAAACGCTCCGTACCAATCTCTTCGAACTGTAAACCTAGTTCAGAACGGATAGATAAGGAAGGGATAATTTGGTATTCTAAATAAGCAATCGCTTTTACACTTTTATTACTTAAGCTGTAGCGTGTATTTGTACGCTCTTCGACTGCATTAAATGGAACATAAGTATCACCAGAATAACCTTCGATATCTGGGTCATAGGCATAATTTCCATTAGCATCACGAATAGGTAAATATGGATTTGCCGTACGTGCATAGTAAGAAGGCGTTGAAAAAGCACCTTTATCTTGCAATGGATTATGACGATCTGTTGCTGAACTTAAAATACTTAAACCTCCTTTTAAACGATCATTGATATGAAAATCATTATTGAAAGTTAAGCTGTAACGACGCATATCTACCCCATCAGTAGCTCCTTTTTCATCATAGAAACCACCAGAGATATAATAACGGTGACTATCTGTACCTCCAGATACTGATGCCGTGTATTGCTGGTTCACTGCATTACGGTATAATTCTTTCCCCCAGTCTGTATTTTGTGAGCGTAAAGCGTTAATCGCTTGTTGCGTAGCCGGCGTTAATGCCGCAAAGCCTCCTTTTTGGAAAGCGCCCAATTCAGAAGAGCTATTCAAAATACGGGCTACCGCACCTCTGTCAGTACGGAAATCCAAATCAGTACGTCCAGCCATTCCTAATTCGAAGTCAACTTTCTGGTCAGCGTTCATTAGGTTTAAGCGGCTATAGTCAGGTCTTTGGTTCACGAACGTATTCGCTGAAACTTGCACCTGTGTAGGGCCACTTTTACCACGTTTGGTAGTAATCACGATTACCCCATTTGCAGCACGTGCACCATAAATAGAAGTTGCCGCAGCATCCTTCAATACGGTGATATCTTGAATATCGTCAGGGTTGATACCTGCAATAGGAAGATTTGTTAAGTTGTTTAAATTGTCTTTATCAAAGCTGTTTGGTAAAGCTGTACCTTCAATAGGTAAACCATCAATAACCCATAGTGGGTCTTGTGTACCGTTTGTTGATACGGTACCACGGATACGGATTTGTGGAGCACTGTTTGGGCCACCATTCAAGTTGCTTAACTGCAAACCTGCTACTTGACCTTCCAACATTTGGTCGATACTAGCTACACCTACTTGCTGAATTTCGTCCATCTTCACTTTCGTGTAGGCCGTTGTATTCTTGCGTTTTTTAATGTCGCTATAGCCCGTTACGATGACCTCCTCAAGGGTGGCATCTTGCGGCTGCAACCTAATCGTTTTCGTAAGGTTTGTAACAGCAATTTTCAAGGTTTGATAACCTACGAAAGAAACAGTAACCTGTTTCACATCGGTTGGCAACTGTAAACTAAACATACCTTTAAAATCCGTTACGGTACCTAAAGCCGACTGTTGGATTTGTCCAGGAATGGTCGTGTTTTCAGCAACGGCGGATGATTCCACAATGATAGTTGCACCGATCACAGGCTTACCTGTACGTGCATCTAACACCTGCCCTTGCCACTTCCCAACATCCTGCGCTTGTAGCAGCTGTGCTACACAGGAGAAGAAGAAAAGAAGTAAAAATTTGTTCATTTTATAATTATTAAGTAAGGTTCATTATTTTTTTAGCTCAAGCGTATTCGCAATACGCAGGATTAAATCCTGGTAGTGCGCTTTAGTTGCTGTATCGCCTGTTTTGCTCGCTTGATTCAACAATTCGTAAATCGCTAACAATTCCGTACGTTTTTGCATCAACATATCCGAAGTACGGCTCATTCCTGTAACGTGTACATTACGTAAACCTTGCTTATGGTCGTGTACCAAACAGAAGTCTGGATTAGCAAGCTCCATGAACGTATCTACCATTTCAAGCTTTTTGCTAATTAATTTTTCCATCGACTTATTGGTTGAAACAAGTAAAACGTCAACATAGTTTTGCTGCAGCATACGTGTGTTCAAATCTAGGTTCTCTTTACGCATCGTTTTTGCGAAAACAGACTTACGGATAGACTCCAAGAATCCTTCAGCACTCCATGCTTTAGCCTCACCAAAAAGTTGCTCCATCTCTGTCATGCGCAGTAAACGGTCATCTTTCACCAAGCTGTACAATAAGCTGTACTGGAATTCTCTTCTTAAGTTGTATGGAGCATATTCGAATGGACCAATTGGGCTTTCGCGAAGCGGGAATGATTTTGTCATCAATTGCTTGTCGAATAACCAATCAGGGAAAGTGAAAATCTGCTCTTTAACATAGTCTAATGCTGCCTGTTGTTTCGCTTTAGCCACTGGTGCATATGCATCTTTATGGTCTCCCAAAACTGGGTTTTCCAAATAAATACCACCGATATTATTAATCACGTGGTCAGCATAGGTATACCATTGACCGATAACACCCATATATAATTTTCCTGCACGGATATAATCATCTCCTGGTTGTGTTGTCCATTTGATGATATACGGCATGGTACGTTTTAAATTTTTGATTCCGTAACGACCCGCTTTCATAGCATCATCACCCAAATCTTCAGATTGTGAGCGTGGGTCAACGATGTTTTTACCATCTTGCTGCTCACCATACCAGTAGTGAGGGTCATGCTGATGTGCTTCAATAACAGAACGTAAAGCTGGCAACTCCTCAAAAGGTGTAGCTTTATCATACCAACGGTAAGCCCATCCAATAGCATACTTATCGTAAAGACCAATAACTGGCGTAATCGCCGTCACGCCATCTTCTGGCTGCGCCACATAATTGAAACGCGCGTAATCCATAATCGATGTTGCTGTTCCACCCATTTTAGAGGTGAATGCTGGCGAACGCAATGAGTCTACAGGGAAGCTCGAAGAACTACCCATATTGTGCATCAAACCTAATGTATGTCCGACCTCATGGGAGGAAACAAAACGGATAGCATGTGCCATTTTCTCGGAAGAAAACGTGTTCCCACGTGCTGTCGTATCGACAATACCTGTTTGAATACGCATCCAGCTGTTCAAAATGGTCATCACATTGTGCCACCAAATAACATCAGCCTCTAAAATTTCACCTGAACGAGGGTCCACCACTGATGGGCCCATCGCATTGGCTTGTGCTGACGCTGCATAAACGATAGAAGATACATTAGCATCATCTACATCCAACAAGCTGTCTTGTGGCATTTCACGCGCTTCGATTGCATTTTTAAAACCTGCCTCTTCGAAAGCTACTTGCCAGTCGTTCACTCCGGCAATAATTTCTTTGCGCCATTGTTTAGGCGTAGAAGGGTCAATATAAAATACAATAGGTTTCTTCGGAACAACCAACTCTCCAGCTAGGTAACGTGCTTTATCCTCTTCACGAGGCTCTAAACGCCAACGTGTTACTAGATTACGCTTATCTAACTCTTGTTGTTCATCCGAAAAGTACCATCTCGGTGTTGTGAAATAACCAATTCTAGGGTCCGCAAAACGTGGAACCATTGATTTTTCGGGTAAAGCATAAATATTATTAGTCACCTTAATCGTAATCGGAATAGAGGCATTTCCTTCCGTTACTTTAGTGCTCAAAACAGACTTAACGATTACGTTATTTTCGAAAGACTTAATCTCTTCAATGCTTGAAAGGGACGTTTTTGCAGACGTACCTAAGCCTAAGCTGCTGAAGATATCCATAAAGCTCTTCTCTGTACCATCAAACACTTTATTCACTTTGATGATAACCGAGGTAGAATCTTTACCAAAACCTTCGATTTTGAAAGACTCAATAAATGATGGCGTATAGTTATCCATCACCGATTGTGTGATGGCAGCATCCTTAGCTACCTCAACTTGCGGGTTCATCTCGCTCACCCACACCTCTTTCTTATATTTCGGCATGCTGAAACGGATAACCTTATTCTCAAAGTTCATCCCTTTGTTTACACCCGCTTCATTGATTGCTAATGGCACGGAAGAAACTTTCTGAATCAACAAGAAGTCTTTATCCATCAATGCGAAAGGAATATCAAAATAATAATTACCCTCTTTTTCTAATACTTGAAACAAACCGCTATCAATACGCGCACCTTTAGCCAACTTATCGTAGGCCATAAATTTTGAATCTTCTTTCTTGGTGCTATCGGCTTTTACAGTTGTACCTTTTTGCTCTTTCTTTTGCCATGGTGTAAGCAATTGGCAGGAGCTAAGTAAAGTGATGGATAAACAAAAAAATGTAAACACGGACAGGCCATGTTGTTGACGTTGTTTCATGCAGAAAAGTTAAAGTCAAAAAATGAACACGCTAAAATGCAAAGAAATATTGCTGATATAAACCCTATAAGCGTGAAGACGCAGTATTAGGGAGTGAACCTACATATTAAGCGGAAGAAATGGTTACGCAAACGGCAGCCTTACGGTAAAAATGCCGTTTTCCTCACGAGCGTAAAAGCCTGATACTGCAGCGTATTGATAAACAGAGGCTAAGTAGGAAATTCCATAGCCCGTAGAAGGAACGGTATCTTCCCAATTCTTCTTACGAATTGGATTGGATATCAAAACCGCATCCTCTTCCAATTTGATACAAATCGACAAAGGAAATTCCGTAGAAAGCTCATTATGCTTAATGGCATTTTCTACTAATGTTTGTAAGCTCAGGTAAGGCACTTTTTTATCCGCGAAAGCGGAGAAATCATCGATATGTATACTGAAAGCCGTAGCGCCAAAGCGAATTTCCTGCAAAAAGGCATAGGCCTTTACTAGTTCCAACTCCTGTGGCAAAGCCGATAAACCACTACGGTCGGCCTGCAATACTTGACGGTATACACGTGCCAACTTATTCACAAATCGGCGGGCGACCTCATTATCCTTAGGAATCAACTGATGCAAAGAACCCAGTGAGTTAAATAGAAAATGAGGATTCATCTGCTCCCGTAAGCTCTCAAAGCGCATAACAGCCTTTTCCTTCTCATACTGCAAATTGTGCATCGCCCCTTCTTGCGATCGCTTGCGCTCCCGATATAAAAGCTGCAACATCACAATCGTGATAACCATCAGACCTAAGCCTAAGCCAAACGTTAGTCGAGAAAGCTCATTGACCTCGTCCTCTGTAAAAACGAGTAAAACGGATAAAATGATTTTTGACTTCCCCAACAGGCCTCTCACATTATAACTGCGGGCTAGCACATCAATATTAAGGTAGTCGGAAAGAACAACGGTATCTCTAAGTCCCTCCATCTCATCCAATCGTTCTTTGAATCGTTTACCAACGAACTTAATATCAGGATGGATAACACAGATACCATCGGGAGTATATAGCGAAAAATAAGCACGATTACCCCAGTTACTTTTCCAAAAATAGGCATTGAGTTCATAAACACTCAAGACCCAAAAGACCTCCTTACCAGAAGCCAGTGGCACATGTCGCACCATAAACATACTATCGCCCAATTGTACAAATCGAGCGTCGTTGTACAAATCGCCAACCTGGCTAAGTACACTATCTAAAGCACTATTGGAGATATGAAAATTATGAGCTTGACTATGCTGGCCATCACGAAAAAAATAGGCCGATATCAATCGTTGATTGATTGAATCTTGTGCGACAAACTCATCTACTAAAGCAGGGCTATTCACAATCAGGAGCTTATTAAGCATCTCCACACGTTGATCTAGGCCTTCTAATATTTTCGAAATGATGAGCTCACTTTCGACGCCAAACTCACCAAGTAGACGTTTGTTTAGACGTTGTTGTTTTTGATTTATCAGATAGAGACTGATGCTTCCAAAAAGCACCAATAGCAACGCTCCAACCAAGAAGATATGAATACGTTTAAGCTTAAAATCTTTAATCTGAATTCCCATAACGGGGACAAAATTAGGTAACGCACTTAGTTTAAGCAAATAAAAAAAGTGAGACCTTTATACTTCTTGCATGCGTTCTACTTCTTCAGCACGCTGAAGGGCAAGCTTTTCCAATAGCTTAGCAGTTGTTTTCTTGATTACTTTTGTGCTATTTGTTGCGGAGTAACGCATCCCAGCAGGATCTACACCTAAAAAGCCTTGCGAAACACCCCATTTTAAAAATTCCATAACCATTGGAAGTAAAGAAATTCCCCTTTCCGTCAGGCTATAACCTACGCGTGCTTTTCCAGCAACATAATGCTTAAAAATAAATCCGGAAGCTTCCAACCCTTTTAAACGATCGGTCAGAATATTACTAGCAATATTTTCTGAAGAAGCCAAAAAATCGCCAAACGTAACCTTATCACTAAACATCATATCACGTAAAATGAGAAAGCTCCACTTATCTCCAAAAAAATCTAATGTACAACTGATCGGACAAACCGATCTCTGTTTTAATTCTTTCATCCTTTGTCTCCCTTGTATTTCACAACCACAAATTTAACCATTTCTAACGACTCTTAGCTGTTGAATCGCGTAAAAGAAACATGTCAAACGCTAGTGAAACAGATACGCAAAAGGGAGGAACAAAACAGTCCTCCCTTTTGTTATTCTAATGAATCAATTATCGATATGCCAATCGCTTAATTAGTGACCATGAGCCTCATCACTGACAACTTTCCATTCGTCAAATTCTGCCAATCGTTTTGCATACACGGCTTTGATAAGTGGAAGTCCTGCTTTACCCAACAACAAACGCAATGGTGGCTGTGCTGTATCTACTAATTTTAAAATGGCCGCTGTCGTAGCAACAGGCTTGCCTATCGCTTCTGGCGGAAAGCCCGCTGCTGCTTTTTCACGCAATGGTGCATACGCTGCAACCGGAGCCGCATGTGCAGCCGATGTACCTGACCAATCGGTCTCATACGCATTAGGCTCTACAATGGTTACATGAATACCAAAAGGTTTAACCTCTGTAGCAAGCGTCTCCGACAAACCTTCGACCGCAAATTTAGAAGCATTGTATAGACCCAAAACAGGCGCAGTAACCAAACCTAATACACTAGATACTTGAATAATATGTCCGCTTTTTTGCTCACGCAACAACGGCAATACAGCTTGTGTCAACCATAAAGTACCAAAGAAATTGGTTTCTATTTGCGCACGAGCCTCTGCTTCTGAAGTTTCCTCAATAGCACCAAAAACACCATAGCCAGCATTATTAATTACCACATCAATACGACCAAAACGTTGCTTAGCCTGCTCCACAATAGCGAAACTCTGTTGGCGATCGTTCACATCAAGAGCCAACGGTAACACCGCATCACCAAATTCGGTAACTAAGCTTTCTAAACTCGCTACATTACGCGCAGTAGCGACTACTTTATCTCCTCTTTTCAGAAAGGCCTCTGCCCATAGCTTACCGAAACCTCGGGAAGCTCCGGTAATTAAAATTACTTTTGACATCTTATTTTTTTTAAAGGGTACTTTTTTAAAACAGCAATAATAGAAATATGTTTTTAATTTCTTTTTGCAACAGCAAATGTATAAATGAAATTTCATTATGCAATAGCAAAATAGTCTTCATAATGTCAAAAAGATAAACGTTTACAGCGCAATTATTCCATAAAAAAGCCAATCCCTCGGGAGGAACTGGCTTTTTTTATAAACAAGAAAATACAAATATGTCTAATTATTTATGCGTCGGATAATCGGTATATCCTTCAGCACCACCGCCGTAAAATGTACTCGGATTGGGCTCATTAGGCGCGATTCCCTCAATCAAGCGGTACGCCAAATCTGGCGTAGATATATAGGCTGTACCAAATGCAATAGCATCAGCATAACCTGCTTCTACTACGGCCTCAGCACTCTCCTTCGTAAAACCATTAGCTGCAATAATAGGATTACTATATAATGCTCTATAACGTTTCACTAATAAATTTGCTAAAACCTCTTCCTTATTTTCAGGGGTAAATCCTTGTTCAAAGGCTACAGACTCAATAATATGGAGATATGCTAAATGATAAGGAGCAAGTCTCTTTACCACATAGTCATAAATTGGAAGTGGATCCGGATCAGCAGGGATAGTCCCTGTAAACAATGGCGATAAACGGATAGCTACTTTATCAGCAGGCCATACCGTAAGTACAGTTTCTAAAACCTCAAATAAGAAACGTGCTCTATTTTCCTGACTACCGCCATATTGGTCTTCTCTTTTATTTGTCGACTCGCGTAAAAACTGTTCGATTAAATAACCGTTTGCAGCATGAATCTCTATTCCATCAAAGCCTGCTTCTTTAGCATGAATAGCTGCTTGTTTGTAATCCGCTAAAACTTGCTGAATTTCTTCAACCGTTAACGCATGCGGAGTTTCATAAGGTACCCTCGAGAAATCAGAAGCAAAAGCATTACCTGGCGCAGCAATAGCTGACGCTGATACAGGCAGTTTGTTGTCTGGCTGATGTGAACTGTGTGAGATACGGCCTACATGCCACAACTGGATAAAAATATGTCCATTTTCTGCATGCACAGCATCATTTACCTTCTTCCATCCTTCAATTTGCGCTGCCGAATAAATGGCAGGCGTAGCTGGATAACCTTGCCCTTGCTGACTAATCTGGGAGGCTTCCGTAATAATTAATCCAGCAGAAGCTCGCTGCGCATAGTAAGTAGCTGTTAAATCATAAGGAGCTAAATCAGCATTAGCACGCATACGTGTTAATGGGGCCATAACCACACGGTTGGCCAATGTATAGGCACCTATTTTGGGCGCTGTAGCGAGGATGGATGTTGTTTTCATTTCTTTAATGTTAAGTTGAAAGCTTAATTTGCAATTCCTTTTTGCAAGCACAAATGTAAAAACAAATTGTATCTATGCAATACAAATTTGATTAGTTGACAAAAAAAAGACAAGTCGACTAGTAGACTATTAATAACCTCGTTAGCAAGGCACTTCAAAACTTAAATCGAATAAATCTTCCGCCCCTATTAAATAGAACATAACATAGGGGACTCGTTTATTTTACGTATCTTACTAATTACAAATACCAATTAGAAAGGAGGTTAAATATACCAACAGCTATGCCCCCGAACATAGCTGACTAAACCAAACAAAGAATCACACTTCTATTCTTGGGCCTATTTTGACAAATAAACAGCACGCATTATTAAATCATTGTCAAACCCAAGATTATTATGAAATCATCATTTAACAGTTGGAATGATAACTATAGAACTGTAAACTATATAAAGAAATGTCTACTGGCATTCTTCTTATTTTTTACTTGTCAGCAGTTATTAGCAGATACTTATATAAGTAAAACCCAGCAAAAAAAACTAGTTCCAACAACCATTTATGACTATTCAAGCACAAGTAAACTAATACAAAACGAGCGTTATGGTCGCGTAGTCGACGAACTGGGGAAGCCGATTCAAGGGGCAACCATCAAGGTTAAAAACAGCACGACATCAACCTTAACGGATAAAGATGGTGGCTTTTCTGTGCCTATAATCGAGGGAGGAATCCTTATTGTGAGCGCCGTAGGTAAAAAGAGTAAAGAAATAACGGTAACACACCAAGGAGAGCTGCTCATCACGTTAGATACATCATCGGAAAATATAGAAGAGGTCGTGGTCGTAGGCTATGATACCCAAAAGAAAGCTAACCTTACCGGCTCTGTAGCTTCAATTGGTGGTGAACGACTCGAAAATCGTGCCGTCCCTACCTTAACACAGGCGTTACAAGGTGTAGTAGCCAATTTAAACATTTCGACGTCTAATGGTGCTCCGGGGACAAAGCAAAACATAAATATCCGTGGCTATACAGGGATTAACATTGATGATAACGGGAATAAATCGAATGTAGCAGGCTCTCCCCTTATTGTTATTGATGGGATACAAGGAGGAGACCTTAGCAGCATCAATAGTAACGATATTGAAAATATATCTGTCCTGAAAGATGCCGCATCGGCGGCTATATATGGCTCTAGCGCACCATTTGGTGTTATCATCATCACCACAAAAAAAGGACAGTCTGGAGCTACCACCGTTCGCTACAACAACAATTTTGGAGCTGGCCAGCCACTAGGTCTGCCTAAGTTTGTGAACTCCTTGGATTTTGCTAATGCTTTTAATGAGGTAGCCGCAAACTCCAACTATCCAGCCAAGCTTTTTCAAGACGATGTTATCCAGCGTATGAAGGATTATCAAGCAGGCATCCTTAAGGATGAGACAATGAAAGATCCTAATGGAGATAGTTGGCTAGACTGGAGTGGTGCTAATGCCAACAACGACTGGTTCTCTATCTATATGAAGAAGTTCAGCTTCAGCCAGCAACATAATCTCGGCATTTCGGGAGGCTCCGAAAAGTCCAAATATTATGTAGGCCTAGGTTACAATCAACAAGATGGACTATACAATTATGCCAAGGATGTCTATAAACGGTATAACATACGTAGCAATATAACAACCAAGTTAAATCCATGGCTTTCCTTTAATTTCCGGAGCGCCCTGTCGCGTGCACAGACAGATAACCCAACGGCATATGGCAACATTAGCGGTGGCAGAAACTTTTCGTACGATTACCTACATCAAATTGGTCGAACGTACCCCACTGTTCCTTTAAAAAACCCAGATGGCTACTGGTCTAATGGTAGTGGCGTGGGCATATTTACCGATGGTGGTCGCCAAAAGGCAACCACAGATAATGCTATTGTTACCGGAGAATTTGTTGTGAACCTACTCTCCAACTGGAATGTTACCGCCAACTACACCTATGATGGAACATACATCGATGATAGTAATCATCGGAAGACCTTCTACATCGTGAATCCTAGCGGCCTCAAAGAGGCTAGAGGAGGTACTTCCCCCAACTATTTTGAACGTAGCTCAACCAAAAACCAACATCATACCATCAATCTTTTTTCTTCCTATGAACGACAAGTTGGTGAGCACTACTTCAAACTTTTAGCTGGCTATACGCAAGAGCTCTACGACAACTTGAGGCTCAGCGGTTCTAATGATAATCTATATTCGGATGAAGTTCCGATGGTATCCCTCAGCTATGGTGCAAATCGAAATGCGATGGATCAAGCATCCCAGCTTGCTATTCGAGGAGGCTTCGGACGCATAAATTACAATTATAAAGAGAAGTACCTCGTAGAGCTAAACGGCCGCTATGATGGTACATCCCGATTTTTAAAAGATGTACGTTACAAATTTTATCCCGGCGTCTCTGCCGCATGGATCCTTTCCAAAGAGCCCTTTTGGGCCCCTATACAAAAGCATGTCAATCAGTTTAAAATACGAGGTTCATATGCCAGCTTAGGCGACCAAGGGTTTACAGACAACTACTACCCTTTCTATCCATCACTAGGCACCATCACGCCATCACAAACGGGTTGGATTTTTAACGGAGGTCGAGAATCGGCCGTTGGAACTCCCGGTTTAGTAAATTACGACCTTACCTGGATCACGATAAATACCTTGGGCTTTGGTACTGACATCGAACTGCTGGACAACCGTCTGACTTTAAGCTTCGACTGGTATAAACGACAAGCGAAAAATTTTGTAAGCTTTGGAGAGAAGCTTCCTGCTATATTGGGGACCAATGCTCCCCGCATTAACGATGCGGAGACAGAAACCAAGGGTATCGAGCTTTCGATTGGCTGGAAGGATAAAATTCAAGACTTCACCTACGGTGCAAACCTCGTATTCAGCGACTATAAAGGCTCTGTTAAGAAGTTCAATAATCCAACAAAGCTAATCAGCGATATGTGGTATGACGGCATGACCATGGGAGAGATTTGGGGCTTTGAAACCGAAGGGTTATTCCAAAGCCAAGAAGAAATAAACAGTGTAGACCAATCTTTCATACATGCCAACTGGTATCTGGGCGATGTACACTACAAAGACCTTAATGGCGATAGTAAGGTTGACATTGGAAACAATACTATTGACAATCCGGGAGACCGTCGTGTTATTGGGAATTCAACTCCTCGCTATTCATTTGGCCTAAATATGCATGGCGCATACCGTGATTTTGATTTATCTATATTCTTACAAGGTGTAGGTAAGCGAGACATGATGTTTGACGCAAATTCAAACTATTTTTGGGGTTTTACTGACGGACAATGGCAATCGTCCTACTTTACGGCACATACAAACCGATGGACTGCCGAAAATCCAAATGGCTATTATCCAAGAGCCTACTTCAATACTGATAAAAATAGAAGAGCACAGAGTGGCTATCTACAAAATGCAGCTTATTTACGCATAAAAAACCTTCAATTGGGCTATAGCCTCCCAAAAAAGATAACCGATAAAATCAGATTTCAAAAAACAAGGTTCTTTTTCAGCGTAGAAAATTTAGCGACCATAACCAACCTTATCAAAATTGTCGATCCGGAGATTGTCAGTGAAGATGCTAAATCATACCCCTTACAAAGGACATGGGCCTTTGGTATAAATCTTACTTTTTAAAATAAAACAGCATGAAAAATCATAAATTTTTAGGTTTAATCTGCCTATTACTCATCACAGCAGTAGCTTGTAAGAAAGATTTTTTGGAACGTAGCCCTCTGGATAAAATAAGCGATGCCAATTATTGGAAAACACCAACTGACCTTAAATTGTATATCAATAGCCTATACAACCGCAGCGACCTCTTGGCCCGCGAAGATGGATGGGGTTCTATCGGTCCCTATGGTTGGGATGCCGACAATGGATCTGACACCCAAGTGAGCTATACCTACAACACACGCATGAATGGCGAAAAAACAATTAGCGATGACAATGATGGTTGGGGGATATATGACTGGGCGGCTTTACGTAGCATCAACTATTTCTTGGATAACTACAAGAAAGTAGAAGAACAAAGCTCTTTTGATGCCGTAAAACCTTATGTCGGTGAAGCCCTATTCTTCAGGGCCAGTTTTTATTTCAGCAAATTAAAACGCTATGGCGACCTCCCTTGGGCACCAACAACAGTAACCGTCGATGCCGAAATTCTGTATGGTGAACGTAGCGCTCGTAATATTATTGCCACCAACATCATAGCAGACCTTGATAATGCGATAAGCTATCTACCAAGTGGCGCATCGGGCTGGACAGGACGATTAACAAAAGAAACAGCATTAGCCCTACAGACACGCATTGCCCTTTATGAAGGTACTTGGGAAAAATATCACGCTGCAGGCCCTTTCCAATCGGCAGCAAATGAAAGTCAGAAATTCTTGGAAAAAGCAGCATCAGCAGCCGACCTCCTTATCAAACAGTCTGAATCCCTAGGCTACCCATCGCTAGACAATGTGGGTCAAGAGAATGGCTACCGTGACTTATTCAACCAAGAGAACTATGCCTCAAGCAAGGAGATTCTTTTCTGGCGGAAATACGAGACAGGAGCTATCAATAGTATTTGGGATCGCTACTCTGCAAATGGTGCAGGTAGAGGAGCAAATAAAAAATTAACTCGACTCCTACCTTAAAGCTGATGGCTATCCTGTAGCTGCCAATTATGACGATAGCTCTTTGCTAAGTATGGCACTAGATAGAGACCCGAGACTGGAGCAAACGATACAGATAAATGATAAAAAACATTACCGCTGGGAAAAAGCAATTCCCACAAATTATTTTATAGCACCAGCCTTTGATGCAGGCGATGCTGAAGGTTCCTGCCCAACGGGCTACCAAACTTATAAAGGACATAACTTCCGCTATGCCATAGCGAGACCTGCCGGACAAGGGTTGCAGGCCCTCATCTATTATCGCTACGGCGAAATTCTCCTCAGCTACGCTGAGGCAAAGGCTGAACTCGGTACGCTCACACAGGCAGACCTCGACCGAAGCATCAATAAGCTTCGTCAGCGCGTTGCTATGCCACCTTTGCGGACAGATGTGGCTATAGACCCCAATTTTGAATTCGCCAATCTAACAGCGGTTATACAAGCGGTACGCCGAGAACGTAAAGTGGAACTTGCCTGCGAGGGATTTCGCGTCGACGATATCTTCCGCTGGGCGGCAGCAACCGAACTCATCGTTGGAAAAGTTCCTGTAGGTGCAAAAAAGGCACAGTGGATAGACTTTAAGTTTTCAGATTTCTTACCCGAGTCGCAACCAGACCTAGGAAGGCAGCTTGTATTTACGCAAAGAATAGCAGCATTAGAGACCGATAATGCAGGCTATATTTCTATTTATAAAAATACATTGAATGGCGGGACACAAGGCTATCGCTTTAGAATCAATCGCGATTACTTGGATCCTATACCGACGAATCAACTCACTTTAAACCCTAAATTAAAACAGAATCCGGGCTGGTAAGCTTTTGCTTTCTAGTGAAAAAAGAAATAGGGATGCTAATAAGCATCCCTATTTTTGATTGTATATTTTATCTAGAAGTGCATACAAATCGGGATGATCTTGCTGCAAAAATGTAGGTTTTTGAAAGAAATATTCTGATACTACGGCCAAAAACTCGGCCGGATTGGTTCCCGCATAATCGCGGATATCAGACTGGTCATGACGGATTAACGTGATATTTTTATGCATTTCATGCAGCCAAGGTTCCACTAAGCTTTTCGGAATAAGATAGTCTGGCACCCCGTCGGTATCGCCATCGGCTTTATCAATCAAGTGTACAAACTCATGAATCGCCGTATTGGAAGAAGAGCTATGCGCGAAGCCTGCACGTAAAGATGCTAAAGAAAGAATCATCTTACGGTTCATCACCCCATCCCCAACCATGCCTAATATATTCTTATCTGTAGAAGCTACATCATACTTCTCATCAAACGTACCGGGATAAATAATGACCTCATCCAGATTTTCATACGACCACTTATCAAAGTGGAATAAAGGAATCGTCGCACTGGCCGCTACCAATACCTTATCCACTTCTCCTACTTGGGCGCCCTTCTCGGCTGAAATCTTGGTAGTCGCCAAAAAATAGGCTACACGATCAACAAATACCTGTTGTGCTTTTTCATCCAAACGGTCGAAAAAATCAACATGCTCACGCAAAATAGAATCCAGCTCTTTTCTATCGGGCACATCTCTTTCAACAACCTTCTTATTGCCTACATTTTTAAAAACATACCAAATCAAAGCTACACCAACCAACAGGATAGCAATAGTGACATAAACAGCGTTATACTCCATAATAAACGAATATAAGATTTTTACCGCAAGTTAAATCTAAAAGCATCACACAAAAAGAGAGGCTACTTTCGTAGCCTCTCTTCTATTATTTTGGAGTGAATAATGATTACATCATTCCGCCCATGCCGCCACCCATTGGTGGAGCACCAGCGCCTACTGGATTCTCTTCTGGCTCGTCAGCTAAAACACACTCTGTTGTCAACAACATAGAAGCGATAGAAGCTGCATTTTCTAATGCTACACGTGAAACTTTAGTTGGGTCAATAACACCTGCACCAATTAAGTTTTCGTAACGATCAGTACGTGCATTGTAACCGAAATCTGCTGTTCCTTCTTTCACTTTCTGAACAATAACAGCTCCTTCGATACCTGCATTATTACAGATTTGACGTAAAGGCTCTTCGATAGCACGTTTGATGATTTCGATACCGATAGTCTCATCTTCATTCTCGCCTTTCAAGTCTGCTAAAGCAGATGTAGCGCGGATGAAAGCAACACCACCACCAGCAACGATACCTTCTTCTACAGCAGCACGCGTAGCATGTAAAGCATCATCAACACGGTCTTTCTTCTCTTTCATCTCAACCTCAGTAGTAGCACCTACGTAAAGAACAGCTACACCACCTGATAATTTAGCTAAACGCTCTTGTAATTTCTCACGATCATACTCAGAAGTAGTCGTTTCAATTTGTGCACGGATTTGAGATACACGAGCTTTGATATCTTCGCTGTTACCAGCTCCGTTGATTACCGTTGTATTGTCTTTATCAACAACAACTTTCTCAGCTTGACCTAAGTAAGATAACTCAGCGTTTTCTAATTTATAACCTCTTTCTTCGGAAATTACAGTACCACCAGTTAAGATAGCGATATCTTCTAACATAGCTTTACGACGATCACCGAAACCTGGCGCTTTAACAGCAGCAACTTTCAGAGAACCACGGATTTTGTTAACTACTAAAGTAGCTAATGCTTCACCGTCTAAGTCTTCAGCAATGATTAATAAAGGTTTACCTGTTTGTACTTGTTTTTCTAAAATCGGCAACAATTCTTTCATGTTACTGATTTTTTTGTCGTAGATCAAAATGTAAGGGTTTTCTAATTCCGCTTCCATTTTCTCCGAGTTTGTAACGAAGTATGGAGATAAGTAACCACGGTCAAACTGCATACCTTCTACAGTTTTAACTTCAGTTTCAGTACCTTTAGCTTCTTCTACAGTGATAACACCGTCGTTACCTACTTTTTCCATAGCTACAGCGATTAATGAACCGATTACATCGTCATTGTTTGCTGAAATTGTAGCTACTTGTTTAATTTTATTATTGTCTGCACCAACAACTTGAGATTGCGACTTTAAGTTCGCAACTACTGCTTGTACAGCCTTGTCAATACCACGTTTAAGATCCATTGGGTTTGCACCAGCAGCTACCGATTTCAATCCCGGAGCAATGATTGCTTGTGCTAATACCGTAGCTGTAGTTGTACCGTCACCCGCTTGATCAGCAGTTTTAGACGCTACTTCTTTCACCATCTGTGCACCCATGTTTTCTAAAGCATCTTTTAAATCGATTTCTTTAGCAACAGTTACACCATCTTTTGTAATTAAAGGAGAACCAAATTTTTTCTCGATAATTACGTTACGACCTTTAGGGCCTAAAGTTACTTTTACTGCGTTAGCTAAGGTGTCAACACCTTTTTTAAGTGCGTCACGCGCATCAACATTATATCTTACTTGCTTTGCCATTTTTTTTTAATAATTTGAAATCATTGCCTCGCCTATTTGTCACCAAACACCACGATGGCGTCAAATTGATTTTTTTAGATTAACCTTTAATTACAGAACAGCGTAAATATCTGATTCACGCATAATTAAATATTCTTTTCCTTCGTAAGTGATTTCTGTACCAGCATATTTACCGTACAATACTTTGTCACCAACTTTAACCGTCAACGGTTCTTCTGGTTTACCTGTTCCTACAGCTACAACAACACCTTGAGAAGGTTTCTCTTTTGCTGTATCCGGAATGTAAATACCTGATGCTGTTTTTTCCTCCGCAGGAGCTGCTTCAACAACAACTCTATCACCAATAGGTTTAATACTTAAAGCCATAATTTATTTAGTTTTATATTTCTTCTAATTGAATACTCTCTCTCTGGTATACTATCACCAATTATGCCAAAGGCATAATGGCTGTCTTTCTTGCCATTTTTTCACCTGCCAAGGACAAAATTTCAAAATGACATTCCCTTCTGTGTCATCCTGTCACATTAGCGAGCAAGAAAAAAGCCTTACATCGTTACCGTATGTAAGGCTTTCACCATCCGAATGAACGGTTTATTATTTTGCTGAATCCGCAGGAGCCGCTGGCGCTTGTTGTTGCGTTGGATTCAAGTTTAATGGTCCTTGTTGTGCTGGTGCTTCAATCTGCTGACCTAAACCACCTGCTTTACCTGTAGAAGCGGAAGGACCAACGATGTTGATTGCTAAACAAAACACCATCAAAGCGATAGCTAATCCCCAAGTACCTTTCTCTAGGAAATCACCTGTACGTTGAACGCCCATTAAGTTAGAGCTTCCCGCAAATCCTGATGATAGACCTCCACCTTTCGGGTTCTGAATCAATACGATCAAGGTTAACAACACACTTACTAATACAATAAGGATAATTAAAAACGTTTGCATTTCTTTATTTAGTTAATATAGTTTTTCTTCCAATTCTTTAATACGGTCGGCAAAATACGATTTTTTTTCTGGATATTTCAAAATTAATTTTTTGTAAACCTCTATCGCTTTTACATACATCGCTTGATTGGCATAAATGCTCGCTAAAGTTTCCGTAACGAGGTCAAACTGTTCCTCGGAACTTTTACGTGCCTTATTCTCAGTATTTAAATAATCTACCGAAGGTGGCTGTATTTGAGGCTCCTCACGAATAAAGCGCTCAATTACCGAAGCTCCTTTATTCGGCTCAACCGGAGCAGCTACAGCTCTTTGCTTCACTTCCTCGCTCAGCTTATCTTCTGGGCTTTGGAAATGAATAATGTTTTGACGTATCTGCTGATCTAAAACCAACTTATCTTGCTTCGCAGGGTCAAAAGCAAGAGGCGCTCCTTGCATTCCTGTAGGGTTAGCAAATGGCTGATATGTTCCTGCATGCTCCAAACGCGTCTTGTGCAACCACCAACGAAATGTATAAGGCATCAAGTCGTCATTATACAAACTTACGTCTTCAGCAGTATCTTCTAATAAAGGTGCTACAGCTTCCTCAGCTTTAACCTCGGCAAGAGCTTCCGCTTTCAGTCGTTCTTCACGTGCATGTAAGGCGAAATAATCGCCGCCGCCAATTCCCTCTTGCACCAGTGTCTCTAAAGTAGACACCTCATCTTCCTGTACAATACGAGCTACTGGCTCTTCCGTAATCTCCTCTTCTTCAATCGCCTCTACATCATCTATCTCCGCTAAAGTATCTTCTTCAACGACTTCTTCTTCAACAATCTCTTTCTCTTGCTCCTCTACCTGTTCTTCTTCGACTGTCGTTAAATTTTATTCGAATTCCAATTCTTCAAAAGGCACATAATCATCATCGATAACATCCAAAGATGGAACCTCTGTCACTGACAACTGCACATAATCATACAACCAACTAGGATTGCGTGCCATTAAAATAGCCTTTGCTTGCAAAACATTCAACTCTCCACGAAGGAATCGTCGACGCTCATAAGCGAAGTGCAATGGTTGTGAGTACGGAAACTTGGCAATCAACAGGTCAAAGTCTGCCTGAGTCAGTTCCTCAGGGTTGACTAATGCTTGATGATAAGCTTGTTTTAGCGTTAAGCTACTGTTTTCCATATACTCCATTACCAATTCGCAAATGCCTTATTATAAATATCTTCTGTTAAGAGTTTAATAATCTCATTAACTGTAGCCTCCTCTTTCCCTTGAATAGGGGGAAGGAATTCTCTAAATTGAGAGAAAGACTGTTCAAAATTACTCTCTCCTGTATCGTCCAGACGGTTGGTATACTTCACCTTAATGGTAATAGTCAACCTATTCATCGCTGCACGGTCAGAGCCCGCTTCAATAGCCACAGGAGCAATATCATACCCTGTAATAACGCCTTCAAACATAGCATCAGCATCTCCATTCACCTGGCTTAAACGCGATTGATTACGGATACGCTCTTTCAAGCCCTCTGTAAAGTTTTGACTTAAGGTTTGGTAAACCATCGGTGCGATATTCTCAAAATATTGAACGTTGACCGTCTTCATATTATCAGGAATGGACCCTCCGGTGAAACCATATCTCACGCCACAGCTAGTAACTGACAAACAGAGCAGCAGTACCATACAGGAAAATATAGCAAAGTATCTTTGTATCATATTGATTTTTACTAATCTAAATTTAAGTCTTTAATTTTTCTGTACAAAGTTCTTTCGGAAATTCCCAGTTCTTTGGCAGCCGCTTTACGCTTACCTTTATGTTTTTTTAAGGCTTTTTTTATCAAATCAGACTCTTTGTCAAGCAAAGATAGCGACTCCTCCACCTCTTCTGCATCTTGCGTCTCGTAGGGTAAAAACTCCGTATTTCCCGTGTTAGCAGGTAGCGAGTTATGAATCGTCAAGGTTGCAGGTTGATTCATCAGCTCCTCCCGAAGATAGGAAGGGGCAGGACTTACCTCATCATACAACTGATTGATGTAAGGTGAATTTTTCTCGAAGGTACTCGTATCGATCCCCTTTTGAATAAGCTCTACAACAAGCTTCTTCAAATCCACCATATCTTTTTTCATATCAAACAGCACCTTATATAAAAGATCCCGTTCTGAAAAATCTTCCTTCCCTCCATCTTTTACAAAAACAGGCAAAGAAGACTTCGTTTGCTCTACAGGAAGGTATTTCGCTAGAATAGAAGCGTCAACAACGCGTTCTTTTTCTAAAACAGCAATCTGCTCGGCAATATTTTTAAGCTGACGCACATTACCAGGCCAGCTGTAGTTCATTAAAAGTTCTTGTGCATCTGGCGTAAGCTGAATCCCAGGGCTACGGTATTTATCGGAGAAATCAACGATAAATTTACGGAAGAGCAGATTTACATCCTCTTTACGCTCACGTAAAGATGGTACGCGCAAAGGAACAGTATTCAAGCGATAATATAAATCCTCACGGAATTTACCCTTCTTCACGGCGTCAAACACATCGACATTCGTCGCTGCAACAACACGCACATTCGTTTTCTGCACCTTCGAGGAACCTACACGGATATATTCGCCGGTTTCCAAAACACGCAATAAGCGTGCTTGAGTGCCCAACGGTAATTCGCCTACCTCATCCAAAAAGATTGTACCCCCATCAACTACCTCAAAATAACCCTTACGAGCCTCATGAGCTCCCGTAAAAGATCCTTTCTCATGGCCAAAAAGCTCAGAGTCAATAGTTCCCTCCGGAATAGCTCCACAGTTCACGGCAATAAAAGGGCCGTGCTTGCGCGAACTCAGCTGATGAATAATATGCGAAAAAACTTCCTTTCCCGCACCACTTTCCCCTTGAATAAGGACCGAAATATCTGTCGGTGCCACCTGCTTAGCCACGTCAATAGCGCGGTTGAGCAAGGGAGAACTCCCGATAATGCCGAAGCGATTCTTTATATCTTGATTATCCACGATGGTTCTTTTTTGCAAAAATTAATCTACATCTACAATCTTACCCATAAGGGTTGCTGACGTACAACGTTCTACTAACACATGCACATATTGTCCCGGTAGGTAACGTGCATCTACAGGGAAAACAACCATACTATTTTGATCATTACGACCACAGTAATCCAGATCAGAACGTTTTGAAAATCCTTCGATTAAAACTTTATGCACTTTGCCCACGAAGTTGCTCAACCTAAGCAAACTATGCTCTTGTTGCTTATCTACAACCTCTGTCAAACGTCTCTTCTTCACATCCTCAGGGATATCATCGGCATAGCGCTTTGCTGCTAAAGTACCAGGACGCTCGGAATAAGCAAACATATACGCAAAGTCATACTTCACAAAGTCCATCATCGAAAGTGTTTCTTGATGTTCCTCTTCTGTTTCTGTACAGAAACCTGTGATTACGTCAGTAGAAATAGCACATTCTGGAATGATGCGACGAATAGCATCTACACGCTCCATATACCATTCACGGTCATACGTACGATTCATCAAATCTAAAACACGTGAGTTACCAGACTGTACCGGTAAGTGTATATAGTTACAGATATTCTCGTAACGAGCCATCGTATGCAACACCTCGTCGGTAATATCTTTTGGGTGAGACGTTGAAAAACGAACACGCAATTCCGGACTCACATCAGCTACCATAGCTAATAACTGTGCGAAGTTTACCGTAGGCTCGGCAGGTTCGCCTTCAGCCACAGCTCTTGTATATTTATAAGAGTCAACATTCTGACCCAACAAAGTCACTTCTTTATAACCAGCGTTGAAAAGATCTTGTGCCTCTTTTACCACGGATTGAAAATCACGGCTACGTTCACGACCACGCGTAAACGGCACAACGCAGAAAGAACACATATTGTCACATCCACGCATAATGGAAATGAAAGCAGAAATACCGTTAGAGTTCAAACGAACAGGGCTGATATCTGCATAAGTCTCCTCACGCGATAACAATACGTTTACAGCTTTAGCGCCATCATCAACCTGATCAATTAAGTTCGGTAAATCACGGTAAGCATCTGGCCCAACCACAACATCAACTAATTTCTCTTCTTCTAAGAATTTAGATTTCAAACGTTCTGCCATACAGCCTAAAACACCGACAATCATACCTGGTTTTTTAGCCTTAGCAGATTCAAATTCCTTCAGGCGCTTACGAACACGCTGCTCTGCGTTCTCACGTATTGAACAGGTATTGATGAAAACAACATCAGCCTCAAGGTGATTCTTAGTTGTTTCAAAACCGTTATCCAATAAAATTGAAGCAACAATCTCACTATCAGAGAAATTCATCTGACAACCATAACTCTCTATATACAATTTGCGTCCCGTCGACTTTCCTGTAGGAAGCATATCTAAAGCCTCTCCTTGACGAGATTCATCATGTGTTTTTGTGGTATGTTCTAATTCTAGCATGGTGCAATTTAAAAGACTACAAAGTTAACAATAAAAACTTAAATCGATGCCACTTTGGCAGAGCTTGACTAAAATTTAACAAAGCTATACCCACAAAAAAAGCAGCATACTTACGTATACTGCTTTATATATCCTTTTGATTAAAAGAGCCGTTTGGCAGGTTTCCTCAACACAAAAATCGGCTAAAAAAACATAGGCAATGGCGCTTAAAAAAACAAGCTTTCCTTAGTGAGCTGCTTGTGCTTTTGCTTCTTTAATCATTTGATCACCCGCTGCAATAACAATCTCCACACGACGGTTTTCAGCACGTCCTGCATCTGTATCGTTAGATGTTAAAGGCTCAGAAAAATTCTTTCCTTCAGTTTTAACACGCGAACCAACCAAACCTTGAGATACAGCAAATGCCTTAACAGCCTCTGCTCTAGCCTCAGAAACCTTTTGGTTTGCTGCTAAAGAACCTACGTTATCCGTATGACCAATCACCAAAATTTGCGTTCCAGCCTCTTTGTTTAACGTTGTAACTAAGTTTTTGATATTTGTCTTCGCTGCTGCTTTAAGTGTTGAACTATTAAAATCAAACAAAATACCTTCATCAAACTTAACGATAATACCTTCATCTGTTTTGATAACATCAGCACCAGCTACCGTATTTTGAATCTCTTGCGCTTGTTTATCCATACGCTTACCAATTAAGGTACCTGCAACCCCACCAATAGCAGCTCCAGCGAGGGCACCGATTGCTGTACTACCAGCTTTACCACCAATTAAAGCTCCGATACCTGCACCAGCAGTTGTACCAATAGCCGCTCCCTTCGTCGTGTTGCTTGCATTTTGGATTGTTGCACAACTAGACAGTAACATCACTGATGTTGCTATCGATAAACCGTAAATAGCTACCTTTTTATTCATCTTAATATGTTTTAATTAATCTTAACTGGTCAGACCAACACTAACAACAGATTAACGCCTGTCATCAATTATAGACATTTTTTGACCTACTATTGTCACCTTTTTATTACGAACAAAGCAAATGCCAAAAAGTTAGCAACGCACCTGTAGAGCATAAAATAGGTAAAGAACTACCGTTCTTGTACAGGAAGTTCAATTTTTGGCAAACGATTTGATTGAGGCTTACCATTTTTCTCCCAAGTGGTGAGAGAACTCTTCACATAATTCATAAAGTCATACTGTCCCCAATATTGAACAGCACTGAAAGATGGACGATACAAATCCATAAAAGACTGCAATTCATCTCCAGTTAGGTTCGTTAAAGCGCCAACGGAAGTCTTATTAAACATTTTATCGACTTGGGTTTCTTCCAACTCCTGATCCATCACTTTAGCAAAGCGCTTGGCATTCTTGGCATCACGGCCAAATAAATTATACAAGGCCGTTGCAGGACTGTTTAAGTAAGTACCAACTTTATTTTTACCGTTATTATAAACCCCTTTTTTGCTGTAATCATCCATCATATCACGCATCTCCGCTTCGCGGGATTTACGACTCACCACGACAGTCTCTAACGTAAGACCTGCCTGCAGCTCGATAAGAATATCTTCAGAAGTATATAGCATTGTTTTCACGGGTCCATACCCTGTCTTCGTGAAAGAAAGACTATCTCCAGGAGAAGCTTCAATAATAAAGACACCAAACGTATTCGTTAAGGCTTTCCGTTGCGTACGCATGTTCGTAACATTCACTTCGCTGATGCGAAGACTACCGCCTTTTTCCACCACAATCCCCGAAATACCGGCACTATTCCGCACCTGTGCCGAAGTAAATTGCACAGCAAACAGCATCAGCATCAGGCCGATAAGGTGTTTGCATACTTTATTTTTTTTGATCAAATACATTTACCTAAAGATAATAAACGTTTAGAGTAAGCTAATGTTAAAAAAAACTAAATATTTGATCTATCAACGAAAAAGAATGTTTACATCAAGCTCCTGCCCTACCCTACAATTAAGGGGTAAAGTCCTATAAAGCAAATAAAAAAACAAACTCAGAGCGAGTAAAAAATCAATATCTAGTAAGGGTAAAACACAAAATTAGCACCTTCGGGCACAACCACGAAAAGGCACATATATTCATTTGCATTTTTAAAATTTTTCTCAAAATAAGCTTTTCTTTCCTCTTCAACCAAACCTTTTTCCACAAATTCTTCTAAGGAGCTCGCTTGAATTGACCATTGGGTATTTAACTCTGCTTTATCTAAGATAAGCTCCCCAACGTTCACATTATGCTGGTGGGCCACAAAAATTGGATACAAGGTATACCCCTCGACCATCATCTCTGTAGCTACTTCTTTAATTGACTCACGATAAAAATCTAAGTCCACTTTTAAACTTTTAAGTGGGCTAGATCCTGCATTTGCCTCTCCACCTTGGGATGCGGACATTAAATCTTCAATATCCATATTTTTCTTTTTATACGCTTATTAAAAAATGAAAAACCTTAAGCTTGGCTACGCAATTGTAACAACACGACGTTTTCAACGTGCTGCGTATGCGGAAACATGTCTACAGGCTTAATACGAACAACCTCATACTTATCTTGCATCAAAGCCAAGTCACGTGCCTGCGTTGCAGCATTACAACTAACGTACACAACTTTTGGCGCTTCCATTTCTAAAATACGGTTCACAACATCAGCATGCATACCTGCACGTGGTGGATCTGTAATCACAACATCCGGACGACCATGAGTCGCAACGAAATCAGCCGTTAATACATCTTTCATATCGCCCGCATAAAACTTCGTGTTATGAACACCATTAATTTCAGAGTTGATTTTAGCATCTTCAATTGCAGAAGGCACATACTCAACACCAACAACTTCACGCGCAGACTTAGCCACAAAGTTTGCAATGGTACCTGCACCAGTATACAAATCGTATACCAACTCGTCACCTTTCAGGTCAGCAAATTCGCGCGTAATCTTGTACAACTCATAAGCTTGTTTTGAGTTCGTTTGGTAGAAAGATTTAGGACCTACTTTAAACTTAAGGCCTTCCATCTCCTCAAAAATATAGTCACGCCCACGGTATACCTCAATCTCCTGATCGAAAATTGTATCGTTCAACTTTTGATTCACGATGTATAATAAGGAAACAATTTCAGGGAACTGCTCCGCTAAATGGCTCATCAACGCTTCTACCTGTCCCTCTTCCGGGTAAGCAAAAACAACAATCAACATCACCTCACCTGTAGAAGCCGTACGAATGATAACATTACGTAATGCTCCTTCATGTGCCCTTAGGTCGTAAAAAGAAATAGCATTAGCCGTAGCAAAAGCACGAATTGTGTTACGAATAGTATTTGAAGGATCTTGCTGTAAGAAACAGTGATCAATATCTAAAATCTTATCAAAGCGTCCCGGTACGTGGAATCCTAAAGCATTCATGTCATCAGGCTGCTCTGTTTCATCCAAAGATGTTAACCAACGCTTATTGGAAAATGTAAATTCCAATTTATTACGGTAGTACTCCGTTTGCTCCGACCCTAAAATTGGCTCGATGCCTGAAGTATCTACTTTACCTAATCTTTTCAATGCATTATCGACAGACTGCTGCTTAAATAAAAGCTGCGCATCATAACTCATGTGCTGCCATTTACAACCACCACAAACACCGAAATGTGGACAAAATGGTTCTACGCGATGCTCCGAAGCTTTTTTGATGGTAACAACACGACCTTCAGCAAAGCTTTTTTTCTTGCGCATCAATTCCACATCGACAATATCTCCAGGAACACCTTTTTCTATAAAGAGCACCAACTCATCTTGTTTAGCTACTCCTTTTCCCTCTTCTGCAATATCAATAATATGCACATCGGAAACAAACTTCTTATCTTGTGGAATTCTTCTACCCATAATAGGCGCAAAATTACACTTTTTTTAGTTGATTTTAGACAGACCTAAAAGAACTTAGACTCAGTCTACATAGCGAAACTATGCAAGGGGATGCTACAGAAGCGTAGCTTTTACCAAATAAGGCAAAATTTCCTTTTGGAAGGAAATAAAATTTTTACGCACATCGGCATCGGTAACGGCCGTGAACGCAAAGGAAAAAACAATATTTTTACTTGATTTAATAAGGAAAGTGAGATTCTCTTCCGGCACTGTTTCCGCAATCGTTTCATTCTGAATAAATGAACTTAACAACAGAAACTCTAAATCGTCGGACAGAATTTTCAGGTATTCCTGCGCATTGGCCGACTCCCGAATAAATTCCCAGCCCACAAACTCATTACAAACGGTATATGTAACGCGGCTTACCTTCAAAATGGTAGTAGCCAAAAAAGCTGATAAATTTTGTCCCTGAACATTTTTATCCAAGATATCCTCCACATTCTCACGGATATAATCCATCAAAACAGCATGAAGAATAAGCTCCTTACTAGAAAAATGCTTGTAGAACGTAGCCTTGGCAATATTAGCATGCTTAACGAGCTCATTGACACTGGTCTTATTATAACCGTATCGACGAAAAAGCTCGCGTGCTGATTTTTTTATGGCTACGATAATTTTATCGGGCTCCATCCTTTAGTTGTTGTTCACGTAAAAAATATTGCCTTGCTGACTTACATTATAAGGCTTCAATGGGCATTCGGCAACAGCTGCTGGAGAACCATCAATAAGCATCCATTTAGCTCCCGAAACACGGTCAATAATCAACTGTCCTTCAACCTCCACACGATTTCCCTTCTCCGGATTAACCGTACTACAACGATCGTAAGCAATCAAACGTGGTGCTTGCTGCGTCCCCATATTGTAAACAATCAGCCCTGCAAAACCACCTTTAGCGTAAGCCCAACCGCCAGTAGCAAACACGCCCACATGCTCTCCTTGAGAAATAGGCGTATTAAAAGAACGGTTCGGCACCACATTACAGGATCCCGAACCGCAGCCTTGAGCGATAAAGATCGCCAAGAAGAAAAACAAGAAATAAACCGTTTTTCTATACATATTTTTTTTAGATAAGCTCTGTCTCAAACTGAGATAAGAATCGAACATCATTTTCGGAGAATAAACGTAAATCACGAATTACATACTTTAAATTCGTAACACGCTCAATTCCCATACCAAAAGCGAAGCCTGAGTATTTTTTGCTATCGATACCGCAGTTTTCCAAAACATTTGGATCCACCATACCACAACCTAAAATCTCAACCCATCCCGATTGCTTACACAACTGACAACCTTCACCTTTACAAATGGTACAGGAAATATCCATCTCCGCAGAAGGCTCTGTAAATGGGAAATATGAAGGACGGAAACGTACTTTAGTACCTTCACCGTACAACTCTTGCACAAAGTGATACAATGTTTGTTTCAAGTCGGCAAAAGAAACATTCTCATCAACATACAAACCTTCAACCTGATGGAAGAAACAGTGTGCACGAGCTGAAATTGCTTCATTACGGTATACACGTCCTGGCATAATTGCGCGGAACGGTGGTTTACCCATCTCCATCATACGCACCTGCACAGAGGAAGTATGTGTACGTAAAGCAATATTGTTTTCGTCTTTTTTCTCTACGAAGAACGTGTCTTGCATATCGCGGGCAGGGTGTTCCGGCGGGAAGTTAAGTGCCGAAAAGTTATGCCAATCATCTTCAATTTCAGGCCCTTCAGAAACGACAAAACCTAATTTCTTGAAAATTTCAACGATTTCCTTGCGCACCAACGATAGTGGGTGTCTAGACCCCAGTTGAAAACCATTACCCGGTAGGGTAAGATCTCCCTCTTGGGCTTGTTTTTGGTTGGCTGAGGCCGACTCAAAAGGAGCTTGAAGCTCAGCAAATTTCTGCTCAGCAAGCTGCTTAAACTCGTTCAAAACCTTACCCAAAACACGCTTATCTTCCGCTGAGGCGCTTTTGAACTCTTCAAACAATCCTTTAACTATACCTTTGGACACAAGAAACTTCAAGCGAAATGCTTCTACATCAGCCAGCGCTGCGGCTTGGAACTGATTAATTTCTTCTGTATACTGCTTAATTTTATCTTGCAACATAGAGGACAAAGATAAGTCAAATATATGAGGCTATAAAATTGTAAAAGCGATTACCTGTAAAGAATTTAAACACCTACAAGCGGCTACCTAGAATGGTAGGCCATCCGTATCGCTGTTGTTTTCCGTAAAGTCTACATCTTGTTCTTTTTCGGCAATCTCAGGAGCTACTTCAGCATCTTGAGGTTTTGCTACTTGACCAAAATCGGATGGACGACCTAGTAATTTAAAGCTTTCGCCTACAATTTCGGTTACAAATCGGCGATTTCCGTCACGATCTTCATAGTTACGGGTGCGCAGACGTCCTTCGATATAAACGAGCTTACCCTTTTTGAGGTATTTCACAACCATCTCTCCAAGGTTACGCCACATAACAATATTATGCCATTCCGTATGTTGCATACGTACGCCATCTTTACTATATGTTTCGGAAGTTGCTAAGGGGAAACTAGCGACGGTGATATTTCCTTCTAAATAGCGAACTTCTGGGTCCTTGCCCAAATGTCCAACTAAGATTACTTTGTTTACGCTCGCCATATCATCTCTATAATTTAAGGTTAATTAGTTCTTTATTCTCCTCAAGAAAGGAGAAAATCAGTTTATGCTTAGCTAAGCTATCTAATTTTTCCAACAAAAAGTAATTCCATTCACTTTTTTTATTTCTCACTTTTTCTGCATCATCGAGTCGGTAAAAACGTGCATATATATTTTGATGACTCAACACCTGTTTGGTGATTGCACCTAGAGGCTCCAATACGGCCGTTTCCGCAAAACAACCTTTAAACAACTCTTGTTCAAACAATTGTTCAACCGTCATCGATTCTGCAGTCTCCAACATCGGGAATTCATATAGACCTGTCCACACATCGCCCGCCCCACGTTGAGACATCAGCAACTGATTATCCTTTTGAACAATAAAATAATGGAAATAACGGTTACGACTAGCTTTCGCTTTATGTTTAACGGGGAGCACATTCACCTTACCTTCTCGGTAGGCTTGACAGTCCACTTGAAACACACAAGTACCACAAAATGGAGATTTAGGCTTACACTGTAAAGCGCCAAAATCCATAATCGCTTGATTATACAACCCTGGTCGCTCTTTATCTAAGAGCTCCTCGGCGAGCGAAGCAAATATTTTCTTCCCTGCAGTACCATTTATGGCTTCATCAATTCCAAAATAACGCGCCAACACTCGATACACGTTACCGTCTACCACTGCTTTTGCCTCATTACTGGAAAAAGAAGAAATTGCCGCAGCCGTATACTCACCAACCCCCGGAAGGCGAATTAAATCAGCATAAGTAACAGGAAAGACACCCTTAAACTCGGAAAGAACAAGCTTTGCCGCCTTATGCATATTACGTGCTCGCGAATAATAACCTAGCCCTTGCCATAGACGAAGAATATCATCTTCGGGCGCTTCCGCAAAATGCGAAACCGTAGGGTAGGATTCCACAAACCGATAAAAATAAGGCATACCCTGCTCGACGCGTGTCTGTTGTAAAATGACCTCCGACAGCCAAATTATATACGGATCTTGCGTCGCTCTCCACGGTAAATCACGACCATTTGCCTGATACCAGGCAATCAACTCTCTAGCAAATGACATGTGCAAAGGTGCTTATTTTTTTACGATAAAAAATCCTTAAAATTATGTTAAAAAATGTAAAACACTGAATTTAAACATCATAAAAGGGTACTTTTGTCATTCACTTAAGAAAAACATAATACGAATCACACGATGTCAAGAACAAAAGTTGCCGTGTTGATCATCGAATCAGAAGGCAAATCAACAAAAAGTATACAAATCCCAAGCTTTGTTTTGACCCACTGGAAAAAGATAGTAATCAGCCTCATTAGCATGATGGTATTGGTCTTTTTTTGCATGGTCTACTTAGTACGTTCCCATACCTCCGAGCATTATTCTGCAACGTATGGAACCCGTATACAAGAATTACAAAAACAAAACAAAAAGCTAGCTACTGCCGAGGAATATCAGCAAGAGACAGCGCAAGAAATGAAAAAATCGCTCCATGCGATAGACAGTACACTGATGCGCATCAACAAAAAGATGAAAAGCCGCGGTCTACAGGAAATTAAACTCAAAAACATGGGTGGCCCCATAGAAAAAGAAGACAACGTAACGGAGCTTTCTATGTTCTATGATAAGCAGCTCAAAATGTTGGAAACGAAACTTGAAAACATGCCATTAGGCACCCCGCATCCGGGGCCTATCACCTCTTCATTCGGCTATCGCCAAAATCCTTTCGGGAGAAGAAGTGTTGACAGGCATGCTGGCGTAGACCTAAAAGGTAATGTTGGCGATTTAGTAAAAGCAACAGCTAATGGAAAAGTTATCTACGCTGGCTACCAAAGCGACTATGGACACTTTGTAAAAGTACAACATAGCAATGGATACGAAACACGCTATGCACACCTCCTACGCCCTAAAGTTAAAGCAGGACAACGGGTAGAAGCAGGCGATGTCGTGGGCTTACTGGGTACTAGCGGACGAAGTACTGGTCCACATATTCATTACGAAATCCTACTAAACGACCGCAAAATCAACCCAGAGAAATATTTCTGGTTATAGCATAAAGCAGGATGTGCAGCGTACAAAACAACTTGTGTGCTGCGCATTTTGTAACTTTATCATCGTTTACCTCCCTAATCTTCCCCTCATATGCCTGTTCTTTCGTACTTTTGAACGATGGCAGCAACAACTTTTCATATCGCGACCCTTCATCGTGGACGCTATATGCTTTATCTTCTATTGGGCGTATGCTTGGTTACTGCGGCCGTGGCCCGCTTTCCATTGCAGGAAGTCGTAAAAATTCTAATCGTCCTGATTAGTCTTCCCTTTCTTCTTTTCTTAAGTATTAAACTTAGCAAAAACAACTCTGAATGGACCATTGCGGACAAACAAGTACATATCCGCTTTGACAACAAAAATGAAGTATCTTTTGCCATAGATGAGGTAAAATATCTACGTAATTTACCGCGTTCGGGAGGCAATCTGTTAATGATTTTTATGCATAAAAAGTTAACGCCTAAACGCTTTTGGCGCAACAAACTATTTCAAAAACAAGATGACCTCAACAGCCTAATCCACGCATTGCGCGAAGAGGGAGTCGAATACTACTACCTATAATCTCTAAATATTAATCACCGAGTTTGCGCAACGATCTCGGATAAAAAGAATTAAACACAAAGCATGATGAAGAAATTACTGTTTCTATCCCTCTTACTCCTGTCTACCCAGTTGTTTGCACAACGACCGGGCTACTGGCAGCAACGTGTAGACTACAAAATGGATATTGATGTCAATGAAAAGACTTTTCAGTATACAGGTAATATGCAATTAAACTACAGCAACAACTCTTCACAGGCGCTATCTAAAGTGTATTTCCACCTTTATTTCAATGCCTTTCAACCCGGCAGTATGATGGACTATCGGCTAGCTACCGTTCCAGATCCTGATGCACGTATGGTCATTAAGCAAGGAACAACAGAGAAGCCTGTAAACATCAGCCGTATAAATACGCTAACACCGGAACAGATAGGTTACCAAAAAATAAATAGCCTTACTTTCAATGGGCAAGCGGCAACTTATAAAACGGATGGTACTATTCTAGAAGTTACCCTTCCAAAAGCTATAGCCGCAGGCGAAACAGCAACATTCAACCTAACTTGGGAAGCACAAATGCCGGAACAAATTCGTAGAACAGGACGCAATTCTAAAGAAGGCGTTGCCCTGTCTATGGCGCAATGGTACCCGAAAATGGCCCATTTCGACGACTTCGGTTGGCACCTAGATGAATACGTAGCCCGTGAATTTATTGCTCCTTTTGGAAATTTCGATGTAACCATTCATATCAACAAAGATTATGTCGTTGGCGCATCCGGTAAATTACAAAATCCAACGGAAGTAAAAGGCTATGATAAAAAAGCAAAAATAAAAAGTATAAACGGCAAAAGCACCTGGAACTATAAAGCAGAGAACATCCATGATTTCGTATGGGCCGCAGACCCTAAGTTTGTCGTTGACTCGGCACGTAGCCAAGGTGGTGTTTCTGTATACACGGTATTTATCCCGAGCACCGCAGAGGTAAAAACAAACTGGAAAACAGCACTGGGTTTAGCTACGGAGTTTTTTGACTTCTGCTCCAGCCGCTTTGGTGCATATCCGTGGCCTACGTACACCATCGTTCAAGGTGGTGATGGCGGCATGGAATACGGAACAGCAACCCTCGTTACTGGTGGTAGAAACATAAAAAGCCTCGTAGGCGTTATCTTTCATGAAGCAGCACATTCCTGGTATCAACATCTATTTGGCATCAACGAAACTGTAGACGAATGGTTTGATGAAGGCTTTACAAGTTATGTGGAAGAGCTCGCTATGCAGTCCCTTTTTGAGAAAAAGGGAGCTATAGAAAGTAATCCAGTTATGGATGCTTACCGCGCCTACTACAAATTGGCCCTATCGGGCAAAGAGGAACCGATGAGTTTACTTGCGGACTACTACAAAACAAACTATGCCTACAGTAATCAAGCCTATAATAAAGGACAGGTATTGGCACAGCAACTGGGATACATCATCGGCCAAGAGAACTTAGACAAAACGTTTATCAAGTTTTACGAACTGTGGAAATTCAAACACCCAACACCAAATGATTTTAAACGCGTAGCGGAAGAAATTTCTGGAATCAACTTAAAATGGTACTTCAATATTTTTGTAAACACGACACGTACAATTGATTATGCGGTAGCATCGGTTACAGAAAATAACATTCAATTGGTTAATAAATCGGATTTAGCGATGCCTATTGATTTATTAGTGGAATACCAAGATGGCACAAAAGAGCTTTTTTACATTCCCCTTCGGGAGATGCGGGGCGAGAAACCTGTAGAATCGTTAAGCATCTACGAAGGTGTTAAACGTACCGTTCTTGAAGACTGGTTCTGGACAAAACCGACATATGACATTAAACTTTCTAAAGCACCCAAGAAAGTTACCATTGACCCTTCATTACGCCTGGCAGATATCGACGCCACAAACAATGAATGGGTAGAAGCTAAATAACTTCAAAAGCACAAGGTGAACGTGTTACAGCATAACATGCAACGCGTTCACCTTGTTACAATCCATCCCTACAAGAAGAGCGTCTATTCGACCACTTTCACAACAATAAGTAAAAAACACCATTAATAACCACAAATACACCATCTTTTGTGGATTAATCAGTATACCTTTGTACTATGGCAGCGAAAGTACCAACCATAGCGCAATGTACTGTTTCTCTTCATCATGACCGCGAAATCATGGTGGAAGAGCTAGCCGAATATTTAGCACGAAACCGGAATCTTGTTTTCCCGCATCGCCATAACTTTTACCATTTCTTATTATTTACTGCTGGTGCAGGGCAACACAGTATTGACTTTGAAACTTTTACTATTGAGCCTGGACAAATTTACTTTATGTCGCCAGGACAAATCCACTCGTGGCACTTTGAAGGTGATATGCAAGGCTATGTTGTCAACTTCGATAAAGATTTCTTCAAGACTTTCTTACTTCGTCCTGATTACATTTCATCCTTATCATTCTTCTCCGGCATTACACGTGATGAGGTTATCATAATTCCGGAAGAAATACGCCCTACGGCTATAGATGTACTCAATAGGCTAAACAAGACACAGCATAATAAAGAGTTTGCTCGCGCAGCTTTGCTTTATCTATTTCAATTGGTCGACCAGCATCAAAAGCCTTCGGCTTATTCTGAAGCTAATGTTTACAACCACACCCTTCTGCGTAATTTCTTAAACTTAATAGAGCAGCATTTTAAACAGCTACGCCTACCTAAGAATTATGCAGAGCTATTGTATATAACACCCAATCACCTCAATGCACTGTCGAAAGAATTTTTAGGTATCCCTGCGGGGGAAGTTATCCGAAACCGCATCCTTTTGGAAGCAAAAAGACTTTTAGCAATCAAAGACTTTAGCATCAGTGAAATTGCGTACGAACTTAATTTTAATGACAATTCGTACTTCACCAAATTTTTTAAAAAAATAGAAGGCGTTACTCCAGAAGAGTTCCGCAAAAAACAATAATCGTTATGGATACTAATAAAGAAATAGCACGTCAATACAGCTTCGCTGGAGAATTTAAAAGCGCAGTAGACGGAAAATGTCCACGTTGTCGTACAGGAAATATGTTTCAAGCGCCCTTATTTAGCTTGAAATCAAAGAAAATGCATATCCATTGTCCACACTGTGGACTAAAATTTGAGAAAGAGCCTGGATATTTCTACGTAGCGATGTATGTTAGTTACGTATTTGTGGTAGCCGAATTGGTTACGGCATGTGTGGGAACCTACATCTTAACAGGTAACTTGGAATCTCCTTGGTTATACCTCGTTGTGGCCATCCTTACAGCGATTATCTTAGCGCCCTTTAACTATCGCTACTCACGTGTGGTACTCATGTATTGGTTAACACCGACCTTCCGCTTTAAACCAGAATTCTTCGGCGGTGAAGGCAGAAACCTCCATAAACAACTATAAAAAAAGGCTCGGAATATATATTCCGAGCCTTTTTTTATAGTTAAAACTACCTACATACCTACTTCATTGCTTCCAATAATTGTAGCGCGTAGGTAATACTGTTCACATTACTTATAGCAAGCCTCAATTGTCCTTTCACCTCTTTCAAATTACAGATTGCTGGATGCGTCTGTGCAAAAGCAAGTACATTTCCAAACTGGTCAGACTCAAAGTAGCTTGACTTCGCATTATTGATAAAAAATCCTTTCAAGGTATTTTTCTTATATGAAATTTTCTCAAAACCAATAGCTTTACCTAGCCACTGTAAACGAAGCGTATTAAAAAGCTCAAACACTGGCTTAGGAATCGGACCAAAACGGTCAACCAACTCTTTCTCAAAAGCTTGTAACTGACTTTCATTTTCCAACTTCACCAACTCATTGTAAAGGTTATAACGCTCGCCAATATGGGTAACGTATTCATCAGGAATCATTACCTCTAAGTCAGTATCAATCTGCGTAAACGTCACATACTTACGGTTCTTATCATCGGCAAACAGCTCGCCAAACTCATCATCCTTAAGCTCTTGTACAGCCTCGTCGAGAATCTTATTGTACATTTCAAAACCAATCTCTGCAATAAAGCCTGACTGCTCAGCTCCCAACAAATTACCCGAACCACGGATATCCAAATCACGCATCGCCACATTGAAACCAGAACCCAATTCGGAGAATTCCTCCAACGCCGATAGGCGTTTGTATGCCTCGTTGGTCAATGTCGATAGTGGCGGACTTAGCAAGTAACAGAACGCCTTTTTATTCGAGCGTCCTACACGACCACGCATCTGGTGCAAATCGCTCAAGCCAAACATATGGGCATGATTGATGATAATCGTATTTGCATTCGGAATATCCAAACCTGCCTCAATGATAGTCGTAGCTACCAACACATCAAAATCATGGTTGATAAACTTCAACATCACATCTTCTAAATCGTCTCCTTCTAGCTGTCCATGCGCAATCCCGACACGTGCTCCTGGCACAAGCTTCTGAATCATCAGCCCTAGCTGCTTCAAATCCGCTACGCGGTTATGAATAAAGAATACCTGCCCATTACGGTCTATCTCAAATGAAACAGCTTCCTGAATTAATGTTTCATTAAAAACATGAAGCTCAGTCTGCACAGGCTGACGGTTTGGTGGTGGCGTTGATATAATACTTAAGTCGCGGGCACCCATCAAAGAGAAATGTAGAGTACGCGGGATAGGTGTTGCCGTCAAGGTCAGCGAATCTACATTAGCACGCATCACCTTAAGCTTCTCTTTCACCGAGACGCCAAACTTTTGCTCCTCGTCGATAATCATCAACCCCAAATCCTTAAATTTCACATCTTTACTCACCAATCGGTGTGTTCCTATGATGATATCGACTTTACCTTCAGCCAAACGAGCCAAAGTATCTTTAATCTGCTTACTACTTTTAAAACGATTGATATAATCGATATTAACAGGAAACTCCTTCAGACGCTCACTAAACGTACGGAAGTGCTGTAATGCTAAGATCGTCGTTGGCACCAAGATGGCCACCTGCTTACTATCTGTAGCCGCCTTAAATGCTGCACGAATAGCAACCTCTGTTTTCCCAAAGCCTACATCACCACAGATTAACCTATCCATTGGGTGTGGTGACTCCATATCACGCTTCAAGTCGGCTGTTGCTTTTTCTTGATCTGGAGTATCTTCATACAAGAATGATGCTTCAAGTTCATTCTGCAAATACGTATCCGGGCTGAATGCATTTCCCGTCTGTGCTTTACGCTTCGCATAAAGCTTAATCAGGTCACGTGCAATATCTTTAACCTTCTTCTTGGTTGTTTTCTTAAGCTTCTCCCACGTATCTGTACCCAGTTTATTCATCTTAGGCAAGGTTCCTTCCTTACCAGAATACTTAGAAATACGATTTAAAGAGTTAATATTAACATAAAGAAGATCATTATCGGCATATACCAAACGAATCATCTCTTGGGTCTTCCCATTTACCTCGACTTTCTCCAAACCGGCATATTTACCAACACCATGATCAATATGTGTGATGTAATCACCAGGCTTCAAGTCGCGTAAATATTTTAACGTTATAGCTTGTGAACGCTCATAGCCTTTCTTACGCTTATATTTGTAGTATCTATCAAAAATTTGATGATCTGTATAACAAGCGAGCTTGAGCGCATCATCACGAAATCCTTCGCGCAGTGCGCGGTGAATAGGAATGAATGTTACCGTCTTATCGATATCCTCAAGAATAGAGAAGATACGCTCTACTTGTTTTGTAGAATCGGAGAAAATTAGGTTCTCTATTTTATGCTTGCTGTTTTCCTTAAAATTATGAATCAGCAGGTTGAAATCTTTATTAAACGACGGTTGCGGATGTGTATCAAACGATAATACTTGATCCGCTTTGTAATAATACTGCTTGCCAAACTCTATAGTAGGGAAATCAAACAACAGTTCACTAAAGGTTCTATCTGTCGTAAACGTCACTCGTGGATCTACCCAGTCGGCGTTAGCTAAAATATCTTTCTCAGGCAAAGCTTTCCAAAATTCGGAAGCTTTTTTATAACCATCTTTCATAACGTCCAGTGTAAACTGCACATCTCGAATCCATACCACCGCATTGCGGTCTACATATTCTAAGAATGAAATATGATTATTACTCAAAAACTTAGCTTGTACATTAGGAACAATGGTCACCGTATGCATCTTACTCACGGATAGCTGGCTCTCGAGCTCAAAAGTACGTATGCTTTCAATCTCGTCGCCAAAGAACTCTATACGGTACGGTAAATCGTTGGAATAAGAGAAAATATCAACTATACCTCCACGAATAGCAAATTGCCCAGGTTCATAGACGAAGTCTACCCGTTCAAAATCATACTCGTAAAGGAATTCATTGATAAACTCAATGCTAAGGCGCGTATTTTGCGTAATTGCTAATGTATTTTTCTCTAAATCGTCTCGATTAATAACCTTCTCGGCTATAGCTTCAGGATATGTGACCACCATTTTCGGTAGCTCCGAGCTAAAGTTAAGTGCATTTAACGTCTCTGCACGCTGCAAAACATGTGCAGCATCCGTCTGCGTAAACTCAAAAGCTTTCCGAAAAGAAGAAGGGAAAAATAGAATTTGTTTATCGAGGATACTTTCTAAATCACTTAAAAAATAAGAAGCCTCCTCATGATTTGGTAAAATGAAAATATAAGGGCGTTCCTGCAAGGTGTAGGATGCCGCTGCAACCATCGCATCGGCTGCACCCACTAAACCTTTAAGCTGTACCCTTGGATTTTTTGCTTGAATCGTTTGAACTAACGCTTTAACTTGCGTGCTTTGCGCATATCTTTCTAAAACTTCTTGAATACCCACGTAGTAAGGATTGTTTCTGCAAATTTAAGAAAATTCTTAGAGAGTCTTAAACGGAAAGCCCTTTAATCAAATGGATGTTAAATGTTTATTCAACTTAACAGCTTCTTTAAAGATAAATTAGAATCGCTTTGTACGATTAGCTTTTCGCCTTCGCTATCATCAACATACACGAAGCGCTCCAATATATGTCCTCAAACAGCAATCTGGTTAATACATAGCCCAAATCAAATACAATACAGCGGCAATGATAAATATAATAATAGCACGATTTATATTATCCTTTAGATTCCGATTTGGATCACTTGGTTGAAAGGAATAGCTTTCAGGATGCGCCACGACAGCCTTTGGGGTTGCTAGATCTACGGCAACTTCATGATCTACTTCATTCGTTTTTTTAATCCTATACCGCACGGCCTTTTCTTCAGGCTGTATAGCGAAGAAACTTTTCCCAAGAACGACTTCAATTTGCTTCCAAATAACCTCTGACATGTCTTCGTTATCCGTTTCCATATCTAATGGTTCTCCAGCAACATCATCAACTTCGCCATTGGCCTCCATTTTGGAACGAACAAGTTTATTATCGACAACATAGTTGATATCAAAAAACATAGCACTCTCCGACAGGGCAAAAGTGAAAACATGAGCTTCAGGAAGGCCATAATCTACACCGATACACAAGTCTGATTCAAGAAAAACCAACGTTCCCTGTTCCGTAAAATATATATCGACGACACCCTCCTCCTTCCAATTTTCGGAAGCTTCATCAAATTCAATATGGCTATCAAACTCCAAATCTAACGCCAACATCTGAAATAAATCTGGTAATTGATGTTCTAGATTTTTATTAATTGCAATTCCTGAAATATTAAAACTCATGTTGTCTTATTTTAATGACCTGTACAAGGTGCACAACTCCCCAACAACTTGGTTCAAACAATGTTTCACACTTGATGAACTAAATTTCAAAAACAAAAGACAGTGAACTGACCAGTAATAACAAACATCAAGAATTCCTTTTTTCAAGATCTTCTCTAATTTGAGTAACCAGAATCTTCGAACAGTTAACTAATTCAGCAATATCAGCATCAGATAAACCTAATCTTGTAATCGAGTTCTCAATAATAGCTTTCTGAAATAATAATCTACCTTTCTCGATACCGATATCGATTCCCAGAACTCGACCTTTCTCGATACCCTTTTCAATACCTTCAGCTCTACCCTTTTCAATTCCGATATCGATCCCCTCTCGCTTAGCCTTATCCAACAAATATTCTTTTGTATTCATAATTGTCCTCTTTCCTAATTTATTTTCAAGCTCATTAACAGGCTTTCTATTAAATTGACATCAATGCTTATTCGTAAAAAACATAGCTGAAATTTACAATCTTAACAGTTATTAGAATCATTCAGAAATAAATATCCCCTAAAAAAATCAGGTGAGTCCTATCAAACATCAAGAATTCCTTTTTTCAAGATCTGCTCTAATTTGAGTAACCAGACTCTTCGGACAGTTAACTAATTCAGCAATATCAGCATCAGATAAACCTAATCTTGTAATCGAGTTCTCAATAATAGCTTTCTGAAATAATAATCTACCTTTCTCAATACCGATATCGATTCCCAGAACTCGACCTTTCTCGATACCCTTTTCAATACCAATGTCGATCCCCTCTCGCTTAGCCTTATCCAACAAATATTCTTTTGTATTCATAATTGTCCTCCTTCCTAATTTATTTTCAAGCTCATTAAAAGGCTTCCCATTAAATTGACATCAATGCTTATTCGTAAAAAACATAGCTGAAGTTTACAATCTCAACAGTTATTAGAATCATTCAGAAATAAATATCCCCTAAAAGAATCAGGTGAGTCCTATCAAACATCAAGAATTCCTTTTTTCAAGATCTGCTCTAATTTGAGTAACCAGACTCTTCGGACAGTTAACTAATTCAGCAATATCAGCATCAGATAAACCTAATCTTGTAATCGAGTTCTCAATAATAGCTTTCTGAAATAATAATCTACCTTTCTCAATACCCTCAACTCTACCCTTTTCAATACCGATATCGATACCCTCTCGCTTAGCCTTATCCAACAAATATTCTTTTGTATTCATAATTGTCCTCCTTCCTAATTTATTTTCAAGCTCATTAACAAATTTACTCAAACCATCTGACTCCTGAAAACCAACATAATAGGTTAAAAAATCATATATAGCTTTACGCTCAGCAGTCCCCATAGCTCGTTTTAACATTTCATCATACAAACGATGTTTCATGTCTCGAAGCATATCATCTGCTACATGCTGATGTTTTATAGCCCATAATGCTGTCAATACCACAACAGCAAAAGGATTTTCGTTATCCTGTAATTCTTCTTCTTTTTGTTGTAGAATTTTGTAGCTATTGAACCTATAAAACAAATCCGTACCCATAAACCGTTGTCTATAATACTTTGGATGATAATCACGATGAGCATCAGCTAAAATAACGATAGCCATCACGGGCGCCTGATATTTATCAACAATCTTGTAGTAATATTGAAACATTCGCTTAGCCAGATCCTCCTTACTTTTCCCGGACTGCACCTCAATATGACACAAGATGAATTGTTCGGCACCGGATTTCAAAAAGACTCTAACCAATTTATCGACATAGCGAAGGCCTTTACCATGGGGCTCTGGGGGAAATAGTGTTTCAAATTCCTTATCCAGATAATCAACCTTTCGCTGTAGATCAAAGACTAAAGCCGCATCGGGAAAGAAAAAAGTCAAAAAATGGGTAAAAGTCTGCTCGATAATCGCTTTCCACAGCGGATCATCAATACGTCGCCTTGTGGAACTCATATTTTAGTCGTCTTATAATCAACTAAATATAATCAAGACACAGTGAAAGAGAAGCCTTAAAAAGTCAGAATACTTAAAAGAAAAGACATAATAAAGGCCTTATAGTGAACACAAAATAGTCTATAAAAGAAGAGAATATGTTCATAAAGCCGTTAGGTTAGGCGTCTTTATGAACATCGTATAGACTAATCTTCCTTACGATTTTGGAAATAATCAACGGGATAGGTATAGTCATCAGTCTTGGCGTGGTCAATACCAAAATCCGCATAGACTAAAAGCTCGCTATTCGGCTCCAAAGCACGAAAAGCAGTGCCATATCCAACTGGCATATGTAAAACTTGCATATCGTCCGATTTCAAAAGCAGTCGTTCGACAGGAAGATCTTGGCTAGCCGTTGTCCAATCATCAATCTTCACAATATCAACGGTAAAAGAACCTGATATCACATAAAACCAACGCTGCTCCGTGCGATGTGCACGCCAGCCTCTCACCAACGCTGTGTCGGCATTTTTAATAATATAAAAACGCTTGACTTCGCTCATATCAAAATCATTTACAAATCGAATATGACCACGATGGTCCTCTGCGATGCCGCCAACTATTTGTGATGGTTTCATAAAGTTGTTTTTTTACGAAAATACAACTTTATATTCTTCTAGGAAGGACTTTTCCAGACAGTTATCCTCCTAACAGCCGACAAAATAAAAAACTAATATTCAGACAATTACAAAACAAGCCGTGATTATCTTCAGAAATCGATTTCGTAGATAAAACAATCGATTGTTAATAACACCGTCGATGAAAAACAACACAAACCACTGTATATTAACTAGATAAAAACCAAATATAATACGATTATGAACTTTAATTTAGCAAAACCTATGCAAATCCCCTTGCATTGGAAAACCGTTGCTGTCCTTGTAATTTTCTTGCCTATGTTTTCAGTACATGCAGCAAAAAACACTGACCACCAACGATTAACGACAAATGTTACAACCACACAAATTGCGGTTAATGGTTTGGTAGTAGACCACAATGGGGTTCCTATAGAGAACGCAACCATTACCGAAAAGGGAACAAAAAATGCAACACAAACGAACGAAAAAGGCCGGTTTAAACTCCAGGTTAGCAGCCTAACAGCGCTGCTAACGGTTTCAAGCATAGGCTATACCGATAAAGAAGTAATCGCTTCAGCAGTATCGATGGTGGTGTTAAACCAGCAACAAGATCAGATTGAGGAAGTAGTTGTTGTCGGTTACGGCACACAGAAAAAAACAAACATAACAAGCGCCGTATCTCAGGTTGATAGCAAATTATTGCAAGACCGCCCTTCGCCGAGTATCGTGAACATGTTGCAAGGAGCTGCTCCAGGCTTGGTGGTGACAAGAAACTCTGGTAGGCCTGGCAGTCAGGGGTTAAGTATGCAGATTCGTGGAGAAACATCCGCCAACGGAAATGTGCCGCCACTCATTGTTATCGATGGTGTGATAAGCTCTCAAGAAAGCTTTAGCGCATTAAATCCTGCAGATATAGAAAATATCAACATCCTTAAAGATGGTGGAGCTACAGCTATTTATGGAGCACAATCTGCCGGAGGCGTAATCCTAGTGACCACCAAAATTGGAAAAATAGGTAAACCAAGAATCAACCTATCCAGTAATCTAGGGATTCAACGACCGGGAAATATTCCAAAACGACTATCCTTAATTGATGAAATGAACTATGTAAATCTTGCACGCGCCAATGCAGGACTTAATCCAGAATACTCCGAAGAAGATTTATTCTATGCCGTCAATGGCCCATCTTTCGTATTGGGCGATAATGGACTATGGCACACCTACAACCAAGAAAGCCTTATCGATATGGTTGTAAAAGACTATTACACAATATATAACCATAATGTACAAATTTCGGGTGCCAATGAAAAAATAGCATACATGGCTTCCTTGGGCAACATGTCACAAAACGGCATGTTTAAAGTCGGTGATGATAAATATTCCCGCACCAATGCACGGGTCAACCTATCGGCACGGATAACGAACTTTTTAAAATTAAATATTGGGTCTACATATACACAACAATCCACAGATAATCCTCAAGATGGTGGCTATGGGCTTGAAGGTGGTGGAAACGGCATCCTACGTCAACTATTTTCTTCACGTATGCGTTTCCCGATTTACAACGAGGATGGCAGCTACTATCGAAACGGTACCTCATCGGCCTTTGGCTATGCGCTACTTAAAGATGGAGGCTTTAACACCGATAAAAAGGGGACTTACTTCAACACGGTCACAGCGACTATAGATAACCTTATTGATGGTTTAACAGCACGGTTCATGTACAGCAGAGAAGATACTCGCTTAGAGAATCAAAATTTCCGTAGAACAGTCACGTATTACTCCGGCCCTCAATCGAATAGCGCGAGCCAATTAAATAACCCTAACAATTTTTCTATTCAGAACCGAAATAGTCTCAGACAAAACTACCATGCTATTCTAGATTATGACCTAAAAATCAGCGCGAAACACAATTTTCATATTATGGCGGGTTACCAGTTTTACGACTATGTACGTAAACAAATTACCGCATCGACAAAAAATCTATACGTTAATGATAACCCTAGTTTAAATTTCACGGCCGATCCGGCCAACAAAAGTCATTCTCAAGAAATAGATACAGAAAAAATGCAATCTTATTTCGGGCGGTTCAATTACAACTTTAAGGAAAAATATCTTTTTGAAGCTACAGTACGGAGTGATGAAAGCTCTCGCTTATCACCAAATAAAAGAATTAAAGTATTTCCTTCATTTTCTGCGGGATGGAATATCCACAAAGAGCCCTGGTTTAATAAATTCAGTACATATATCAACGAACTAAAGCCACGTGTATCCTGGGGGAAAGTAGCCTCAAACCTTGGCATTGGTTATTATGATTACATCGGACAATTAACGATTAAAACAGACCTTATCCTCGGCGATGGACGTCAAACATATGTATATCAAAACTTGATACCGGCGACAAATTTAACATGGGAAACCATTGAAACCCGAAATTACGGTTTTGATTTCAGCCTTTTAAACCGCAAGCTGAGCGGGAGCTTTGATTATTTCAATAAATTTAACAACAATATGCTTGTTTCTGTAGCATACCCAAATACCATCGGCATCCGTGTTCCTAAATCAAATGAAGGAAAACTGAAAACCTGGGGATGGGAGGCCGCATTAAGCTATAGGGATAAAATTGGAACCAATTTCAGCTATAACGTTGCGCTGAGTATGGCTGATAATAAGAATAAGCTCATCTACTTCGGAGGAGCAAGCAATATCATTTCACCAGGGGTCAATAAAACAGTAGAAGGGTTTGCCCTTAAATCTATCTGGGGATACCAAACCGACGGTTACTTTCAAAATCAGGAGGAGCTAGAAAATGCGCCTAGCTACCAAAAGCTACTCAATGTTGAGGGCGTACCTGGATTGGGAGATATCCGATACATAGATGTTAATGGAGATGGAGAAATCAGCCCTGGAAAAAATACTGTCGATGATTCGGGGGACTTACGCTACCTAGGTGATACAAACCCACGCTACCAATATGGCCTAAACGTCAACCTAAACTACAAAAATTTTGATGTAAGCTTCTTTATTCAAGGAATTGCTAAACGTAAATTTAAGCCTAGTAATGAACTTATTCAACCGCAGCTTTACTCTTGGTACCTTCCTATGAGTTTTCAAACGGACTATTGGACACCAGAAAATAGAAATGCAGCCTATCCAAGACCTTACCTCCAAGGAAACCAAAATTTCCAAGATTCGGATAAATGGTTTATGAATGGAGCCTATGCCCGACTGAAGAACATACAGATAGGATACTCTTTAACAAAAGAAACATTTAAAGCATTACCTTTTTCTCGTATACGCTTATTTGCCTCTGGCGAAGACCTATTGACAATTTCAAAGCTCGGCATTTACAAAGGTGTTATCGATCCGGAAATGAAGCCTGAAGATAATAAAGTATCTCCTTATCCATTTACAACTACTATTTCTTTCGGTCTAAACGTTGATTTTTAATTTCTATTCTTATGAAAAACCTACATACACAACTCGTTAAATTTTTATGCCTAGCAATTTTCTATAGTTCCTGCTCCGTTGACACATCGCCAGAGGCTAATATTAGCAACCAGAACTATTGGAATACAGTATCCGATTTACGACTAGCGGCCAATTACTTTTATTCGACCCTACCGGGACTTACAAATTCAGATGTCACGGAAGACAACTGGTCAACCGATGCCTATCCGAATAGTACGGGCAACAACATTAGCGATGGATCCAGAGTCACTCCCGCAACAAGCAACGATTATGACTATTATCGAATTTATCAAGCAAATCAATTAATAGAAAAATCAGCACAAGTGCTGCAAAACGGCGGAAAAGCAGAAGAAGTGAATTGGTATATCGGTGAAGCTCGTTTTTTTAGAGCTTGGTACTATTTCGAACTTTTTAAACGCTTTGGAGGAATGCCGCTGATTACAAAGACAATGCTCGTTGATGATCCAGATATCTTTCTTCCTCGCGCTAGCCGAGAGGAAGTATTAACCTTAATATATTCAGATTTAGACTTTGCGATAAGCGTATTACGAACTTCCGACCAACTGAATAGCAGCAAAGAATATGGGCGCATTTCTAAAACAGCAGCCCTAAGTTTCAAAAGTAGTGTAGCCCTATTCGAAGGAACGAGGTCCAAGTTTCACCAATATGGTGATTATAAAAAACACCTTAACCTAGCTAAAGATGCTGCAGAAGCGGTTATAAATACGGGTGATCATGCGATATTTTCTCAACCTACAGCAGGTACCGCAAAGGAAGTTCTCAATAATGCATATTTCAACCTTTTCCAAGAGGCAGGAGAAGGCCGCGCTAATAAAGAAAATATAATTGTACGTGTATACGGCCAAACACGAGAGAACAACATTATTACGACTCCAGTACAACGTTTTTATGAAGGCAACAACATTGTCGCCACACAAAACTTTGTAGATAGTTACTTAATGGCCGACGGTTTACCTAAAAAGAAGTCTCCTTTGTATACGGAGCCTAATGCAAAAACAACGCATGCCGGTTATTTCAGTAAACAGGACCCGCGCATGAGCTTTACGTTATTTAAAAAAGGTGATGAATATATAACAAGTGGAGCATACAACCTTCCTCATCCAAACCTTCAACGAAGTGGATTTGCTATCCGTAAATATGCCAACAAAACATACTGGGGCTTACAAGCTTCGTTTATCGATAAGCCTGTTTTACGCTATGCGGAAGTTTTACTCAATTACGCGGAGACTATCTATGAGCTTGAGGAGACTATTTCTGATGAGCTATTGAACAAAACGATTAATCAACTTAGAGCTCGCCTACCTCAAGTTAATATTGGCACAACTACGGAGCCTAATTTCCAATCTATCCCAAAACTCACGAATGCCTTTATACAAACATATGGCCTTAGCATGCGAGAAGAAATACGGAGAGAAAGAAGGGTAGAATTAGCCTTTGAAGGATTCCGCTACTGGGATCTTATCCGTTGGAAAACGGCCGAAATTGAACTCCCCGAAACACTATACGGGAGCTATCTGTTTTCGGAATATTTAACAAATTCAGGTCAAGCTTGGTCGCCAAATACACCCGTCGACAGTCGAAACTATATCATCTTACAAGATGCCAAACTACGAAAATTCGACCCTGAAAGGGATTACTTGTGGCCAATACCGATGAACGAAATTGCTAAAAACCCAAACAATTTAACACAAAACCCTCAGTGGTAATCGTTTTTTCTACAAAATAAAGGTCATCAATTAGTTGATGACCTTTATTTTGTGACTTATTATTAAACTATGCCTTTCAGTCCTATATTGTTAAAAAACTAGCCCCAGGAACAATAAAACACGCTATTTCAATAATAAAAAACCAGCTACCTGGCGCTACTTCCTAACCAGTAGCGCCCCGTACAAAGAAATCATTGCAAAGTTGCAGAAAGATTAGTATTTTTAGTCTGCAGACCGTACTAAATCTAACGATTGACCTACATGGTTTTTTTCGTACGTTGTATTTGTAGCTGGCCGCGGCTTTTGAGTGGGTATTGGAAACATCATCATACATAGATACTCTTCTAATGCTCCATTTCTGATTGCTCTAGGCCGCTTTGCTTGACACCTTAGGTGTTCAATTTTATTCCCTTGCTGTTTAGTATGCAATGAGCACACTAAACAGCAAGATAGATGCTCTTCTATTAAGGGACTGAAACGATAAAATTGGTTCAACAAGCGCCATTGGTTTGTTTATTGTACGCCCTGCGTAACAAATTTTTATGATCGTCTACCGTAAAGCACTGCCCCGTTGATTTTAAAATCAAGCTTTACACTTAAAATGCTCTGAAATAAATATTGGAAACGTTTAAATAAAGATAATCCTATAAAAGGAAGCGTCTTTTTTGGAATGTAGTGCGCTATTTAATTACGAGCGTTGCTATGCAATCGCCTATATCAAATATAAAAAAATTAATAGATTATTCAAACCTTTATGTTCTAGAATCATGAGAAAAGAATTAAACACTCCCCGTAAATATGGGGAACAGGTAGCCAAGTACCTCAAAGAAACCTCGCTAAGTACAGCGGACCTTGCGCAAATGACAAAGTCAAACACGGATAATGTTCGGGCCATTATTCGTGGAGACGTGAGCCTAACCTTGGCCAAAATGATTAAAATCGCTGATTTATTCGGTATTACGTATTATGAGTTCGCTGACCCGAACTTCCCAATACCGGCCTATGATCGTCTTCCAGAGAAAACGAAAGTCGTCATTCTACGACGTAAAAAAATAGGTACACCAACTCGTGATTATCGTGCACTACTTGCAAAGAACTTGGACAAACTAATCCAAGAAGCCGAAGTTAATGTGCCAACGACTTCAGCAATTCTACTTGGAAAAATGGACAAGCAGCTGGAAACACGAAACCCTAGTGAAATAACCAACCTACTCCGTAAACCACCTCGCAATAAGTTTATTGTTCCGCTGACTAAAATCGGAGCGCAGCAGGTTTTTATTGTCAAAGACTATTTAGAGAAATATCAAGAACTCACTGAAGACGAAATTCGTGCGCTCATAAATAAGTCAAAATAAAAAACGTCCCCATTTGATAAAACAAATGGGGACATTTTTTATTTTATGGACAAAAAGATTTACACTAGAAAATTAAACCGCCAAAATATTTTAGAAACAAGGGTATTTTTAGTAAAAAAATATTTTAATTTGTTATCAAATTCCAACGGATGAAATACCTGCTATATCTGACCTTTTCAATGGTCTTTCTTTCAATGTATTCTTGCAATAAAAAACAAGATGCAAATAAACCGTTTGAGCTAAACACTCATACATTAACATTAAAACCGGGAGATACAGCTACTCTTACACTTCTTAAAAACATTCCCTTTGATTATGAATTAAAATGGGGAATATCTGACAAAAACGTTATAAATGAATACAGTGTAGATTCTATTTCATATTCTTTTACTGCAGAAAATGAAGGAAAAAGTACCATTTACATTAAAATTCCTGAATTGAATGAAGTTGATTCGTGCGTAGTGACTGTCGGAAAAAGCAATTTAGTCCGCATTTTGGCTATTGGAAATAGCTTCTCTGAGGATGCTCTTGAAGAACATCTATATAATTTAGCCTCTGCCAGTAACAAACAAATAATGATAGGTAATCTCTATATAGGTGGTTCCAGTCTTTCAGACCATATTCAAAATGTAAGAGGTAATCTTCCAAACTATAGTTACAGAAAAATAGAAATAAACGGAATAAAAATAACTACAGAAAAAACATCGATTTATGAAGCATTAAATGATGAATATTGGGATTACATAAGCTTTCAACAAGTAAGCTATGAAGGTGGAATCTATTCAACTTTTGAAAAACTATTACCTGAATTGTACGATTACGTTTCAAAAAACAACCCATATTACAACACCAAATACCTTTTACATCAAACCTGGGCCTATGGCCCTAAATCTAATCATCAAGGTTTTAAACGATATGATAACGATCAAGTAAAGATGTACGAGGCACTCGTTTCTAGTTATGATAAGGCAAAAAAGTTAATACCAATATATCGAGTTATTCCGTCTGGCACTGCAATACAAAATGCTAGGAACACTTCTTTAGGTAATGATTTAACGAGAGATGGTTATCATTTAAGCTTAGACAAGGGAAGATATATTGCTTCATGTACTTGGTTTGAAGCCCTTTTTAGAACAAAAATTGAAAGCAATACTTACAGGATTACTAGCATGACAGAAAATGAAATAGCAATCAGTAAATGGGCCGCACATGCGGCTATAATTCAACCTCTTAAAGTAACGAAAAAACAAAACTCTCCGTTTTAAGTGCCTGCATAGTATTCTCCGGCAATCCAAAAACTGATTTTTTCAAATTTGAAGATCATTTTGTTGTTTTATAAGTTTCACATCAAAGACATTCCAACATGATTTTTTAAATAAAGACTTCGTATTCTAGCAAACATTTCTCTTTTTTCAAACAAATTAAAAACATTACATTTAGTCTGTTAAAAATTTCAATGGAGAGAAAATTTCAGAGTTCCAAATAGTAAGTATTCTCAAAAGCTTGTGAATTAAAGGATACAAAATATAGCTTCGAGAGCATGGAATTTCAGAATCGGGAGTTACTCAATCTTCTTCAAAAAGAAAAAGCTAGCATAAAAATAAATGTTTATCAACTTACATATTGACAACTGTATATTAAACAAGACAACTAAAAAATATTTAACATTCTCTGAACTCAAAGAGTTTTCGTATTAAGTTATAAAAAAGCAAGGAATCGACATTTATAAAGCATGTAAAATTTTCTGTATGAATCGATGTCTACACTACTATTACGACTTACAAAAGGACAATCAAGTCGTTATTCAAAACTAATATTTTAGCATAAACAGATATATCACAAAAGGATTTAAAATCTATTTTAGTAAAATTAGACTAGACAATTTGCTATGAAATAGAAAAAAGAGTCAAACTTTAAGATAGACTATACTAGTCATCAACAACAGACATAACCAAACCGGTGGAATCAATCTTTATATCCATTAGTCCACTAAAACATTTACTATTTGAAAATGGGAAACTTCAATTTTTCTATAAAAACTCCATTTTTGCTTAAAAGTACGTATTACAACAAGAATAAGTATTAAGAAAATAGTACATTTGTAAAATTAAACAGTACTCTCTGTAATTGAAAAATCTTTTTTTTTAATGAGCAATAAACTTAAACGATACGTGGGGCTTGACTTATTTAGAGCTATTTTAATGTTAATTGGCCCCGCCTTCCATATAGCTCTTATTTTTGACACACCTGAAATAATCACTAAGGTTGATACAAATAATATTCTGCTCCACAATTTATTATCAATTACACACTCATTTAGGATGGAGTTTTTTTTTCTTCTCTCTGGTTTTTTCAGTTCTTACCTTATTGAAAACAAAGGGGCACAATATTTCTGGCAAAATAGGATAAAAAGATTGTTTTATCCTTTGGTAACGAGCCTTATATTTATACTCCCTCTTACTATTTATACGTATGATTTAATTATCGAAGATAATCCATTAAGAACAACGTCACATCTTTGGTTTATGATTACCCTCAGTGCTGTAGCATTAATATACTATTTTTACTACCCGCTAATAAAGAAAATAATAGATTTAATTAATAATATTCCACATTTTATAATAGTAAGCTTACTATTAACCTTTTTATTAATTTATACAAAACTTAACGAACACGCTCCTTTTTTACAAGGTACATATGGAGAACAGGTTCGTTTTTTCTTACTATCATCCATTCCTAGGAATACAACTATCTCTATTCTTGGCTCCCTGCTTTTTTATAAATCTTATAAATTATCAAATTTATTAGGTTTAACTTCAACCTTTATTTTTATTACTCTAAATAGCATTGTTCGCAGTGTAAATTTTTCTGAAATAAATCCATTGAATAGAATACTCTTGATAATAATTTATGCTTATAGTATAGCTTACCTTATGCTTTTTATCTTCAATTATTTTAAAAATCTAGAAATAAAAAAATCTTCTGTAATAACTTTTTTAGTAAATAGCTCTTTGGTGATATATCTTGTTCACCATCCTTTGATTTTTTTAAATACATATTTAATTGACAAAATAGCATTAGACTCTTACAACTTCTTTATTATGATAATGGTATTTACATATATTCAGTCAATATTATTCTTTATTGTGTTAAGTCAATTTCAACTTACACGAATATGCTTTGGAATAAAAGAAAAAGTCAATTTCTATCCTTATTTTAAAGAAAAAATAAAGCCCTCCCCATTTTCAAACATTGAATAAAGATACACTTCAATGAACTCTTACCATTCTTAGGGCTATTTAAAAGTAGAAAATTCGACTGTTTATCTATAAACATTTCAGCTGTTTAATCCCCTAAACAGCTGTGAAAGCTAAATGTGTTATATTCTAACCGCCAATCCTATATTTTTTGTTTGGCTCTCTCCAATGAAAGGAACAATTTCGTATTTAAGCATTCATCACAGCCCCGCCATTGAACAACTCAATACACGCATTATCAGTTGGATTTCCTATCTTTTAGAAAACAAGCTCAATTGTTTGTTCATAGATACCACGATCCATTTCTTTTCAGATAAGCTCTGAACCCCTATCAACTTGAATTTTCTTGGATATGTCACCACTAAATAACCTCACCTGTTCTATCACTTCAACAACTTGATAGCCTTTGATACTTTGTCCTACATGAATTGGTACACATTTATGCTATAATTATACACCATAGTTAAGCACCGGATTTTCTTGCCGTCAAATAGAGAGCCCGATAAAAAGTCTATTCCCAAGCAATCGTGCAAATTAAAAAAAATAGGTCTTTCGAATCTATCTGAGGCAGGCCTGCAACTTCTAAGGCGGCTTCCTACTCAAGTTTAATCTTTTTTCTATATTGATACGATAAACCATTTTATGATTATCTGGCCATCCTATGTGTCGCAAAAGTACATAAACCCATCAAAGCAAATATTTAACCCGATACTCCGCAATATTTCGTATTCTTAAGTGTAGCGAAGTATAAAACGCTTAGAGCTTTTATAATACCACACAGATTTATTCAAAAGTGACACTTAGCAGGCTCTACTCAAGGAAACTCGATAATCAGAAAGCACACCCTTAACTATTTTGCGACGCTAGGGAGAACTCAATACTTTTTTAAGACACTTGTAACATTTACTTATCTAGAATCAAATCCGCAACAAGTTTTTCAAGCGGTGCATTCTCCCTTCTAATTGACGTAACTTGCGTAGTTCAAAAATACCTAAACAACCTTATTTATGCTTCCGTTTATTAAATGTCACTTCGCTAATACGTATCTTACGACAGAATTCATCAACGCGAGTTCCTGCCTAAGACTGCGTGGTTACAAAGGCAATCTCTACTTCTGCTAAACTCCAATCTTTTCAACGTTTTTCCTCTTATTTAAAATTAGTAATTCAGATCCAAATTCTTTATTTTTAAAATATTCGTTTTTTAGGGAGGAGGTCTACTCATATTTAACCTACGAAATAGCGACGGATAACATATGTTTTCCCAACAAGGTAAAGTATGCTCATTCCAGTAAGAAGAGAAATAGCGAAAAATAATTTGGTAACTAATTCTTCTTCAACAAACTGAATAACGAGTAGCCCTATTAAGAATTGAACAGCGCCATAAAGAAAAGATACAAGAAGCTTATTAACTTTTGCCTCATTGCCTAAAAACTGATATAAATGCGAACGATGGGCTTGAAAAATATTCTCTTTTCTCACCAATCGTCGAACGATAGTCCATACGGCATCGATACCATAAACGGACAAGAATAGAATGTACAAGAACTCTCCTGTAGCCAACATCAAGGCGCCTAGAGCAAACAATAAAATATAGGCAATGGCTACAGATCCTACGTCACCAGCAAAGCATTTTGCTTTATTACGAAAGTTGAAAAAGGCAAACACCCCAATACCCAGAAGGGTATAAATCAACAAATCTTGCTCAACAAAACTTACAGTTTGGTTTACCAATAGCAATAGTCCTCCTACAGCAAGACTATAACTGGCCGTAATACCGTTAATGCCGTCCATAAAGTTATATGCATTGATAACCCCAACAGCCACGACAAACGCAATCAACAGCACATACCAAGGCATAGCAAACAAATCTAACTGATAGGCCATCAGCAATACGGAGCTGAAATGAATCAGCAAACGTAGCTTATTCGACAAGGTGAAAACATCATCCAAGAAAGATATAGACGTCATCAACGTCAATCCCAGAAAGAACCAAGGATAAGGAAAACCTGATAGTACGAAATATAGAAGAACAGCAACATAAAAGATTATTCCTCCGCCACGCAAAGTAACTGTACTATGTGAGGAACGCTCATTTGGTCGGTCGATAATGTTAAATCGGTCAGCGATTCGAAAGTAAGCCAACTCAACGGCAAATAGTATTATAAATATTAAAATATAAATCATCTCTTGGTCAATAGTAATTTAGATGGTCACAATTATAGACCACGAAAAGATTGAATTGTTTTAATAAGTCCCTCCTCAGCAGTCAACGGTAGCTTTTCAATACCTAAAGCTGTTTTGATCTTTTGGTTGGAGACTACTAAACTGCTTGTCATTTTTTTTAGTCTCTTTGAATTAAGAGGAATAGGAATAATATCACCAAACCTTGCGAGCAATTCGACTAACTTCTTGGGGATAACTAATTTCATCGTATTCTTTCCCGTGACAGACTTAATAATTTGAATGATATCTGATGTTGCAATAGACTCATCATCCGAAATATGATAGATTCCAGATTCAATCCGCTCTCTCTTTTCTAACAATTGCTGGATAAAGAAACAGAAATTATCAATAGAAATAAAAGATCGCTCGTTATTAAATACCGCTAATGGATAAGGAATTCCTTTAGATATCAACTTGTATAACAAACCTAAATTGCCTTTATCTCCTGCTCCATGTACCATAGGAGGTCTAAGAATAATAAGCCTTTTATCTTCTGCTAATTCTTGAGCTAATAACCACTCTTCTGCAGCTCGCTTAGACTTTCCATACCAAGAAGTAGGATTGGAAGTAGCCTGTTCTGTTAAAGCTTCACTAGATTCAAATTCCTCAAGCGCCGCTAATGAACTTACGTGAATAAGCAATTTAGCATCCGAGGCGCTAAAGGCTTCAAAAACTTCCTTTGCTAACTCAACATTCGCATCGTAATAATCTTGCTCCGTGGCTGTTCCCTGATGGTCGTGTGCTTTACCAACAAGGTTGATAATTACGTCTGTTTCCTTCAAAAATGCTTTCCAAGACGGATCTCTTAAAGATAGGCCTGTCGCATTCTTAATATGCTGCAATAAGCTTTGCCCGATAAAGCCCGAAGAACCGAGTAAACTAATTGTATATTTAGTTTGTATCACCTAAAAATTTATTAAAGATATCCGCCATTTGTTTGAGACAAATATTTAACTCAAAATTATTAGCTATTATAGAAGCTTCTTTTCCCATAGATTCACGAAGTGAAGAATCATTTATTAAAATACTAGCTTTTTCAACAAAATCACGATCGGATTTAAGCGAAAACAAGAAACCATTTATCCCATTATTAACGAGCTCCCTATGTCCCCTTTCATCACTGACTAAAATGGGTAGGCCAGTAAACATTTCTTCTAAAGTATTTATAGGCAAGCCCTCCTGCTTACTAGAAGATAAACCAATATCAGCTACTTGAAATAAAACCTCAATATCTGTTCTAAATCCTAGAAAATGTACAACCTTTTCCAATGAAAATTCTTTAACCATCCTCTTTAAATAATGCTCGTACTCTCCCCTACCAGCAAACAAAACTATAGTATTTTCAAAGGTTTCCTTATTCTTAGAAATAGCACGAATTATAAATTCATGATTTTTTCTTTTAGACAACTCTGCTGCATAAATAAAAACTAGAGTATTCTCTCCAAAACCTAAATCTTTCCTCTTCCCATTTCTTACTTTTTTAGGTAAAGTATAAAATTTTCTTGAATTTACCCCGATACCTGGAATTTTGAAATACTCACAAGACTGATTTCCATATTTTTTAATTCTTCGGAAATCCTCTTCATTTATTGTTATAACAGCATCTGTTAATTGTGTTAAAAAAATCTCAATAGGAAAATAAAGTGCCCACTTAAATACTGACGCACCTTTAAAAAAATGAAATCCGTGAGCAGTATACAAAAGCTTCATTCCTTTTTTTCTTGCCTTTACACTTGCTAATCGAGTAATCACACTAGCCATAGGAGTGTGACAAGTAACCAAAGAAAAGTCATTTTCAGTAATTATTTTTTTAATTTGCCTAAATGCTAAAAAGTTCTTTCTTTTAAAAGGTGATCTTTCAAAATCAATCTGCCATTTTTTATCGACAAAATCTAGGCATAAATTACCATTAGATGCCACATGAGTTTCATAACCATTATCTTTAAACCATTTTAAGTATGGAATATGAAATGATTTAATGTGACCATCTACAGTTGCAACAAATAATATTTTTTTTTTCATAAGCCAGTATAATTACCTCCTAGGTTAGCATATTAAGAAGATCCAGAATAATATAAGATTAATTAACAATAAAAAACAAATACCATATTATAATAATTGAGTCTCCCTTAAAAAGAATATATTAAAAAGGCTATTAAAAAACACTATCAAATGACTATTTTAACAATTGAGACAACAGGCTTGACCAATTGTCAACAGTAATACCTTTACCTTTACTCTCAAAATCAACAACACTTAGAAAATCACTATCTCCAGAACTAAGCCTAATCATTTTATCCCGAAGCTCCACTTCATTATCTGCATTAAAAAAACTAGTTAAATGGCTACCTTGCGAAGAAGTACGTGCATAAGGTAAATCAGCAAGTAACATTGGCTTTCCTAATGGAGAAAATTCAGATATAGGGAGTCCCCATGTTTCTATTTTGGATGCAAAAATAAGACAATCAGCTTTAGTATACATTTCAATCATTTCCTCTTTACACAGAAAACCGACAAATTTAATCCTATTAAATTTTGAGTATTTTTTATAAAGCCATCGCTCATATCTATTACCAAGAGGATTTATTGTTAAATAAACTTTAAAATTAATATTTTCAGGAATTTTACTCGCTGCTTCGCATACTAAATGAAAATTTTTATGTGTCGACGCAGAAGAAGGATAGAAAAAAACATACCCATCACTCTCATAATCAACGCCTTCTATATAAAATTTATCAGAAGCCTTAGGATAAGCTACAATCATTTTTGATTCATTTAAATCAAAAATTTTCAAAAATTCCTTTTTCAACCAATCTTGTTGAACAATAACATAATTATTCCTTTTTATATTAATTCTATATGCAAATTTTGAAAGTAATGAAAAAAGAACAACCTTATAATTAAATCTCAAATCAAAGAGACTCCATTTGTAAAAAGGAAAAGAATTATGACAATATACAGCTCTACGCTTCGCTTCAACGTTTGGTGAGGTATCATGCAATGACAACCATAAAAAGACATTCGAAATGTTTTTAGAAATTTTCTTTAAAGTAACATATTCACACCACATCCTAGCAAACCATGACTTTTTAGCCCATGGAATTTCAATATATTCAATATTAGGGTAAAAAGCCAAAGATTTAGTATGTACAATGGCCACAACACGATAGTTTTTGTCACTTGCTATTTCAGATAAGCAACTTAAACAATCATGTAATACTGTTAGTGTTCCCCCTACAATCAGATTTACAGCGGAGACAACAATAATTTTTTTTTCCATATTAATCTAAAATTGTTTTGAAAGGCACATATTCTTCCATATATGGTCCATTTAATGTCTGTGTTAAACGTAAAATAAGATAAATTAAAAAAATAGTTAAGAATATAAGTCTAGAGTGTTTAGACTTAAATTGGGCAAAAATAAAAGCTGCAAGTATTATTTGAAAGAAGTCAAATGCGTAAGACATCCTAACTAAAACCAAAGATACAGGTAAAGTCATAAAATAAACAATTGCCCCAAACCAATAAATATTTAAATAACCTTTAAAAACAGGAAAATCATTAACAATTCGTTTATAAAAATAAAAACTCGTTATTAGTATTAATAATTTATTTGAAAATCCCCTCAACATAACACTAACAATATTTAGTTCTTCTTTCTGGGAACTATTATAATCCTCATCAAGATATCCATCTAACTTTGCTTGTACAACACCACCTAAATTCCCAGCTATAAATTCCATAACCTTCGTCAAAAGTAATGATACCAAAATGGAAAGAATTAAAATTATAATCATTTTCTTTTTACTAAAATCTAAATTATAAATCCACCATGAAAGCAAAAACAAAAAGCTAGTTCGATGAAATGAACAAGCAATTAGAACAAAGATTACAAAAAGAAAAGGTTTTCTCTTTTCTATAAAAACTGTTGAACAAAAAAGAATTACAACTGCTATCCATTGCCTAACAAACAATACATTAGCAAACTGAGTTGACCATAAAAACAATAGAGAAAGAAGTGGATAAGGACTCATCCGTTTAATCGCAATACTCTGAAAAAAAAACAAAATAGCACCGGAAAAAATTAGTAAAACAGTATAATCATCACTAATAAACTTCACAAGTTTATTCAGGTAATGGAAACCTAGTTCATAACTATCTGTTTCAAAATCTAGATTTTCAATACTCTCAAAATAATTATAATAATTTTTCCAATCCGTTCCAGTTTCCCATCTAATAAAGGATAGAAAAAAAAAGGAAAGGCAAAATAAAGTATAGATTAATCCTAGAAACCGACGATCTAATCTTATCCCTTCAAGAAGAACGAAAAGTGATAATACAAAAAAAATAAGATAATAAAACGTCACTTATATACAATTTATTTCAACTAATTTTTCACGAAGAGTAGTGCTTAATGCTTTTGGAGACAATAATAATTGAATTTCTTCGAAATTTGAAGCAGTTAAATATGCTTTATCATCTTTAAGACTATAAATAACACCAACAAGTTCATCTAAAGTGTCGACTAAATAACCAATTTCCCCATACTTCTCAAAAATGTAACTAAAATAATCATTCCTCAAGGCCAATATAGGAATTCTTTTATCTATCGCATCCATTATTGCCCCACTAGCGGTAAATTTATATGTATTTATTGGATACAAAAAAACAATAAAATCAAAATTTTCAATACGTTTATTAAACTCATCCCTGCTAAGCATTCCATTACTAGAAAATAATTGGATTCCTTTTTTTATCAACGACTTTCTATCAAAAAAAATTTTCCCAACTATTTTAAGACAAACATCATCATTTTTTAATAAATCTAATTTATCAGCTAACTGACAAAACAAATTGGCTCCCTTAATCAAATTAAACACACCGACCCAACCAAGAACGAGCCTTTTTTCCCTCTCTTTTTTTTCTAATACTTTTTTTTCAAAAATATATCCATGATCTAGAGATAAAAAATTCTTATGAAATTGAATTGGTAAAACTTTCATTAAATTTTGAAGAATTATATCTCCTGTTACAAAAAAATACAGATTTGTACATAGAACATTTTTCTTATTCAAAAAAAAAGATGTAATACGCCCCTGTAGAAGTCTATGCAGAATACCAGTTTCACTACAAGAAGGAATAAGTAACTCCATTTCACCATGACAAAAAATTAAAACTTTTCTTTTAAAGATTCTATTAATGAGATTAACCATACTCAATGAAAATGCATTGTTATAATTAAAAACAAGAAGATCCTTAGGTGAAGATACAATTAAAAAAAAACAATTATAAATGGTAGAAATTAAGTACCTAAAAGCCAAAGCAAATCTCCCCCCTCCCTCTATAATCCAGATATTCCTAAAACTCACGTTTGAAAAATCCGTAACTAAATTTAATATATTCAAACGATTCCCTCTACCAGAATAATAAGTAATATTAGGATAAATTGTTGAGAACATGATTAACAGGGAGGCATTAAATTGTTCATGCATCGTTCCATGACAAAAAGAGTCAATTATTTTAACTTTTCTCATATCCAATCCGGTTTCTTATGTTAATTAAAAGTTCCTTAATTTCAATGCTTACATTATACTTCACCATAATACAAAAAAATAACATTGAACAGAGCAGGGTTTTTATCAAGCTAGATAATATCGAATGATTGATAATCATATCTATACCTGCCGCAAATAGCATTATAAGTGGAATTAAACAAAAAATGATTAATGTGCCTTTACTAAATGGAAGAACTTTCATTCTCTGCCAAACAATTAAAACTTGAAAAAAAGCTAAGAAAATTATACATATAGTACTTGAGAAAGCTGTTCCGTAAATCCCCATGATTTTCGTAAGGTAAAACCCCATAACAACACTTATTATAGAAAAAAAAATCGAAAAGACTAACGTTATATAATACCACCTAGAAACCGTTAAAAGTTGACCAATAGAGCCTATGGAAATATCTACCAATTTACCAATTCCTAAAATTAGAAAGACATATTTACAAATACGATACAATTCTCCATTTGGAATCAAACTATAAATTGTATCTATATTTTATCCAGACTAAAAGAAAAATATAAGTTGCCATAGCTAAAGCAAAATTAGCGTTTGATTTAACCATTTGTTTTAACTCTTCTCCAATTCCTTGCTGAAAGTATACTTTGGCAATCTTTGGAAAGGATATATTTAATATTGCAGAATATGGTACAAGAATAATAGTAACAAAAAACGTAGCAGTAGTATAATATGCTAAGTTAGATAAATCTGTATATCTACCAACAAAATAGATATCTATTTTAGAAATTAAAAAATAGGTTAAATTTGATACCGCAAGAAATAGTGTAAATTTAATAAAGTCAGCAAGTAATTTATTTCCTGTCAAAAAAGCGATACTAGGTAATAAATTTACTTTAAACTTTTTCAACCAGAGAACATAAATAAAACTAATCAAAATACAGAGTAAGGTTCCAAAGGAAACTATATATAAAGAAAGAAAAAAGTCATTTGTAAAAATAAAACAGATTACAGAACATATGTTAAACAACTTGACAACAATATTCTTTAAAAAATTTATAACAAAGATATTCCCTAAAATTGCTGAATAAGTCTCTAAAATTAAAAAATAAGCATAAGAAAATATTAAAGGAATCAAAAATAAAACGTATTGATATACAAAATTATAATCCTCTTTAGAGGATATTAATTTGACAACTTCAGAACGGTAAAAGATAAATAGCACAGCTCCAAACCCCATTAATATTAAAGGGACAATAAAAACAAAAAAATCAAAGCCTCTATTAATAGCACCTTCTTTAAAAAACTGAAAATAATATTTATTAATTACAGTCGGTATACCTAGATTAAAATAAACAGCCATGATAGCAGCATACTCTAATAGTAACCGATATAGTCCATTATATTCAACAGTCAAGTATCTTGGAGCTAGGTAAACTGTAAAAAATGCACCTAAAATCACTCCTAAATAATTCACCAATGAAGTTTTTAAACTTTGTTTAATTATCGATGTACTCAATGTTACTTATCCTCCTTTTATCACTATAGTTTAAACTAACAACCCCTGTTCTAAACTGATTAAAATTGTCTATCAAGAACTTTGGACTGTCTAATTTTTCCTGAGATATTAATTCATAATAATTTACATCATCCATCTTAAATGCGCAATCAATTTTTGTCGGATTTACAAATGAAATGTTATTTTCTAAACAAAACTCTACAGACCTTTCATCCAAATCTGTCACATGTGCAAAAGAAGTTAATTTTTTCAAAATTGCATCTTTTGAGAAACAAAAGGTATACTCATAAGCTAACCGAGATTCAGAAGATACAATGCGTCTTGAATTTATAGAAGGATGTCTCACTTTATGACAGGAAACTATATTTTTCAAATCACCTAATTTCACAATAGGACTAAAACGCTCTCTATAAGTTTTATTATTAAAATCATAACAGTAAATATCTCTACGAATATAAAAAGGAGTAGAGTTTGTCCTTAAAAGCCCTTCTAATTCGAGTCCCTTTTCCCCATTAAAATCAAAAATTTCATCGGCATCACATAATATCACAATATCATCATGAGAATATTTTGATTTTAAATAATCTAATGCTGCCCCTCTCTGATTAATTTCAGCATAAAAGGATGCTAATTCCGCATATGGAACTTGGTCATAACTTTTACCAAAATTGCTGTTTAACCAACGCTTAATTTTTCGCTTGAGAAGGGTTATGAAACTCGGTTCATAATTAAAGTTATAGTTATCCTCAAACTCTATGTAATGAATCTTCTCTATAAATTTTTGAAATCTTGGTTGGGATAAAATTAGATTTAAATATTTCTCTTTTCTTTTACCTTGAAACGTATACACTCCTTCTATAATTACACATTCAGAAATAAATTCATCTTCAACATTAAATTTTAACCAAAGAAGCTCTTGTTCATGAGGTTCACTAAACATAAAAGTTGATATTATTTTTTTATCCATGGCATTAATTCTCTTAATATGGCTGTTCTATATGTTGAATTTTTCATTTTTTTAACATTATTTATGTCAAAAATTTTAAAAACTCTTTTCCAAAATTTAGGACTTGATAATTTAATCGATACTCCAAATAAAGTTTCGAAAAAAGTTGGGTCTAAATCATTTGGCAGGTATATTTTATTATCCCTAAATGCAAAATTATTACCGAAGCTCATCCACCAGTAACCATATATCATTACATTTTCTTTAGGCTTAGATTTAAGACTATCATCATTTATCAGTTCCATCAAACCCTTTCTATCTCTAGGAAGGTAAGAAACATCTAGATTTTCAAAAAAAGATTTTCCCAAAAGAATTGAAGGTTTTCCAAAAAAACAGGCTTCAATTCCAAGAGTAGAACCGAAAGTAATAATTTTATTAGATGAGCGTAATAACTCATAACTAGAAACGTCAGATGTAGATTCGTAAATTTTCAAATTCTTAATTCCTTGCAGTTTTAATAAATGGCGAGTTTGGGTGTTATCTAAGAATCGTAAATTCGGATGAATTCTCAAAACAAACTGCTTTGTATCATCTTTTTCAAAAAAATTACAAATATCAAGTATCGCATCCACTTCATTTTCATAAATAAAAACATATTTCTCCCATCCTGGAACTGATGCAAATTCATCTATGGAGGAGTTAAAAAAAGTAATCACTTCCTTTTCAAACTGAACTTGTACTTTCGAAATATTTGCATTTGCAAAAGTACCATCCATTAGTGTTATACCTTTCATCTGAGCCTCAAAGAAATTATCAGAAACTTGTTTCTTAAAGTTCAAATCTACGTTGTCACTCCATGCTTTTCTCATTTCATTCTCCCTATAATAGGTATCATGAGGTATTGCGCAGTTTAGAACATGATATTTATCATATCGAGACGTGAACTCAAAAACTTTAAAATCAATATTATGTTTTTGGCAAAATCGCACAACAGGGGAATATGTAGACATACGTCCATTAAAAACATACACTAAGTCAGGCTTGATTTTCAAACATAATTCCTCAAGTGTATCGATAACTAAAGCGGCATTGAACAATTCTTGAATAACCTCTTTTCTATAATCTTGTATAGAGAACTCATGATCTCGGATTAAACTAATTACAGAAGATAAAACACCAATACCAATGTTTACTCCTTTATAACAGATTGATCTCAGTGTTGTAATATCTTCTAAATCAACAAACTCTCTTACTTTAGAATTTGTATAATTGACAAATAATGGATTACCGATCGATTCAAGAAACTTGACAGTTTTTTCAAGTAACCTATTATAATGATAAAAACTATATTTTGGATCTACATAATTTGTTTGAGATGCAACTAGCTCAAAATTAGAAGGAACAATATAAACCTCATCAGATATACTCAAATGCTCGGCTATAATCTCTAATTGAATTTGTCCTATTAAATTTAACCGAGGGTGTGCTGTGTGAAAGAAAATTACTTTTTTCATTATTTTATATTGCTGTCCATCCACCATCAACCATTAAATTGTGTCCATTTATAAATGACGCATCATTAGACAAAAGAAAACTAATAGCCGGTGCAATTTCCTCTGGCCTTCCCAATCTTCCCATAGGGGATTTTTCACTATATCGCTTAATAAAAGAAGGATGTTGATTTTTTTCATCAATAATACCTCCTGGAGAAACACAGTTTATTCTCAAATTATACTTACCATAGTAAGAGCATAAATATTTAGTGAAATTAACTATTCCACCTTTAATTGCAGAATAAGCTGCAGGGGATGTCCCTCCATATTCCTCATATAAGCTGAAGTCATTTCCAACAACACCATAAATAGAGGCTATGTTAACCACTGATCCAGACATTTGCATTTTCATAACTTCCAAAACACGTTGGCATATATAAAATACTGCATTTAACTGCATATCAACATTCTTCTCCCAAGAGTCATAAGGAATTTCTTCAAATTTCAATCCCCAATCACTCGTTCTTGGATAAGAAAGGTTTACCAAACCATCAATTCGATCATATTTCTTCAAAACAAAATCAATTAATTGGTCTATTCCAGCTTTTTCTGCAGTATTACAAAGCACAAAATCAAGATCTTCTATAAGATTCGAATTCATGGAAATATCAGCACCAATAACAATGGCCCCCTTACTTAATAAATCCTTAACAGTTAGCGAACCAATTAATCCAGATGCGCCAGTTACTATAATAATTTTATTTTTTAACATTTCCACTTTTATTTAACCAAGTAGAGTATAAATCTATCCTTCTATCGCTCTTCACAGGAAAGCTTTTTCTATATACTTCTACAGCATCCACATCTAAATCAAAAATTTTCATATCATCTTCCTTAATGACAGCCTCCAAAAGACTTCCTGTTGCAGAATATATAATTGAGTTACCAGCATAATGCAAATCATTCCCATCAATACCTGACCTATTGACACCTATCATATAAACTTGATTCTCTATTGCTCTAGCCTTTAAAAGACTTTGCCAATGATCATCTCTTCGCTCTGGCCAGGAGGCAATATTAACAATTACATTATTATCAACAGCTAGAGCTTGGTAAAGCTCAGGAAACCTTAAATCATAACAAATTGTAATACCCCACCCCCCCACAAAATTCACTTGTTTTAAATCTGAACCAGCTGCATAAAACTTTTCTTCACCACTGTATGAGAATGGATGAATTTTTTTATATATCTCAAGAATATCTCCATACTCGCTAACAACAACACAACAATTGTATATGTTACCTCCTTCTCTTAATATTACACCTGCAATAAGTTTAATCTTATATTTAACCGCTAACTTTTGATATTCCTTAATTGTTACAGAATCATTAAAAGGTTCTGCTAACTTTTCGGAATTCATAGAAAAGCCTGTCAGTGTCATCTCAGGAAAAATAATACAATTTGCTCCATTCAATGCGGCTTTTTGTACATAAACTTTAAAATCCTCTAAACTTGCATCCTTACTTTCCCAAACAGAATTAAAAGAAACCAAAGCAACTTTCATACTAAACTAATTATATTTTCTAAAAACAGGTTTAATTACTTTAGACTTTAAATAATTATTTAAATTACCGTTTAATGCTTTTTTAACAATTTGCAAAGAGTGTTCTATCGCTCGTAGCGCTAAATCAAGCTCTTCCTTCTGATGTGCATGTGACAAAGCGATATAAGGCATAATTACACCATTATTAATCATTTCTTGTGCAAAAAGCGTTCGAAGTGGTAAAGAAATATTTCCATCAAAATCTTTTAAGATATAGTTTGGAGAACATTCAAATCCTTCAACATAGAATTGGTCCTCAATACCTAAATCTTTAGAAATATTATTCATTCCAGTTACTAACTGATTTCCGAAATCCCAAAAATGTTTAACCACATTCTCTCTTTTAAGAATCTCTACGGTCTTAATAAAAGCACCAAGGGCACTCATTTCTGCACCATGCGTTGTCGATGTTAAAAATACACGCTCCTGCCCTTCTTCCAAAATCCCCCCAATTTTCATAATCTCTCGTTTTCCACCAAGTGCGGCGACAGCAAATCCATTAGCCATAGCTTTACCAAAAGTACATAAATCAGGTTCGATGTTATAATAATTCTGTGCCCCCTTTAAATCCCATCTAAAACCTGTAATCATTTCGTCCAAAATAAAAATAGCACCATTTTTATGACATGTATCTTTCACTTTCTGCAAAAAATTATCCTTAGGACCTTCTGTAGTCGTTGGTTCCATCAGAACTCCGGCAATCTCACCTGGATATTGATCAAATAAAACTGCTAGTGATTCTATATCATTATAATGAAATTTTAAAGTATATTGCCTAAACTCATTCGGAATCCCTCTTTCTAAGACAGTAGAGCCAATAAACCAATCATCATAGGAGAAAAAAGGTTGCTCATAAGGAATAGCAATATATTTTCTTCCGGTATATGCGCGTGCAAGTTTGACTGCTGCAGTAGTCACTGCAGAACCATGCTTGGCAAACTTTACCATCTCAACGGAAGGAATTAGATCGACTAAAAGCTCAGCAGCAGCGAGTTCCGTCATAGAAGCTCTTGTAAGATTGTTTCCTTTTAAAATTTCCGCATAGCAAGCATCAGCGATCTCTTTATTGCCGTAACCAATATTAACTGAGCGTAAGCCCATACCAAAGTCTAAATATTTCTTACCATTAGGATCAAAAACATAAGCACCTTCGCCTTTTTCTAGAATAGACGGTGCATTTTCTGGAAATTGATCATCTCCTCTTGAATATGTATGGGCTCCGCCCGGAATTAATTCGTGTAATCTATTTCTATATTCCATAATACAAAACGTTCTAATTCTCTTCTTTCTGTTGTTTTTTAAAATTATTCCAGTACTCTTCGCTTAGTTCATCATTTATATCATTCCATTGATTTTGAATAACGGTACTAACAAGGGCGAAATCATCAATTTCAATAATAGCGTTACCTATTGATTCTATTACCTTTTGAAAAAAAACAGCGTCTTTATCGTAATCTAAAGTCATTCGAAGTTTTTCGTAACCTATTGGACTTACTAAAAGTAAATCATCAGCTTTTTTCATATCAAAAATTCTTCCCCATCCTGTTTCCAAAGTCGAATTTTCTAAACCTTGTATGACTTCTTCTAAATAACTAGTTTTATATCCAAAAACATTCATCCCTAAGGATAATCCTGAGGTTTTTGCTAGTACATTATTAGTTATTGATAAACTTTCAAATACTAATCTAGCTGCCGCAGGTGAACATAAAATATCATCTCCATCAATAGAAAGAATATTATCTACACCATTAGCTTTTGCACACTGCAAATGCCTAAGTGGGATATTATCATCTGCTCCATAAAAAATCTGAACATAATTATTAGAAAACACTTCAAACTGTCTGTTTTCTTCTAAATCAGAAGTAACAATAAATATATGGACATTTCCCGCTAATAATTCTGAAGAAAATTCAAACTCCATCCTTTTAATCAACCATTCCAAAAATGTAAATCCATTAGCTTTAATCAAATGTTTTTGCTTTAGCCTAGAAGAACCTAATCTAGCGGTTATAAAAACACCAGTTAACATATTAAAAAGGAGTAATTACATTGTTATTATCTGCATATTCAACTGCATAAAGTAGTTTTAATACTCTGTGATCATGTGCTAAGGAATTAGGATAATCAACTCTTGCAAATGCAGCTTTTGTAAAGGCATCCATTTCTTCAATATACATTTGCTCCGTGATATTTTTATTATACCCTTCTTGTGCGGCAATTGTTTCATAACTTATTTCTTCCCACGTCTCTTCTTCTGGGTGATAAATCTTAATTACACTATCATCCCAATTCCAATACAACTGTTTCTCACTTCCATTTATTACTAGTCGTCTTGTCGCGTACCTTGAAACAACATCTACAGAAAGATTAAAAATCATTGGCTCATAATCCAATAACAGATTATAAGTATCATCTATTTCATCGGCACCTTCGATATCAATAGTTTTTTTATAGAGCCCTACAACACGCTTTGGGAACCCCAATAACAAGGTTATCCATGTCAACTCAAATGGAACAATTTCTCGCCCACCACCTGTTTCTTTTTTAGATACGTAATAATCCTCCACTGGTTCATACGAATGCCAATCTGGAAGAAATTGTCCCGAATGATAAAGTATATTGGATATTCTTCCCAAATACTTCTCTTGTAAGATCTTTGAAATTTTCTTAATTGCAGCATGAAAATACAAGGTGCATGATGGTGCAAGTAGAATTCCTTTTGCATCAGCCTCCTTTATTAAACTGTCCATATCTGTATCAACAACACTTGCCTCAATAAATGTCGGAATTTCTAACTCTAAAGCCTTCTTCATATAAATATGATGAAGATCTGGTGGAACAGAAATAACAAATGCATCAACACCACTTTGAACAACCATATCAAAATCAGAAAAAACCTTGATATTATATATATCTTTAGCTTCAGCTCTACGATCTTCTCGTAAATCATATCCATATATATTTTTATATCCTAAAGCTATTAAATTTCTAACCCGTCTTTTTCCCATAGAACCAAGTCCTATGACTAAAATTTTCTTTTCCATATTAAAACTTAATATAATTTATATCCTCTTGTGCCTTATTAAAGTCATCATGTTTTCCAATGTCCAACCAGTAACCTCTAAGGGGAAATGAGGTTACTTTATAATTTTCTGCAATAAGTTTTGATAACAAATCCGTAGCGTTAAAAAAACTATTCTTGGGAATTAACTGACATATTTCTCTCCTCATCAAATAAATGCCAGCATTCGCAAAATATGTGTAAGTAGGTTTTTCTGTAAAATTCTTAATTACATTATTATTTGTTTCCAAGATTGCATAAGGTATATTAACATTATATGGAATTGTTGCTACAGAAAAATCAGCGTCTGACTCTATAAATTCTAAAAAAAATCTTTCATAATCTATATTTGTTAAAACATCTGAATTAGTCACTAAAATGTAATCATGAGTAAAACTTTCAACCTTTGATATTGCACCTATTGTTCCTAAAGCTTGATCCTCTTGAATATAATTAATTTGGACGTTTTTAGTCTTCCCATCTCCAAAAAAATCTACAATCTTTTCTCCTAAATATTTAATTGAAATCCAAAAGTCATCGACACCAAACAGTGCTAAACGGTCTAAATTATGCTCAATTATTGGTTTTACCCCAACCTTTAATAGGGGTTTTGGTATATGATCTGTCAATGGACGCAACCTTTCACCACGTCCCCCCGCCATAATAACAGTATCTACAGGTAAATATGATCTTAAAAATCGAAAATTTATTATATTGATAACAATCCCATCCTTATCTAAAACGGGAATTATTCGATAATTATTTTCCCTGAAAGATATTACGTCTTGTATCGTATAGTTTCCTTTCTGAAGAAACTTAGGATTCAATTGAATGAATCGGTCAACGATATCTTCCATATTCAAATCGGACAACAAACCTCTCCTCACATCGCCATCAGTTAAAGACCCTAATAATTGTCCACTTTCAGACACGACAAATAGAATCGAATCAGCGGCCAATTCATTTAGTTTAGAGAGAGCCTTTTTAATAGAGGATCCAGTTGTAATTAAGTGTTTCGTATATTCGTACTGCATTATACCTTTCTAATTATTTATTGAAGAAAACTTTGTATTTAACCTCTTGTTTCAAAAAATTCACTAGTTCCCTTAAAATTTTTTCTGAAGCTCCACCGTTATTGTACGGATTAATTATCGAACTCAAAGAATTAGTTAATAACAACTCTTTCACAACGGCAAATCCTCTATTTATATCAATTATTGAACTTACAACATTTACCACTGAACCAGCTTGAATCCTTCCCTTTTGCCTTTCACCAATATTTATAGTTGCCGTTTTTAGAGAAGGAGCTTCAATAATACCGCTAGAACTATTTCCAACTATCGCAGTACAAACTTTCACAAGCGATAAAAATCGTAATGAACCAAGGCTATGAAAAGTAGCCGCTTTATTTGGGTTCTTAAATACAAAAGAATCAATCATTTGATTAATTATCCTGCCATCAGTATCTGCATTAGCTTTTGTGAAAACAAAAAAACTATCTTTCTGCTGATCAATAGCATCTAAAAGAACCTGAAACTGATCAGCTGAGGTTTGATTTCCCAATGTTTCTGGATGAAAAGTTACCTGATAATTATACTTTTTAAAGCGAATATTCAAATCTTCCTCAAGTCGCTCTTTTGTTAATAACGGTAAATTCTCGATATTATCTAATCCTATTGCACCAACATTAAAAACACGATTTGGCTGTTCGCCCATCTGTATAACGCGCTGTCTATAATCTGTTGTAGAAGTAAAATGCAAATGGCTAAGCTTCGTAATGGCATGCCTTATTGCATCATCATAGGCCCCTTCAGTAATTTCACCGCCATGCAGGTGGGCGATTGGAATCTTAAAAATAGTTGCCGCAGACGCTATTGCCAACATCTCATACCTATCTCCCAAAATCACAATAACATCAGGCGTCAGACGAGGAAAAACGTCCGCTAATCCACTAAGAGCTAAACTCATGGTTTTTACAATACTTGATGCAGTATCCGAGGACAGCAAGATTTCAATCTTCTCATCAATAACAAAGCCATCAGCTTCTATTTGTTTATAAGTTAGACCAAACTCCGGAGACAAATGGGCCCCCGTAGCAATTATCTGCAATTTCATGGAATCAGATTGCTGAATTAAATGCATCAAAGGCTTTAGCAAACCATATTCGGCACGAGTAGCAGTTACAATACAAATTTTATTCATCTACAACTCTATTAAATCATCTTCATTAAAATCTTGAGATGCAATCTTACCAAGGACAGTGTCCCATTTCATCGGTGATATTCCAGTGCCAGGCCTTTTAACAGTTATATTTGCTTCAGAAAATAGTTCTCCTTTACGGATTTTTGTAGAGGCCACAATGCTCTTTCTAGCAATTGACATATTTTTACGTTCCGATTCACTAGGCTCTTTTATACCATTTCCTGAAATCGCTTTTTCTATATTACGAATTGCATAAACCATTGCAGTTAAATCCATTGGTTCCAATGAAGCTGCATGATCAGGTCCTTCCATTTTATTGCTTAGCGTAAAATGTTTTTCTATAATACATGCACCCAACGCAACTGCGGCAATCGGCACCTCAATACCTAATGTATGATCAGAGTACCCCACCGCAACATCAAATTGGTGTTTTATACTCAACATTGCTTTTAAATTGACATCTGACATAGGGGTTGGGTATTCTGTATTACAATGCAAAATAGTAATATCAGTTATTCCGTTATTTTGAAACACAGAAACAGCCGCAGCTATGTCTTCCATTGTACACATCCCTGTCGATAAGATTACCTTAGAAAACAAAGTCGCTGCTTTTCTAAGATAAGGCAAGTTTGTAACTTCTCCTGAAGGAATTTTAACCAAATCCAAACCAATATCTTTAAGATATTGCAATGACTCTAGATCGAACGCTGTAGAAAAAAAATTAATACCTTTAACTTTACAATAAGCAATTATCTTTTCATGATCCTCATGAGATAACTCCAACTTCTTTAACATATCAAATTGCGAATCCTCACCATCGCCTGTATTTGCAATTTGATATTCCGCTTTTTTGGCATTCTTAGAAACTAATTTATCTGCTTGAAAGGTTTGAAATTTTATATAATCAACTCCAGCGGCTACCGCCGCATCAATTAATTTAAATGCATTTTCAAGTTCACCATTATGGTTTACTCCGGCCTCAGCAATGATTAATACCTTATTCATTTTTTCATTTTTCGAGCAGGGTTTCCTACCCATTTTTCACCATCTGGAATATCCGTTAGTACTACACTTCCAGCGCCAACAATCACATTCTTTCCAATTTTTACACCTTGTTTTATCACAGAGTTAGCACCAATAAATGTATTATCTCCAACTTGGATATTTCCCGCTAAAACCGCGCCTGGAGCAATATGTACCGCACTTCCCAAAAAACACTCATGTTCTACAATAGCACCAGTATTTATAATACAATAGTCACCAACAACAGCAAAAGGATTTAAGACACAATTAGATGCTAGGAAAACTCCTTCGCCAAGCCTTACAAAGTCGTTTATTAAACTTGAAGGATGTACAACAGAAATAAGTTTTTTACCTTTTGCCTTTACACTGACAGCAATTCGAGCACGAATATTATTATCACCAATCCCCAAAACAAACCCCTCTACATTATCCCATACAAAATCAGCATGGCTTTCATCACCTAAATAACTAAGTCCATAAGGATCTCTGTTTCCCAAATAGGTCTTATCACAATAATACTGTATAGCCAAGCCCATCTTTACACTAGCGTCTAGTACAACATAAGCGTGTCCCGAATAACCGATTATTGCAACCCGATTCATAACTATCTCACACTACTTGGTATGTTAACAATGCGTTCTTCTAAAAACTCGGCATTGCGCTGCGCATCACGCTGGTAATGCTGATACATAGGCAACTTATACATTAAGTTCCAAATAGGCCTTGTCATTACCCCGGCTGCATTGGTTTCTTTTAAAAAAAGTTCTCTTTCAGTCTTGTCAGCAAGTTCAACACACATTAACCAATAATTAGCCTTCGTGTCTGGTGTTTCTTTTCTAAAATTAACACCCATATTTTTGAAAAACAAGCCATATGTCTCGGCAAGTTCACGCTTATCCCTTAAGAAAGAATCCAACATTTCCATTTGTGCACAAGCAAGAGCGGCATTCAGGTTTGGCATACGAAAATTGTATCCTAATTCATCATGAAAAAACTCATAGGCATGCGGTTTTTTTGCTGTAGTTGTCAAATATTTTGCTTGTACCCCAAGCGTTTCAGTATTGGACACAATCGCACCGCCACCACCACTTGTTATCGTTTTGTTTCCATTAAAAGAAAAACCACCAACAAGCCCTAAAGTACCTGTATGCTGGCCTTTGTAAAAACTTCCAATGGATTCAGCCGCATCTTCAACAAGTGGAATATTCCATTGTTTACAAACAACTATCATTTCATCTAAATGTACAGGAAAGCCAAAAGTATGCATTGGCATACATGCAGCAATACGTTTTCCTGTCGATTTGTTATAGCAAACACCATCCCTAATCTCTCCGAATTCGTTAAGAAATACTTCCACCGCCTTTGGTGAAAGGCCCATTGTATCCAAATCCACATCCAAAAAAACAGGAGATGCATTATTATAAATAATTGCATTTGCCGTCGCGACAAAAGTCAAAGCCTGCGTAAGAACTTCGTCACCGGCGGATACCCCAACCAAACGAAGAGCTACTTGTAAAGCAGCTGTCCCATTCACAACTGCAACAGCCTTTGTTGCACCCGTAAATTTCTCCATTTTCTGTTCAAATTGATCGACATAACGTCCTACGGAAGAAACAAATGTCGATTCAATAGTTTCAATCAGATATTGCTTTTCATTTCCTCGAAAACGAGGTTCATGTAGCGGAATAAATTCTTTTGTTTTATATTGGTCTCTTGTGAAAGAGATAAAATCATGAATGTAACTCATTTTACATTTTAGCGTCTAAATATTTACCTGTTTCTTTATGTCCGAAATCAGGGATCATTTGAAAAAACAACTCTAGAATCTCGTCCTTCTCCCATTTCCTATTTGACTTCATGCGTATAATTTCGCTTTCAAATAAGTTCAATTTATCAAATTCAACATTTAAATCATTCTTTATAACACCTAGGTTACAGAAACGTTCCATATCCAAGACTTCTTTGTCGGTATAAAATTCTTCAAAGTCCTTCTCTCCAGTGGTATCACTAGCTGTAAACAAACAAGGCCACTTCCCTTCTTGAGGCAAAGTGTCTACTAACAATCGAGCTTCTTCTTCATCCTTACACAAAAAAACCTCATAACCAATGTCTTTTAAATACTTTTTAGCAATTTCAGCGAAAGTGATTAAATGCAGTTCTTCACTCAGTTTTGGAAAAAAAACATCTCTATTCTCACCAAAAAAACACGACATTAAACACAATTCGCCAGATTCCTGAGGAACAACAAAATACCTTTTTATATCATTTGGAGCTACAATTGGTTGTCTTTTTTCAATCCGTTTACTGAAACCATGCAATAATGACCCATCTGAAAAAGCTACATTAGCGAAACGTGCTGTAGAAATTGTAATATTCTGACTTCTTCTCATCAAAAACATTTCCATAATACGTTTGGATGCTCCCATCATATTAACAGGATTTGCAGCTTTATCTGTTGAAACACAAAAATACTTCTTCACACCTTTAGCAATGGATTGTTGTAACGTTTTATCAGTATTAAAGACATTAACATCAATCATACGCATCAATGTATAGGGATCCTTTTCACTACGTACATGTTTAAGTGCTGACAGGTTCAAAACAAAATCATAATTGCCATCACTCTCCCAAAAAGCATCATACTCAACAGAACCGATATCAAGTGCAAACGTCTGAAAATCGCCATCGATATAACCATAGGAACTGCGAATGTCCCGTACAAGTTCTACCATATTGTTTTCACTGATATCCACCACGTGTAATTTCTTAGGATTACGCTTAAATATCTCCTTTACAGTCGCCTGTCCTATAGATCCGGCCCCTCCTATAACAAGAAATTTAGAAGAAGAGATAATTCTACTTAGTGCCTTCTCATGTCCTGTTATATCATTCGAAAACAACTCCTGTGTCCTTCCAATTAAGTTTAAAATACTCATACCTTGAATTAGTCTTTTAAAGTTGACTGATAAACCTTTTTAAAAACAAGAAAAAATAATACAATTAAGCCAACCCCCAAACCAAATAATACCATCATTTTTAATTTCCCAACACTTTCCACTTTTAAGGGATAAATCGGCTCATCAACTTTTTGAATTAATGGAGCTTCTTTTAATAAGGCCATTTTAGACATTTCTAAATTCTGCACCAATTGGCCTAATATCGTCCTATTCGTCTCTGCTGAAAACTGAGACCGCTGCGAAGGTACAATGCGTTGCGCTTGCTTTGTTGGATTTAAATTTGGTGTTGCATCTATTACAACCGCTGCAGAAGCTATTGCTCCATTCATAACTGCCCGAACGGAATCAGTTTTATGCTGTAAAATAGCAATATTATCTAAGGATTTTTTCGTTTTTGTCTGCACATAAAAATCATTAACTTCTTTAACTAAGGCCTCATTAAACTCCTTAGCAAAAGTTTCATTTTCTGATTTCACATCAATTTTTATGATCGAAAGCTTTTTATCAGGCTTCCCAACGTTTAAAAACTCTTTATTTATAGTTTCGACAGCGGTAGCTATTACACTATCTCTTTGGCGTTGCTTTAAAGCATCGATTTGTATTGATTTACCAAAATTTATACTCAATAACTCAGGTTTCTTTTCTTTCCAACGATCTTTAGTATTTGTAATAATAAGGAACTTATCTATTAAAATTTCTTGATTAGTCTCTAAAGAAGGAGTAAGTAATGCTGCCTCAATCATTTTCCGAGATTTGTATAATTCTAATAGATTATCCCCTTGAAAAATACCTCCTCCAGCGCCACCTAAATCAATTCCGGCCATAGCAGCCATACCGGCATATTGCCCTAATCCCCCTCCTCTCTCTCCAGATTCTAAGACAAAAGTAGTCGTAGCTGTATAAATAGGCTTTTTAGACTTTGTGTAAAAAAAACCTCCTGATGCGCCAATCAGAACGGCTGTTAAAAGAATATACCATTGAGAGAGAAAATACCTCAACCATTCTTGAATATTAAGAATAAGATCTTTTAAAGAAGTTTCTTCCATGCTATTGTTCAAGCCTTTAGTCATCTCTGTTTTATCTTAGTAAACTAACAATAATAGCAGCTAAAGAAGCAACTCCTGTTCCCAACCCTATCCAGCTTTGAGCTGACATGCGTTCACGTGGAGCACGTTTCGGCACCACAATTTCAGATCCTGGTTTGATTTCGGGATAGCCACCAGCGCGACCTTTAACAGCCCCATTTGCATATTGCACAAATACTTTTTTCTTTAATGCCTCCGTCGTGAAACCTCCTGCTTGATTCACATAATAACTTAAAGACTTCCCCTTTTGATAAACAACATTATTTGGATTTAAGACCTCGCCCATTACACGTACTGTTTGAATCTCTTTTGGCACATAAACAATATCCCCATCCATAAGAAATAAATCATTCTTACCATTAGGCTTCTCTAAAATTTTATGCAATTCAATACCAACTAAATCACTTGGTTCCGCAACTACAGTTTCTACATTACCGGATTGAGAGACTTTACTTAAGGCTTGTTTACTAGCTTTTGTCGCATTCTTAACACTTCCATTTTCTATAGCTTCGAATTCTTCATCCAAATCTACATCTTGTAATTCTGCATTCAACTTGCGTTCTTTTTCAGCTTCTTTTCTAAGTTTAGATGCGCCAGTACGACGTAAAGAAGCTCCTTCCGTATAAGCATAAGTAGTCAAACCTCCAGCGCGTGCAATAATATCAGAAATACGCTCATCTTCACGATTGATAGTATAAATACCAGGATACATAACTTCCCCTTCAACCTTTACTTGGCGTTGTTCTCTAAAGCTAGCATCCCCTAAAATACTTACCACATCATAAGGCTTTAACTCAATGTAAGGACTTTCTAGTTTACCCTCTCTAATATTGACCAAAATTGTTGCCGCAGATATCGAATCTTGTGCTCCACGATTACGAATACGTCTAGCTATTTCGACACGTGCATTTTTCGCTTCTTCCGTTAAGCCTCCTGCTTGTTGAATAACATCCGCTAAAGTAGCCTTACTTGCAAAAGGAAAATCACCTGGCAAACGAACCTGCCCTTGTACGGTTATTTTATATTCATCACGTAAATCAAAAATTGAAGAAATAACGATTTTATCTTCTCTTCTTAAAGGCACGTCGGTGGCAGCCCCACTGATAATATCACGTACGTTAAAATTAATCAGCTGAAGCGTATTATCTGTCGCAAGACGGTTTATCAATCCGCGATCCATAAAAGCATCCTCACGCAGTCCTTGTGCTTTTTCAAGCAAAGTACGCAAGGTCATTCCTGGTTCTAGACCATAGGCTCCAGGGCGAAAAACAGCCCCGAGAATACTAACTCTATTCTCATAGCGTGCTAACAATTCCTCCGCAACAAAATTATCCCCGTTTTTAGGTTCATAATTTGCAAACTGGTCCGCATAAACATCCGTAATCTTACGTTCACGATCTGTCTTTTGAAAGACTTTAACCTTAGCCGTAAATCCGTTCTCTGCGAAACCACCAGCATAGTTTAATAAATCTTGTAATGACTCTCCAGAAACAATTTCAAAACTAGCAGGTCGTTTAACTTCCCCCTCAAAAGATACACGGTTAGCATAAACAGGGATATGAATAATATCCTGATCTTGTAGGCGAATATTCCCTTTTTGCATACCGTTGACTAAGAAATCATAGACATCAATCGTTGAAATTACTCGATTATTTCTAATCACTTGAATCGTACGATAAGAACCATTTTCGGCAGGCCCTCCAGAAGCATACAATGCATTAAACACGGTCGCCAAAGAAGGCAAGGTATAGGTACCTGGCTTAGTCACAGCCCCAGTTAATGTTACATTTATACTCCGTATATTACCAATATTTACATCGACTTTGGTTGCTCCCGAACGGATAGCCGAATATACCGTACTTAAACGTTGACTAATTTTACTTTTAGCACTAGCAACTGATAACCCTGCAACATTGATAACTCCAACATAATCCACCTTAATATTACCTTCAGGACTAACCTGAAGACGATAAGAAGCTTCATTATTACCCGTAATGTCCAAAAGAATTTCATCATCAGGACCAATAATATAGGAAGGAGGTGTTGCTAATCGTAAATTAGGCTCAAAAGTTGTTGCGTTATTTTTAAATAAATCAGCACCAAAAACCTTTGGTTTCCCTAAAGCCAAGATACTATCCTGACGATGCTGCAGAGAATCTTGGTCATTAAAAAAACGACTAGATTTAGCTTGGACTAAACCTGAAACTTGACGGCCTTTACCACCAACCTCAGCTGTAGCCTCTTTACTTCCGAAGGAAGAAGATGAACCTTTTGACTTTATTTTCTGCAACCGATCTTGCAACTTTTTAACTTCAGCACTGGATATACCTTGAGCACGAGCAAATTCAGGAAGCTGCGCCTCTGAATAGCCCATCGTAGCTGCACGTTTCACATACTGTTCTACTTGTGCATCTGTCAAATCATCGACCTTAAAACTATTTGCATTTACTTGGGCTTGCGCCTGTACTAAATAGCTTACTGTAATAACTAGGAGTAAAAGTTTCCTCATTTTTTATTATTGGTTTCCCACAAAAATAGTCAATTCTATTTAACTATACCTATCAAATATTCCCCATAACCAGATTTCCGTAAAGGTTCAGCGACTTTTAGTAACTGCTCTTTAGTCATCCAACCCATACGATAGGCCACCTCTTCAATGGCCGCAATCTTCATACCTTGTCTTTCCTCAATCACTTGCACAAATTGACCGGCTTGCATCAATGATTGTATCGTCCCTGTATCCAACCAAGCGGTACCACGATCAAAGATCCCAACCTTCAACTTACCACGTCTCAAGTATTCTTTATTTACATCCGTGATTTCTAACTCACCTCGATACGAAGGCTTAATACTTTTAGCAATCTCAACAACATCATTATCGTAAAAATAAATACCTGGAACAGCATACTTTGACTTAGGGGATACAGGTTTCTCCTCAATGGAAACAACTTTGTTCTCCGCATCAAACTCTACTACACCATAACGTTCCGCATCCTGCACGTAATAAGCAAAAACCACGCCACCATCCGGATTCACACATGATTGTAATAGCTTCGACATTCCCGACCCATAGAAGATATTGTCTCCCAGGATTAAAGCGACCTTATCATTACCAATAAATTCTTCACCAAGAATAAAAGCTTGCGCAAGTCCATCTGGACTTGGTTGCTCTTTGTATGAAAATTTACATCCTATATTAGAGCCATCGCCTAATAACTTTTGAAAATTAGGTAGATCTTGCGGTGTGGAAATTATTAAAATTTCATTAATCCCGGCCAACATTAAAGTCGACAAAGGATAATATATCATTGGCTTATCATATACGGGCATCAATTGCTTAGACACTGCTAATGTCAACGGATGCAACCGTGTACCTGAACCACCTGCTAAAATAATACCTTTCATTATTATCTATTTAAACGAATTTTTCGAATTAAACCAAATTAAGATTAATTATTCTTTTATATACTAAAGAAGACTGCCCAAAATTTATCAAAATTCCTAGCTTCTTATTTGTTGCTTTTAAATAATTTTTCAATTGTTTATTAAAAGATTCGGTTAAGTAACTAACTGCTTTTATTTCTAATATAATATCATTAAAACAGATAAAATCTGCTTTAAAATTTTTGTTTAACTTGATATCGTTGTAATAGAGATCCAATTTCTTTTCTCTCTCAAAAGGTAATTTTTCCTTTTGAAACTTCAATTCCAGTATTTCATTATACACAGATTCTAAGAATCCACTTTCCATATCACGATGAATTTCCATACAGACACCAATGATGCGACAACTTTCCTCTTTGTATATCAACGGTTTATTCATCTACATACGTTTTGCGTAATTCGTTAAAATTAGTGAAAATTCGTAAGAGCTCGTCGAAGGCTCAACTTCCAATCAGGAACTTCTATCCCATAAACCATTTTAATTTTCGATTTATCGAGCAACGAATATTTAGGACGTTTTGCTGGTGTCGGATATTGCGTTGTTGGAATCGGGTTGATTTTACAATCTAAACCCTTTATCTCTTTAATAGCTTCAGCAAAATCATACCAAGAAGTCTCTCCTTCGTTGCTATAGTGATAGACTCCTCCTTGCCAAACATTTCCTTCAATGATTGAGACAATTGCTTCGGCCAAATCTTTAGCATATGTTGGTGAACCAATTTGATCATTAATGACTGAAATATCATCACGTTCAGTCATCAATCGAATCATTGTCTTCACGAAATTATTACCGTAGGTAGAATACACCCAAGATGTACGAATGATAATACCTTCAGGCAACCATTTCTGGATAGCCTGCTCACCTTTCAATTTGGTTTCTCCATATGTATTTATAGGATTCACTGAAGCATCCTCCTGCAAAGGCTTGTCTGAATTGCCATCAAAAACATAGTCCGTAGATATAGCAATCAACTTAACATCATGTAAACGACAATATTGGGCAATTTCTTCACTTGCGAGATGATTCACAGTATCAGCCAATGCCGGTTCTGACTCTGCCTTATCTACCGCCGTGTACGCTGCCGCATGAATAATGATATCTGGTTCATACATAGCTAAAATATCGTGAATCAATAAGGTATGATCCAAAGGCAATTGCTTACGATCTAAAAAGAACGTATGAAACTTTTCATTTGTACCTAGGAGCTCTTTAAGCTCCGAGCCCAGTTGTCCATTAGCACCTGTGACTAAAATTTTTTGAACTTGAGAAGCTACTGCCATCTTATGAATGCTTTATTGAAGAAGAGATTGCCACATTTTGAAATTCTTGAAAAGACAATGCTTCTTTATCTTTATCTGAAAGCAATAATTCTTCAACTGGAACCTGCCAATCAACCGCCAAATCTTTATCTAAAGGATGTACGCTGCATTCTGAATCCTTATTATAGAAATTATCACATTTGTAAAAAAATGTTGCTACCTCACTAAGTACAACAAAACCATGTAAAAAACCTCTTGGTACAAATAGTTGTTTATTATTTTCGGCAGAAAGTTCGACCGCAACATACTGACCATAAGTTTCAGATCCAGAGCGGACATCAACCGCAACATCAATAACTGCTCCTTCTAAAACACGAACTAATTTCGCTTGTGCATGCTCACCAACTTGCGCATGTAACCCGCGTAAAACGCCTCTTTTAGAATACGATTGATTATCCTGTACAAAATGCATAGTAGTACCAGTTAGCGCATTAAAGGTACGCTCATTAAAACTTTCAAAAAAATAACCTCGGCTATCGCCATATTTTGTAGGCTCTATAATAAAACAGCCTTTTAATTTTGTTTCTTGTATTTGCATTTTAGTAACGGCTTTTAATCATAAAAAGTAACTTGCAAAGAGATTTGATAATAAAACACTTATCAATCTATGCCCCTTAATTAAAAGAACTTCTTACTTATCGTACTGCGTATCGTAATATTTCTGGTAATCGCCGGAGGTTACATTAGCTAACCAATCTTCATTAGCTAAAAACCAATCAATAGTCTTGGACAATCCTTCTTCAAACGTAACAGAAGGCTGATAACCCAACTCTTTATTAATTTTCGTTGCGTCAATAGCATAACGTAAATCATGGCCAGGACGATCTTTCACAAAAGTAATAAGCTTCTCAGCAGTACCAACTTCACGACCTAGTTTTTCATCCATTTGCTTACATAACTCCTGCACCAAATCAATATTTTTCCATTCGTTAAAACCACCAACATTATACGATTGTCCATTTTGTCCACGATGGAACACCATGTCAATAGCACGCGCATGATCCACCACGAAAAGCCAGTCACGCGTAAACTTGCCATCACCATAAATTGGTAAAGGCTTATTATTTAGAATATTATGAATACACAGTGGAATTAACTTTTCTGGAAAATGGTTAGGTCCATAATTGTTAGAGCAGTTCGTGATAACCACAGGCAAACCATACGTATCATGATAAGCCCGTACAAAATGATCAGAAGAAGCTTTAGAAGCCGAATAAGGCGAGTGCGGATCATAGGCAGTGTCTTCCTGAAATAAACCAGTTTCCCCCAAAGTACCATATACCTCATCAGTAGAGACATGATGAAAACGTTTCCCTGTAAAATCATCCTGCCAAATCGATTTCGCCGAGTTTAACATATTTACTGTTCCAATAACATTCGTCATCACAAAAGCCGTTGGATTCGTAATGGAGCGATCGACATGTGATTCTGCTGCCAAATGTATCACACCATCAGGTTGATACTGTTCAAATACAGCCTGGATATGTACAGCATCAGTTATATCAGCTTTAACAAAAGTATAATTTTCTTTATCTTCAATATCCTTTAGATTCTCTAGATTACCCGCATAGGTTAAAGCATCTAAATTAATAATCTGTACATCAGGATAGTTCGTAACAAACTCACGAACAACATGTGAGCCTATAAATCCAGCCCCACCAGTAATAATTATTCTTTTCATCTTTTATGCTGAAATACGAATATAGGCAATTATTTTAAACCAATAAAAACCAAAAGGGACAGATACTTTCCGTCCCTTAAAATCTAATTTATAAAAATACTATTTTTAACAGAAATTATTTCTTTCCGTTTTTTGCAGCCTCTTTCTCCGCGACAATCTTACGAAGACCAGAGCTAGAAAAACGATGATCGCGACTGTTAAAATAAAGCTCAATTTCTTTTTGTTCACAATATTTGCGCCCAGTAAAGTCTTTATCCTTATACTCATCCCCCACGATACGTACATCAAGCTTAAAGGAACGCAATATATCTTCCAAATCTTGTTCGGTAGAATAAGGTACAATTTCATCGACATATTGACAACCACGCAACTGAATATAGCGCTCAACAACGGTTTGCGTAGGCGGGTTTTTTTCAGGACGATCCAATGTCGGATCCATCTGCAAACCACAGATTAAATAGTCACACTGACGCTTTGCCTCAGCCAACATCATAATGTGCCCTGCATGCAATAAATCAAACGTTGAAAACGTAATCCCTACACGTGGGCCAGGGTTGTAATCTTCTTTTTTTTCTTTTAGTTTTTTCATAATCTCCTTACGGATAAAGTAGTAGATGGTAGGAAGAGAGTTGTAATTCTAACCAGTTTTTCAATAGTTATTACTCTCAAAATTTATTCCAAATATATCGATATAAAGCATATTTTTCATACCAACAATATTAAGTTAACCTACTTCTATACCCTTACTTGGTAAAACCCTAGCGAATCTCCTCCTGCTTTCTGCTGTTCTTTTTTTTCTTTAGCTTCCAAAAAAAGAAGTAAAACCAACTGAAGAACGACAACAACAGCAAATATAACTACACTGAATACTAACCTACTAGGTCGAGAAGTTGCATTGGCCATTTTTAAAAAGTTAATGAGTTGATTAATATGTTGCAAAGTAAACGATAATTATATTTTTATCGCTACAATTACAACCCAAAGTTATAAGTCTTTTCTCATTCAACATAACGGGAAACCGTAAAACATTTATTTAAGGAGCAAGCAGGCCCGTATTTTCCAGATACTTTATAATAATCTGGGTGGCCCCTGCTTGATGTCGCACATAGGCTTCAGCCCTGTCTCCGGCCAACCTCCGTTTTTCAGAATTAGTCAAAGCTCCATAAACGGCGATTAATTCAGACACTTGCTGAATACTAAAACCGGCTCCTTTTTCAATAAGGTCTACAGCCTCTTTAAAATTCGCATACTTAGGGCCAAAAAGGACAGGAATACCATAGGTCGCCGCCTCTAACGTATTATGAATTCCAGCACCAAAGCCTCCCCCAATATAGGCCACTTGTCCATAACCATAAAGAGATGAAAGCATACCTATATTATCGATGACTAATACTTGGGCTTCCGACTTCTCAACCGGGCCATACTGATTATACGTTGAATAAAATAAAGCGGAAGGAAATAGCTCCTTTATCGCCTGTAAATGATTTTCATCAATTTCATGAGGAGCTAAGAGCATTTTCAAGTGGGACCTAGCTGAAACTAACTCAGCTAAAAGATGTTCATCGGGAAGCCAAGTGCTTCCTGCAACAAGGATCTCTTTTGCTTCACCTAAAAAATCTTCTACAATAGGTATTTCCTGTTTTTGTTGAGGCAAACTAACCACGCGGTCAAAGCGCGTATCGCCTGCTAGTCCAGTTCGAATGATACCAATTGATTTCAACCATAAAACAGAATCATGATCTTGTGTAAAGAAAAAGGTAACACGTTTAAGTATACTTCGGAAAAAACCACCATACCATTTAAAGAAGATTTGCTTCTCCCTAAATATTGCTGATATCATGTACAATGGAATATCCTTTTTTTGTAAGGTTTTGAAGTAGTGATGCCAATACTCATACTTTGTAAAAATAGCCATCTTAGGTTGCACAAGCGCGATAAAACGACGTGCATGTCTAGCCGTATCTGTTGGCAGATAAAACACATAATCCGCCAACGCTGTATTTTTCCGAATCTCATACCCCGAAGGGGAAAAGAAAGTTATCAAAATTTTTTCACTAGGATATTTCTTTTTTATAGCCTCCATAACGGCCCTTCCCTGCTCAAACTCACCAAGCGAGGCAAAGTGAAACCAAATGGGTTGGCTGCCCTTTTCAACCGTTTGTTCTATCGTCACAAAGAGTCCTTTACGACCTTGAACCCAAAGCCTTGCCTTGCTATGGAAAGGTGAAATTAACCTTAAAATGAGGCTGTAAAGGCCTATTCCTAAATTGTAAAGAAGCTCCATGTTATTAAAATATCCTTATATTCGTCAAAGATATTAAACTTTATCCATACGCGACAGCGGTGAAAATGAGAGAAAAAAAACGTGTGCTTATCACGGGGGCAGCAGGCTTCTTAGGCTCCCACCTATGCGACCGCTTTATTGCGGAGGGAATGCAGGTTATTGGCATGGATAACTTAATCACGGGAGACCTAAAGAATATAGCCCACCTTCAGCAGCACGAAAACTTCACTTTTATAGAGCACGACGTTTCACAATTTGTGAGAATTACAGGAAAGCTGGACTATATATTACACTTCGCATCGCCGGCAAGCCCTATTGACTACCTACGTATTCCCATCCAAACACTCAAAGTTGGATCCTTAGGAACACACAATCTTTTGGGCCTCGCTAAAAGTAAAAAAGCACGTATTCTTGTAGCCTCTACTTCGGAAGTATATGGCGACCCCTTGGTTTCACCACAATCGGAAGACTATTGGGGAAATGTAAATCCTGTAGGCCCACGTGGAGTTTATGATGAGGCCAAACGATTTCAAGAAGCGATGACCATGGCATATCATAATTTCCATGGTTTGGAAACTCGTATTGTTCGTATCTTCAATACCTATGGCCCACGAATGCGCCTTAACGATGGGCGTGCTTTGCCAACTTTTATTGCACAAGCACTCCGCGACGAACAACTCACCATCTTCGGCGATGGTACACAGACCCGATCTTTTTGTTATGTATCCGATCAGGTAGAAGGAATATTCCGTTTATTATTATCTGACTACAGCCTGCCTGTTAATATTGGCAATCCGGATGAACTATCCATGTTGGACGTAGCACAAGAAATCATCCAACTGACAGGAAGTAAGTCTACCATCGGTTTTCAAGAACTACCACTGGATGACCCGAAACAACGTCGTCCAGCTATTACAAAAGCCAAAGAAATTCTAAAATGGGAGCCACATGTCAATCGTGCTACAGGTTTAGAAAAAACAATAGCCTATTATAAAAACTTAACGAAACAAGATTTAAAACAACAAGACTTTACCTATTATAATAAGAAATAATGAGCAAAATACTAGTAAGTGGTGGAATGGGGTATATCGGATCCCACACCGTAGTTGAACTATTTCAAGCAGGATACACGCCTATTATCGTGGATAACCTATCCAACTCCAACATTAAAATTCTAGATCAAATTGAAAAGATAATCGACACAAGACCGGATTTTTACGAATTTGACTTATGTGAAGAAAAGAAAGTTGAAGAGTTTGTAAAGCAACATGCCGATATCAGTGGCATTATCCATTTTGCAGCTTCAAAAGCGGTGGGTGAGTCTGTCGAACAACCATTAAAGTATTACCGCAACAATATCTTTTCTTTAGTAAACTTATTACAAGCCTACAAAGGAAAACCTATAAACTTTGTTTTCTCTTCCAGCTGTACGGTTTATGGAGAACCAGATACATTACCTGTTTCCGAATCGGCCGCTATCAAAACGGCAACTTCCCCTTACGGGAATACAAAACAAATAGCGGAAGAAATATTAGCGGAAACCGCAAATGCGAGCTCAAATTATCAGGTTATTGCTTTACGTTATTTCAATCCGGTTGGAGCGCATGCTTCGGCACTCATCGGTGAGCTTCCATTAGGTGTACCACAAAACTTATTGCCTTACATCACGCAGACAGCTATCGGAAAGCGCGAAAAAATCACCGTCTTTGGTGGTGACTATGACACGCCAGATGGAACCTGCATTCGCGACTACATCCATGTTGTCGACTTAGCGAAGGCTCATGTTGCGGCTATTCGTTTACTTGAAAAAGGAAACCCTAATGGCAACTATGATGTCTTTAATATCGGAACAGGTATTGGTTATTCTGTATTAGAAGCAATCAAAGCATTTGAAAAAGGATCAGGAAAACCGTTAAACTATGCAATTGGTTCACGTCGCGAGGGCGATGTTATCAAAGTATGGGGTGATGTTCAAAAAGCAAATACAGAACTTAACTGGAAAGCAGAGCTAGGCATCGCGGAAATGATGACTTCAGCTTGGGCTTGGGAGCAATACCTTAACGAGACAGGTTTTTAAGGACATACGATAAAAGAGTTAATCAAACTCTTCTTCCTTAAAAAAGAAAGCCGCTGTACATTACGTACAGCGGCTTTTCAATGTATACTTATATTATGGGTTAAAAAGCAAGTACTTCCACTTCCGTACGACGGTTAGCTTGATGCTGCTCCGGTGTACAAGGGACCCCATTACTACACTCATTCACTAATCTTGTTTCTCCATAACCTTTCGCAACAAGACGATCTCTAGCAATACCTTTACTAATAATATAGGCCACTGCTGAGTTTGCTCTATTTTGTGATAAAGTCATGTTGTAACTATCACTACCTCTACTATCGGTGTGACTTGATAGCTCAATTTTCAACGTAGGGTTATCGCGCATTACGCTAACAAGGTGGTCCAAAATTTCGGATGCATCTTTACGAATATTGAACTTATCGAAATCATAGTATAAGTTTTCTAAAACAAACTTATCTCCTACTTTAAATAATGGTTCTAAGAATAAGGCTACGTTGATAACAGTATCTGCCTTTGGCTGTAATGCCGCTACACGGATAGAATCACTCATATATCCTTTATGTTCTGCATTAATACGGTAAGGTGTACCAGCCTCCAATTCGAAGAAAAAGTTTCCTTGACCATCACTAAGCTTACGCCCTACAATCTCTCCATTCAAACCAACCAAGCTAACACTAGAGTTATCTAATGTTAATCCTGTTTTCTTATCATAGGTAACACCGTTTAAAAGAATCTTAATTTTTGGTTTCGCATAGTTAAACGAGTAGATATCATCGCTACCAACACCACCAATACGGTTAGACGAAAGGTAGCCTGCTAGAGAACCTTTATCATCCGCTTGCGCAACAACAAAAGAAAAATCGTCGGATGCCGAGTTAATTGGGTATTGTAAGTTTTGACGGTTTTTGAAACTCGATTTACTTCCTTCAGCTACGAAAATATCTAATCCACCCATACCTGGGAAACCATTGCTGGAGTAGAAAAGTTTAGTACCAAAGATTGTAGGAAACATTTCATCACCTGCAGAGTTGATGGTAGTTCCTGCATTGACAGGCTTACCCCAAGAACCATCGGCTTGTAATTCGCTATACCAAATATCTACTCCACCAAGACCACCTGGCATATCAGAAGCAAAATATAACGTACGTTCATCTTCGCTTAATGCAGCATGCCCTAAGGAATATTCTTTTACATTATTGTAAGCAAAATCTTCAACCTTCCAATCGTTTCCATCTTGACGATAGATCTTCAATTCTAAATTATGCTTTTTGATACGCGTACCATCTACTTTAAAGATTTCCACTTCATGGGTAGGGTTTGTTCTCGTCACGTACAACACATCCTCTTTTTTGTTCGGAAGAAGTGGACCTACGTGGTAGCTTGCATGGTTAAAGTCGGAACCAAGAAGTGTTGCTCCTTCTAAGTTGTCCGCCTTTACATCCGAAGAGAATACTTTCAGATAACGGTTACCTGTCATATTACTCGTTCCTGTTCCTCCGTTTAAAGGCTCACCAGCATAAAGAACACCTTTCGCTGTCGGTACTGCCGAAAACTCAGATAGCTCCGTATTAATACCACGTTCGTTTTTCAACTTGTATGGTTGTGGGCTTGCCATCCATACAACAGCAGAATCACAACCAGCGATCTCGATGCGAATCTTATCAGAATCACCATACTGTGTCGCATAGTTTGCAAACTGTTGTTTCGCTTCGGCATACTTTCCGTTTTGCTTCAACGTTTCTGCATAACCCAATACAGATTCTTTAGTATGCTTTTCCATCGTGATGGCACGTGCAAACCAATTTTCTGCTTGGCTATATTGCTTTAAGTACAAATAACTTTGGGCAATTTTTTCTACATCTTTTACTTTCGGTTTTTTAACGTCTACCAAGTGTTCATACATTGGTAAAGCTTTTGCAAACTCTAAGCGATTATATAGTCCATCGGCTTTTGAACGACGGCTTGGTTGCTCTTGGGCTTGAACGCTAAGCAGTCCTGCGCCAGAAAGAAGTAACCCTAATACTATTTTTTGAATATTCATATTTATCCTTTCAAAAGGTTAAGACTAGAAATAACGTGGACTCAACATGGTACGCAACGATTTTCCGAAGGTGATACCTAAGGTAACCTCATGCGACCCATTTTGTAAACCACTCATCTTGTTCAACATCACATCATACGAATAACCGATACGTAATCTGTCCGTAGCATAAAACTGTGCAATACCTGTAATCGCGTTTGTTGCTGAAAGCTTCAATGGCGACTGATCAAAGTATGTACGGTTGAATACACGAGCACGTGTACGGTATCCACCACCAATCCAAAACTTATTGTTGAAGATAAACATGGCATTCAAGTCTAACGATGTTGGTCCTTTGAAATCCTCTTTCAACAAGATACTTGGTCTTAGGTGAAGGCCTTCTTCCAATTGGAATAAGGCACCACCGATTAAATAAGCACTTACGTTACGGTATAAACTTTCAAGAGAGTTTTCATTGAAACGAAACTCATCATTACTTGCCGCGTTCGCAAAAAGATCTTGAACGGCTAAACCAGCATACCATTTCGGGTTAGAGTAGTAAACACCTAAACGAATATCAGGCTTCCAGCTGGAAAGCTTACCCGCCGGAATAACGACGTCACCTGTTTGAACAGAGCGTAATTTATTTCCGTCCAAACCATATTGCGTAACACCAACACCAACACCTAATGCTAAACGGTGACTATCTTCATCATCCAACTGAAGGCGTAATGCATAGTTAGCGAAAATTGAAGTTGCCGATTGCGCTCCTAACTGGTCAGCTGTTATTTGCAAACCCACACCATGACGTTTGTTGATCGGATCAACAACACCATCGATGGAGATGGAACCCGTTTTCGGGGCTCCTTCCCAGCCAGTCCATTGGCTACGTAATCCCATCTGACCAAACCACTCTTCCTTGTACCCGGTGTAAGCCGGGTTTACACTAATGGAATTAAATATATACTGGGTGAATTGGATACTTTGTTGGGCGTAAGTTTTTACACCCGACAAAAGCATGCATCCAAAAGCAAAGTATTTTATTGTCTTATTCATCTTTTACTTATTTCTGTTGACCTAACGTTTCTTGATTAATACCCATCCTTTTATTACTTCAGACTTACCGCCTTTATGTGTCGTAATAATGTAGTAATAAGTACCTTCATTCAAACCTCTACCGTTCCAAGTGTTGTCGTAATTCTCATTACGGTACACCTCATTACCCCAACGGTTAACAATGGTAATGCCTACGCGATCGAATCCTTCGATACCAATAATCACGAAGTTGTCGTTGTTTCCATCACCGTTTGGCGTAAAGACATTCGGGATAAACAAGTCGTTAGCGACAACGGTAATCGTTACTGTTGCTACGTTACTCCAGAATCCTAATTCATCTTTCACACGGTATGTAAAATCATCCTCACCAACATAACCATGGTTTGGCGTGTACACAACTTTACCATTTGCATCGATTGTAATCGTTCCATGTTTCGGCTGTGTAAGAATCTCTACCGAACTTGGTACAAGTGGACTGTTTGTTAATCCTGGACGATCGTTGTCTAAAATTAAAATGTCAACCGGTGTGTTAGATTTCGTCGTTTGCTTATCATCATTCGCCACTGGTGGAGAAGGAATCGGCTTAGGCGTAATCGTTACTTCATTGTTTTCAGGAACTTCATCTAACTCTTTCAAGCCTACTTTCGCATTGTTCGCGTAGTCGCCAGTAGTCAACACCATCACGGTGATAGATAAGGTTTCTTTCGAACCGAATGGTAACTCACCTACATTCCAAAGACCAGTTTTCTCATCGTATGTACCTTTCGATGTTGTAGAGCTCACATATTTGTATCCGCTTCTCAACTTCTCAAGAACAACAACTTCACTTGCATCACTAGGACCGTTATTCGTTACGGTAATCGTGAAGTTTGTTTCCATACCAATGTATGGAGCCATTCTTGTTGTTGTTTTCTCTACTTTAACATCTGAAATACGTGTCACTTTAGCGATTGCATCAGCATCATTGTTTGTCAGATCTTCATCTTCAACACCTTCAGGTGTACTTACCGTTACCGTGTTGTTTAACACATGACCTTCTTCTGTTGAAGACTTCACTTTTGCGTTTACAACAAGCGTGATTGTCTCTCCTTTTACAAAGTCTTTGTTTAACGTAAATGTTGATTTTGCAAAATCGTACGTTCCTTCTGTTGATGTGAAGCGTACATTTTCTAATGCTGCTGGTAATTTCTCAACTAGACCGATACGCTCACCTTTCACAAGGCTACTGATACCGTTGTTTGTTACAGCAATACGGTATGTGATTTCACGACCTGCAACTACAACTGCTTTATCAGAAGTCTTGATAACTGCTAAGTCAGCTTTACGATTTACCTCAGTAGTTACTGTAGACTCGTTGTTTGTAGGGTTCTCATCGATAACATCCTTCGGCGTACTAACGACCACTTTATTGACGATGGTTTTAGCCGTGTAGTTCGCTGCAACTGTACCTACTACTTGAAGCGTGAAGCTATCACCTGCTGCAAAGTTTGCACCTAATGTGAATTGTTTCTTCGCTGCATCATAAGTACCACCTGTTGGCACATAGCTAACATTGATTAATCCTGCTGGAACTTGCTCGTCAAGACCAACAATCTCGTTTGCTAATAAGGTACTCACGCCATTGTTTGTTACCTTAATCGTGTAGCTAAGTGCTGTTCCAGCTGTAACTTTCGTCACTTGGTTATCAGCAACCTTAACAACGCCTAGGTCAACATGACGAACAACCTTAGTTGTTACTGTCGCTTCATTGTTTTTAGGGTTTTCATCTCTAACATCAACTGGTGTTGAAACTTTAACCTTATTTACGATAGTCTTCGATGTGTAAGTAGCATCAATTAGACCTTTTACTTCAAGCGTAAAGCTATCACCTTTTGCAAATTCTGCAGCTAGTGTGTATGTTTTCGCTGTCGCATCATAAACACCCGCAGAAGTTGTGTAGCTCACATTGGTTAACCCAACAGGTAGCTGCTCATCTAAGCCGATTACTTCATTTGCTACTAACGAGCTCACACCATTGTTTGTTACTTTAATCGTGTATACCAACTCTTCACCTGCAACAACTGTTTCTTTATCGGCTACTTTTGTTACCGCTAAATCAGCTTTGCGAATTACAGGAGTTGTTACTATAGCATCATTATCCGATGGGTTGTCATCATCAACACCTGCTGGAGTCGCTACGTTTACATTATTTACGATGGTTTTAGCAATGTAGTTTGCTGCAACTGTACCCGACACTTTCAACTCAACACTTGTTCCTTTAGGCATTTCAGCCGCTAGCTTGAAGGTATTCGCTGTCGCGTCATATGTTCCTCCTTTAGTCGTATAAGTGACATCAACCAAACCTGCAGGAAGTTGTTCCGTCAAGCCGATTAATTCGTCAGCTACTAAAGAGCTCACACCATTGTTTTTCACAACAATCGTATATACTAATGCTTCGCCAGCAACAACTGTATCTTTATTAGCCACCTTAGTGATTGCTAAATCAGCTTTGCGCTCTACATCCGTTACTACGGTTGAGGTATTGTTATTTAAATTATTATCACTTACGCCTACTGGTGTACTTACGCTCACCGTGTTCGTAATTGTTTTCGCTGTATAGTTTGCTGCGACAATTCCTGAAACAGTAACTTCAACACTTTGGCCTGTCGCCATATCGTCACGTAATCTGAACGTTTTGTTCGCTGCATTATACGTACCGCCTGTGTTGGTATATTTCACATTTGTCAATCCTGCTGGAAGTTGCTCATCTACACCAATCACCTCACGTGCAGACAATGTTGTCGTACCTTTATTGGTGATTGTTATTGTGTATTTCAATGGCTCTCCTGCTACTACTACAGCTTTATCAGCTACTTTAACAACTTCTAAGTCTGCTTGACGGATTACTGGTGTTTTAACCTCGGCATCATTATTCGTTGGATTTGTTTCGGTAACACCTGTTGGCGCTTTTACATTTACTTTGTTCACCAATTCAATCTCTCTAGATTTAGGTGGAACAAGTCCTTTTACCGTAATCGTAATAACATCTCCTTGTGCAAAGTCATTTCTCAACGTCAGCTGACCGCCTACTAAGCTATAGTGATGATTGTTCGAAGCTGTAGCAACAACATTCGTCAAACCAGCTGTATTTGGCAATTGTTCTGTTACCGGTACAATCTCACCTGTTACTAGTGTAGCAACACCGTTGTTTGTAATAGAAATAGTATACTCGATTTCCTCACCCGCAGCAACAATAGTTTTATTAGCTACTTTGGCGATCGCTAAGTCTACAACACGTTTTACTGGCGTTGTCACTGTACCGGTATTATTATTCGGATCTTTATCCGTAACACCTGCTGGCGTAGATACTTTCACTGTGTTTGTAATACTTGTTGCTGTATAGTTCACCGCAACAGTACCTGTAACATCAAGCGTGAAGCTTTGTCCTTTAGCAAGGTTACTTGCTAATTGGAAAGTTTTCGCTCCCGCATTATACGTACCACCAGTTGCCTGATAAGCTATGTTCGTTAATCCAGCAGGAAGCTGCTCATCTAAACCAACAACTTCATTAGCTAATAAAGTACTCGAACCATTGTTCGTCACTGTAATAGTATATTTCAATGCATCACCTACCGTTAGGTTGGTTTTGTCAGCAACTTTCGTCACCGCTAAATCAGCATCACGTGTTACTGGAGTCGTTACTTCAGATTCGTTATTAGTTGGATTTTCATCCGTTACACCTGTCGGTGCAGTAACTGTTACTTTATTTACAATAGTTCCCGCTAGACGGTCTGCCGCAACTGTACCAGATACAGTAAGCGTAACTTGTTGTCCTTTGGCGAATTCATTTTGTAATTTGAATGTTTTTTCGGTAGCATCATATGTTCCACCAACAGCAACATAGCTTACATTTTTAAGATCAACAGGCAATTGTTCATCTAAACCTATTGACTCGTTTGCTAATAAGCTACTCACACCATTATTTGTTACCGTAATAGTATAGCTTAATGGTTCACCAGCAACAACGGTAGTTTTGTTAGCTGTTTTAACAACAGCGATATCAGCTTTGCGATCTACTGGTGTAGAAACCGTAGCCTCATTGTTGTTAGGGTTGCTATCATCAACACCTGTTGGCGTAGACACCTTAACTGTATTATTGATTGTTGCAGCATTATAGTTTGCAGCCACTGTACCCGACACCGTAAGTGTCACGCTCTCATCTTTCGCTAAATTTCTAGATAATAAGAACTCACTAGTATTTGCTGCATACATACCACCAATCGATGAGTACGTAACGCCCGTTAATCCGACAGGTAAAGTTTCCACTAAACCAATCGTTTCTCCTTGCAATAAGGTAGTAGGACCGTTATTCGTTACTTTAATCGTGTAGCTTAATGCCTCACCAGCTACTACGCGTGTTTTGTTAGCAACCTTCGTTACACCAAGATCAGCAACACGAGCAACTGGCGTAATTACCTTAGCATCGTTATTCGTTTTATTTGGTTCATCAATACCTTCTGGCGCTTTGATATTAACTAAGTTGGTTACACTACTTCCATTAAAGTTAGCAGGAACAACTCCCGTAACAGTGATTATAATCTTGTTTCCAAAAGCAAAATCACTATTCAACGTCAATGCATTATTCGCTAAATTAAATGTGTGTCCACCTGTTACAGAATTAAAAATTGAGCGTAGTGCTGCCTCACCAGGTAACTGTTCTGTAACCGCAAGAATTTCATCCTTCGTTATCGTCGCAGCACCATTATTGGCAATGGTAATCGTGTAGGTGATAGCTTCACCTGCTACTACCGTAGTTTTATCAGCGACCTTCGTAACCGCTAAATCAATAACACGTTTTACTGGTGTCGTAACCGTAGCTGTATTATTGTTCGGATCTTTATCCGTAACACCTGTTGGCGTAGATACTTTAACCGTATTGGTTACAGACGAACCTTTGAAATCGTTCGCAATCTTACCCGAAATAACTAAGCTAAAGCTTTGCCCTTTGGCTAAATCACTTGCCAATTGGAAAGTTTTATTACCAGCATTGTAAGTACCGCCTGTCGCAACTGCTCCATCTTGAACAAAGCCCGCTGGAAGTTGCTCATCTAAACCTACTAACTCATCTTTAAATAAGGTACTCGATCCATTGTTCGTTACCGTGATGGTATACGTCAACGCATCACCTACATTTAAAGTAGTTTTGTTTGCAACCTTCGTAACCGCTAAGTCAGCATCACGTGTTACAGGAGTCGTGATCGTAGACTCGTTATCTCCAGGTTTTGTCTCCTCAATAGTTGAAGGAGGATAAACCGACGCGGTATTAACTAAATTGCCAACAGCACGATTTGCATCAACTGTTCCCGCAATAACAAGCGTAAAGTTTTGTCCCTGTACAAAATCACTTCCTAATGTGAAGGTTTTAAGTGCTGCATCATAAGTACCTTTCGCACTTGTAGCAGACGTCACTGTAAATCCAGCAGGAAGCTGCTCATTGAAGGTTAAAACCTCCGTATTTAAAATGGTGCTTGGACCATTGTTGGTAACCGTAATCGTATACGTTAACGTTTCACCAGCAATAACCGCTGTTTTGTTAGCCGTCTTCACTACATTAAGATCAACTTTACGTTTCACTGGTGTAGTTACTGTAGCTTCATTATTTGTTGGGTTTTCATCGATAACACCTGTTGGTGGCGCAATCGTTACACGGTTGATTAAGTTAGCTCCTGTATAGTTTGCAGGAACCGTACCCGATACGACCAAGGTAAAGTTAGCACCTGACGGTAAATCTCTACCTAATGTAAACTCTTTATTTGTTGGAGAGTATGTACCAATAGAAGGTGTATAGCTCACATTTGTCAACCCTGCTGGCACTTGCTCATTAAGAGTCAATGTCTCACCAGATAATAATGTACTTACACCGTTGTTAGTTACCGTAATCGTGTAACTTAATGTTTCACTTGAAACAACCTCCGCTTTATTGGCAACTTTCGTTACTCCTAAATCAGCCTTACGCTTAACAGTTGTTGTTACAGACGATTGATTATTGTTCGTATTCGTTTCTTCTACACCTGCAGGAGCATCAACAAATACGCTGTTTACAATTTGTGTTACTTTAGAGTTTGCCGGAACGGTACCTCTAACAGTCACAACAATTGTCTCTCCTTGTTCGAAAGATTTTCCTAACGAAAGTTGCTCTCCAAGGAAGTTAAAAACGTGATTATTTGTTGCGCTAAAAGTTATATTCGTTAATCCATCTGCTACAGGCAACAATTCTTTTAATCGTAATACCTCGCCTTGGCCAAATGTTGCAGGTCCATTATTTTTAATACTAATTGCGTACTCAATATTCTCCCCAGCAAATACCTCAGTTTTGTTAGCTGTTTTCAAAACGGCTAAGTCAACTTGACGTGTCGCTTCAATATTTGCAGCAGAATTATCATTCGCAGGATTCTCATCACGAACACCTGCTGGAGGAGAAACGCGAACGCTATTTGCTAATGGAATTCTTGTTTGACTTCTTGGCTCTCCTACAAGCGCCTTATCTACTTTTGCTTGAACAGTGATGGTAATTTTTTCACCAACTAGAAGATCACGTTTCAACCTAAAGTCTGTGAAGTTTCTGTCGGTATATGTATCACCTTCAAACAAATATTTAACATCTTTTAATCCAGCAGGCAATTGTTCTTGAACTTTAACAATATCACCGCTAAACAATTTACCTGGGCCGTGGTTCGTTACCTCTAATTTGTAACTTACCGCATCGCCTACGATATATAAACTTTTCTGATTTTCAACCGTTTTAGTAATACCCAAATCAACAAGACGTTGGAATTCTAAGTTCACATCATCAAATGCAGCACATGCATTTGTTAATGTCCATCTCAAAACTACCTTCGCTTTATCATTAATGGTAACTTTCGTGTTGTATTTTGTATCATCTTCAAAAACAACACCTGGTACTGTTGTCGATACCACAGTCCATTTACCACTTTCATGATTACTAGTTGCTGGAGCTGTACCCGCTAAAGTAAATGTACCGCTGTCGTAGCTTAATTGATTAAGGCCTGCATCAACAATAGGAACTTCGTCAACACGAACCGTTACTTCTAAACGTTCGCTTGGACAGTTACCACCGTTGATTAAGCTGTACTCTGCATAGTATTTTTTACCATTTACTAACTTCGTATTTTCAGGCAAATGCGTTGTGCTCGTTGCCGTTTCATACCAATAGAAGAAATAGTTTGGATTTTTAGTGATATCTACATCTTTTAATTCAGCATTATCAGTAACACAGAAAATAGCTTCTTTATTTAAAACAGGCTTCTCTGGCTTCGTTAATTTAAAATCAAGTGGAGCAGAAGCTGTAATCAATTCGGACATACAACTCGGGTCCGTAACCGGATTAGCACAAATAGATACTGGTTTATACAAAGTAAATATACCATGTGTAATCGGACCAAAGTCATGATCACAGCCTAATACTTCCGAAGGATTACTATAAACAAGCGTTACATCATTAAGTTCTAATGAGTTGTTTGGCGTTACATTATCCACAAATTTGAATACGTAACGGTTATTTGTTTCACTTACGAAAGTTGCTTCATTAGCTTTAAATAATGCCGTCGGACCATCTCTAAATATCCAACCTGTTGGTAACGTAATGAAATAATTTTGATCACTTGTAATATTTGTTCCTGCAGGAACTGGGTTAGCACCACTTGCCTGACCAGTATTCTTAATAACACTAGAAAACTGAGCTGTTAAATTTTGTGGTGTACTAGGGTTTGTAATATTTAAAGAAACTCTAGAGCTCAACTCTACCGTTGGTTCTGCTTCTAGCGCACCATCAATAATAATACGTGACGAACCAGCTGGTTTTCTTCTGTTCTCCGCTACCGGATTTTCACAGAAGTTTGTACCATTAGCTGCTACTTGGAAACTTTGACCACTTTTGAATGTACAGTCTTTAGCAACAAGTTTAAAGGTTAAGTAAAAACGTTCACCTCTTTTTAGTTTTGGAATATTCGCTGCCGGAATATCAAATTTTAAAGTACCGTCTACATTCGTAAAAGTCGGCACTAAGCTAAATGCAGGTGCACCTGGTTCTGTAGCGTAAACGATACTGTATTTAGCCGAATTTGCCACATACTCTAAGCCTTCAAGTGATTTAATAGGAACACTGATACTTAAATCATGAGCCTCACCACCTGCGTTATTCACCTCTAAAATATACTCTATCTCCTCACAAAGTGCTGGTCTTTTACCTACTTCCCCTTGTTTCTTGAATACAATTTGGAATTCCGCATCTTGAGGAATGAATGTTAACGGTTGTGTAAACGCTACCGAACAATCTTTACCTGCAGCATATGTCGTAGGTGCAGCACCACACGATGATCCAAATGCCACATCTAATCTTGTGCTAGCACAATCTTGGTAAGTAGCCGTCAGCATAAAGTAACGGGTAGCGTTAGGATTTACAGCACCAAATGAAACTAACTCGCCGTTAGAGGCAGTGATGACATTTCCAACTTTAACCGTATCTGTAAGTGAAACAATTTCCTGTGCACGAATAACCGTTAAGTCGGTAACATTCGTTTTGCTTAACCATACATTATCAAATTTTCTGAACCCTGAAGTGTTGCGCACCTCGATAATCCATTTTACTTCTTTAGAATATGCATTAACAGAACGAACCGGAGCCGAAATCAATAATTTGTTACGATCGGTCGTTACCGTAAATTCTTGATTGAATACTTTTGTTTCATTGCGGTATCCTTTATTATCATTAAAGAAAGTACCCACAACAGTAACCTCGGCATTCATTTTTAAACTTGGCGACTGTGGTTGGTTTCCAAAACTTGTCGCACAATCCATAGCAACAACTGGACGAACAATAACTTTGTATCCTTCGTCTAAGAACGGACCGTCGTAAACACGACCTGCTCTTAAGGTTGCTAATTTTTTATCAAGCTCGTCAATCGTATAGGTACTATTTGTAATAGCTGTTGCTGTTGGGTAGCTATTTTTTAAGATAGTACCATTGTTACCATGAATCTCCAATACGTAAGCACTCATAGTAAGACCAGCAGGAATAGTCAATACGACTTTCTTAGGAACAACTTGCTGTCTTAATTCATTTAAGAATAAAGCATCACTTTCTGACAATGTGTTTAAATCAAATTTAATTTCAACACCTGCACCGCTCGTTCCGCTTTCGCAAGTCTCCATATTAAATTTATCATCAGCAGCACCTACAGATAAAATAGTAGATCCATAAACACCTGTAGCTTTATAGGTATCTCCACATCCATATGAAACTTGATTTTTTACAAGCCAGAAATCTGTAGGGAATGATCTTAACTCACTTGCCGCATCTTGTTTACGTGGCATCAAACGCAAGGAAGCAAAAAGCTCGTCATCTTCATTAAGATCTAAATTTGGAAAGTTTACTAAAAACACATTTTCTCCGCCAGAAGAAATTGACAAGCCATCAATAACAAGATCAGCCTGACCAGCGCGCTTAATAATAAGCTTACCACTATTTTCAATTTCAACGATATCTAAATCATCAGGATAAGTTACTTTAAATCCAGCTTGTTTAAAGTCTGCACCAATAACCTTACCTTTTTGAGATATTTCTAATGTATCAAATGCAATGAAAGAACGTTCTCTGATACTTGATAAATTATCAGTAGCAGTCCATTTCACATATTCTCCATTTTGAAGGATAGGTAATTTTGCTCCATCAACCTTGTAGCCATAGTTCACACGCTTCAAACTAGAAACACCGCGCATCAATCCACCTTCTTCACAGTCACCATCTGGGCAGTGCGTTTCTAAGTTCACGTTTTCACAAGAAAACGCAATAGCTGTACTTGGCGTACATGCATAACCACGGTCAAAATTTCCAGTCACGCTATAACTCGCTTCTTTACCAGCATCACAGTCAAGCGCTAAAGGAAATTGCAGGCTCAACTGTTTCGCGATAACAGTCGTCGCTTCTCCTTTTTTCCAAAAATCAACATCTCCTGGTTTTAAGACAACGCGATAACCACCAGTAACAGCGGTAACCGCACTTGCAGGAAGAGTAACCTTTCTTCCCGAATACATAAAGTGAACCTCAGAAAGGTCAGTGATTGTTAAATTTGGAGAAACTTTAATATCAAAACTAAAAGAAGCATTATCTGCATCATAACTACCTTTCGGTATACCAAAAGCGTCAAAACGAATCTCACCTAAATATGACTCTCCGTGAGTAATATCAAGCTCACCTACATTTTTACCTGAATAGGCAAATTTATAACCTTGATTCGTTTCTCCACTCAAATTAACCGTTGGCGAATTTCCATTATCATCACATGCTCCTGCATTTACATACGCTAACTTATAATGTGTATTAGCGATGTCAAAAGCATCAGGACGTTGGCTACAGTCGGCAGCATCAGTAGCTGCTGGATAAAACTGATCAAACTTAATCGTTAATGATTCACCTGCTGCCAAATTAGCGAAGGTAATCGTACTCGTAGCGGCATCAACCGTACCACCAGCAGCATCAGTAACTGTAATATTTGCTGGTTTATCGCCAGCTAAAAGATTTAACACAAGATCTGTCGCCATAGCCGATCCTGAGTTTGTAATGGTATAAATATGTGGATACGTTTGTCCAACACATTCAACAATTGGTTTAACAGCGGTCAATCGTATAATAGGTACTTTCGTACGATCGATTACCACATTATTTGTAGCAGGTTGCTCCGTACTACCATATTCACACACCTCATCACAACCATAAAAAGCGTCATAAGACGACTCTCCACTACCACAACCTGTAATTCTTACTTCTTCATCAAACGAAACCGAAGTTCCTTCATTAAGTGTTCCACTAAATGTATATAAATTAGTTGCTGCGTCATACGTCCAGTTTGTACCTGTGTGCGACACACGTTCTAAGCTGGCTCCATAAGTAGGACGAACAGAAATATTAGATATCGGCGCATTACCGGAGTTATCAATGGTAATCTTACGCGAAACAGGCACCCCAATACCAGCCTGGTTAATTTGAGGCATACTAATATTTAACTTCGCAAAACGTAGATTTATCGTATTACTCGTTGCTTTTCTAGTTTGGGTTGTTGAACAACCCGGAGTCCATGTATAACCGACTAAACGTTTATCAAGGCCTAGATCTAACGCACTACAGGAGGCGCTCAACTGAAAAGTAATCACAGGACTCTCCGTACGCAAAACTAACGGGATTTTCAGCGTGACTTTCCGTCCACTTACATCAACAACTTCTGCTAAATCAAACCCCGGAGTGGCGCCCGTAATTTTAGCCGAATTTTTGACATAGTTCATGCCTATGGGAATGTCAATTTCAAACGTCCCGAGACAAACGTCTGCCCCTCCTGGTTTTAGCGTAACAGAAAACTCTTTTCCACTTCCGCAAATATCCAAATCAGGAACTGCCGCACTTCCATCCACACTACTTTGTGTCTGTGCTAATAGAGGTCCATTGAATAGAAGAGCTAGCACAAAAAGACAGGCCATGACGGGCGTCTTAATTGAACTACTCATTTTTAAAGGTAAAACACTTAAATTCATATTTGATAATAAAGAAAATAATAGTCTGATTAGCTTCTTGGGAGTATTCCCCAAAAAAGAACAGGCGCAAATATAGGAGCGAGAGCCCCAAAAACTGTCTCATTTTATAAAAGCAGTTGTCCACCTAAGAATTTGAGACAAAAAAAACAAAGTTTTACACATTGAAAAACAAAGACTTACATAATTTAACAAATGTTAACATTTATGTAAGCGTTTGTGTTACGATTTTCCGAAAAACAAGATATGAGAATCGTTAGTTAGTAAAAAAGACGAGGAAAAGGCTATCCAAAATATTTGCAGAAAAACATATTTCATCAAATTTACTCCACAAAAAAGCAACAATACGCACTATTAATTCTGTAAAAACCTATATATAAGCAATAATCATCTTTACATCTTTTACAATCAAACCTCAGTCGATGTTGACCGCAAAAAGATGCATAAAGAAGACTCCTTAACCATATATTAAGTTCTATAACTCGTCCAAAGGTTTCTTGTATAAAAAATAGAAAAAAGAAGGAAGAAATAACGCTATAAGTAAAGACTTTTACCTCAGCAGCGGAGCGTTATGGCACCTAAAATCAGGAGACAAAAGGTAAGAATCTCTAAAATAAAGAGATAAAAAAAGGAGCTTTTTAAAAGCTCCATTGTACGTAATTAATATTTTTATTTTCGGCGAGATATTTACGTTCGTAATAGGTCTTTATGGACAATACTTCATCCACTAAGTCCGATTTGTACAAGTCAATTGTCTCTTTATGCTTCGGTAAAGAAAGTGCCTCAATTTGCTCTATCGTGTAAGCATAGAAGCCATCGTTATCCGTTTTCAAGTGCATGATACCATTCTCCACCAATAACAACTTGTACTTCGTCAAGAAAGTAGGGTTTGTGAGGCGTTTTTTCTCACGACTTTCTTGTGGTTGAGGATCAGGAAAGGTAATCCAGATCTCCGCAATCTCGCCAGCAGCAAAATGCTCAAGAATGGTCTCTATTTGTATGCGTAGGAAGCCGACATTCGTAATACCCTCTTCTAAGGCGGTCTTTGCTCCTCTCCAAATCCGATTACCTTTATAATCGATACCTAAGAAATTTATGTTCGGAAACTGTTTCGCCAAATTCACGGTATACTCCCCTTTTCCGCAGGCCAATTCTAAGATGACCGGATTATCGTTTTTAAAAAATTCAGAAGCCCATTTCCCCTGATATGATTTACCATCTTCTAACTGCACTACATTGGCAAAAGTGGACACTTCCGCAAACTTTCTTAACTTGTCCTTACCCATTTTCTAATAATTTGTCCGCAAAAATAAACTTATATTTGCAGTAATCAATACTTTAACGTGGAAAAAGAAGCTAAAATATTTATAGCGGGCCATCGTGGCATGGTAGGATCCGCCATTGTGCGTAGTCTAACGAAAAAAGGATACAACAATCTCATTTTGCGCAGCTCCCAGGAATTAGACCTTAGGGATCAACAGGCCGTAGCCGATTTTTTTGCTGACCAACAACCTGATTATGTCTTTCTTGCGGCAGCAAAAGTTGGTGGAATTATAGCAAACAATACGTACAGAGCGGATTTCATTTATGAGAATCTCGCTATTCAAAACAACGTCATTCACCAAAGTAAAGTGCATCATGTGAAAAAAATGCTCTTTTTAGGATCAAGCTGTATCTATCCTAAATTGGCACCACAACCACTAAAGGAAGACTATCTATTGACTGGTACATTAGAGCCTACAAACGAGCCTTATGCTATTGCTAAAATTGCTGGAATCAAAATGTGCGAGGCCTACAGGTCTCAATACGGTTGCGATTTCATTGCTGTGATGCCTACAAATTTATACGGTATCAATGATAACTATCATCCCGAGAATTCACATGTATTGCCTGCATTGATACGTCGTTTTCACGAAGCAAAGATAAATAACAGTCCTGAAGTTGTAATTTGGGGAACGGGAACGCCGCTACGCGAATTTATGTATGCCGACGATTTAGGTGATGCTTGTGTATTTTTAATGGATAATTACAGCGAGCCTCAATTCATTAATATTGGTGTGGGAGAAGACCTTAGCATTAAAGATTTAGCGTTGATGATTAAAGAAATTGTAGGCTATACGGGAAGTTTAAAACTTGATGCAACAAAGCCTGATGGCACACCACGAAAACTAATGGATGTCAGCAAGCTACACGCATTAGGCTGGAAGCATAAAACAAACCTCAGCGAGGGTATTGCCTTAGCTTACCAAGATTTTATAAAGCGAAACTTAGCCTAGAAAGTTTCGCTATTTGGCGGAAGTCCGAAATCCGGGCTTTCGTCTTCAATAACAGGAGGAACAACCTCTTTTTGTTTTTTCTTACGTTTACTTGGGCGTATAAAATTAGTAAGCTTTCCAACAAGTCCGCTTACCTTATCCTGATTTACTTGACCAATAGCTGTCTCTGAAGCAACCATAACAAGCGCCTTTTTCAACCAACCTGCATTTCTCAACAAGGTCGAATTCAACACAAAAGGAGCACCAAATTGCAATACTCGCGTCAACCAATCAGCATCTTGACTTTGGGCAGCCTTGCCAACAGCAGAAACTACGTTTTTCATCATATTTCCACCAGTAATAGCAGAGGTAATACCACCAAAAAAACGACGAGGAGCCTCAATTTTATGCTTAAGCAAAGTATACTGATCCAACAAATATCCTTCTTGTTCTCTCTTTAAAAGCTCAACACGTGCAATTTCAGCTTTAAGATCTGCCAGATTTTTTATTTTATGCATGCTTTTCATCATCATTCTCTTTTAAAGTTTCCGATTCATTTTTTGCTTCATCATCCCATCTACTTGTCAGCTTACGAATTAATGCATCTCTGAAAAGATCTTCTATTTTAGGCTCCAATAGTCGTACAATAAGAATAATCAACAGGAAAATACATCCCGTAAGGAAAAAACCTAAAGCATAGTTATTCAATAATGCGCTGAGATAAAAACCTAAGGCAAGTGAAAAGAAAAATAGAACCAATAGAAAAAGAATCAACTTTGTGATATCTAATACTATCGAACCTATAAGTCGAGAGCCTCTGGCCATCACTTTAAGCTTAGCCAACTGGACTTGTGTATCTATGTATTCCTTTCCTTTTTGAAAAGTACCACTAAAAGAGAATTTTTCTTCTTCCATGCATCTATTTTTTTAGGAAGATGAAGCTGAACGCTTACACGATAACAGCTTCATCTTACATCTGCTTAAAACTAATAAGAGTAACTTCCGAAATGCAATTATGCATGTTCTTCAATCTCATCATCAATAGCGGCCTCAATCTTAGACACTTTTGACTTTAAAGTTGCAACAAGTTTTTCTTTCAATTCATTAATTTGATCAAACTGTTCCTCTGCACGCTCCTTAATAGCATCGCCCAAGTCAGCCAATGAATCGTTAATTTTGTCACGCGTCTCTGATCCTTTTTCTGGAGCAAATAACATCCCTAATAATGCCCCTACTGCTACACCAGCCAATAAGGCTGTAACGACTTTTCCGTTTTCATTCATATGATAATCATTTTTGCGCGCAGCGCACGCGGTTTCCATTTGATATTACCAAAAGCACGTACCCAACCAGTTAGGCACTTTACATTGGCTTTTGAAGATACTACAAAAACCTTTCCAAAGCAAACACTCATGACAGGAATAGTTTTGGAATCTTGTGGTTTTAACCGTATATTTAAGTAAATCAATTATAACCGAACCATGCTCGTAACAACCTACAGCAGTTCTGTTTACGGCATTGAAGCAACCACCATTAGCGTCGAGGTAAATATATCTACTGGCACCCGATACTATATGGTAGGCTTACCTGACAACGCCGTAAAAGAAAGCCTACAACGCGTAGAGAGTGCCATAATGGCTATAGGATACCGTATGCCACGACAAAAAATTGTGGTAAACCTCGCCCCTGCTGACATGCGGAAAGAAGGCTCTTCCTTTGACTTATCCATTGCGATAGGTATACTAGCTGCATCTGGCCAAATAAGTAGTACATTGCTCGCCCAATACTTACTCATGGGTGAACTATCCTTAGATGGAACAATACAACCGGTGAAAGGAGCCCTTCCGTCTGCCATACAGGCATTAAAAGATGGATTTAAAGGGTTTATTTTACCAGAAGAAAATACACGTGAGGCAGCAGTAGTAACCGGACTAGCCGTCCTACCGGTGCGCAACCTAAAAGACGTAGTAGCCATATGTGCAGAAAAAAGTGATATTCAACCCGTATATATCGATCTTGAGAAAGAGTTTCTTCAAGAAAATGAACAAACAGGCGCTGACTTTTCCGATGTAAAAGGACAAGAGAACATCAAAAGAGCCTTAGAAATAGCCGCCGCAGGGGGCCATAATGTTATTTTAATAGGCCCTCCAGGTTCGGGAAAAACCATGCTCGCGAAACGATTGCCAACCATACTTCCACCCTTAAGCATGGAAGAATCTCTGGAAACAACAAAAATACATTCGGTCGCTGGTCAACTAAAAAGTCGGATTTCACTAATGACAAAACGTCCATTCCGAGCCCCTCATCATACTACATCTGATGTCGCATTAGTCGGGGGAGGCACACATCCACAGCCCGGAGAAATATCATTAGCACACAATGGTGTACTTTTTTTAGATGAGCTTCCCGAATTTAAACGTGCCGTATTAGAAGTACTGCGCCAACCCATTGAATCTCGCAACATTACAATATCTAGAGCACGATTCTCTGTAGATTACCCAGCCAGCTTCATGCTTATCGCAGCCATGAACCCCTGTCCTTGTGGTTACTACAACCACCCTGAGAAAACATGCATCTGTGGTAGCGCCATGGTACAACGCTATTTAAGCCGTATATCTGGTCCCCTCCTCGATCGTATTGACCTGCATGTTGAAGTAACACCTGTCGCCTTCAAGGAGCTAACAGATACGCAACAAGGAGAGAAAAGTATGGTGATTCGAGCACGTGTAATCGAGGTAAGAAAAATACAGCAGGAGCGCTTCAAAGAGCTTAAAAACCTACATAGCAACGCGCAGATGGGGTCTAAACTGGTACGCCAATACTGCGACCTCGATGAACCGAGTGCACAACTCATTAAGGTAGCCATGGAACGCTTAGGACTATCCGCTAGAGCTTACGACCGTATCCTAAGAGTAGCACGAACAATAGCAGATATGGATGGGTCTACGAACATTGCCTCACAACATATTGCCGAAGCCATCCATTTTAGAAGTCTTGACCGAGAAAACTGGGGTGGTTAAATGAAAGTCTTAAATAAACTGACTTACAAAATGCCTAAAAGCCCAAGGGTATAGCAATAGCGTGATTAACAAGCCGGAAAGCGCCCCAAATAGGTGTGCATCATGGTTAATACCATCCTGAGCTTTCTTGGAAGCCCAAATGCAATAGCCTAAAAACAAAAAAGCAAAAAGATATGCTGGAATAGGAATAATCATAAACAAGCCCAACATAGACTTAGGCTGAAACAGAATAAAGCTAAACAACACCGCACAAATAGCCCCCGAAGCACCTAAACTATAATAACCTGGATTATTTTTCTGTTGGATAAGGGTAGGAATATCACTGAGCACTAAGCTTACAATGTAGAGCAGCGCAAACAGCAAATGACCGGTCGGTCCAGAAAACTGTACGAACATCAATTCCAAACTAAAACCAAAGAAATAGAAAGTCATCATGTTGAACAACAGATGCATCCAGTCTTTATGGATTAAGCCGCTAGTTAAAATAGTGTATACCCGCGATTTATCTCTATAAATACCGTAGGGGTGCAACATAAATTTTCCGAAATACTGCGGATTGGAAAAAACATAGACACTAAGTGCTATCGTTAATCCAAAGATTACAGAAGCAACAGGCGTAAGATACAGGTATTCAATCATAAAAAAATTGTTTAAAAACGATCTTCGACAAGGAAGACGTACAATGATTTTGGGCCGTGTGCTCCCAATACTAATGTTTTTTCGATATCAGCGGTACGACTAGGTCCAGTAATCACACTCAACATCGAAGGCAGTTGGCCTTTATATTTTTCATTGACCTTTTGTAAACCATGCTTCACATCCATCACCAATTGTGAAGCCTTTGCCATCACAATATGTACAGGAGGATAGATACTAAGAGGTCTACCACTTGCGTTTCCATTAGAGACTATAATACTTCCATTACGGGCTACAAGAGCCTCACAGGTTGTAATACTAGCCTCCATAGCCTCCATATGATAAGGAGTCTTATAGATTGGAAAAGCATATTCATCCAAAAACTGCTGTAAGGAAGATTCCCACACGTGTATTTTAGTGATTTTAAGCTCCTCTGCAAGAAGAATTAGGTTTTCAATAACGGATATTTCACCATCACAATAGACAAAATTACCCTTGACCTCTGTAAACTCCCGTGCAAAAGTGACATCTAAAGGCTCTTCCTCATCCTTATACAAAGGTGAGTCTTCAAAATCCAGATGTGGCTGTTCTCGTTTCACCAAAAGCGCTTGGCGAATCTTTTTGAGCATCCGTTCTTTAGCTGTCGTATTCCTAGTATTCATGTTCCCGGTAAAACAAATGCCAAAAAGTTGTCACCCATCGATAAAATCGATAAATGACAACTTTAGACTAATTTTTTATGGATTAATTAGACTGTACTTCTTCGTTGTCCTTGCCTAAATCAAGTTTGTTTTCAGCTTCTTGAGGCAACTCAATAGGAAACTCCGTTTGTGGTACACCACCACCGTCAGCTCCACCGTTTACAAACTCATCATAAGTAGTGCGATTATCAAAAGGACGTTTACCCAAGATTTCTTCTAAATCACTTTGGAATAAAATCTCTTTCTCCAATAGTTTTTCAGCAATCTTAATTAAGCCCTCTTGATTATCTAATAATAAGAGACGCGTACGCTCATAAATATTAGCGATTAGCACACGTACTTCTTCATCAATAAGCTCAGCTGTTTGATCAGAATAAGGCTTGTGGAACTGGGATTCACCAGAACTATCTCTAAAAGATATATTACCAACCTTATCATTCATACCATACACGGAAACCATTGCATAAGCAAGTTTCGTGATACGCTCTAAATCGTTTTGTGCACCTGTGCTGATACGACCAAAAGTAATATCCTCAGCAACACGACCACCCATTGTCATACTCATACTATCCAGCAGTTGTTCTGTTGTGTATAAGAACTGTTCTTTTGGTAAGTATTGTGCATACCCTAAGGCAGCAACTCCACGAGGAACAATAGATACTTTAACCAATGGATCTGCATATTCTAAAAACCATCCCGCAATAGCGTGTCCAGCCTCGTGATAAGCCACGATTTTTTTCTCCTCAGGGGATATGATTTTATTTTTCTTTTCTAAACCACCAATCACACGGTCAATAGCATCTTGGAAATCCTGCATGCTAATCGCCTCTTTATCCTTACGAGCAGCAATCAAAGCGGCCTCATTACATACGTTGGCAATCTCGGCACCAGCAAAACCAGGTGTCTGCGCAGACAATTTCTTAGCATCCACTTCTTCCGAAAGTTTCAATGGTTTTAAATGCACATTAAAAATTTCCTCACGACCAATTAAATCTGGTTTGTCAATAGAAATCTGACGGTCAAAACGACCTGGACGCAATAAAGCAGAGTCTAATACATCTAAACGGTTGGTTGCAGCAAGGATAATAACCCCCACGTTTGTACCAAAACCGTCCATCTCTACCAATAATTGGTTCAATGTATTTTCGCGCTCATCGTTACCGCCCATCATCGAGTTTTTACCACGCGCTCTACCGATAGCATCAATCTCATCAATAAAGATGATACAAGGGGCTTTTTCTTTTGCTTGTTTAAATAAGTCACGTACACGTGATGCACCAACACCAACGAACATTTCCACAAAGTCAGAACCTGACAACGAGAAGAAAGGTACTTGTGCCTCACCCGCTACAGCTTTCGCTAATAACGTCTTACCCGTTCCTGGAGGGCCTACTAAAAGGGCTCCTTTAGGAATCTTACCACCCAAGTTGGTGTATTTCTTCGGATTTCTAAGGAAATCAACGATTTCCATAACCTCCGTTTTCGCTTCTTCTAAACCAGCAACGTCATTAAACGTGATATTAATTTGCGACTCTTTATCAAACAGTTGTGCTTTAGACTTTCCGATATTGAAAATAGCACCACCGCCACCGCCAGCTCCACCGCCCATGCGACGCATAAGCAACATCCAGATACCAACGATGATTAACAATGGAAGCATAAATGTTACAAACCAACCCGTCCAAGGATTAGAGCGATCTTCATAGCTAACGGAAACTCTCGTATGGCCTTCGGCCAAAGTGTCTTGCGAAGCTTGCAATTTTTTCTCTAAAATATCAGCCGAAGGCTCCGTAAACACAAACTGAGGTCCAGTCGACGGACTTACCATTAGTGAATTTGACTTTGGAGCCTCTTCTTTATATTTTTCGTCGGATAACTTATCCTTCTTAATAAAAACTTCTACATCAATAAGATCATTATTCTTCGTAGCAACCAACTTATCAACATCACCTGGCAACAACATTTTTTGCTCAAATTCAGCGTAAGTGATTTTTTTTACCGTACCACTACTGAAGAAGTATTGCAACCCGAAGAAACCTAGGATAATCAATATCCAGAGCCATATCATGTTAAATTTGGGAGGAATAGGTGTTACCTTCTTACTTGGAATTTTCTTCATTACAGTTTTTTATATCTTTTTACTTTATCTACTCAATTACCTAGGCGCTTCTATAGCTATCTACATGGGCGTCTCCCCATAAGTCCTCAATGCCGTAATGGCTTCTTTTTTCTGTTTTAAAGATATGAACAACGACGTCGACAAAATCTAACAATACCCACTCTCCATTTGCATGCCCTTCTTTACGCCAAGGGTCTTGCCCAAAGGCCTTAAACACCTCTTCTTCGACACTTTTAGCAATTGCATTTACTTGTATCGTCGAATCAGCATGACAGATCACGAAATAATCTGACAGGGTAGCATGAATAGCACGCATATCTAATCGTACAATTTCATTACCTTTTTTCTCTTGCATACCGAGGACTACGGCTTCTGCAAGCTTACCAGACAATTGCGTTTTTGTATCTTTACTCATTAAAAAACATTAATTTTGAACAATGTTTGTACCCTTTAATACATTTCCTTTTGCAAAATAATACATTTTCCCGACTTTCCCTCAGACAAAATTTAATTGTCTTGGAGCAAACTCCATCAACAAATGATTATCTAAAGGAGTACTTGTCAAATACTACGCCAAGGGCCGAAGGGACTGCCATTATGGCAAACCATCAAACACAAGGTAAAGGACAGCGAGGAACAACCTGGCTTTCAGCACCTGGCGAAAACCTAACCATCAGCTTTGTGCTCTATCCAAAGCAGTTAAATCCGCTTTCCGCCTTCAACCTAAACATGCTTGTGTCACTTGGTATTCACGCTTGGGCTAGTCAACTGGTAAACAATGTAAAAATTAAGTGGCCAAACGACATCTATGTTAACAACAAAAAGGTCGGTGGAGTTTTAATAGAGAACCAATTAAATCGCGGCACAATTAAATCCAGCATTATTGGCATCGGCATTAATCTAAACCAAGCCGAATTTCCACCAGAACTGCGCGATAAAGCTACATCCCTAAGGCAAGAAAGTGAACTAGTATACAATATTGAGGAAACAGGCTTAGACTTACTCGAATCCATTTTAACGGTGTACGCTAGCATAAACGTTGAAGACGGTGATTTATTGTTAAACAAATATAATGAGCTGCTGTTTCAAAAAGATAAAGAAGCTATTTATGAAATTCAAGGGGAAGAATATACAGGAATAATACAAGGTGTAGATACCCAAGGACGACTACAAGTGTTGATAGCCGGGAATATCCAATCTTTTGATTTAAAAGAAATTAAATTCGTCAGCCCACTTTTATGACACTATAACAGCAAAATTACTTGCTTACTGTGTGTAGTCTTTTTACATTTGGCTTTAAGAAGAATGTCTTAATCATTAAACCTTCTAACACAACAAATAGTCATACATCTATAATTGATTAATAATATGAAAAAATTAAGTTTACTTATAGCCGTTGTATTATTCACGATAACAGGCGTTGTCGCACAAATACACCAGCCCGTTAAATGGACTACGGCAGTAAAAAAATTAAATGATAAAGAAGGAGTAATCTTTATTAAAGCAACTGTTGATCAAGGATGGCACATTTACGGTTTAAACGTACCTGATGGTGGGCCAATCTCAACGACTTTTACCATTAACCCAACAAAAGAATTCACGTTGAACGGTAAAGTAGCTGCTCCGGCACCTAAATCGAAATATGAAAAGGACTTCAAAATGAATGTTCCTTACTACGAGAAAGAGGTTGTTTTTCAACAAAAAGTTAATTTAACAGGTAAATCAGCTGTCGTTAAAGGTGTAGTAGAATTCATGGTTTGTGATGCCGAAAGATGTCTACCTCCTGACGAATACGCCTTCAGCGTAACAATTAAGTAATTTTTACGATTATACATAGTTGAAAAGGCAGTTCTTTACTGCCTTTTTTCTATTTTAGCATATTATCATAAATAGAGTTATGCGCAAATTCATTACGTACTTTGTATTTCTCCAGCTTTTAGTCTTTCCTTTGCTGGGAAATGCAAGTCTGCAACAGGACAGTCTGATTTCTTTTGACGACGTTTCCTTTACAGAAGCTAAAGCAGACACAGCAAATCAAACCTTACTAGAAGTTCCCGACGACTTGGTATTTACCGACGGAAAGGATAGCCTTGCGGCAGATAGTACAGCACATACAACGGATGCCTTAGCTACCGCAGGCCCATCCGAGAAACAGTCCTTATGGAAAATATTCATTGCAGGCCTTGTTGGTGGTTTCGCCGCCTTTATTATGCCTTGTATCTTCCCGATGGTGCCGCTAACGGTAAGTTTCTTTACCAAAAAAGCAGGCTCTAAAGCCAAAGGGGTATCACAAGCCTTGTTGTATGGCTTGTTTATCATCGTGATTTATGTGGCCCTAGGGATGCTAATCACCATCGCTTTTGGTTCCGACGCTTTAAATGAACTTTCCACCAACGGAATATTCAACTTTATATTCTTCTTGATTTTGGTCGTCTTTGCAGCATCCTTCTTTGGTGCTTTCGAATTGACCTTACCAAGCTCATTTGTTAACAAAATAGATGCTAAATCTGATAAAGGAGGCCTTGTAGGCTTATTCTTTATGGCGTTTAGCTTGGCTTTAGTGTCCTTCTCTTGTACGGGACCGATTATCGGAACATTACTCGTTGAGGCTGCCTCAAAAGGCGAGCGCTTAGGTCCTGCAATCGGGATGTTAGGTTTCTCTATTGCTTTAGCGCTACCCTTTGTACTCTTTGCGGTATTCCCTTCTATGCTTAAATCGCTTCCTAAATCAGGTGGTTGGTTGAACAGCGTGAAGGTTGTATTGGGCTTCTTAGAGCTTGCTTTAGCTTTAAAATTCTTATCAAACGTCGATTTGGCTTACCACTGGAACTGGTTAGACCGCGAAGTATTCTTGGCGTTATGGATTGTTATCTTCGCGATGATGGGCTTATACCTTATCGGTAAAATCAGCTTCTCGCATGATAGTCCCTTACCTTTCTTATCGGTACCACGTACGCTATTGGCAGTTGTTGTGTTCGCCTTTGTAATATATATGATTCCTGGTATGTGGGGAGCGCCGTTGAAGTCTATTTCGGCTTTCCTGCCGCCTTCGGCAACACAAGATTTTGACCTTTCAGTCAGCAACTTTAGCCCTGCAGCACCGAGCGCAACAGCAGGAAAGACAAAGAAATATTACGATATTTTCCACGAACGTGGAACACCAAAAGGATTTGAGCCGTACTACGCATATGAGGAAGGCCTAACCGCAGCTAAAGAGCTAGGCAAGCCTGTTTTAATCGATTTTACAGGCTGGAACTGTGTGAACTGTCGCAAAATGGAAGCCAACGTATGGACTGATCCAAAGGTAGCATCGCTATTACGCAATGAATTTGTGATGGTGGAGTTGTTTGTTGATGACCGCACGCAATTGCAACCAGAAGAACAGTATGTATCAACCTATTCAGGTAAGAAAATTAAGACCATAGGTAATAAGAATAGTGATTTTCAAGCAGCTACATTTAATAGCAATTCACAGCCATTATATGTCATTGTAAATCCAAATGGCGACGTGTTACTACCTCCTAGTGGAGCGAATTATGATATCGGTAGCTATGCCGCCTATCTGCAAAAGGGGATTGATGCCTTTAAGCAGCGGTAAGCGTATTCTGAAGTATTTTATTTTTTTGTTTAATAGTTTATTGTAAAGTTTGACGGCAACCGAGGGGTTGCCGTTTTTTATTTTAGAAGCTCTTGTATATCCATTTTGCTTAAAGACTTGATGAAGCTTCCTCTTTTGTAACTCTGCTACAGTGGTCTTATTGGGTCTACTTTGAAATATGTGATTTTTACAGAGTCTCCTTCTTGATTTAGTTTGAAACTTTCTTTTGTGATGTATTTCTGGTGACCGACTTCAAAAGAGATGAAATATTCAGCAGAGGGTTTGTCACCTTCATTGACTTTTGTATTGCAAGAAATAACCTTGGTATAGGTTATAGGTCCAAGGGTTTTTATACTTGAGTTAAACATCTCGTCTATTTTTTCGTTACGTTTTTCCATACTGTTCGTGTAAGGAGAAGTGCTAAACAAGGGGTATAACATTTTGGTGTTTCCCTCTTTAAAATTGACAAAAAACTTTTCCATAAAAGCTTTCGCAAAATCTTGGTCTTTTGCTCTGTTGGTGTGGGTGACAGAACTTAGTGTACAGTTTGCTAGAAAAACGGTCGTGAAAAATAAAATTAACCCGATGTTTTTTTTCATGCTTTGTTTTCTATTCTTGAATAAAGAGTTTGTATAGGTGCTCATCCGAAATATTGTTTTTTGCATAGTTCTTAAGTTTGTAGATCACAAAGAGAGATTTTTCTTTTTTTAAGAAGAGAATCTCGAAATAGTTTTTGCTATTTTTTATCAAGCCTTCTTGGCTGACAATGTTGAATGCATTTGCCGTTTCTGTACGAGATATTTGCAGTTCGTTCAAGTTCATCGCGTAATTAATCAAGGAGTCTGTTTTGATTAAGGTTTTTATATTTTCCCCTTTTAGAGAAACAAAAAGCTGCGTTACGGCAGGTATTGAGTCAAAACTGTGGTATACCTTAAATTCGGATGTTTTACCTGTCTCATGATATGCTTTATTTGTTGGTATCGGCGCTTTGTTGGGCGTAAGCTGAATGATGTCAGCTATCGTTTGGTCTTCCTTTGCCAATTCGTACTTGTTTACAATCAGTATGTAGTCCTTTGATTTGTCCGAAAAGCTGGCCGTAGGATTATTTCTTTTTCTAAAAAAGGTCGGTCTAAGTTCTAGTTTATCTCGAGAGCTTTCTGGAAAAATGGTATAGTACGTATCCTTGATTTTAGGGTAGGCTGCTATGCCACTTTTGAATTCGTCATCCAAGGTTTCTAAAGAACGTATAAAGTCGTAGCCAACGAAGCTTACGATGGCTAGTAGAATAAGGTACTTTAGGTACTTCAGATATTTTAACAAGACTAGTTTATATTGGTTGCTACTGTAATTCTAGTTATAAATATCTTGAAAACCAAAAAATAATTACTGAATGAAAATGATTTTAAATAATAGTTTATTGTAAAGTTTGACGGCAACCGAGGGGTTGCCGTTTTTTTATTTTAGAAGCTCTTGGATATCCATTTTGCTTAAAGACTTGATGAAGCTTTCTTCGGTGGTGATTAAGGCCGAAGAAAGGGCTCTTTTACGTCCCTGAAGGGCTAATATTTTTTCTTCTACCGTATCCTTACTAATGAATTTGTAGATGAATACATTTTTAGTCTGCCCAATACGGTGTGAGCGGTCAATAGCTTGCTGCTCGACGGCAGGGTTCCACCACGGGTCTAATATAAAGACATAGTCTGCCTCGGTAAGGTTGAGGCCTACGCCGCCAGCTTTAATCGATATTAGGAAGACCTGTATGTCCTTCCCATCTTTAAATTCTGCAACAGCAGCTTGGCGATCTTTGGTGCTTCCGTCTAAATAAGCATGTGCTATTTTATGCTTATCAAAATAACTCTTAAAAAGCTGGAGCTGCTTCACAAATTGTGAGAATATCAATACTTTATGGCCTTCCGCCATGATGGACTCCAGCATCTCCGTTACTACGTCAAATTTACCCGACGATAATACCTCATTCTCATCCAACATTTTAGGGTGGTTGGCAAGTTGGCGTAGCTTCGTTAGACCTTGTAGCAATAGAATTTGATTGCCTTTTCCATTTTGCTGTAAGGTGTTGTCGAGGAGCGCATTTCTGTATTCCGACTTCACACTTTCGTAGCGTTCCGCTTGTTCCTCGGTCATCTCGCAGAAGATGGTCTGTTCCGTTTTCGAAGGAAGCTCTTTCGCTACCTGATCTTTGGTTCTGCGCAAGATAAAAGGTTTGATAATGGCTTGTAGCCTCGCCGCTTTCTCTTCGTCTTTCTTTTTCTCAATAGGAATCACAAATTCCTTCTGGAAAAAGCTGTACGAGCCCAGTAGGCCGGGGTTGGAGAAGTGCATCTGTGACCATATATCAGCAACGGAGTTCTCAATAGGTGTACCACTCAAGGTAAGCTTGTGCTTACTTTTTAAGTTTTTCGTCGCTTTGAATGACTTCGATGTTGGGTTTTTTATATGTTGACTTTCGTCAAGAATGATGTAGTTAAAGAAAAATTTAGCTAAAAGTTCCTCGTCACTACGTGCAATTCCATAGGTGGTGATGATTAAATCGAAATGAGAGAAGCCAAATGCGTCTTTTAGTCGATTTGATCCCGTGTGTATTAAAACACGTAAGGAAGGAGCGAATTTCTCGGCTTCCTTCTGCCAGTTGTATATGAGTGAGGTCGGTAGAATCAGCAACGATGTTTTTGCTTGGTCACTATCCTTAAGGTCTTCTTTTTGTTTTTGCAATAACGCTAATGTCTGCACCGTTTTACCCAGACCCATATCATCCGCTAAACAGCCACCAAATTTATAGCGCTGTAGGAAATGAAACCAGTTGTAGCCAGCTTTCTGGTAAGGGCGTAGTTCGCCTTTAAAGTTTTGCGGTACTTCTTGGTCTTCAATTTGGTCAAACTCCAGTAGCTTCTCCAGCTTGCGGTGAAAGGTCACTTGGCTATGCTCAGATATTTCGTAGAGCAGGCCGATATGTGTTTTGCTGAGCTTTAAGGCATCTTTCCGCGTTGTAAAATGGAAGAGATGTTCATACTGAGCGAACCACTCTTCAGGGATAATCGCAATTTCCCCATTCGGAAGGGTGAACTCCCGGATTTTATTTAAAATGTTATCACGTAATTGAAGAAAAGGAATTTCATAAGGGCCAAAATAAGCCATGGCTTTCACATCAAACCAGTCGTTACCTTCCTCGATTTCAATTTCGAGGGATGTTTTCCCAATGAATATTGTTTTAGCGCCTTTTTCTTGTGTTATCTCAAATCCTTTTTCTTGTAAGGTCTCTTGCCATTGGTTGAGCCATGCGATTACAGACTCGTCGTTGGTTGTGCTGTAGGAGCCAAATAAAGCATCTTTCTTTTGGAGATCTAAACTTTGTAGGAAATCCGCCTGCTTTTGTTCCCATAGGAGGGAGCGCTTGACACGATGAAAGATGTAGTCGTCCGTCTCCGGAAGATGCTCCAAGCGTACACTGATGGGCTGTACGCCACCAGCACTGAAATTGTAGGGACCGTAATTAAAGGATAGCTGTAGGAAAGATTCGCCGGAGGCGACATAAAAAAGCTTTAATACAGGCTGAGCATTTTCTTTATGGGTCTTTATTGTGAATCCTTCCGCATATACATGGTACTTTTCGACGAGACCTACAACGAAGGTTTCAAAGTATTTCTTTTCTGTAGTGCGCGAAACTGCGATATAGCGTTTGTTGAGAAAAGGACTTAGCTTTTTGCCATCGACGCCTTGCTCAAAGGAGTAAAGTGTGTTTTCTAATAATAACCAAGCCTGCTTGTTGATGATAACCTGTCCGCCTTTATACATGAAATCGAGTCGATTCCCTTGGTATTTAAGGGTAGGGAAGTAGCGTGTTTCTTCCTCGTCACGACGGAAATGAAAGAGTATGGATGCAGGTTCTTTCGCTAGCTGTAGTTTCTGATCTGCTGGGTAGCCATCTTTGCTCATGAGGAATAATGGTTTGTCACCAATTATTTTTAAGGCTGATAGCATGTATTGCTCTATTTTGGGGCGTAGCTGATCGAGTATTTTCTGATCGAATATTTTACCAAAGAAATCTAAGGGACGTACTGCTTTTTTATGGTAGCGCTTAATGATGTGCGTCTGTTCAATCTCGTCTAGAAGCTTGATGATTTGATAATCTACTTCGTCTAGTGCGGGAGCAAAGTCGCCAATGGTATTGGTAAATATACGTTTGTAGGTGAGGGAGTAAGATCCGTTGGGATTCAGCTGTACAATATGAGGTTCAATTAAGTAACCTAAATAAGGGTGTTCCCCTAAGGAGTACACTAATTTAAAAGGTAGTTTACTGTTCACTTCTTGCATTACATCCCTAAAAAAGGATGCAATATACAGAATAGTTTGGTTAAAAACAGGCTTTTTAGGAATAAAAAGCCTGTTTTAATGGGTTTGTCTATCTTTTCTCTAGATTTCTCCTTGAAAGACGAAATCAGCAGGTCCTTTAAGTCTAACGTTCGTAAAATGAAGCCCTTGGCGGTTGAAGGCAATGTAAAGCTGACCTCCCAACACGCGAATTGGTATTTCTATCTCGCCTTCTTTTCCTTCCGCTATAGCCATAGCCATGGCTACTGCTGTTGCCCCGGTGCCACATGCTAAGGTTTCATCTTCTACGCCACGCTCGAAAGTGCGCACAAAGTAACCATCATTTTCTTTCTCCACGAAGTTTACATTGATACCTTCCTTGCCATAGGTGTCATTGTTGCGTATGGTATAACCTTCGGTATATACATCAAGGTTTTGTAGCTTGCTTACCGTTTTAACGTAGTGTGGCGACCCTGTGTTGAGTACGTAGGCATCTTCATCACGGCTAACAGTGTCTACGTCAATCATGCCTAAGTCGACTTGATTGTCTTGGATGAAGGCATGATGTGGTCCGTCTACAGCCAAAAAGGCAGTTTCTTTATCTACAATGCCTAAGTCTTTGGCGAAAGCAACAATACAACGTCCGCCATTGCCACACATGGTGCTTGGACGTCCATCCGCATTGTAATAAACCATTTCGAAATCGAAATTTTCCGTATATTGAAGGAGCATCAATCCGTCTGCACCTATTCCAAATTTGCGATCACAGAGTTTCTCTATAAGGTCGGTGTTTGCGCGCTCAAAAGTAGACATTCTGTTGTCTATTAAAATAAAGTCGTTGCCCGCACCTTGGTATTTCGAAAATCTAATTTTTGTAGACATTGGTTTGAAAATTACGTTTAAAATTAATATTCTTGTTACAAAGCGCTGTCTATACGTTAAATCTTGTTAAATAGCTCTTTAGAAGCTCTGTGTTAACATTTTTTAACTGACAAAACTTGTCGTGCCATTCCTAATGGTATTACATTTGAATAAGCCATACAATAAGAATGGTTAAAGATAATTAGAGTAAATAGATTATGAAGAAAATAGGAATAAGTTTATTGACAGCTTTCGTCGGTGGAGCTGTTGCTATAGGAGGATATAAGGTTTTTGAGAGCAAGCAAATGAACAATATGTCGTTCGAAGAACAACAAAAAGTGTTCTATGCAAAAAATCCAGGAGCAAGCAGCACGGGAGCAGATTTAGTCTCTTCTGCGGGCAATCCAGACTTTACACAAGCGGCTGCGGCCGTCTCTCCAGGCGTCGTTCATATTAAAGTAACCATGACGGCCAAGAGTTCTGGTCGTGGCGGCGGTGGCGGCGGTTCTCCGTTTGATATGTTTGAAGAGTTTTTCGGCATGCCTCAACAGCGTGGTGGTGGTCAGCCTAGGCAGGCAGAGGCTTCGGGCTCTGGCGTATTGATTTCGCAAGATGGTTACATTGTAACAAATAACCACGTCGTGGAAGATGCTGATAAGATTGAGGTGCAGTTGACAGACAAACGTACGTTCCAAGCAAAAGTAATTGGTCGTGATCCTGATTTTGACTTAGCTTTATTGAAGGTTAGTGGAACAGGTTTGCCATTTGTGCGCTTTGGTAATTCAGATAATGTGCAGATTGGAGAGTGGGTATTGGCTGTTGGTTATCCATTAAGTTTGCAGTCTACCGTGACAGCAGGTATTGTTAGTGCCAAAGGTCGACAAATCGGAATCTTAGGTGAACAAAATCAGCGTTCACCTTATGGACAGCGTAATGAGCCTATGGTGAATACAGCAATTGAATCTTTTATTCAAACGGATGCCGTAATTAATAAAGGAAATAGCGGTGGCGCTTTGGTGAACACAAGAGGTGAGCTGATAGGTATTAATGCAGCTATTGCTTCGCCTACGGGAGTTTATGCAGGTTATGGATTTGCGATACCAGTAGATTTGGTTAAGAAAATCATGGATGACTTCAAGGAGTTTGGTGCTGTTCAGCGTGGTTATATTGGCGTAACGTTCAATGAAATTAACGAGGCTGTTCGTAAAGAGTACAAAATTGAGGACGTCAGCGGTTTGTTCGTTCAAGACGTAGTTAAAGATGGAGCGGCAGCAAATGCGGGTATCAAAAAAGGTGATGTGTTGACGAAAGTCGAAGGTAATGTGATCTATTCATCATCTGATTTGCAAGAACGTGTTGCGCGTCTTCGCCCTGGCGACAAAGTTAAAATTACATTCAAGCGGGATGGTAAAGAGCGTGAAACAACATTGACTTTACGTCCTCAAGATACTAAAAAGGCATCTGATGAAGAGGGAAGCAGTAAAAGTGCTACCGAGATCTTCAATAAATTAGGCGCCAGCTTCACGCCAGCTTCGGACGCACAGAAGAAAAAATTTGGTGTTAACTCAGGTGTTGTGGTAACGCAAGTACGTAGAGGTGGTATGTTTGAGTATTTCGGAGTAGAAAAAGGCTTAGTGATTACGCAAGTAAACGGTAAGGCTGTGAATAGTGTGGATGATGTAGAATCTGCTTTAGCGAACTCCAAACGTAATATTGTCCGCGTAACTGGGGTATCAGAAAATGGTACGGTGGAATTTAATTTCCCAATTGAATATTAATCAACGAATGGTTCGCCATTAGGCAAACTGTACGTGTAGCATAGAAAAAGGAGCCGCTTTGTAAAGTGGCTCCTTTTATATTGCGTTAAGTATGCTTCCAGCATGCTTTTTTAACCTAGAAAATCTCGGCCACCATGCAGCGTGCGCTGCCGCCACCTCCTGTTTCTATCGTGTTTAATGGGGTGTGGATGAGCGCACCAAATTGGGCTAAGGCCTCCCGTTGGCTGTTGTCAAAGCTATGATAGGCCGTGCTGCTCATGATGATGAATGGATTCCCTTCGGTAGATTTTACCTCTAATATATTGGCCGCAAATGCATGCATCTGTGCTTCACTAATTATGATAACTGTTTTTTTGCTGTGATGGAGTTGTGCCAGCACCTTTTCACGTTGTGCCACATCATCAATGCTGTCTAGGCAAATGACGGCAAAATACTGCCCGACAGATAGCATAACGTTGGTATGGTAAATAGCTTTTCGCTCTCCTGCCACACTTTGTTTGGCTTCGAAAATGCAGGGTTGATAGTTGAGATCCTTACAAAAACGTGATATTACTTCTTCATGCGCACGCTCGGATAGGGAGCAGTAGGCAATCTTGTTGATGCGGTCTAAGATAAGGCAGCCTGTTCCCTCCAAGAAAAGATGCGCACTTTCTTCCGGTGTATAGTCAACCACTTCAGTGATCTTGTAGCCACGCTTCTGGAGGTGGTCTACGTAATCTATGTTGCGCTCTAATCGTCTATTTTCGGCAAACATGGGGTAGAGGACGGCTATTCCTTGATGTGTCGATAGGCAGTTGTTAGGGAAAATGCTGTCCGGGGTGTCCCATTGTCCACTGTCTTGGAGGATGATGGTGTTTATTTTTGCCGATTGCAGTTTGCTTACAAAGCCATCAAATTCTGCTTGTGCATCCGCATTGGCGGTGTCGCTAGGTAAATCCGATTGAAAATAATTATTTACAGCCGTTTGCTCATTTTTCCGAAAAGAAAATGGACGTACCAGTAGCAGGGTGTCTGTCGTTTGTTGCATACATTAGCAATTTAGTCTCGGAATAGTGGGAGGGTAGAGCAGCGTAAAAGACCTTCCTGTTTACCAATTTCATGGTAAGGTATTTCCTCCACTCGGAATCCTTTTTCGCGTAGCCAATGATTGAGTCTGTCAAATCTTTTTTCGGATACAACGATGTTGTCGCTGATGGAGAATACATTGCTGAACATAGCGTACATCTCGTCGGCATCAATTACAAATAGGTTTTCTTTACCAAATAGGTCTTCGAGGTATTGGTAATCTTCTCGGTGCTTAAATCCTCCAGGATAGATAATTGCTTTATCAGTGCCTACCGGCTGAAAGCAGCAATCTAAGTGTAATGCATTTGCTCGAGCATCGGTCATAGACTTAATGAGTTCGAACGCTTTAACTTTCTTTTTAGGGAACGATTCGGTGAGGAAGTCAACTCCTTTTTGGTTGGTTCGTGCCGTGTTGATATTAGCGTAGTCAGCACCATGGTAGGTGCCAACAAAGATGTAGTCGTTCCATAGCAGGACGTCGCCTCCCTCCATATGTACCTCGGGCGGTGCTTCTATGAATTTTGAAGGATCTATCTGCTGGGTGAGAAAGGCTATAGCTTCCCACTCTTCGGCCCTATCGGGTAGGATGTTTGCTTTTACGAAGGTGTCGTCAATGACGAAGCCTATATCACGCGTAAAGATTTGATTTAGGTTGGGGATGATTTTTGGCCGATAGACCGTTACCCCGTAGCGCTCTAGTAATTGCTGAAAGGCTGTCATCTCAAAAACCATATCGGATTCCGCGGGATAAGTTCCTGCTTTTATATGTTCGGCCGACTTAGGGTCGTAAGCATCGGCTATCGTAGGCACAGGGCCATTCTCATTGGCGATGCCAAGGATAACAGCGCGTAATCGGCCTGTTTCATTTTTCACTTGAATTTTCAACATAATCAATCTATAAAGGGTACTTAAAGATAGGTAACATTCTTGAGTAGGTCAAATTTTACGAATATTATTCTGAATGAGGCTGTTGTTTTCTTTTTTAAGATATAATGATTATTTAATTTATACGAAATACTGAATTCATACTATTCTGCTTATTTTGAAAAAACGATTATGAAGAGAGCAGTTGAACTTGTTGTTATTTCTGATGTACATCTAGGTACTTACGGTTGTCGGGCGGAAGAGTTGTTGCAATATCTTTCTTCGATAAAGCCTAAGATGCTTGTGCTAAATGGAGACATCGTCGATATTTGGCAGTTTCGGAAAAGTTATTTTCCAGAGTCGCACTTACGCGTTCTAAAATACATTTTAGACTTAGCTTATCAAGGCTGTGAAGTGGTCTACATTACGGGCAACCATGATGAGATGTTGCGTAAGTTTGGGAAGATGCAGCTGGGACAGATCACCTTAACGAATAGATTGCTGCTGAATTTAAAAGGCAAGCGTACTTGGATTTTCCATGGCGATGTGTTCGATGCTTCCGTACAGCATGCCAAGTGGTTGGCGAAGTTGGGAGGCTGGGGTTATGATCGTTTGATTCAGCTTAACAATGTTGTGAACTGGGCTTTGTTGAAGTTCGGTAAAGAAAAATATTCGCTTTCCAAGCGTATTAAAAACTCCGTGAAAGAGGCGGTTAAGTTTATCACTGATTTTGAAGATACTGCTTCTCATCTAGCGATTGAGAATAAGTATGACTACGTGATTTGTGGACATATTCATCAGCCACAGATTCGACGGGTAGAAAATAAAAAAGGAAGCTGCGTGTATATGAATTCTGGCGATTGGGTGGAAAATCTATCCGCTTTAGAATACCACGATGGCGACTGGCGGATGTTCTACTACGATCAGGAAAAAGAAAACCTACCGTTTAGCAAAAGTGAACAAGCGCAATTCCGCTTTAACTTGGATGAGCTATTAGAGAGCATCGTTAAGGGTACAATCTAATGCTTTTTGTATTTCTTTAGAATAGGTTGATTTCCTCAATCTGCTCTTGAATACAACGTATGCTTCCCGGCTCATGAAAGTCTCCTTGCAGATCAATGCTATGTTGAATTTGTGGGAGGTATACCTTAAGCGGTAATACATGCATGCGAAGGTAGTTGCATACACCTGTGAAGTGGTCCAATCCGCGGATATTTCCGTGGCGCCCTGTGGAGATGCCTACCAGTGCAACTTTTTTGTGATGGAACGACATCGGGTATGCGCAAGCATCAATAAATGTTTTTAAAATACCAGGAAAGCTACCGTTATACTCCGGGATAATGAAGACCAGCTTCGTGCTTGCCGACACGATATCTTGTATGCCCGCAAAAGCAGGGCTCTTCTTTCCGTAAAGGTTTGAAATACTGATGTCCGCAGGCAGGTCTGTCAATGATAATAGTTGCCAGGATTCTCCTTTTTTCGCTAAATGTTTCTGATAATATTGTGCTACTTTTAGTGAATTGCTCTGTTCTCTGTTTGTTCCTGCGATGATTAGATTCATGTTGATTACCTGTTAGGAAAAAGCCTAAAATCAATATAAAGTGATTGTTCTATTTTTTGTATCTTAGCACCCTTAGCCTACGGGTAAGCGTGCGGGTCAAAAGTACTAATTTTAACATGATTTAAGCATTTCTATGCAACAAAGCATGTTTATTTAAATTAATTTTGAAAGGATGCTAGGCCATTGGTGTTTAGATTACTAAAGGATTTCAATCTCATGGGAAAAATTATAGCAATTGCTAATCAAAAAGGTGGTGTAGGTAAAACGACGACTTCCATCAATCTTGCAGCTAGTTTAGCAGTCTTGGAACACAAGACATTGTTAGTGGATGCAGATCCACAGGCAAATTCCACGTCAGGTATTGGTTTCGACCCACGCGTCATCAAGGCTAGCGTCTATGAGTGCTTGGTGAACGATTTGGATCCGCATGATGCGATACAAGCAACTGATACGCCCAATCTTTACTTACTTCCAGCACATATTGACTTAGTTGGTGCCGAGATCGAGATGATCAATATGCACGAACGTGAATATAAAATGATGAAAATGCTCGAGCAGATTAAGGATGATTATGATTTTATCATCATCGACTGTTCGCCATCTTTAGGATTGATTACGATTAATGCCTTGACGGCATCTGATTCCGTTATTATCCCGGTTCAATGTGAGTATTTCGCATTGGAAGGATTAGGTAAATTGTTGAATACAATTAAGATTGTTCAGACACGCTTAAATACAAGCTTAGAAATCGAGGGTATTTTATTGACGATGTATGATGTGCGTTTACGTCTATCAAATCAAGTTGTTGAAGAGGTACGTACGCATTTCAGTGAACTTGTATTCGATACAATTATTCAACGTAACACGCGTTTGAGTGAAGCACCAAGTTTCGGTATCTCTGTCATTATGCACGATGCTTCGTGTAAAGGAGCTATCAATTATTTGAACTTGGCACGCGAGATCCTTCAAAAGAATGGTTTAGTGATGGAAGAAACGCAAACAGCAACAGTATAGTATGGCATTACAAAGAAAGACCGGGTTAGGAAAAGGACTGGGTGCATTATTGCAGAGTGAAGATATTGAGGTTTCTAGAGGAAACCTTGTTGCTCCACAAGGTGGCGCTAAAGATACAGTAGTATCTGCTGCTGGAAGCATCAATTTTATACGCATTGATCAGGTTGCGGTAAATCCGTTTCAGCCACGTACAGATTTCGATGAGCAAGCTTTAATCGAGTTAGCAGATTCCATCAAGGTACAAGGGTTGATTCAGCCAATCACCGTTAGACAGGTTGGCAAAGATGAGTATCAGCTGATTAGTGGGGAGCGTCGTTTACGTGCTTCCAAGTTGGCTGGTATCGATGAAATTCCTGCTTACGTGCGTACTGCCAATGACCAACAGATGTTGGAAATGGCCTTGATTGAGAATATTCAACGGGAGAACTTAAACGCCATTGAGGTTGCCTTAAGTTTTCATCGCATGATTGAGGAGTGTAACTTGAAACAAGAGGAATTGGGCGAGCGTGTCAGTAAGAACCGTTCTACGGTGACTAACTACCTGCGCTTGTTGAAGCTTCCGCCAGTTATTCAGGCAGGTATTCGCGATGGACAGGTTTCTATGGGCCATGCGCGTGCTTTGATTAATGTTGGCGAGGTTGATAAACAGTTGTTTGTATATCAAGAGATCTTAGATAAAGGCTTATCCGTACGTATGACGGAGATTTTGGTTAGAAATATCCAACAGCAGTCTAAGCCTAAGAAGCATGAGGTAGGAAAGCAACTTGATTTTCAATATCAAAAAATTGAAGATGATTTAGCTTCTCGTTTTTCAACACGTGTGCGATTGAACTTAAAAAATGCACGTGGTAAAGGAGCTATTGAAATTCCATTTGATAGTGAGGATGATTTGAGCCGTATTTTGGAATTATTAGATTGGTAATGCGATATATTGTCAGCGTTTTTTTTTATTTGTTTCTGTTCTTTGCAGCGGTAGCACAAGAAACAAAGCCTGTTTCTGTTGATAGCTTGAGTAAGAAAGTCGTCGCCGACTCTTTGTTGGCGAAGGATAAAGTTGCACAAGACACCGTGAAGAAGGAAACGCGTAAAGAAAAAAAAGCCCGTATACATGCGGAGCAGGAGCGCGAAAAGTACTATTATAATGGAATTAAGAAAGATTCCGCTCGATTAGAAATCGAACATCTGTCGCGCGTGGCGTGGCGTCGTTCGTTGATGGTGCCGGGCTGGGGTCAGTATACCAATAAAGGGCTGTGGTGGATCAAAGTACCGGTTATTTACGGTGGATTTACCGCTTCGTATTTGATTATTGATTACTGGCAGTGGTATTATAAGAAGTTCTTGAATGAGCTTGATTTTCGTATATCGAATCCTGGTGTACCGTCGGATGATGCCGATTTAAAAAACTGGACAGAAAGCGGTTTGATTAATCAGAAAGATTACGCACGTCGTAATCGTGATCTTACCGTTTTATTGACCATCGGTTGGTGGGGAATTAACGTTATTGAGGCCTATACGGACTCGATGCTTAAAAACCGCTGGAATATCGGTCGCGATATGACGATGAAATTATCACCAACTTTAATGCCTGTTGTTGGTGGCACAGGTAGCATGTCTTTTCAAGGCGCTGCTGTTGCTCCAGGCTTAAAACTTACAATGAACCTAAACTAGAAAACCTAATATTTATATGAAAATAGTATTGTTAGGATACGGCAAAATGGGCCAACAAATAGAACAGTTGGCCATTAAAAGAGGACATGAAATTGCCCTTATTGTCGATAAAGATAACCGTGAATCCTTAGCTCCCGAAGATTTAGAAGGAGCAGATGTAGCGATAGACTTTTCCGAACCCGCTGCCGCGTTGGCAAATATCAGCCTTTGTTTTGAAGCTAATCTGCCGATTGTAGTCGGTACCACAGGTTGGTATGAGCATTTGGATGAAGTAGAGAGCATCTGTATCGATACAAATCAATCGCTATTGTTTGGTTCAAACTTTAGTATTGGCGTGAATATTTTCTTCCATATCAATAAGTTATTGGCGAAAGCGATTAACCCGTATAAGCAGTACGATGTGCAGGTTGAAGAGATTCACCATGTGCATAAGTTGGATTCCCCTAGTGGAACGGCTATTACCATTGCGGAAGGTATCTTAAATGGCGTTGACCATAAGAAAACATGGGTTAATGATTTGGTAGGTGAGGGAGACGAAGTTATTCCAAAAGCCGATGAGTTATTAATCGAGAGTCTACGCATCGAGGAGGTTCCGGGTACGCATACGGTGGTGTACAGCTCGGAGGTTGATCAAATCGAGTTTAAGCATACTGCACATAATAGAGCAGGCTTTGCCCTTGGCGCGGTTGTTGCGGCCGAGTGGCTATTTGGTAAAAAAGGTTTTTATCAGGTGACGGATATGTTTGATTTTAATCAAGCGTAAGCGAAGCCGTTAAAATATATCCCGCGCAGCGGAATACTGAGCGGGAGGCTTATAAAAATATAATTTGATTTATACTATGTGGTATATAATTTTTGCACTGTTTACGATATTCTTTATCTATGGTTTATGGCTACTGTTTAAGAAGGCCGGAAAACAAGGATGGGAAGCTATTATTCCTTTTTATCGTGAATACGTGATGACGCAATTGACGGGTCGTCCAGCATGGTGGGTATTACTTTTGTTAGTGCCTATTGTGAATATATTCATCTTCTACGGTTTGTATTTTGATCTTTTAAAGAGCTTCGGCAAACGCAGATTTTGGGAGACGGCAGCGGCTGTTATCTGTCCATTTATTGTATTGCCTATCTGGGGTCGCGATCCTAAGGTGAAATACTTAGGTCAGTCAAATACAGAAGAGTTTAAGAAGAAATATCCATATAAGAAGACCGTCGTTCGCGAGTGGGCAGATGCCATTGTATTCGCTACAGTTGCTGCAACACTGATTCGTGGTTTCTTAATTGAAGCGTACATGATTCCTACGGGATCGATGGAGCGTACTTTACTTATTGGCGATTTCTTGTTCGTCAGTAAATTAAACTATGGCCCACGTATTCCGATGACGCCATTAGCATTTCCTTTTGCGCACCATACCATGCCGATAACGGGTGGTAAAGCATATTCAGAGCTTATTGAGCTTCCTTACAAACGTTTGCCAGGTTTCCAGAAAATAGAACGTAATGATGTGGTTGTTTTCAACTACCCTGCGGGAGATACGGTAATCTTGGAATATCCAGATCAGACTTATGCTGATATGGTTCGTTACATGGGTAAAGAAGCAATTCACAATCAGTTTACCATTATTACACGTCCAATTGATAAGCGTGAGAATTATATCAAACGTTGTGTAGGTTTGCCGGGTGACGTCGTGGAGATGCACGAGGCTAAACTTGTGATAAATGGTAAGCCAGCTGTTGTGCCTGCAGAGATGCAGATGGATTATTACGTGTATACGGATGATTCAGGGTTGAATAAGCAGAAGATGGATGACTTACGACTAGAATATTCGGCCGTAAATCAGCCGAATACCTTCCGTGTTTATATGACGGAGGATGAGGCTGCGATAGTAAAAAGCTGGGGTAATGTTAAATCTGTCGTGATTGGAATTTTAGATAAGAGTACCATTTTAGGTGATACCTATCCACATAGCTCTAAATACTTATGGAACTTTGATAACTTCGGTCCGATTACTATTCCTGCTAAAGGATGGACTGTTCCTTTAGACTCGATGAGTGTGCCTTTATATGCGCGTGCTATTCGTGATTATGAGGGTAATAAGTTTGAGAAAAAAGCAGATGGTTATTATGTGAACGATCAAAAGGCTACAAGCTACACGTTCAAGCAAAACTACTACTGGATGATGGGTGATAACCGCCATAATTCGTTAGACTCTCGTGGTTGGGGCTTTGTGCCTGAAGACCACATTGTAGGTAAAGCTTTATTTACATGGATGAGTTACGATGAACAAGGATCTTTCTTATCGAAGATTCGTTGGAGTAGAATATTTAAAGGTATTAAATAAAAAAAGGAGAGCTTAGCTCTCCTTTTTTTATGCTTTTAAACTAGCGAGGTAACGTTTAATGGTTTCCTCTAAGCCTAGGTATAGGGCATCCGATATTAGGGCATGACCAATACTTACTTCCAGTAATCCTGGGATATGCTCATTGAAATATTTTAAATTATTGAGGTCTAAGTCGTGACCTGCATTGAGGCCTAGGCCTACTTCTTGTGCTTTCTTGGCGGCATGAAAATAAGGGGCAACGGCTGCCGCCGAATCAAAGCCGAATCCTTCAGCATAGGCTTCTGTATAGAGCTCTATACGGTCGGTTCCTGTTTCTGCGGCCGCTTCTACCATGTCAACATCAGGGTCTACAAAGATCGATACACGGATACCTTTATCTTTGAAAAGCTTCACCATATCTTTTAGGTAGTCTCTATTTTTGATGGTGTCCCAACCGTGGTTTGACGTTATTTGACCAAGAGCATCAGGCACTAGCGTAACTTGCGTTGGATTGTTGGCTAATACCAAGTCAATAAATTTCTGTTCTTGACAGTTTCCTTCAATATTGAATTCTGTAGTGATCTCTGCTTTGAGGTCATACACATCTTGATAGCGAATATGGCGCTCATCAGGACGTGGGTGTACCGTGATTCCTTCAGCACCAAAGCGCTCACAGGCTAGGGCTGCGGCTAATACATTCGGCGTATTGCCACCACGAGAATTGCGTAGCGTAGCAATTTTGTTGATATTAACGGATAGTTTAGTCATAGTCACACATGATTTAGTCTTACAAATGTATCTATTTCTACCTAGTTCAGGGGCGCAAAAGCGTATTTAAATTATTTTTAAGGGCTGTGGCTTACCTTGAAAATATAGGCCTCAATTAAATTCGTGGAATAGGATTAAAGCATAAACAAAAAATCTTGTTATAATTTTCTTAAATTGCATCTTATACATGGGGGGATTTGATTTAAACATACTAAGTAGCTTCCGGTTGTTGGATATCATTGATATTCTACTGGTAGCCATTATCATCTATTATATCTATAGTTTGATAAAGGGAACCATCGCGGTTAATATTCTCGTAGGATTACTCTTGTTTTACGGCGTATATCTTGTCGTGAAGCAAATGGAGATGCGCCTGCTGACGGAGATATTTGGTGGTTTTATTTCTGTCGGGTCTATCGCTTTAATCGTCGTGTTCCAGCAGGAGATAAGACGCTTTTTGATTCATATCGGAAAAAATATCTCCTTGCGGAGGAAGAAATTCTTATGGTCTTTCCTCGGGAATAAGCGCACGAGTCAGGTTGATCATGCCGAGCAGATAAAACCAATCATTGAAGCCTGCCGTAGCATGTCTAAATCGCGTACAGGGGCTTTGTTGGTATTCTCTCGTTACTTTGATGAAGAATATTATCAATCGAGTGGGGAGTATATTGATGCGCCTGTGTCCAAACGCTTGTTAGAATCCATTTTTTTTAAGAATAGTCCGCTTCATGATGGGGCGGTTGTTATTGTTGACTTCCGCATTATGACGGCGAGCAGCGTATTGCCCTTGTCAGATAGTGAAGATTTACCCCCTCAATTTGGATTGAGACATCGTGCCGCTATTGGTGTGACGGAAGTGTCGGAAGCCATTGCGGTTATTGTATCGGAAGAAACAGGACAAATTTCGCTTGCCAAAGATGGTAATGTAAACATGAACCTGACACCCGAAGAATTAGAGAAAATATTGAAAGAAGACTTGTAGCGCTTTTCGTATTTAATTCGATATTTATGCTTTCGTGTCGAATATTGTTTATAAATTCTTTTTATTATTCGAATGAATGCTTAGATTTAATGCATTGTAAACCTCAAATTTTTCGGCTATGCATTTTGAAGAGCAAGAACCTTTAGACTTTGTCTTAAATGATTTGTTTGCACATTATCGCCAACATGTGACTGATGTGTCAAAAATTACAAACAGCTTATTGGCTAAAGCTATCATTCAGGAGCAAGCTGATATTGTCAATGATCATATCGCCTTTCGTACTTTAGGTGTTCCTCATCTTGGAATTGCCTCCTTTGAAAAGATTTTCTTGGCCTATGGTTATACACGCAAGGATTACTTCTACTTTGAAGAGAAGAAGCTAAATGCGTATTGGTATGCACCAGCGAATCCGGATTACCCACGTATTTTTGTGTCTGAATTAATTATCGAGGCATTAAGTCCAGCGGTGCAAGCCATAATCCACCGGTATACCGATGCGATTGTTGTCGACCCTGTTGATACACTAGACTTGCAAAATGGACAAAAGGTGGCGAATTTTTTGCAGAAGCCTTTATGGGCATTGCCGACCTCGGAAGAGTATACAACTTTACTTGCCGAGAGTGAATATGCCGCTTGGGCGATTTACAACCGCTATTACCTCAATCATTATACAATTAGTATTCATGCCTTACCCGAAGGCTACAATACGCTAGAGGCCTTTAATGCCTTTTTAGAAAGCATAGGCATCAAACTTAATAGCTCCGGTGGAAAAATTAAAACGAGTGCGGATGGTTTGCTACGTCAAAGTAGTACCGTGTCGGCCTTGTATGATGCTACTTTTGCCGACGGGAAAATGTTGCCCATCGCGGGGAGTTATGTCGAATTTGCAGAGCGTGGGGTATTACCTAAATTTGCTGATTTACCGAAGGCGGATATCCGTCCGGAACACCGTAGAGAGGGATTTGAAGCGAATAATGCGGATAAGATATTTGAAAGTACCTATACAACTCAAATTACAGGAGAGGCGAAATAATACGAAAAGATGGAGAGGGAAAGGCTTTTTCAACAGCTTGCAACGTCACTAGCGGGCGACTTATATTGGGATAAGCAGATGCGCATCTTGTATGCGACAGATGCTTCTGCCTATCGGGAGATGCCGATAGCGGTAGCTATCCCGCGCACCGTGGGTGACCTACAAACGTTGATTAGCTTTGCTACCGAGCAGCGACTTTCCTTGATTCCGCGTGCCGCAGGTACTTCCCTTGCTGGTCAAGTCGTCGGGGGCGGAATCGTGGTGGATATATCGCGTTATTTTACGGATATTATTAGCCTTGATAAGGAGGAACGGTGGGTACAGGTGCAGCCGGGGGTTATTCGTGATGAGTTGAATCAATATTTGAGGCCTCATGGTTTCTTCTTCGGTCCGGAGACATCTACTGCCAACCGTGCTATGATTGGCGGAATGGTAGGCAATAATTCTTGTGGTTCCAATTCCTTAATTTATAAAAGCACACGGGAGCATTGTTTAGAAGTCGAGGCTATTTTAAGTGACGGTTCATTGGTTACTTTTAAGGCCTTGGATTTTGACGCTTTTTGTGCGAAGTGTGAACAAACGGACTTGGAAGGGCAGCTTTACAAGCATATTCGCAGCTTGCTGAGTGACTATGGCAATCAAGAAGAGATTCGTGCTGAGTTTCCAAAACCAAGCATTGAACGTCGAAATACAGGCTATGCAATCGACTTGTTGCTTGAGAGTGATCCTTTTACGGCGGGCGCAGCTCCTTTTAATTTCTGCAAGCTTATTTGTGGCTCGGAAGGCACCTTAGCCTTTATTACTTCCATTAAACTAGCGCTCGTAGACCTTCCTATCCAACCTTCGGGCCTGCTATGTATACATTTCGATACGTTAGATGATGCGCTACAAGCTAATCTGATTGCCTTAAAGCATCAGCCACTTGTGGCCGAGCTGATGGATCATTATATCTTGGAATGCACCAAAAATAATATGCAGCAGGCGCAGAATAACTTTTTTGTCGAAGGTGATCCTGCCGCTATTTTGGTTGTTGAATATGACGGAGCCGATGAAACGGCTATCCGTGCTAAAGTGATGGCTGTGGAGGCCGAGATGCGTCATGCTGGTCTGGGCTATGCTTTCCCACTAATTTTGGGTCCTGATAAAAAAAGAGTTTGGGATTTGCGTAAAGCGGGTTTAGGCTTGTTGAGCAATACGCCTGGAGATAATAAGCCGGTGGCTGTTATCGAAGATACAGCGGTTGATGTGGCCGATTTGCCTGCTTATATTGCTGAGTTTAACGCTACATTGGCCAAGCATAATCTCTATTCCGTGCATTATGCGCATGCTGCAACTGGTGAGCTCCATTTACGCCCTATCCTTAACTTAAAGACAAAAGAAGGTAACGAGCAGTTTAGGTTGGTGGCTACGGAAATTGCCCACCTGGTGAAGCGTTACCGCGGTTCGCTGAGTGGCGAACATGGTGATGGCCGTCTGCGTGGTGAATTTATTAGCTTGATGCTAGGGGAGCGTAATTATGGGCTTTTGCAAAGTATCAAGAAAACGTGGGATCCGCTAGGTATCTTCAATCCGGGTAAGATCGTTGATACAGCACCTATGAATAGCTCCTTGCGCTATACGCCAGGGAAGGAACAGCGAGCGATACCTAGTGTATTTCGCTATGCGGGACAAAATATTTTGCAACACGCCGAGCAGTGCAATGGCTCTGGCGATTGCCGGAAGACCCATCTTTCGGGCGGAACGATGTGCCCTTCTTATATGGCTACCAAGGAGGAAAAAGATACGACAAGGGCACGGGCTAATATGTTGCGTGAGCTTTTGACGACCTCGACAAAGGAAAATCCGTTTGACCATCCCGAACTTAAAGAGGTGATGGATTTATGTTTGAGCTGTAAAGCTTGTAAATCTGAATGCCCATCGAGTGTGGATATGGCCAAGCTGAAAGCCGACTTCTTGCAGGCTTATCATGATAGTAATGGGGTGCCTTTGGCCACCTGGATGGTAGGCCATGTAGACCAAATGACAGCAATGGCTGCTCATGTTCCTCGACTTTACAACCTTGTGGTTACCTGGTCGTGGAGCAGTAGATTGCTGAAAAAAGTATTGGGATTTGCGGACGAACGCGCTATCCCCACTATAGGAAGAACTTCACTACGCCAATGGTTTGCCCAGCGTAGCCTACCCGTCCTACATCGCCCGAAAGGGCAAGTTTATTTCTTCTTTGATGAATTTACGAATTATCAAGATGTAGCGATTGGTAAGAAGGCGATTATGCTCTTGGAGGAGCTTGGTTATCAGGTGTTGTCTGTTAATCATGCCTTTAGTGGCAGAGCCTTGATATCGAAAGGTTTCTTGCGTGAAGCGAAGAAATTAGCAACGGAAAATGTACGTGTTTTTTCACCACTGTTGGAAGCCGGTATTCCTCTTGTTGCTGTAGAGCCATCGACGGTGCTGACATTTAGGGATGAGTATGTTGATTTGGTGGAGCTTGACTTGCTGGATCAAGCGAAGCAGGTGGCTAAGCATGCTTTAACCATTGAGGAGTTTCTACTGCGGGAGCAGGAGGCTGGTCGCATTCAGTCGGGTCAGTTCACAAATAATGCTAAAGAGATATTGCTGCACGGGCATTGCCAGCAGAAGGCATGGGGCTTACAGGGCGGTGTCGCGAAGGTATTGGGTATTCCAAAAGGTTATGTTGTGAAAACGATTAATTCGGGCTGCTGTGGTATGGCGGGGTCTTTTGGTTATGAAAAGAGGCACTATGCCTTATCACAAAAGATAGGTAATCTTGTTCTTTTTCCTACAATTCGTGCGAAGGCCAAGGAGGCCTTAGTAGCTGCTTCGGGATCTTCCTGTCGTCATCAGATAAAAGATGGCGTACAAGAGCGTGCTTACCATCCGGTAGAGATACTTTATGATGCTTTGCTAAAAAGCATATAAATAATAAAGGGCTCCAATTTGGAACCCTTTACATGTTGCATATAGCTTATTTTTTGTTTGCTTCGTTGATCACCTGCGTGTTCAATTTCACATATTCTTCTGTATTTGTTGCTTTAGCAAGGTTTACACCTTCAGTTGCTGCTTTGATAGCACCAGCTTTATCGCCAGCTTTCAATAAAATTCTAGCTTTCCAGTATTTAATGTGTGCTGCTTGTGAATTTTCTTTATCCGCTTCATTAACCCATTCTACGGCCTTTTTAATGTCAAGGTCATTGGTGTAGAAGTATTGTGCTGCTGCGAAGTATGGTTTTTTTGCACCTTTCATTGCTTCTTCGATAGATGCAACGATTTCTTTAGACTGATCTACAGCAATATGGAAGGATACTTTCGTGTTCTCCCAAGCAATTGTTAAGTCTGTTCCTTTTGGTGTTACATTTTCGAAAGCAATGGTGAAAGTCTCCACTTTATCCGCTATTTTATGAGCTTTAGCTGTGAAACGTACAAAATCTTCCTCTTGTTTGTACTGATATGAACCCCATTGTTTTTCGTTTTTACTGAAAATAATAGTCCAGTCGCCTTTCGTAGGGATACTGAAAATTCCGTATGTGCCAGCAGGAATTGTTTTTCCAGCGATAGTTACCGCTTCTTCAAAGGTAATCGACGGAATGTTGTTAGCGCCTGTTCTCCATACTTGATCGTAAGGAACAAGACCACCGAAAATTGTACGTGCGTTGATGTTTGGACGTTGGTAAGTTAGGTGGATGCTACGGATTCCAACCGTTTGTTCGATTTTTGCCGTGCTACTTGCTTGCGGAAATTTAGCTTGTGCATTTGCCTCAGAAAGCGAAAGCAATAAGCCTGCTGTCATCAGAAGCGATAAAAGTGTTTTTTTCATTGTATATAGTTTTTGTTGTTATGCTTCGTTTGAACGTGCAACATAACTTTGCACATCGTGAAACCTTGGTTGACCAGTCCTCAACAACTTAAAGATAGGGAGATTATTAGAAAAAAGTGGTCGCTATAAAGTAAAAAATATCGTCAATACGCAAAAGAGCGCCTGTACCGGTAGGACAAACGCTCTTTTGTTATATTTTTTAATAGTACTATTTTCCTGCTTTATGCCCTTTTACGGCGAAGAAAAGGATGTATAAGTAGGCAGGAACCATCGCATATAGGAAGGCATGCTGGAAGTCTATGTTTAAAGAGTCTTTTAAATACCCATAAATTAATGGCCAGATGGCTCCACCGGCGATACCCATAATCATAATAGCGGATCCTGTTTTGGTGAATCTACCCAATCCTTTAATTCCTAATGGGAAGATTGCTGGCCACATTAAGGAGTTGGCTATTCCCAACAGGGCTACAAAGATGAACGACGTTGTGCCAGTTGTGAAAACCGATAAGCTGGTGAAGAGTATACCTGCAAGAGTACATACGCGTAAGGCAAACTGCTGAGATACATATTTTGGGATGGCAATAATACCAACGATATAACCAACGAGCATACAGGCTAATGTAAAAGCGGTCGCGTAGGTCACAAAGAAACGATCTACATTCAGTTCTCGGCCATATATTCCGATGATGTCTCCCGCCATTACTTCTACCGCTACGCAGAAAAAGATAGCTAAAGCACCTAAGAAAAGGTGAGGGAATTGGAACACGGATGTTTTTTGCTTGTGAACAGTAGTCTTGTCTGCCGATTCATCGACTTCTTCTTCCGCATCTACATCTACTGGCGGCAGCTTGGTGAATTTTAAGAAAATAGCGAAGAGCACGAAGATAACCGCTAGCGCGATGTATGGCGTGTGTACACGGGTTATTAATTTATCGAGGATGGCATTTTTCTCTACAATATCTACTGTCGCTTCTAATTTGGCGGTTACCTTTTCAGCATCTTTCAGAAACAAGGTTCCAAATATAATCGGAACAAGGATACCGGCCGATTTGTTGAAGAAGCCAGCGATAGATATACGCTGTGCAGCACTATCAATCGGGCCAATGATACTTAAGTAAGGGTTTACTGCTGTTTGAAGTAGAGCCATTCCTGAGCCTTGAATAAAAATACCCGTAAGGAAGAGGGCGTAGCTTTTGCTATCAGCTGCTGGGATAAATATTAAAGAGCCCAAGCCTAAAATAAGTAAGCTTACGACAAGTCCATTTTGGAATCCTATTTTCTTTAAAATCCAAGAGCTAGGTAGGGCTAAGAAGAAGTAAGCAATGTAGGAGGCGAAGGTTACTAAAATAGCTTGTAGATCAGTTTCTAGGTTACAAGCGATCTTTAAAAATGGAATTAAGGTTCCATTAGCCCAAGTGATAAAACCTAGGATAAAGAAGAGGGCACAGCAGATGGCCATAGGACGGAATGCTGTTCTCCCAGTTGGTGTTACATTCATGGTATTATGCTAAGATGTTTTTCAATAATCATAATTAAGGCGCGTAGATAGTGGATTCGGTTTGCCTATACAAGACTACTGAAATATTTTGAAAGTAAAAAGGCTGGAAGTGAATTATCTACAATAGCGAAGAGACTATGATGGGCATAGTCTCTTCGAAATCTAAACCGTATCATGAAACCTAGCTATAAGGGTTTCTTTATTATAGTACAAACGGTAGCCTATATTGTTTGTATTATTTTTTATCTATTATGGCAACGGTGAGCCTCGATATGCAAATCAGTTCGTCCTGATCATTTTTTATACGGATATCCCACACATGGCTTTTCTTGCCTATATGTATGGCCGTACAATGTGCATAAACGGTGCCTCCGGCAACCGACTTAAGGTGGTTGGCGTTGATCTCCATGCCGACACCGACCAGTTTATCGGGGTCTACGATAAGGTTGGAGGCTACACTGCCTATGGATTCCGCCAAGACGACAGATGCTCCTCCGTGCAAAATTTTAAAAGGCTGAAAAACACGCTCATTTACGGGCATGCTAGCCACTATGGTGTTGTCCGTTATTTCCGTCGCCTTGATGGAGAGGAATTCGGTCATGTATCGGGCGAAAATACTGTTGATTTCTGTGAGGGAATATTCCCTAAACCAGATTGACTGCGTTTTCATTGTTTAAATAGCGTTCTTTAAGAATGATTCTGTGGTGGGTAAGGTGTCCTGCAATAACATATAGAAAAGCCTTTACCGTAATAAGTCGACCGGAGGCCATTCCTTTTCTTTCCAGTTCGTTATCATTTAAGCTTTCGAAGAAAAGCAAATTGGCTTTTCTGAGGTGGATAAACTCTTGTATAATACTATCGAAGCTGCGCTCGTTGTGTCTTGCATTTTGCACAAACTCGTCTTGCTCAAAGGCTTCGAGCTCAGTCATGTCGTTTCTAGAAAAGCGTAATGCACGATAGGCCATGACGCGTTCTGTATCCAAGATGTGGCACAGCACTTCCTTTATCGTCCATTTTCCTTCCGCATAGGTATAAGCACCTTTATCATCGGGGATTGATTTTATAAATTCAGGAAATGATTCCAGTTGTTCGTTGAGTACATCAAGCACTTCGCCTACAACTTGTTCAATATAAGGATTGTAAATCGCTGGATATTCGTCAGACTTGAGTGGGTTCATATTTTAAGTTGCTTTTAAGTATGATTCTAAATGTAGTTCCTTTTCCTATTTCGGATTCTTTGACGAATATTTGTCCTTGATGGTAATCCACCATGCGCTTCGTTAAGCTTAAGCCTAATCCCCATCCACGTTTGCGCGTGGTGAAGCCCGGTTGGAAGATTGTTTCAAAGTTTGACTTCGGTATTCCTTTTCCTGTGTCACTAATGTCTATAAAAATTTCCTCTTTTGCAATGTTGTCGGTAATATTAATGCTGATGTTGCCCTCTGACTCAATGGCATTTACCGCGTTTTTCAATAAATTTTCTATAATCCAGTCGAAGAGCTGTATGTTTAATTTAGCCTCTAAGTTTTTGTCGCCGGTAAGCTCAAAGTGGATCTTTTCACTGGTGCGAATCCGGAAATAATTCATGTAATCGAGAATCACCGGATAGATGAGGTGATTGGTAAGGGTAGGGGTAGATCCTATTTTTGAAAAACGATCGGCCACAATCTCTAGTCTGTTCACATCACGCTCCATCTCGTTGAGGATGCTATCGTCTTGCGCCGCATATTTGATGCGTACCAGCTCTAACCAGCCCATTAGCGAGGATATAGGGGTGCCCAGTTGGTGTGCTGCCTCTTTGGCCATACCAACCCATACTTGGTTTTGTTCCGATTTTTTGATGGAATTAAAAACGGTATAGGCAATAATGAGGAACAGCGCAATTAATGACAATTGTAAGTAGGGGAATATGCGCAGTTGGCGAAGAGCGTCGGAATCTCGGTAGTATACCAACCAAGTTCCACCCGTATCAAGCTTTAGGTAGATAGGGGCGTGATTGCGCTGCATGAGCGACAATTGCTTTTGGAAGTAACCCGGATCATACTCAAGGTGTGTAACAGCAGAGTCTGTTTGTGTTTGAATATTTGTTTTTGTACTGTCGAGTTGACGCCAAAAAATGATATTCCCCGCGCTATCAGTGATAATTGCTGGGATGGATAGGCTGTCACGAACGGCATAGACAAAACTGATGAACTCATCGTCTACATCGGGCATGCTGATGATGCTCTTGGTACTCATCGCCCATACTTCTGCTTTCGTTCGTTCTGAACGCGACAGGTTTTTGACTAAGTAGTTGGTGTATAGTAGAGATGCTGCCGCTATGAAGGCCGCAAAAAGAAAGAGCAACAGTTTCCAGCGTTGCTTATTGTTATATTGGTATAGGTGTTCTTTGTTGACCATATCTTCCTGCAAAGTACTTATTTTTTATGCATTCTTAGCCCATAAAGAAAAAGAAAGGCTTGCTACGCGATGTCGTCGTGGTGTTCGATGTACATCTTTAGCAAGCCTTTCTTCGTGATTATCGCTTTTGCTTAACGCAATATAGCGCGAAAGTTTTTAACGCTTTGTTTAACGTCTGGTGCATTGTTTTCCCAGTTGTACTCATACTCTGCGGAAAGCATGCCTTTAAATTTTTGACGTTTCAACTCTTTGATAACAGCCTCTAAAGGAAGTTTTCCTGTTCCCCAGTGAACATCATGTGCTTTTTTCGTTCCAAATTCGTTTAAGTCTTTGAAATGTAAGTGTATAATACGTCCGTCTAGTTTTTTCAAGCATTCCACAGGGTCCAATCCGGAGCGCATCCAGTGGCCTACATCTGCTGTAGCCCCCATACGCTTACTGCGTCCCTCTAGGGCTTTCAATACGGTTTCCGGTTGCCAGTAGATGGATGGTTCAGGATGGTTGTGTAAACCCGCTTTGATATCATATTTATCACATAGTGCGGAAACAATATCCAACTGATCTTCTTGCGGCTCGCAGTTTATAACCTGAATACCCATGTCTTTAGCGAATGCGAATAGGCGTTCCCATTCTGCTTCGTTATTCCCATTGACTACTCCAAAGGCGTAGAGTGTTATTCCTCTATCATTTAATAGTTTTTTTACTAACTGACGGCCTTCAGGCGATAATCCTGGGCCAAATTTCTCTTCACTTCCAGCACCAATAGGCTGACCATAGTAAGCTTCTACGAAGCGTAGGTTGCAGCTATCAATTTTGTTTAAGGCTTGCTCGAATGTGAAAAGACGGAAGGTGTAAGCCTGTGCGCCAAGTTTCCAGCCTAATGCTTCTTCAGGATATTTTTGTTTTTGCTGTGCTGTGACTAGATTAATGCTTAGCACACTAATCAACACTAACAATAAAGGGTAAATGAATTTTATTTTCATGTCTATCTATAGGTTTTATGATAGCTAAGGTACTAAATTAAGAGAAAATAGCCTTGCTTATTTAGGTTTTAAAAGGGTGCGTTTAATGGATAAAAAAAAGCAGCAGTGCTTTGTTGCGCTGCTGCTTTTTTAGGCTATTCGAAGTGAGGAAGCGCATCGTGGATGCGGCTGCATACTTCTTCTTTACCCAAAAGGGCTGTTATTTGAAAAACATCAGGGCCAAATTTTCCACCGACAAGCATGATACGGAAAGGCATCATGAGCTCGCCTACTTTCATGCCTGATTCAGCGATTTTATTCTTGAATAAAGGCTCTAATACGGCTGCGGTCCATTCTTCCACCTGCTCGAAGTCTTGCGTTAAGTCTGTAAAGAATTGCGATTTGTCGCTATTCCATTTCGGCTTTACAGCATCAGCATCGAATGTTGTTGGGCGCTGGAAGAAGAAAGATGCTTGCTCCCAGAAGTCTTCAACGAAGGTCATTCTTTCTTTAACTAACCCAATTACTGCATTTAGGTAGTTGTCGTGTTTATTTTAAACGCTATGTTGAGTAAGGATAGTTTTTACACTTTCAGTAATTACCGACTGGTCGATTTTTTTAATACCACTCATGGTTGAACCATTTTTCTTTTTAGAAATAGAATTTTTCACCGGCTTTACTGATACGGTCGGCACTAAATTTCGCGATAAGCTCGTCAATGGTGAACAATTCTTGTTCTGTACCATCGTTCCAACCAAGTACAGCCAACATGTTGACAAATGCCTCCGGCAAGAAGCCCATTTCGCGGAATCCTTTAGTTTCAACGGTCGTTTTTGGATCTGTCCAGTTCATTGCATATACGGGGAAGCCCAAACGGTCACCATCACGTTTACTTAATTTACCATTTCCATCAGGTTTAAGAATCAATGGTAAGTGCGCCCAATTCGGCATCACATCTTTCCATCCTAAATATTCCCAAAGCAAGATGTGAACAGGCGCCGAAGGTAACCACTCTTCACCACGGAAGATGTGGGATATTTCCATAGCATGGTCGTCTACAACCACGGCTAAGTGGTAGGTAGGCATGCCGTCTGCTTTTAGTAAAACTTTATCATCTACAAGGTTGGAGTCGAAGGAAACACGGGCACGAATCATATCTTCAAAAGATATAGTCTCATCCACCGGTACTTTAATACGAATGGTGTGTGGGTGTCCTTCCGCTAACAAACGCTGTGTTTCTTCAGCCGATAGGCTTAAAGAATTGCGTAAGCTCATTCTATTTTCATGCGAATAACGGAAGTTGGGGTGAAGCTGACGCTGTGCGTCCAATTCTTCGGCAGTATCAAAAGCGTAGTAAGCGTTATCATTCTCGATAAGCTGCTCGGCAAATTTCCGGTAGGATGGTTTACGTTCACTTTGGCGGTATGGTCCAAAAGCGCCCGGTTTGTTGGGGCTTTCGTCGGGCGTTAATCCGCACCAATCTAAACACTCCGTAATATATTCTTCTGCTCCAGGTACAAAGCGTGTCTGGTCAGTATCTTCAATTCTTAGGATAAACTCCCCTTTGTGGTGTCGAGCAAAAAGGTAATTAAACAAGGCTGTACGTACACCTCCTAGGTGCAGGCCGCCCGTAGGGCTTGGCGCAAAACGTACTCTAACTTTTCTTTCCGAATTCATAGCTGCAAAATTACATATTTTCAGGCGATTTAAGATGAATCTGTCGCTTACATTATATGTGGGGTCAGGAGAAGGGGCGGTTGTGGGTGAATAGCGGTCATCAGTAGTACCTTATTTGTTACAATTGTTGGCTGCTGATGTTTTTCTAGTGCGGGTAAATTGTCTGATTTTTGTTGTTTTTATCTAGGTTGCTAATACGTTTTTCCTTTTTGCTGAAGGCTGTTCATGGCGATGTTATCATCTTTTTGATTTTATAGGGTAATGGATGTTTTCTTTCGTTATTTATTCACTTTTAAAGTCGTATCTTTGTGCTCTCAAAAGTATATGAAAATCGTGTGGCCGCTAATGGCGAATAATGAGGTGTTAGGGCTATACAGGTCAAAAAGTTAAGCGTAAAAATGAGTAACGTATTTTATCAAGAAAAATTTGTAGATCGCCACACTGGACCTCGTTCCACGGAAGCGCAAGAGATGTTATCCTTTTTAGGAGTACAATCATTGGATGAACTTATCGAACAGACTGTTCCTAGCCAAATCCGATTAAAGAAACCGATGACCCTACCTACAGCCCTAAGCGAGAAAGCTTACTTGGCTAAAGTTCAAGAGGTAGCGAGTAAGAATAAGGTTTTCAAATCGTATATCGGTCAAGGTTACTATGATGTTACGGTTCCTGGTGTTATTCAACGTAACGTTTTGGAGAATCCAGGATGGTATACCCAATACACGCCTTACCAAGCGGAAATTGCGCAAGGACGTCTACAAGCGTTGTTGAACTTCCAAACGGCTGTTTCGGACTTGACGGGATTAGAAATTGTAAATGCATCGCTATTGGATGAGGCTACGGCAGCAGCAGAGGCGATGTTCATGTTATACAATGCGCGTAAAAACAAAGATGCGCAGACGTTCCTCGTTACACCTAATATTTACCCACAAACACTTGATGTATTGCAGACACGCGCTGTTCCTTTCGGGGTTCAAATTCGTGTAGCAGATTTAGCTACGGCTAATCTTACGGAAGATGTGTTTGCTGCATTTATCCAATACCCTGCGGCTGATGGTACTGTTGAAGACTACCGTACATTTACAGCTGCTGCGGCTGATAAAGGCATTATGATTTGTGCTGCTGCAGATTTATTATCTTTAAGTTTATTGACGCCTCCAGGCGAATGGGGAGCTGACGTTGTTGTCGGTAACTCGCAACGCTTTGGTGTACCAATGGGCTTTGGTGGTCCTCACGCTGCTTTCTTTGCTACTAAAGATGCATTCAAGCGTAATATTCCAGGACGTATCATCGGGGTTACTTCGGATGCGAATGGAAACTATGCTTTGCGTATGGCTTTACAGACACGTGAGCAGCATATCCGTCGTGATAAAGCGGCCTCAAATATCTGTACAGCACAAGCATTATTAGCTATTATGGCTTCTTTCTACGCTGTTTATCACGGTGCTGAAGGAATTAAAAATATCGCTAGCCGTGTCAATGATTTAACGAAGTTGTTGGATAAAGCACTTCAAGAGTTGGGTTACGAGCAAACGAATAAAACATATTTCGATACGTTACGTATTCAATTGGGTGCTGAAGTTGGTGGATTGAAAAGTGAAGCTTTAAACCACGAATTGAATTTCTTCTATAGTGATAATGTTGTTGGTATTTCTATCGACGAGACAACTTCATACGAAGATATCGAAACAATTGTAAAGGTTTTTGCTAAGGTTAAAGGCAAAAATTTAAGCGATGTGAACTTAGAAGCATTGGTTAAAGACTTATCAGCGAGCTCTATTCCAGAAGCGTTGATTCGTCAGTCAGCTTATTTGACACACCCTATTTTTAACAGCTATCGCTCTGAGAGTGAAATGTTGCGTTATATAAAATCATTAGAGGCTAAAGATTTGTCTTTATGTCATTCAATGATTCCTTTGGGTTCATGTACAATGAAATTGAATGCTACAACGGAGATGGTTCCATTGACATGGGCACATTTTGGTGGTTTGCACCCTTTTGCACCGATTGATCAAACATCGGGCTACATGGCTTTAATCAACGAGTTAAACGATTGGTTGTCGGAGATTACCGGTTTTGCGAAGATGTCATTCCAACCAAATTCAGGTGCTCAGGGTGAGTATGCTGGTTTGATGGTTATTCGTGCATACCATGAAAGCCGTGGCGAAGGTCACCGTAATATCTGTTTGATTCCTGCATCAGCACACGGAACAAATCCTGCATCAGCATCGATGGCTGGTTTAAAGGTTGTTGTTGTGAAATGTGATGAGCATGGTAACATCGATATGGACGATTTGAAAGTGAGAGCTGCAGAACATGCTGCAAACTTGAACTCTTTGATGGTTACTTATCCTTCGACACACGGTGTATTTGAAGAATCTATTATTGAGCTTTGTGAGGTGATTCACGCACATGGTGGTCAAGTATATATGGATGGTGCGAATATGAACGCACAAGTAGGTTTAACAAGCCCTGGCTTTATTGGCGCAGACGTTTGTCACTTGAACTTACACAAGACTTTCTGTATTCCACATGGTGGTGGTGGTCCTGGTATGGGCCCTATCGGTGTTGCAGCACACTTAGTTCCATTTTTACCAAACCATGAAGTGGTTGCGGTATCTGGCGAGCAAGGTATCTCTGCGGTATCGGCAGCACCATTTGGTTCGGCTTCGATCTTAACTATTTCTTACGCATATATCGCAATGATGGGTGCTGATGGCTTAACGCGTGCTACGCAAACAGCTATCTTAAATGCAAACTACATCAAAGCACGTTTAGAAAGCCACTACCCAGTATTATACGCAGGTGCTAATGGTCGTTGTGCACACGAGATGATTTTAGATTGTCGTGGTTTCAAAGCTGTAGGCATCGAAGTAGCGGATATCGCTAAGCGTTTGATGGATTATGGTTTCCACGCACCAACGGTTTCTTTCCCTGTTGCTGGAACATTAATGGTGGAGCCTACAGAGTCGGAGTCTAAAGCAGAGTTAGATCGTTTCTGTGATGCTATGATTGCTATCCGTCAAGAGATTGCTGCGGTTGAAGCTGGTGAAGCTGATCAAAAAGATAACGTATTGAAGCATGCGCCGCACACGGCGGATGTGGTAACGGCTGATGAGTGGACAAGACCTTACGGTCGTCAAACGGCAGCATACCCGCTTCCTTATGTGAAAGCGAAGAAATTCTGGCCTTCAGTAGGTCGCGTGAATGATTCGCAAGGAGATAGAACATTAATTTGTTCGTGTCCTTCTATCGAAGAATACGCGGAAGCTTAATCCTTCCTTTTAGGTATAAAGAAAAACTCCCAGATGAATATCTAGGGAGTTTTTCTTATTTTAGGGGAAAGCGTTTGTTCTTATTTACAGTTTTTGTAACAGATTTGTTTGCTGTATATTTTTGCAAACATGCATGAATACGCAATAAAGCGAGTACATTTGATAAAAAATTATGATGAAAAAAATAAGCTTTATGATTTCAGCAGTAGGCATAAGCTTGCTTGCTGCCTGTGGTGGTGGTAAATATGCCGCTACAGAAAAAGTATATAAACAGAAGGCTGGAGAGTTTGCGCAGCAATATAAAGAAGCTCCGGTAAAAGGACAGTTGGAGAAGGTTGCTACGGCAGATAAGGAATGGATTGCCTCGATTAACTTTGGTATTCGTAAGCCTAACTACGTAATGATTCACCATACGGCACAGGATTCATTAGCGCAGACGGTTAAAACATTTCATAGTGCTCGTGCGGGCGTGAGTTCTCATTATGTGGTAGGTCGTAATGGCAAAGTTGTACAAATGGTGAATGATTTATACCGTGGGCATCATGCTGGCGCTGGTCGTTGGGGGAACGATACAGACTTAAATTCATCCTCTATTGGTATTGAGTTGGACAACAACGGTACGACCGACCCATGGACGGATGCGCAGGTTAATGCTTTGGTTTCTTTATTGCAATACTTAAAGGATACCTATAAGATTCCGCAAGCCAATTTCATTGGGCATATGGACTACGCGCCTACGCGTAAAAATGATCCTTCACGCTTTCCTTGGAAAGTATTAGCGGATAGAGGTTTTGGTTTTTGGTATGATGACGTTTTAGAAACTCCGCCGGTAGGTTTTGATCCGAAGTTAGCGCTACGCGTTATTGGTTATGATGTGAAGCAATTGGATGCTGCAATTAAAGCGTTTAAGATACATTACATTCAGAAGGATACGAACACGGCGAACCTAACGGATGAAGATATGAAAATCTTGTATTCTATTTTTAAGAAATACTTGTAGACGAGGGCTACACTAGCTATAAAAAAGCGGGAATCTATAAAGATTCCCGCTTTTCTTTTATACTGTTTTTACAAACTCATCATCGTAGTTCTCAATATCTACGATGTATTGGTTTTGTATTAAAAAGTCAAATAATGGCTTCGCTTGACCACAAACTGGAAGGTTCTTGCTAGTGATGATGGTATTTGTTTTTCGATCACGGTATGGATAAGCATATAACTTAACATCTTTGCTAAACATTCCTGAGATATAGGATAGCAATTCGTGTGTATATTTTTCTTTATTGTAGTTGTCGGAGTTAAAGATGTTCTTCAAGTTGGACACGTTGGTTGCAATACCGACATGTTGTGGTTTGAAGCTCTTGATAAACTCGGCCAAATGGTTATTTCTACGGAAGTTGGATACGATAATGTTGTTTCCTGTCGAGCAGAGGTATTCTGCACGTTCCGCAAAATAAGTTAAATCTTCATCCGTGATTTTGCTATCTTCTTCCAATACGTTGCCCATCAATACTTCAATCAGCAAGACGGTGTCTTCAGGTGCTGATCCCGTATTTTTGACAAACTGCTCAACGGCAAGGTTGAAAAGGTCAAAGTTAGGATTTGATTTTTGACGATATTTGGTACGAAGGATAATGATATTCTTCTTGTACAAGTAGTCTTTCATTTGCGCTGCTTTTCCATCAGGGCGGAAAATAGCAGCTTTGGCAAATCCTTTAGCAATTAAGTAGAGGTTCAATAAACGCTCATTGGCAGTTTCAAAAACTGGGCCTGATACTTTTACCAAGTCGATTTCTACCGATCCAACAGATAGGTTGTCCACTAAGGATTCAATCATGACTTTTGGATTCTCCGCGTAGTAGTAGGCAGCGAAAATCAAGTTTACGCCTAGAATACCCAATACTTTAGATTGTAAGCGAGAGTCGCTATCCAGTAGTCTTACGTGTATAATGATATCGTTTGTTGGTCCGTCTACTTCATGTTGGAATCGGATACCAATCCAGCCGTGTGGCTCGTTGGTTTTGGTGAAGTTCAGCGTAGTAACGGTATCTGCGAAAGCGAAGAATTTTTTGGATTCATATTTTTCACCTTGAAGTCTTTCCTGCAGGAGGTTGAATTCATGATTCAGCATTTTGGTAAGTCGGGTACGGCTCACATAGCGGCCGGACTCTTCTTCTCCGTAAATGGCATCACTGAAGGCCATATCGTAGGCAGAGATGGATTTGGCAATAGTTCCTGAGGCTGCTCCAGCTTCGAAAAAATTGCGTGCCACTTCCTGTCCTGCGCCAATCTCGGCAAAGGTGCCGTAGATGTCGGAATTCAGGTTGATTTTTAATGCTTTTCTTTTTGTTTCAAAAATTTCTCTTGCCATACAGCAAAGGTACAAAAAAGGCCAGTAAAATTCGGTTGACTGCGTTGTTTATGAAATAAAGTTGGGTATCCTTAAAGGACACCCAACTTTATTAAAGCGTAGAATAGGGCAGAAGTATGCAAAGCCTGCGCAAATTTGTTGTCGAGGAGCAGTTGTTTTGCTTCCGCTATCGACAGCTCTACGACTTCTATATCTTCGGAGTTGTCAAGATCCTGTTCCTGCACTTTCCTCCCTTGTTGTAGGAGGTAGGTGTAGGTCTGGTTCCCACTTGTTGCGGGATTGGCATAGAGCGTTGCTATTTTCTCTATCTGTGAGAAGGCATAGCCTGTTTCTTCCAACATCTCCCGGCGTGCTGCATCGGCAGGGTCTTCACCCTTCTCGATGACACCCGCAGGAAGCTCCAGCAGGATATCTTCTGCTCCATGGCGATATTGTTTGATAAGGATGATGGTGTTGTCTTCGGTTATACCAATCATGTTCACCCAATTGGGGTATTCCAATACATAGTATTCCTCTTTAATGTTTCCATTGGGCATTTGTAAGGTGTCTACCCGTAAGGTTGCCCAAGGGCGTTGAACGAGGTACTTAGATGCTAAGACTTTCCACTTTTCCATTTTTTCTATTTTACAATATCAGCCATTATACGTTGAACTTTTTCTTCTAATTTCTGTGCTACGGATTCGTAATCTGCAGCGCTGCTTAGTGGTTCTTTTACCGAGCAGTAGAACTTTATTTTTGGTTCGGTGCCCGAAGGTCTAGCTGAGATAACGTCGCCATCTACGGTGATAAACTGCAATACATCCGACTGTGGTAAAAGAATAGGTGCTTTGATGCCGGTGTCTAACACATGGCTCTCCAGCGTTTGATAGTCACGTATCTCTTGTACATTGACTCCACCTAACTGTTGTGGCGGATTTGCACGTAGGTTGCGCATCATCTCTTGAATCTCTTCAGCACCAGCTTTACCTTTTTTCGTTAAAGAGATAAGCTTTTCTTGGTAGAAGCCATATTCTTGATAAATCGCTAGTAACACCTCAAATAAGGACTTGCCCTGTTCTTTAAAGTAAGCAGCCATCTCTGCAATAAATGCAGCACTATTGATGGCATCTTTATCACGGACTAATTCACCGACTAGAAAACCATAGCTTTCTTCTCCACCGACAAGGTATTCCTCATTGGCTTGGTGCTTAGTGATTACCTCTCCGATAAATTTAAAACCTGTTAGGGTTTCGTACGTTTTTATGTCAAAACTACTACCGATATCCGATATTAAATTGCTGGTAACAATTGTTTTGGCGATGTATTGGTTTGCTTTTAAGGTGCCTTTTTCTTTTTTGGAAGAGAGCACATAGTAAGCCAGAAGACTACCAATCTGGTTTCCGTTTAGCAGTTGAAATACCCCTTTATTATTTTTTACGGCTAAACCTACACGGTCAGCGTCTGGATCTGTTGCTAAAATGATATCAGCATCACGCTCTTTTCCTGCTTTTAAAGCTAGGGTCATAGCCTCTTCTTCCTCTGGGTTTGGATAAACAACTGTTGGGAAATTACCGTTAGGCTCCGCTTGTTCTGCCACGACATATACATTGTCAAAACCCCAGGCTTCCAACATTTTTGGTAGAAGGGTGACGCCTGTTCCATGAATTGGCGAGAAGACGATTTTTAAATCTTTCTGTTTTTTTACGACCTCCGGGTGGAAGGATAAAGCTTTGTTGGCTTGGATGTATAGCTCGTCAAAGTCTGCTTTTACAACCTCTACAAATTCAGGATTGCGCGTGAAATTAATCGATGCGACAGACTGAATGGCATTTACTTCGTCAATGACGTTTTTATCATGCGGAGCAACAAGTTGTCCACCGTCATTCCAATACGCTTTATACCCGTTATATTCCTTCGGGTTATGTGATGCTGTCAGCATAACACCGCTTTGACATCCGAAATGACGAACGGCAAAGGAAAGTAAAGGCGTTGGCCTTAGGGTTTCAAAAAGATAAACGAAGATTCCATTTGCCGAAAAAACATCCGCCACAAGCTGTCCCAAGGATTGTGAGTTATTGCGGCTATCGTAAGCCACGGCCACCTTAAGAGGTGTTTCCGGAAATTGTTTTTTCAGGTAGTTTGCTAGCCCCTGTGTTGCTTTGCCGATGGTAAATTTATTAATACGGTTGGAGCCCACCCCCATAATTCCGCGTAATCCCCCGGTGCCAAATTCTAATTCTTTGTAGAAAGAATCGATAAGCTCTGTTTCTTCATTTAGGTCAATAAGTTTCTGTACTTGCGCACGCGTTTGCTCGTCGTACTCCGCACTCAGCCACTGCTGTACACGTGTCTGTGTGGCTTGGTCAATATTACTCATACGTTTTATATATTCTTTAAGGTAGATGTTTCTTAATCGTATGCTTAGGCATCACACCAGCCGTAGGCACGGTCTAAGGTGATAACATACCAAGCGTCTTTATATTTTTTTACATGGAAAATCAGATTGTCACCACGCGTTAAGATGACGCGGTAGCTATCTTTTTCAATCGTTTGAATTTTGCTTACTTCACTTGATGAAATAGGCTCAAATTCTTTCTTGAAATTTATGATGGTAGATAGCTGGTTTGGTGTTTTCGTGGTGTCGCAGAAAAAGCCAAGTTTAGACCAGCGGTCTGTTCCACAGTCAAACTCTGGCAACTTCGCAAAGGAAATAAGATCCGTCGTGCTGATTTTTCCGTAAGGGAAATGCTCCGGCACTGGTTTTTTGAAGTTTATGCTGTCTACGTGGGTATATTCATCACCTGCACCGGGCCTGTAGATGATATACAGGCCCAGTTCAGGGTTGATGTGTGTATTTATCTTTTGTTGATCTTGACTTACGTAGGCTTGAGCAAATTCCGTAATAACCTCTTTTAGATTTGCCGTAACCGGGATACTTGTCGTATCCACAAGGGTGGTTACGCTATCTTTTTTTTCTTCATTTTGTTTTTTCGTTGGTCCACAAGCTACGGTGACCAACAGGATAATGCTCATGAATAGAAAGCTATTTTTCATTACTTTTTCGTATTGTTTTTTCAATAGTGTCCCACATTTCGGTAGGGATGGCATCAAGCCCGTTAAATTGTCCTGCTCCTTGTAGCCATTCGCCTCCATCAATTGTTATTATCTCCCCATTGATGAAGCCTGTGTAGTCGGATACAAGTAAGGCCGCTAAGTTAGCAAGTTCTTGGTGTTCGCCTACTCTTTTCAACGGAACACGGTTTTTAAAATCAAACTTTTCAAGTAGGTCTCCCGGAAGAAGCCTATCCCAAGCGCCTTTTGTCGGAAAAGGACCCGGTGCAATCGCATTATGGCGAATACCGTATTTACCCCACTCGACGGCCAATGATTTTGTTAATGTCGCTACACCAGCTTTAGCTACAGCCGAAGGTACGACATAACCGGAACCTGTAAAAGCATAAGTGGTGACAATATTTAAAACGGATGCTTTTTGTTTTTTCGCTATCCAGTTTTTTCCGAAAGTAAGGGTGCAGTTTACGGTACCTTTCAGGACGATATCGATAACCGTCGAAAAGGCATTCGACGACAGGCGTTCCGTTGGCGATATAAAGTTGCCGGCAGCATTGTTGACCAAGCTGTCTACCTGTCCGAAAGCTTCTTCTGCTGCTTTAAGTACCTGTTCTATTTCTTCTGTATTGCGTATGTCGCAAGCGATAGGCAATACAGGATTTCCTGTTTCTGTGGTTATCTCTCCAGCGGTTTTTTGAAGATTTTCAATCTTTCTACTGGTGATAACCAGGTTAGCACCTAGTGAAGAGAAATAAGTAGACATAGCTTTGCCTAGTCCTGTTCCGCCCCCAGTAACAACAATTGTCTTTCCTTTGAGTGCGTCTTTATGTAATGCTCCTTGAACCATGATTAACCTTTCTTTTGGGTGAGATTTTCAATAATTGTTTTCATTATTGTACGTGTCGATGGTCGCCACCATTGTGCTAGTACCTGCGGTATAGCTGTTTTTTTATCTTTTTCTAGTGCTTCGAGTAGGTGCTGACGGAAGTTTAACTTGCTGGCTTGCCATGCATGTTTATCATATTGCATCAAGCTTTTGGCTTTACGCGTTGCGGCGGTATGTATGCGGTCGGCAGGTACCAACTCGTCAATTAGTTTACTTGCTAATGCTTCTTTTGGTGATAGGAGCTTTCCTTCTAAAAGGTTGTGATAGGCTGCCGCTTGTCCTATCCAAAAGCTGTATAGGGCAAAGATGCTCGGAGGAACGGTAATGCCTACCGGAATCTCATTTAGGCCGATAACAAATTCTCCTTCTGCCATCACGCGGTAGTCACAGCAAAGGGCGAGCACGCAGCCGCCGGCAGGGCTATGCCCGGTAATGGATGCAATTGTTGGTTTTGGAAAAGAAGCTAGTTCGGAAACAAGGTCCATAAATGCGGCCCAGAAGGTTTCCATTTGTGGTTCATCATATTGATAGAGGGCAATAAGGTCTAAGCCTGCGGAAAAAAAGCTTTCTTTACCATGAAGTATAACGGCCTCCAATGCTGGATTTTCCTTTGCTGCCTTCAGCTCTTCACGGAGCTCTTGGATCATCTCCATGTGTAAGGCATTGGATTTCCCTCGGTCAAGGGCAATCCATGCAATATGGTCGTTGTGTTGTGTTTTTACGAACTCTCCCATAATCTGTATACGCTTGTTTAATAAGTGTAATATACGGAATAAAAGCGATACTCTGGTGTATTTAAAGTGTTTCCATTTTGTTAAATCTGTAGAAAAGCACGAAATCCGCGCGCGGCATAATAAGAGTCGGCGCCATTATGATAGGTGAAAACATGGTTGTAGCGACGGTCACAGAAGATAGCACCGCCATGCTTACGAATCTCTGGAGTGGTGTCTATCCAGCTCGATGTTTTTAGGTCGAAGGGCTCGATGGCCTGAAGCTTTCGGTATTGTTCTTCGTTCAGTATGGTTATACCCATTGCTTGAGCAATGGTGATGCAATTATTTTGCGGTTTGTTTGCTTTTCGGCCATCAAGCGCTTCTTGGTCGTAGCATAAGCTGCGTCTTCCTGAAGGGCTTTCCTTTGCGCAATCGTAAAAAGTATATTCATTTTCCTGTTGACCAAAGGATACAATATCGGGTTCACCACCTGTACTTTCCATTTGGTGTAAGGACCATAGTTTTTCGGGATTGCTGGCCAAGCGTTGTTTGATGCTAACCCATGTTAGATTCGCATGGCGATGCATATTTTGTTCAAAGCGTTCTTGTAAGATTTGAAGAAGACCTTCTTGTTGTGCAGGGGTTAGTTGTGCTTGCTGTAGACTCATGATTTATTATTTAATAGGCAGTAGAATTACAGTTTGTTACGGTGATAAAAGTATGTGAATTTAGTTTTTTTTAAACAAAGTACTGTTTGTGAGAAAGGTTTCATAAAATTTATTTTAAATGGGATAATGTCATCTATATTTATAGCTTTGATAAGCCTAAAAATCTTTTTTATGTCTATTGCTTGTTGATTCGTGCATAAATTAAGGTGAAAAATGAAATTATCGTGTTTGTATTGTGATTGTACTTTGAACGGTTTCTCGGTGAAGAGATATGATTTAACGGAAAATAAAGGTGTGAAAAATAAACTACAGGTTTGGTAGACTATTTTTTACTTCTATATTTGCTTTACTAGCGAAACCGTTGTACTAGTAACCGTTAATCCCTATAAATCGATTGATTCATTTGGTTTTCATGGATTGTGCTATTGGGGTAGGCTTGGAGATTATGAAATTACTACGTTTATTCGAGAATTATCATGAAAGAGATAGAGTTACATGATTTAGACTTTCTTGTGGAGCGAATTACGAGCGGAGATGAACGAGCCTTTTCTACGCTTTATGATTTGTTCTCTCCTGCATTGATGCGACACTTAATTACTAAGGTTGTTGACTATGATGTTGCGGAGGATATTTTGCATGATTTATTTTTGTCTTTATGGAAAAATAGGGCTCAACTAAAAACTATCGAAAACCTTCCTGCCTACTTATATTCTTCTTGTCGTTACCTTGTTTTAGCACATTACAGAAAAACAATGCCATATTTACACGCTGTTGATGTTCAGGAGGTTGATGTTTTGGATGAAAGTGTTTCTATTGAGGAGCGATTACATTATCGTTACCTCATTGACATGGTTGCGAATGAGATTGAAAATTTACCAGAAAAATGTCGTGAAGTTTTCAAGCTAAGTCGTAATGAATCGTTTACGAATAAAGAAATTGCTCAAAAAATGGAAATTTCTGAATCTACAGTTGAAAAGCATATAACTAAGGCTATCAGGAGGTTGCGTATAATCGCTAGAAGCTTTGTTTTATTATTTTAAAAAAAAATCTATTCCGAGTGGGGGTTCTCTCTCTTTTTATACACTTAACTATTAACGGTGCCCGAAATATTGCAATCATTTTATGAAGCGTGTAAAGCTAATTTATAAGCAGCTAACGAGTTTTTTAAACTTAAAAGTACAGAACAAAAAGGAGGTTTTAGATTGGTATGATGATCTATCTAATACTTCCTCCGAAACAACGCCAACGCTTGAAAAGATGCAAAATGCGGTGAAGACGCGTTTGATGCATTCTATTCGTAAAGATCGTGCTAGGCGTTTACGTCATACGATTGTGCGTTGGTCTGCTGCTGCGGTGGCAACTTTTGTTCTTGGTTATTTTGGGTTTTCCTATTTTAATAAGGAAATACTAGTTACTACAGCAGAGCTTGCTCAAATCATGCCCGGACAAGGGAAGGCAACTATTGTTTTAGAAAATGGACAGCAGATTGATTTGGATCAATTGGAGATGCATAAGTCCATTCAAATTGGAGAATCGCTTATAATTAAGGATGCACAGGGTGAAATTCGCTATCAGGATGCAAAGAATGGAAGCGAGAAGGTACAGTATAATAGTTTGCAGATTCCGAAAGGGGGAATGTATCAGTTAACCTTAAAGGATGGTACACGAGTTACGTTAAATTCCGATTCTAAGCTTACCTATCCTTCTTCTTTTGGCGCTGGCGACCGTGTTGTTAAGCTTGAAGGGGAGGCCTATTTTGAAGTTCATAAAACGACGAATAAAAGTCGATTTATCGTAGAGTCAAGGCAGCAACGAGTTCAGGTTTTAGGCACTAAGTTTAACATCAAAAGCTATCTCGATCAGCAACAGGTAGAGACAACTCTAGCTGAGGGTTCTGTCTTAGTACACAACGCACTCGACAAAGGAAAACAGGTACTACTAAAGCCCGACGAACAGGCTGTTGTGAAAGGAGGGACTATAAAAGTGAAATCCGTCAATGTGGAAAGTATATTAAGCTGGACACAGGGTCAGTTTTATTTTGATGGAGCAAATACGGAAGCTGTTTTAGCAGAAATTGCTCGCTGGTATGATATTAATATCCAGTATGAGCCGAGTGGTCAAATCGACCTATATAAAGGTAAGATTCCGCGGAATTTACCTTTAGACCGATTGATTGAATTATTGAATTACGCAGAATTGAAAACCAAAGCGCTGATTGGCAAGGATAAGCGAATCAGCTTGATCATTAATTAACATTAACCTAACCGAACGACATGAAACAATACCAAAATTCAACCTAAGTGGAGTTAGGCCATAAAAAAATCGGATTCTGTTGGCGCAGAACCCGATTCTAAAAACGGCTATAACGTCAGAAACGATCTATATTTTTTTCATTACAACCAACTCCGAATTTAATGAATTTTTTCTTAAATCCGTTCTTGCAGCGAGGTAAAAACACCTCGTTTCCTCAAGAACAAGGTCATGCTATGCACAAACCGCTTTTAAAGGAGGTTCCTATATGCATTATTACTGCTCGACCATTATTTTTTATTTTTATGAAAATGAACCTTATAGCCTTACTGTTGGGCTTAGGTTTTTCCTATGTTAATGCGCATAGTTATGCCCAACAGATTACGCTAAAAAAAAATAAAGCTAGTTTGGAATCTATTTTGAAGGATTTCGAAAAACAAAGTGGCTACACTTTCTTCTACAAAAAAGCTGATATCGCTACCGTAAAAGGGATTGATGTAGACCTGAATAAGGAACCCTTAGAGCGTGCCCTAAATACGGTTCTTCAGCGGAGCAATTTTACTTTTGATTACTTTGATAAGACCATCGTCATTAAGAAGAGTGCCGGATTACCCAGCTCTGCGGCCTCACGCTCTACGAATCTTCAGGTCGTAGAAACCATTGTTGTTGCGATGAACCAATCTTATGTTCGTGGAGTTGTCGTTGATGAAGAAGGAAAGCCTTTGGCGGGAGTTACCGTTTCTATTAAAAATAACCCGAAGCAAGCTGTTGCTACAAATGAAAAAGGCGAGTTTACGTTGCCAGCAAGTGCAAACAATCAAGAGGTCGTCTTTAGTCTGTTAGGTTTTGTGAAACATACGCAAAAGGTTCGTTCAACGGAAGAGTCCCAAGTTATTCGACTGAAAGTGGCTAAGGGTGAGCTGGAAGAAGTGGTCGTCTCTACCGGTATTTTTAAGAAGGAAGATAAAAGTTTCACAGGAGCATCACGAACTGTTACTACCCAAGAATTGCGACAGTATGGTTCTAGAAACTTGGTTACCTCTTTACGTAATATTGACCCCTCTTTTAATATTATTGAAAACAATTTGTATGGAAATGATCCCAATCGGCTCCCCGAAATTCAGCTACGTGGAAACTCAAGTATTCCAAATGTAAATGAGATAAAAAGCGAGTCCTCAAGTCAGCTTAATACACCTTTGATTGTGTTAGATGGCTTTCAATCTTCTTTACGTGCACTTATTGATATTAATGAGAATGATGTAGCGTCTTTAACAATTTTAAAGGATGCTGCAGCGACTGCGCTTTATGGTTCTAGAGGAGCAAATGGAGTAATCGTAATTACAACGAAGCTGCCGCAAGCCGGCCGACTTCGTGTTACTTTTGGTTCCGAGCTAAAGGTGGAAGCACCCGATTTGAACGGTTATAATTTATTGAAATCCAAAGATAAATTAGAGCTGGAGCGTTTAGCAGGGATATATAATTCTCCAAATGCAAGTACCGATATTCCACTGAAGCGTTACTATAATTTTTTGTTGGATGAAGTCAACAAAGGTGTTGAAACAGATTGGTTAGCTATCCCGCTACGTACGTCATATGCTTTGCGAAGTAACCTGCGTTTGGAAGGCGGAGATGGTCAATTTCGGTATTCCGCCGGAATTCAGAATAATAATACTGCCGGTGTCATGAAAGGTTCGGCAAGAAATACGTTGAATGGGTCGATTACCTTATCGTACGCTTACAAAGGGCTTCTTTTTCGTAACTATTTAAATATTAATAATATCAAGAATACCATATCTCCTTATGGTAGCTTCTCCGATTATGTAAGTCTTAATCCATATTGGAGGCCTTATAATGAGAACGGCAGTGTAAATAAACTATTGGGTAATCCTGGGAATACCGATTATTCAGGCGTTTGGAACAGCCTACCAACGAGTCCATTGTTCAATGCTACGTTGAACAATTTGAATAAAGGAGACCAAACAGATATCACCAATCAGACGGCGGTAGAATGGACTATTCAACCCGGCTTACGCTTAATTGGGAAGTTCAGTTTTACAAAATCTAATAAGCAAACTGATGTGTTTAGACCGGCTGAACATACTGCATTCGCAAATTATACGGGTGATGATATTTTCAGGAAGGGAGATTATGCATTGGGATTAGAAAATGGAATGCGTTATGAAAGTGCTTTAAATGTATCATATAGTAAGCGGCTGAAAGAGAAGCATCAAATATTTATTGGTGCTGAGGCTAATGTTTATCAAAGTAAAAATTCAAACTATCGATTTGTAGCAGAGGGTTTTCCAAATGCTAATTTAGATTTTCCTTCTATGGCGTTGCAATATGCTAAGGGTGGAAAACCATCGGGCTCTGAGTATTTCTATCGTACCGTCGGTCTTGTTACCAATGCAAACTATAATTATGACAACCGTTATTTTGTAGATGGGACTTTTCGGATGGATGGCTCTTCGCAATTTGGTGCTGACAAGCGCTTTGCTCCCTTTTGGTCTGCCGGTTTGGGATGGAACCTACATGAAGAGTCTTTTTTTAATATAGGAGGCTTTGTCGACCGTTTAAAAATTAGAGGTTCGGTAGGAACGTCGGGGTCAACTAATTTCAACACCTATCAAGCACTAACAACTTACAGCTATTTTACAGATAATCGTTATTACAACTGGAATGGATCTTATCTTTTAGGACTGGGAAATCCTGATTTGAAGTGGCAACAAGTTCTGAAGTTTAATATCGGGACTGATGTTGATCTATTTAATAAATACGTTCTGCTACAAGGGAATTATTACGTTGAAAATACGAATGATCTTATTTCTTCAGTCAATACACCAGCCTCTAATGGTTTCTCATATTATACAGCTAATGTTGGAAAGCTACGGAATAAAGGCTTTGAGCTTTATGCGACGGTTTTTTTATTTAAGGATGTTAACCGTTTCACATGGGCTATTTCCGGGACGGTTTTACATAACAAAAATAAAGTCATAGAAACCTCTCAAGCTTTAAAGGATGCTCAAAAAGTGCTTCGTGATAACTTGAATGACGTCAGCAAGATGTACATAGAAGGATATTCAAGCAATGAAATTTGGGTTGTTCCTTCGCTGGGTATCGACCCTAGTACTGGGAAGGAGCTTTATCTTTCAGCAAATGGACTGCCAACATATACTTGGAGTGCTAATGACGTGACGGCTGTTGGAAATACAGACCCGAAGGCTTGGGGTAACTTTAATACGATGTTTCGTTATAAAGGCTTTACTTTCAACGCTTCTTTCGGGTTTAAATTTGGCGGGCAAGCCTATAACAAAACACTTGTTGATCGGGTAGAAACAAGTAGTTACAAGTATAATGTTGACAAGCGTGTTTTTGAGGGACGTTGGTTGCAACCGGGAGATTTCAAACCATTCAAAGGCTTGCTTAATGATAAGCCTACATATAAAACATCACGTTTTGTACAGGATGAGCGTACCCTTTACGCGCGTAGTTTTAATTTTCAATATGATTTTCGTTATGCAAATTGGGTGAAACAAATTGGTTTTCATAATGTCAACGTTGCCGTTGATGTGACTGATCCTTTTGTAGTGTCAAGCATTCGTCAAGAAAGAGGGACAGTTTATCCATTCTCTCGTCAATTCACCTTTAGTATTAACGCAACTTTTTAAGGACTATGAAGAATTACCTAAACCTCTTTCTTTTGACCGGTGCTTTATTTTTTAGTGCTTGTAACAAATTTTTAGATATTGTTCCTAAAACTCAGGTTCCTGATGTTGAGCAATTTAGTACAGAGCAAGGCTTTAAAGATGCCTTAGCGGGTGTTTACATTATCGCCAAAAGTTCTGAAACGTATGGAAAAGAACTTAGTTTTTCTACGATTGAGCATTTAATATCCAGTTGGGATGTTACTGCAAATACATTGCCTCAGCAATTGACCCTATTTAACTATGGGCATGTTGACGTAATTAATCGTTTTAATACCATATTTAGCGTACAGTACTATACAGTAGCGCACCTTAATTCTATTTTACAAAATCTAGAATCTAGACGGTCTGTTTTGATTACTCCCGGTTTGTATGAAGTTGTAAAAGCAGAATGCTTGGCATTGCGTGCTTATATTCATTTTGATTTAATGCGTCTGTATGGGCCCGTTCCTAGCGATCCCACTAATGGAAATAAATTGGCCTATGTGACCCTGTTTAACCGAGAGATTAATCAGCGTATTTCTTTTGAAGCTTTTAAAGCCAATATTTTTGCTGATTTAGAGGAAGCAACTAACCTCATAAAACCATTTGACCCCCTATTAACATACTCGATGGCAGATGTACGTAACCCTAATGGGTCTGGGAGCAGTTTTAAACCGACAGACAATTTCTTGTCCTATCGAAATATGCGCATGAATTACTATGCCATGAAGGCTTTGGACGCGCGTGCTCACTTGTGGTACGGTGATAAAAATGAGGCTTATGTCTCCGCCAAAGAGGTGGTTGAAGCAAAGAATGCTGATGGTGGCTTGAAGTTTAAATTAGCTTCAGGGGCGGACTATACAGCTACAAACTATGTTTTGACAACAGAACATATTTTAGGATTGTATGCCTTCGATATGGGAAAAACGTATACCGATAATTTTGGTAATGCCAATTTTAAAAAAGGAACTGCTGCGACCACAATTACCTCACAGTTGTATGGAAATACAGGAACGGACTTTCGGGAGTCTTCTTTGTGGAACTTAATTACGCTTGCTAACGGTTCCCGTGCTAATGTAATTCGTAAATATTGGGTAACCACAGACAATGTAACTGTAACGACCGATTATAAGCAGATACCTTTAATCCGTACAAGTGAGCTATACTTAATCCTTGCAGAGGCCGCACCGTTTGCTGAAGGTGTAAACTATTTGAAAACGTTTAGAATAGCACGTAACATTGGCGCGCTAACAAATCCTATTGATTATCCAACGCTTGTACAAGAAGTTGTAAAAGAATATCGTAAGGAGTTTTACGGTGAAGGACAATCTTATTATGCTTATAAAAGATTAAATGTCCCTAAGCAACAGATTTTGTTTGTTCCGGCAACTGCTGTCGTTAATTACTTGTTGCCTATGCCTACCGTTGAAACAACTAATTAAACTAAATTATGAAAAGAAACACTTATTTATATATAGTGGTATTATCGGTTTTATTTCTCTCTTACGGATGTAAAAAAGATCAATTTTACCTATTCAATAGTGAAGCTCGTATCCAGTTTGGGCCTCCCATAATACCAGGGCGTGTGGTTAATGAATATACGGACTCCTTAAAATCTGAAACGTTTTATTATACACCAGAGTTCATAAAGCAGGATACCATTTATTTTGATGTCTATACAATTGGAGCTGTAGAAAAGCAGGATCGTAATTATAAACTTAGACAGATCAATGTGTCAGGAGTTGACAACGCTCAGCCGGGGAAGCATTACATCGCTTTTGATAATTCTAGCTTGGCTCCTCATTATGTCATCAAAGCTGATTCTGTTCATGCACGTGTACCTGTTGTTGTGCTTCGTGATGAAGAGTTGAAAGGTAAGACGGTAACGTTAAGCTTTGAGCTTTTGGCTAATGATCAGTTTGCTCTTGGAGAGCCGACAAAACTAAAACGTAAGCTCGAGTTTACAGACCGTTTGAGTAAACCTAACGCTTGGACAGCCTCTTTTACGCAATATTATTTTGGAGCCTACAGTGTCCGTAAGCATGCTTTTATGATTGAGACTACAGGTGAGAAATGGGATCAGAGCTTTATTGCTAATCTACCTATTGACCAGAATAATTATTTCAAATCCGTTTTAGCGATGGCATTGATTGATTACAACAAGCAACATCCTGGTGCACCATTACGCGACGAGAAAGGTGAACTTATTACTTTCCCTAATTAACGATTAAGATGAAAAAGTTACCATATTTTATAGGGTTTATCTTGTTATTTATCGTTTTCTCTTGTGCTAAAGACAAAGGGAATTATGATTATACAGATGCCGAAAAGATAGAAATTACCGGTTTTGAACCGAGTTATAGTGTGATATCGCAAAAAGATACGTTGAAAATATTTCCCCAAGTTAAGTCTAATAAAGAAGGTGAGTTGGAATATCGATGGGGAATTTATGAGACGAATGTCCAAGGACGTACAGAACCACTCGATACCATTGCACGGACTCAAGCATTGAATTATTTTATTCAAAAAAGTGCTACGACCTGGGTTTTGGTATTTATTGTAAAGAATAAGAAAACGGGATTTACACAGTATAAGAACACTTCTTTGGCTGTAAGCACTTTTTTTACACGTGGCTGGTATGTGCTTAAGGATGATGGTGTAAATTCAGATTTGGATTTATTTTTTACCCCACAGACCATACTTGCTGATGGGAAAATGGAAAATGTATATAGCCAAACTAACAATAAAAAAATTGAAGGAAAGGGCGGCTTTCTGGCGTTTGCAAGTAATTACAAAAGTAATGTTCTTAATCCTAATTTGTTTTCAAATACCCGAACATTGTATGTCGCTACGGATAAGGATGTTCAAACGATTGGCATTAATAACTTAAAATATTTACGTGATAAAGAAAGCTTGTTTTTAGGGGGAAGTCGTGTAATTAATGGTGTAACGGGTATATTCAATGGGTCCTCAGCACTATATGCTATTAATCAAGGACAACTTTACAATATCTATGCGATGAGTGCTAACTCGGGACAGTTTGGAGGAAAGGTGATGCTAGATGCAAACAACACAAATTATGAATTATCTAAATATATGCTTTCAAATGCAAGTGTCGATCCGATTTTGTTTGACCAGCTTGGTAGTTCTTTTGTGACCTTAGGCAATGGATATGGCTCAACTTTGACAACCTATAGCGACATGCCTGATAATGATTTTTCGGCAGCGAAGAATAATCAAAATGTTCTTTTTTTAGGCATCAAAAACAACATTTATCTCCCTGCACCTGATTATTATTATAAAACAGTAGGCTATGCAGTTCTCCAAGATAAATCGGATCCAAGTTTGAAATCGCTAGCCCTTGTAGAGAAAAACAAATTTGTGTTGACACTAAAAAAGACAGCTATTGAGCCATCGACGAAGTTATACCAGGGTAGTTTGTATACCTTACTTTATGAGGATGAGAATCTTTTATATTTCGTTTACAATAATCAGGTTTATAGCAGAAATTTAAGTAACGGTTTTGAACAACTGCAATTTGCTACGCCTGCAGGAGAAGAAATAACCTTTATTAAGCATTTGAAGTATACGGAGGCTGCTAACACTGGATATAGCTTTAATTATGTCCTAGTCGGCTCTAAACAAGGAGGAGAATATAAGGTTAGAATGTTTACTAAAAGCTCAGGAAATCTAAATTCAACACCTGTACAGACATTGTCAGGAAAAGGAAATGCTGCAGCTATAGTTTATATTTCTCCATCTACAACTGAATATACTTATCCTAATTCGTATTAATCCTGAAACGATCTTACGATTAATTTTAAACTAAACTATGCCCTATTATTTTATAAAACGAACATTAGCGTTCTGTTTATTTATGTTGATTTTTTCGTCAATGGCAGTCTATGCACAGCATCCTTTGTTGGGTGTTGTGCAGCGGGCTTTTCAGGATAAGGATGCTGCGGTTTTGCAGGATTATTTATCTTCTTCTTTTTCGGTGTCGGGCTCTACACACGAAGGAGCTGCTTTTAAGTTAAGGCAGATTTTAACAAATTACCCTGTTGAATCGATTCGGGAGGTCGGTCGTAAGAAAGTTGCTAAGGGTATTTTGTATGACGTGGAAACGACGAGAGATGGAAAAGCTAGATTGAGTAGTCTCCTCGTAGACGCAGATGGAAAACTTATTTACAGCACGCTGTTTGACGAGCTGTACGGGATGTCTCGTGAACCCAAAAGTAGACTCTTGGCTGATATTCCTTTTGAAAATCATAACGGGTCTATTATTCTGACTGTTTTCATCAATGAGCTTCAACGGCCTATTCGCTTACTTTTTGACACTGGTGCTGATGGGATGGCTGTTAGTGAATCTTTGGCCGCGGAGATTGGCCTTAAGGTGACTCGTGAAAACAATGCTTCCGTTGTCGGAGGAAATACGAAGATTAACGTTTCTGAAAATAATACGGTCTTATTGGATAATATTCAGTTGACTGGAATGGGGATTGCGATTTTCCCAGAGATGAAAAAAGATCATGCTGAGGGTATTATTGGGAACACGCTGCTATATCGCTATTTGACGAAGATAGATTATGATAGAAATATTTTATCTCTCTATAGTTTTGGGGATTACACCTATGAAGGGAAAGGACAAAGGATACCTATCACATTGCCTTCAGGCTTGTTGCTCGTTCCTGGACAGCTGGATATTGTCAAAGGGCAGCGTGCTATAGGGACGTTTGTATTTGACACTGGTGCTTCTTATGATTTAATTTGTTTTAGACCTTTTGTTCGTCAGCATAAGTTATTGGTTTCGGGTTTTAAACCGGAAATTCAAGCTTCCACAGTGAGCATGGGAATCTCGTCGCCGACCTTCCTGGGGGCTAGCCATCAGTTTGAAATTGCTGCATTGCCACCTATGCCTGCGCTACCTGTAACGCTAATGGGTGGTACGAGCCATAATGAAAATTGGAATCCAGGAGCTGATGGGTCCATTGGTGTTCGCATGTTAAGCAGATACAATCTGACGATAAATTTAGCGGAAGGTGAGTTGTTTTTTAGTCCCAATCGTTTGCATAGATATCCACAAGATTTTATTGTCAAGGGCTGTCAATTTGGATGGAATAATCAAGGCGAGTTGTTTGTAATTAGCTCCGGTTTGGATGCTCAAGGGGTTAGTTTATTGGCTGTAGGAGTGCAAGTGTTGAATATTGGAGGCTTCAAAGCAGACGTCATAAAAAGTAAGGGTAATTTGATTAAGGAAATTCAGGGAATGGCAAAAGATGGAAATGCCGTACCTGTTGTATTGGAGGGACAAGCGACGGTATCATTATAGCTTACAGAGCTATCGTTGACTATTTTAATTATAGAGAGATGAAACAAAAAATATTGATTCTTTTGCTTTTTGTGCTGGGCGCAAGGGTAGGCATTTATGCGCAAGATTATGTGTTTACAGGCAGTTTTGAGGCTTGTAAAGAAAAGGCACAACAGGAGGGTAAAATCATTTTAATTGATTTATACTTTGAAGGGTGTATGCCCTGTAAGCAAATGGATGAACAAGTGTTTCCTAATGCGGAAGTTGCACGCCGGTTAGCTTCAGATTTTATTCTGTATAAAACGGATGTTTTTAAGGAAGAGGATGGAATGAAGTTAGCACGTAAATATGCAGCTAGTGGTTTTCCGACTTATGTTGCGGTTGATGCTGCGGGGAAAGTCCTAGACATAGAGGCAGGATTTATGGCCGTGAATCGTTTTATTCCTTTTCTGCAGCAACTAAAAAATAAACGTGAGGAGCAGCAGTTTTTAGCTTTTGATGCGTATTTAGATTACGTATATCCAGCGTCGTATAACTATCGCTATATGCGCAAAGGAGAGAAAGGTGATTTTGGGGAGCTCCCCTTCTTTTTAAAAGGAAAGAGCTTGTATGATGAAGTCCCATTTGTAGTGAGTACCTTAGTGAATACGCAAGAAGTAAACGAATGGGTTTATGCGCATTTACCTGAATTAATAGAAAGATATAGCGGAACCTTACTACTCAATAAGGTCAATAAATTGGTCGAGCAAAGATTGCAGGCCTTCGGAAAGCAGCAACATTTAGATAGTATAGCGGTAACCTTGAATCGGGTCAGACCTGTTTATAATGATAGATTATGGTCTGTGTATCTACCTATACATATAAACAACTACTACAAGGGCAGTAAAGATGCTCTTGTTTATCTAGACTTGATGGATAAGTACTCCCTTTTTTCTTCTTGGGATGAGCGTAGCAATGCCTTGGCAGAGGTGATTATTGATCAGAAAGACAATAAGAAGGCTTTGACACGTTTGAGTGCCCTGTTTTTGGAAGCAAAAAAAAGTAAGCCCTTCGCTCCAGTAGATAACTATAAGTTCGCTATTATTTATGCTTACTTAGGCGATTGGAATGGGGCCAAGAAAGAGATGAGTCTTTTGCTGCAGCAAGATATTTCTACTTCTCGATTGACATTAAAGGATACCGATATCACAGCATTGAAAGAAGCTGTTGAGCAAAAGAATATTAGCCATTTTCAGCCTGTCGTTGCTAAGAAGGCATTAGCCATAACCATGAATTAATTTTAAAACCTTAATAAAAATGATAAAAAAAGTACTTGTTATCGTATTTGCGGTGTTAATGAACACTGCTTTTGCGCAATCCCCGAGTAATATTAATGGGGTTGTTGAGGGAGGGTCTACAAAGAACGTAGGCTTATATAAGGTCCTTAATGGTCGGTTGGCTGAGATTGCTACCGCTACGCCAGATGGTCAAGGGCGTTTTGCTTTTCGCTTTACGCCGGAATATGAAGGTCTTTATGCTGTTGGCAACGGTAGCCTACAAAGTCAGCAGGGCCTTTATCGTTTTTATTTCCGTGGTAATGAAGAGTTAAATTTAAAACTTACTAAAGAAGGGTATGAGTTGCAAGGGAAAAATAGCAAGGAGAATGAGGCTCTTGCCGCTTGGGATAAGGAGACTGTTACCTTTAAAACAAAGGCAACGAGTTTAGGTAGTGTAAGTACGTATGTAGATTTTTTTCCAGAAGTTGAGGCCTTTAAAGGGAAGTTGCCAGGAATAGCAAAGTTGGTAAGCACGGGAAATGTGAATTTTGATACGTTCTTCGCTCAATTGGTGGAGACTGATTTTGCCTACTATGCCATTTCTTATTTATACATGCCACGTATCGCCCATCCGAGTAAAGAAGAACGTACGGCTTATTATAATGATTTTAAGGCAGACCGCTTCCTGACGGATGATTTGCTGCGTTTTCCTTATGGGGATCGTTTTATAAGTAAATTGGTGTATAGTAAAGTTGATTTAGCAGGCAAGCCTACTTTAGAGCAGCAAGTGGATGCCATTCCTTCAAATTTGTTGAAGGGACAGTATGTTTTGCAGCGTTTAGAATCTGCACGTTCGTACAGCGATTTTCAGGAGTTGCGTGATCAGTATCAGGCGTATTTCACCTTGCCGGAGCAGCAGCAACGGCTGACAGCGCTAGAGACCAAGCTGGTGGAGACAAAGACTGGAGTTCCTGCTTTTCAATTTTCTTTTCCTGATTTAAGTGGAAAGAAGACTGGTTTAACAGATTTAAAGGGGAAAGTTGTATTGATTGATATGTGGGCTACTTGGTGTGGTCCTTGTCGTGCGGAGGAGCCTTTCTGGGAGAAATTGAACGAGGAATTTCAAGGTAAGGCCGTTGCTTTTGTAGGCGTATCAACGGATCAGGATAAACCAAAATGGGAGGAGTACGTAAAGACAAAAGGGTTGAAAGGTATTCAGCTACACGCTGGTGTTGCTAACCCGTTGTCCGAAGCCTACAAAGTGAATGCTATTCCGCGTTATATCTTGATTGACAAGGCTGGTAATTTGATTACCGCAGATAGCCCACGCCCTAGTGATCCAAAATTAAAGGCACTGATTACGGAGTGGCTTACTAAATAGAATTTTTAATATTGTAACTTATTAGAAAGAGCAGGTCTTCACAAGAGGCCTGTTTTTTTTGCAATTAATAATAACTTAATAGAAAGCTTATACTAAGCACATCCGCCTTTGTCAAATTTACAGCCGTAAACAACGACCAAGGTGGATTATAATCAAGTAGCCGATTTTCAATTATTAGCATACTGCAAAGAGGACGATGTGAAAGCTTATAATGAGCTTTTTAAACGTTATTCTCTGAAGCTTTATAAGCAGGCTTTACGCTATTTAGCGCAGGAGGAGATTGCTGAGGAGCTAATGTTGGACTTGCTGTTTGACCTTTGGGATAAGCGTCATACACGTGAACTGACGGGCGAGCTTGGTGCTTACCTTTATCGTTGTATGCGTAATAAAATTGTTGACCAGCGTAGGCGTGCTATTCCGCCGTTGGTGAAGTTTGATGAAACATCGCTTTCAGAAACGTTGATTGACCACCGTAAGGGTGACGATTTGGTATTGTCTGCCGATGCGGAGGATGTATATCGTCAGGCGCTGGACAGTATGAGCCCGCAGCGGCGGAAGGTTTTTCAGCTTAGCCGCGAAGAGCAGTTTACCTATGCGGAGATTGCCCAGGAGATGAATCTATCTGTAAATACGGTAGAGAACTATGTGGCGGCGGCCTTGGAAATTTTTCGTAAACGTACCAAAGAGTATTTAACCTTAATGAGCCTGCTGTTTCCTTTTTTCCTGTAAGGAGGCTTTTCATTCCTTTTTTTAATAATCTATTTTTCTGTATCGTTAGTTTTTTGCCCTTTCGGGCGATGCGCTAGGGATTGGAGCATCTGTTTGAGCTCTTTGGCGCCTTAGCGCCAAAAGCGAGTGCGGAAAGCCCGACGCTATGGCGCCATGAAAAGCGCCATAGGGGAGCGCCCAACGTATAAAAAGAGGGTTTAGCAGCTAATTTTCATTTTTTTACTTTTTTTTTCATTTCACTAGGTGGTAGGGGCTGTCTTTTTACGAGTAGTACTATAGAGTGGCGATAGAAGAGCCAGAAAGTACATGGAAATAAGAGAACTTTTCATTCGATTTTTGAACAATGCATGTAGCCCCGCCGAAGAGCAGGAGGTGAATCGTTTGTTGCAAAAGGAGGAAATGTTAGCGCTGTTGCACGAGCTGATGTTGCAAAAGGATATGGAGGAAACGGCTGCCGAGGAGGAGATTGCCGAAGATATGCGCCCACGGATGGAGTCGTGGAAGGAAAAAATAAAGAGCCGTATTTCGGAGGCTATCATCGTGAATTTTGATGAAGCCGATCGCTTGCGGATGAAGCGTGCTAAGGCACGTATGCGCTATGCGGCGGTGGTTGTTGGTTTCTTGACTTTAGCTACGGGAGCTTTGTTTGTGCTGCGCAACAAGAAGGGGCCACAAGCGGAGTTTGCCAATGGGCTGCCTGCCGTAAGTCCGGGGACGGATCACGCCTTGTTGACTCTGGCCGATGGATCGACGATTTCGCTGTCGGAGGTGAAGCAGGGTGAAATTGCGTTGGAATCGGGTGTGCATATTGAAAAAACTGATGATGGAAGTATTGTATATCGTGGTCCGGACAATCAATTAGCGGAATCTACTTTCAATACGATTGCGACCCCGCGTGGCGGTCAGTTTCAAATCACGCTGCCCGATGGTTCTAAAGCTTGGCTGAATGCGTCTTCTACGCTGAGCTATCCGGTACGTTTTGCTGCTGCAGAAAGAAGGGTGAAGATGACGGGGGAGGTTTATTTTGAGGTGGCTAAGCAGACGAAAAAGAATAGTCATGAGCGGGTTCCATTCTTTGTGGAAACGGAAAAGCAGACGATTCAGGTATTAGGTACGCAGTTTAATGTGAATGCTTATGCCGATGAGCCAGCGATACGTACCACGCTGGTGGAGGGTAGTGTGCGCATTCAGGGGGAAGGAAATATGGGGTCGGTGTTATTGAAGCCTGGCCAGCAGGCGGTATTGACGGATGTTTTTAAAGTGAGTACCGTCGCGACAGAGAAGGAGATTGCTTGGAAAACGGGTGATTTTATTTTTCAAGGGGAAAGCTTGGAGCGTATCCTACGGGAGCTTTCGCGTTGGTATGATGTGGAGGTGTCGTGTCCAGAACATTTGAGGTCTATGCGTTTCAACGGTATGGTGTCGCGGAAGAAGCCTCTATCTACAATTATTGAGATTATTCAATCTACAAATAAAGTACAAATTACATTAGAAGGAAGGAGGCTTATCGTGACGAACTAGTACTTCTAAGGAGCACGATAGCTAACAAAAAAACCAAAGATGCGGGAACACCTTTGGCTGTATTGTTAAGCTTATCTACATACAATGTCGGTAAACATCAAAATTGGATAATATTAACGTAAACAAAAGTATGAATTTTTATCAAATCATGCGTGTTATGAAAATCACCATGGTCTTATTAACATGCTTGTTGGTACAGGTTAGTGCCTCTACTTATGCACAGCGTGTTACTATAAATAGGCAAAATAGTCATATTCAGAGCGTTTTAGAAGAAATCAGAAAGCAAACCAAGTATGATTTTTTTTACGATACGAATCTGTTTAATAATGCCCGATTGGTCTCTGTGGAGGCTAAGAATGCAACGATAGATCAGGTTTTGAAGCTTTGTTTTGCAAATCTTCCTTACTCTTTTATCATTAAAGAGGAGTCTGTCATCATTACGGAAGATGCGAAGACAGGAGGAGCTAAGCGGATTCAACAAACGATACGTGTTGAAGGTCGCGTGCTGGATGCCAGTACGGGAGCACCTATTGGCGGCGTGTCTGTGCGTGTGAAAGGCGGACAGGGATCTACCTCTACAGATCAACAAGGTAATTTCGTGATGAATGTGCCTACAGCTGGTGCTACCTTGCAAATGAGCTATCTCGGGTATGAGACACATGAAGTTGCGGTGGGCGCGAACAATGCGAAGTTTACGGTTCGGTTAAAAGCGAAGGCTTCTACTTTGGCCGAGGTGGAAGTGACGGTGCAAGCACGTAAGAAGGCCAATACAGAACAGGCTGTTTTAGAGGAACGTAAAAAATCATCTACTGTTCAGGATGCTATTTCGGCAGAACTTATCGAACGTACGGGTAGCTTAACGACGACACAGGCTTTACAGCGCGTGACGGGGGTGACGGTGACGGATGATAAATATGTTGCGGTGCGTGGTCTTGGTGACCGTTCTGTTATTGGGCAGTTGAATGGTGTACGCTTGGCTTCTTCGGATCCTGACCGTAGCACGATTCCGTTGGATTTGGTGCCTGCATCGTTGTTAGATAACATCACGGTTTATAAAACAGTAACGCCAGATAAGCCTGCGGATGCGGCCTCGGGTATTGTGGAACTGAAAACGAAATCGGTACCAGAGAAAATGACTTTTGAGGTTATCGCACAAACGGGAATGAATTCCAATATTGGTATTGGCGGAAGCTACAACAGCTTTTGGAATAGTGAAATGGGCTTTTTGGGCACAAAAATCAACAACAAAAACCTATCTAAAGATTTTTTAAACCTATCGAAAGAATATCCTGATGGTCTTTCCTCGATTCATAAGATGATTGCAAACAGTAATTATAGCCCTACAGCATACCAAGAGGTAAACCGTGTCAATGGGATTATGCAAGGCTTTGATCCAGTTATGACGAGTGCTTATCGTAAAGCGCCTTTAAATCAGTTGTATTCAGCAACCTTCGGAAATAGTTATGATGTGTTTAACAAGCATAAGCTAGGGGTAATTCTTGGTGCTAATTATTACCGTCGTACAACGGATATTTCTGGAGGCGATTTAACACAATATAGTATTTACCAAGGAGTGGTAACGGGTAATCCAGATGTGTATAGCTTCCGTAATATTCCGAACTATATCACCCCAAATAGCTTGTTTATGGGGAAATACCAGACTTACAAGGAAAATACAGGAACGGAGACTTTAAATTATGGTACACTAGCCGGACTTACCTACCGATTTAATCCCCGTCATGAAATAAGTATGCAATACTTGGGTAGCTGGGGCGGTGAAACGGTTACAACGAATTTGAATGGTCGTTATGAATATACGGGATTGCCGGGCGATGTGCGCAGTACAATTTATTCTTTAAAACAATCTTATCGTACACTTAATACGTTCAACCTACAGGGAGAGCATAAGTTTTTTGCGAGTGCTTTGTCGCCTCGCTTAAGCTACAATGCAGCACATTCTAAGTCTACGCAGAACGACCCTGATTTTCGCTTTGTGAGCTTAGCCGACTATACGCCGCGAGGTGGCGGTTACTACCGTCGTTCCACAACAGGCCCGCAGGGACCGTCGGAGGGATTCGTTTATAGTGAGCATATGTATGCGCTGACGTCGGGTTTCGTGAATGGTTTTGGTCCTTTTGGGGTTATGCAAGCAGAGCCTAACGGACGTAGATGGCGTAACCTTGATGAGAAAAACTACAACTATAAAGCCGATTTAACCATTCCTTTTAAATTATTTGGCGAAAAGCAGGAGTTTAAAACAGGTTTCAACTACTTGTTCCGTGATCGTAAGTTTACGGAGAACCAATTGTTTCTGCCGGGTTCCAATTTCTCCCAATATAAAGCGAACTCCTTATATGATGTGCATGGAAACCTAGACCGTTTGGTAAGTAACGAGGTGATTGGTGTTAAAGTGCCTATGCCTGGACAAGGTGAAGGAACGATGCCGACGGGTGGATTTTTATACAATATGCAAAAGTCGCCTAACAATTATAAAGGTCATTTTGAGACTAATGCGCTGTATGGGATGCTTGATTTGCGCTTTAGCGAGCGCTTTAGAATGGCCGGTGGTGTACGTTTTGAGAAAACAAATATAGGCTCGGCAGTAGATACAGCGAATGTATTCTTGGATCCTTCATTGACGGCGACCTCACCAAATGGGACGCGTATTCCGTTGAACCCAACGGATCCAAATTCGGTGTATAAAACAGGGTACAAGCCTTTTTATTCCGTAAATGCTACCTACACCTTAAACGATAATATGAATTTTAGGGTGGCGTACAATTCTACATTGGCACGTCCTGAATTGCGTGAGATTACCAATGTATTTGAGTTCGATGCTTTCCAGATGGGTTTAGTTGTTGGTAATCCAAATCTTAAAAATCAATATACGCAGAATGCGGATTTTCGTTGGGAATGGTTTCCTGCAAAAGGAGAGGTTATCGCGATTTCAGCTTTTGGAAAACGGATAGAAAACCAATTGGTAAAGGTTTTCAGCTTGAAGACTGATGGCTTGGCAGCGACTTATCCAGAGTTTCCTACGATTCAATTTCAGAATGATCCAAATATTGGTAAGGTGTGGGGTATAGAGCTGGAGTTGGTTAAAAACTTAGGCCTGTTGTATGATCCACTGGAAAATTTCTTCTTGGGTTCTAACTTATTGTTGGCTCAGAGTGATATCCAGAAAACGAAGGAGCGCTATGAAGCTAACCGTTCATTAGACCGTTATACGCCTAAAAATAGCCCTTTGTTTGAGCAGGCTCCTTATTCGGTAAATGCCTGGTTGAATTACGACAATAAAAAACTTGGTACGGACTTGACATTGACATTTAATATTGTTGGCGAACGTCTGGTGCAGATTAACCTTACTGGTGAGCCTGATTTATACAGTCGTCCAGTCCCTTATCTAGATTTCGTATGGCGTCAGCGCATCAATAAGCGTATTCAGTTTAAGGGGTATGCAAAGAATATCTTGAACCCAGCTATACAAACGGTATATGCTAATCCACAAACAGGAGGTAAATGGTATGGTAATACTTATATCAACCGTAGTTTTCAACGTGGAACCGAAATTATGTTAGGCTTTACCTATAATTTGTTTTAACTATGAAACAGAAAAGAAATTATCTTTTGTTTTTTGGATTTGTAGCCCTACTGTTTTCGTCTTGTAAAAAGGAGAAGATAGATATAACGGTTGATAATCGTCCAGTGACAGATTATCGGGCAAACTCCAATGTACGTATTATAAATTTATCCAGTTTTAATCAAGTTGTCGCCAATGGCGATAGCTTAACCAATTTCGTGGTGCAAAACCCGCGTGGTCCTGATTATTACAAATATCCAGCGACGTCTTATTTTCCGGGCGATGGGAGATTAGGGAAAATATGGAATGTCCCGCAGAACCTTTTTGATAAGCAGGAGCATATTGATTTGCATATTGCTACGCGTGTCTATCCGGGAAGTGGTATCAACGAGGATATTAATTTTAAGGTGACAAATAGTTACCAGAACCCGACCGATTATTACCTGTTGCCTACCTTCTTTATGAATGGACAGCAAGAGGTGGTACCTGTTTCTCGTGCGGTAACCACGGCGGCGAAAGCGGATCATTTTAAAATTCGGATTGTCAATCTTTCAGGGGCTATCAAAAATCCAGCATCAGGACCTACAGGTATGCAGGAGAAATTGGAGGGGCCTGTTTCTTTGGCTTATGCCGATGGAACATTGGTTGATGCGAAGACAAATAATATCACGGCAGCAGGAAAATATTCTGAATATATCGAGGTGCCTTATGGGACGTATCAGTTTAAGATATTGATGACTGATGGTCGTCAGGTTCCGGCACAGAGTAAAGTTTTTCCAGAGTCGGTGGTGTTAGATCCGCCAACGTCGACGTTGCCATTTGATTATACTAGAAATACAAACTTAACATTTGCTCCTATTCAAACATACCAACCAGGTGGTGTGTATACGATTGTTATAGCGCCACAGAAGTTTGAGTACATCTCGAACGAGCTGGGTGAAACGGTAACGATGTATCAGAACTCTTTTCAAGTAATCACGGATGTTACGCCAGTTGTAAATCAGACTTTTTACCGTGTACAAGGGGCTAATGGTTTTGGTAAGCAGGCTATCGGTTTTCGTGTGAATGGGAAGGAAATTGCCAAAAGTGTAGACTTCGGTACGGCTAGTGATTATAGCACTTTTGTGCATGGACAGGCAAAAATAGAGGCAATAGATGCTTCGGGGAAAGTGCTGGCAACAGCCGATCAGGTGCTTAGGCCTTCACAAAACTATACCTTATGGCTGCACCCTGAAGCAAATGGAACACCAAGGCTGTTGGTGTTGGCTAATGATTTGAGTGGCAGTTTGTCGTTGCCTGTGCAGGACGATGCTACCTATGGACGTATGGAAGTTAATTATTTCAACGCTGACAGATACCTTAATCTTTCGGTTGGTAATCCATACCTCACTTTTACGGCCAGAAATGGACAGGACTTGAAAGCTGCGAAAACAAATTTGCAACCTGGCCTTCCAATTTTTGAGCAGCCTTACATCCTCGCGAATATGCTTGCTCCTTCATATGAAATTGTTGCTTATCGATCTACACCGACAGTGGTGCCTGGTATTTGGGCTAAAGATATTGAGGTGCTGGCGAGTGAGCGTTTTATCGCGAATAAAGATTTGTATTTGAAGGCCGGTAGAAAATTGCCAGCGCAGGAGCCTGGTGTTTTCTCTGTGGTCTTAATCGGTAAAACAGGTAGTGCTGTAGGTGCCGACGAACAAGCAAGAATAGTCATTATTAAACATAGTAGGTAATGAAAAGAAATAATTTATATCTCGTTTTGGGAATGTTTGTTTCCCTGTGCTTCGCGATTACGGGTTGTACAAAAGTAGAGTATACCAAAATTGAAGAACCTGCTTATTTGCGTGTTTTCAATAACCTGAATTATATACAAACCTTAGAAACGAAAGATGATAAGGTGCCGTATTTCTGTATGTTAATCAACCCAACGACAGACGCATCGGGCATGCTTACAGGCGCTGAAATTGTTGGTGACTTCTTGGATAAGCGGGAGCCTTATGCTCCGCCATATCCATCGCATGTTGGGAGTAGTACTTCGGTAAATAATCCAGAATATCCAGGTAAAGAGAATGTACTTGTCGGTCCCGTATTGAATGGTTTTGATTTGAGTAGTTGGGCGCAGGTTCCAGCAGGCAATGTACGTGTTGTGTTTGCCTATAGACCGAAAAATACGGTTCCTTTTTTTCAGCTTGAAGATCGCTTGAAAAAGGATATTCTTATCGATACGGTTATCAATTTAAATAGTAAAGAGGTGTATACCTTGCATTTGTTGCAGACGGACTTCGTTAAAAAGAGCCATGATGTTTTATTGCGTCACGAAAATTTCTATAAACTTCCTTTATCCGACTCGTTGGTCTATGTGAATTTCTACAACATGAGTGCCAAGGGATTTTGGGAGGCGAGTGAAGACTTGAAAGATAATAGTGCCAGTTTACGAAGCTTTAAAAGTGGTATCAAAGAGGAGATGAACATCTTTTTATCCTTGTATGAAAGTCAAGCGGTGTTGCAGCATACGGGCGAAAAGGTGCCTAGTTACAAAGGGAAGTATTTTGCCTCTGTAAAACGCAATACTTCGTCTAATGCGGTGAGTCCATATGTGAGTTTTCCTTTATGGGCCAGCAATAAATCTGATGGTATAAAAACCGATATCTGGCAACGGTTTGATTTTTTTGTCCCAGGGATGGATCCTACGAACAACCCTTTCTATGATGGTGATACCCGTACGGGATCAAATTGGGCTGCCGTGAATTGTGTGTTGAACGGTAAAGTATCTATGCAGAGTAATGACAATGGTACTATGCTGCCCAATCTATTGGTTAATATACACTCGGGTAAAGACAATCCTAAAACATTTGCTACGGTAAATACCATTGAAGTGGTGAACGGACGAATCTATTTGACGACTATTCAACGTAAATATGCACCACCAATTTATTAATTCGGATAAGGAGATATTAAAAATGAGAACAACAAATTGGAATATAGGGGCACTTATGCAAAAGCAGGTATCTACCAAAAATTGGTTATGGCTGCTTGTGCTGTCCATCCTAGGCTTTACAGGTTGTAAATACGATGATCTTACGATGGCTGCACCGAATGATAATATCCGGATGGCAGGAAACTTTATACAAAACAATTACGATACACAGCTTTTTTATGCTGCGCTTAAGAAAACAGGATACGATAAAGAAGTTAACGAAAAAGGCCCATTTACGCTACTGGTCCCGAATGACAATGCCTTTAGAGAGGTTGGCGTTACCAAGGCTACAGACTTCGATAAAATGAACCTTGATAGTTTAAAGCGTATTGTGGGGTATCATATTTTGCCACGTCGTTTGTATGTGCAAGATATTCCATCGAACACTGCGGATATGCGCTATGCAACACTAGAGGGTAGTGAGCTATATGCATCCTTCGCTCCGGAAAGTGTTGGCAAATTGGGCGAGAGCGATAAGCTTTATTTTTCTGGTGCTAAAGCTAGCCGTAGAGATGTTGCGGTAGCCAATGGTGTCATTCATATTCTAGATAAGGTTATGAAGCCTCAGTTTGAAGTGTCGGTACAAGATTGGTTAGCAAAGCGACCAGCCTACAGTGTGTTTGTTGCTGGCTTGAAGAAGTTTGGTCTTTGGGATGAGCTTGCTGGCAAAGGTCCTGTGACGCTATTTGTGCCAAGCAATGCCGTATTAGAAAAACTAGGTATTACGTCGAAAACAATAGCAGAATTGACTGTAGATAAGTACGATGGCGATGTTTTGTTTGGCGCTTACATCATTTCCCAGAAGCACTTCTTTATTTCTGATCCGGTAATCTTTGCGAAAATTAATAGTGGTGGTGGTAGTATTACGTATAAGCTGCGCAACAATCAACACCTAGCTACTTTCGGCTCCGCGGAAGAATATCCATCGTGGATATTGACGTTTGGCCTAAGCATAAGAGCGGGTAACGGGCCTTTTGATGGAACTCTTGCTGTGGCAAGTTCCAATATTCAGGCTAATATGGATTTTTTGTGTAGTAATGGCCTCATTCATCTTACCGAAACAGGTTTGTTGAGATCCGATCAAGCGATTAAAAAATAAGAAAATGAAAAACAGAAAGAATTTAATACCGGTCTGGGGATTATTGTTTTTGGCAACAGCCTTATTTTTTACGGCTTGTCAAAAAAGAGAATTTATGCCCGATCCGGAGGGTGAGCAAGTACCATACCCGGATACGGTAAAGTCTTCCTTAGGAGACTTGATGGTTAAGGCCGCAGAGCTTAAAACATTTTATGCCGCTTGGGAAAAAGGAAGCATTAAGAATATTATGCAAGAGAAAGGGACAAGAGCACGGTTTACGGTTTTTGCACCCTCAGATGCTGCTTTTCAAGCTAAAGGACTGACAGTCGCTAGCATTCAAGCCATGTCAGCGGCAAATGTGGATAGTCTCTTATTGCTGTATGTGAGCATGAGTGATGTGAAGCCTGTGGATTTGCGAGACCGTTCCGACAACTTGATGGTTAAATCGTTATTGCCAAAACCAGGTGTTTACGTAAAATATTATGATGGGAATGTACCAGGTACAGTGAGTTATGATTTGTACCATCATCGCTACTATCTTAAAATTCAGGGTGACGAGCTCTTTGCCAACGGCAAAAAAACAGGAAAGCTAAATTATGCGCCGGCAACCAACGGAGGACTCTATATTTTGAGTAGTACCATCGAAAAACCAACGAAAACAATGTTGGAGGTTTTAGAAGAAGATGGACGTTTCAACCTCTTTGTTGCCTCACAAAGGTTAACTGATCGGGCGTTTATTGAAACTATCGCACCCGAGCTGGAGCCTTATTTGGGCTATACGCCAGATGACGACGAATTTATGACCTCCTATGCCTTCTACCGATCCTATTATACGAAAGATTGGACATTCACACGTCCTATTTATGAAGGATATGTTGGACAAAATTTAGTTGTCTCTACTTTGTTTGCGCCAACGGATGAAGCCTTTCGTAAGGTCGGTTTTAATACCGTTGAGGATATTGTCAACTTCAATTTAACACATGGTAATGCACGTTTTGATGAGGAGTATTTTGACATTCGTGGCGGTTATCCGATGGATACTTTGTATAACTATCATCGTGATTTTGGTCGTTTCTTTCAGCGTCTATCACCGGGAGGTGACCGCGCTATACAGAATGCGACTGTTTTCTTTAGCAACGATCTAGGCCCGAGACTGAATGATTACTACGTGAGTTTGGCGGGCAATGTGGGACCAGAGTATGCTTACAAAATGCCTTTAGAGTTTACTGTAAACAGCGGTCGTGTGCAAATCAAAATTAAAGGTAGTAATGCCCCTGCTGCAACTGTAATCGATGGCGATATTTTATCCTTAAATGGACCTATCCATGTTGTTGACAATCTTTTTGTACCCAAGGGATTTAAATTTAAATAGATGAGACAGTACGTAAAACACTATAAATTATATGCAGTCCTGTTTGTGGGCGTATTAACTGTATCCTGTGATAAAGCGGAAAGTACTGTGGTAGCATATGATAGCAATAGGCTCAATATGGTTATTGCCGACAATTTTAATCTCTCGTTACTGAGCGCCTCTTTACGTGTAAGTGGCTTAGATAAAGAGCTCCAAAGTAATGATGGACCGATTACGGTGCTTGCTCCTTCGGATGCTGCCTTTGGGAAGGCAGGATACAATAACACCGTTAGTATTTTGAGTGAACGACCGTCGGTCGTCTCTCAATTGGTTAAGTACCACCTTATGGATGGTAAATACGAACTCAATAAGCTTCCATTTCTCTTCAATCAAGAGATTCGTACGCGCGGTGGAAAAGTCTTCGCAACGCGCTGGGCTAAAGGTGCAGATACCGTTTTGACATTAAATGGGGCACGTGTTGTGGCGACAAATATTCCGGCGTCGAACGGCATTATCCAAGTATTGGATAGGGTGCTTACGCCTTATCAGCATGATAAAATTATGGACGCTATCGTTGCACAGCCGAATATCACTTTGTTTGCACAAGCGTTGCAGCGCTCCGGATTGGCACAAACGCTGGCTGAAAATGGACCATACACCGTATTCGCACCGAGCAATATGGCGATGGAAGCTTTAGGGTATAGAACAGTTCAGCAGATTGAAGGCATAGCCGTAGAAGAGCTTAAACGTTTGGTAGACTACCATATCGTTAGAGACCGACGTTTTATCTATGATTATATCTTGAGTACAGGGCCGAGTAATGTTTCCCGACAAGCGATGCTGGATGGTAATAGTGTTGCCATTACGCTAAAAAAAGCGACTGGCTCCACAAGCTTATTTGATGGAATTACCTTAAAAGGGCTCGGAAATACAACGGCGGTAAGCGTGATAAAACAGGATATTTTAACGGGTAATGGCGTGTTGCATATTGTTGATCAAGCCTTACGTATTACCCAATAATCAACTATTAAGGAACAGAAAAATGAATTTTATTCATCAAATAAAGAGTTGGCCTAGTATTATAGTGGCACTCCTTCTATGTTTTATTACACCGACATTAACGTGGGCACAGGAAACTTCAGGTGCCTTAACGGGGCGTGTGGCTGATGCCACACAGCAACCGTTGGTGGGCGCCACGATAGAGGCCATACACACGCCGTCGGGAACTCGCTATGCATTGTCGACAGACAAAAACGGCCGATTTACCATCAATAACATGCGTATTGGTGGCCCCTACGAGGTTACGGTAAATATGGTAGGCCAACAAACGGAAGTGAAGTCGGAGGTTTTTATTCGTCTTGGTGGCGCACAGGAGTTAAATTTCATCTTGGGTAACTCCTCCCAAAAATTGGATGAAGTGGTGGTGTCGGCACGGGCACAACGCCAGCGTGCGGATAGCTATGGCGCAGGAAAGAATATCAGCGGAGAGCAGGTGCGTAATATGCCATCGGTTAGCCGTTCGATTACGGATGTAACACGTCTTACGCCGCAGGCGAGTAAAGATAATAGCTTTGGTGGAGCGAACTTTCGTTATAACAACGTTACTGTAGATGGTGCTGTTAACAACGATGCCATCGGCTTTAGTCCCTCGCTAGGTGGGCAGACAGGTACTTCGGGGATGGCTGGTAGTAGCACACGTACGAATCCGATTTCTATCGATGCGATTCAGGATATGCAAGTATACCTAGCGCCTTACGATGTGAAGATTGGTAATTTCACGGGTGGATCTGTCAATGCGGTAACGCGTAGTGGTACCAACAAGGTGGAGGGTTCTGTATATGGATTCGGGCGTAATGCTGCCGTGGTTGGTAAAGATCGCGTAGGGAGTTTAGGCAAGATGAATAGTGACTTTAATGACTATCAAGCAGGTTTCCGTATCGGTTTTCCAATCATTAAAGACAAGCTTTTCTTCTTCAGTAATGAGGAGATAACCCATCGTAATGACCCTACGCAGTTGAGTATCGGACAGGCGGAGACGGCTCATATTTTGAGTGTGGCTGATGCGGAGGCTATTTCATCGGCCGTTAAAGGGCGCTATGGCAATATCTTCGACGCGGGTACTGCCGATGTGTATACGAATTGGTCAAAATCGACGAAGTTCTTTAATCGTTTGGACTGGAATATTAATGATAAGCATCAATTGGCGGTACGTAACAATACCATTTTTAGTAAGGCTACACATATGGATCGTGATCAGCAAGATTTCCGATTCTCGAGTATGACTTTCCAGCAAACCAACAATCAGACGAGTACCGTGGCTGAATTGAAGAGCCGTTTCAGTAATTCTCTGTCTGGTAATGCTGTTATTGGTTATACGGTAGTTAATGATAGTCGTGACCCATTGAGTGACCCTACCTTACCGCAAGTACAGATTCAAGGACGTACGCCAGGAACAACGATTTATCTAGGTACCGATAGAGAGGCTAGTATTTTCAAGATGCAACAACGTACCTTGGAGTTAACGGCGAATATAAATTATAATATCGGGGCGCATAAATTGCTTTTCGGAACGCATAATGAGCTTTACAACATCCGTTATGGATTTGTGAACGCTTGGAATGGACGTGTCGACTTTAATAATATTGAAGACTTTTTAAGTAATAACCCGTACCGTGTGCGTGGTAGCTACAACTACAAAAACAACACAAGAGAATACATCCAAAATAACCCAGCGGCAGATTTCGGTATTCAAATGTATAGTATCTACGTGCAGGATGAGATCCGCATCAACGATCGTTTACGTATCACACCGGGTTTACGTGCCGACTGGACGTATCTTCCAGAAATGCCAACCTTAAGTGATAAGGTGAAAAATGCACAGGCTGACCCTTACTTCGGTACGACCTATCAGTATACCCCATTAAGCCGTATTAAGAATGATTTCTTAAATCGTGTGCAGGTATCGCCACGTGTAGGTTTCCGTTGGGAAGCTACAGAAGATCGTCGCTTGGTGATTCGTGGAGGTGCTGGTTTGTTTACAGGCCGTGTTCCATTTGCTTGGTTGGCCTATGCCTATTACAATACGGGTGATACGTATGGTGCTTTCGACCAGCGTGCTGATCAAAAGCCGTTTGTACCCGGTTCGGACGCTATTAAGCCTAGTCCGAATGGGTTGGCCGATTTTATTGCGCAGAATGGTGCTGACGTGACTAACCCGAATAGTGGGAAGACACAAGTGGATTTAGTGGATAATGACTTTGTGTTGCCGCAGGTGTTTCGTACAAGCTTAGGCTTCGATTATGAAGCGGCAAACAACTGGAAGTTTACCCTTGAAGGGATGTATACACGAAACATTAAAGATGTTATGTTTCAACAGTTGAATACGAAGGACAACCCAACTTGGTATGGCTATGATAAGGAACACCAACAGCCTGTTTATAGCGGTGCTGTGGACAGTCGTTTCTCGAATATCTATTTATTGAGTAATGCGAGTGAAGGGTACCGTTATAGTTTGACAGCAACGGTGAGCAAGTCGGTAGGTCAAAATTTCCAAGCTACAGCAAGCTACACTTATGGCGAATCTAAAGACTTAAGTAATGGGGTGCGTAACTCGATGGAGAGTAACTGGCAGTTGAATCAGGCTTTAGTACCGAATAATCCAAAGTTAGCAGCAAGTAACTTTGATATTCGTCATCGTATCATTACGAGCTTCAACTATAGTCAGCAATGGAGATCGGCGGGTAAGACAAATTTCACGCTATTCTTTAGTGCACAGTCGGGAAGCCCATTTACCTATGGGGTGGTAAACAATAATATCCAAGGATTGCCACAGCAAGTTTCTATCGTGTATGTGCCACAGCAAAATGAAGCTATTCGTTACTTCAAAGATATGGAGGGTGGTGCTACAGCAGTTCAGCAAGCAGCGGCTTTTAATAAGTTTATAGACGGTAATGATTACTTAAGTAGTCGTCGTGGTAAATATACAGAGCGTAACATGGGTAGAACACCATGGAATGTGCAGGCAGACGTGAAGATTGCGCATGACATTCCGGTCAACAAAAATAAAGGTCAATTTATTACGCTTTCAGCGGATATTATCAATGTTACTAATTTACTATACAAAAAATGGGGAGTTCAGTATTTCTCTCCAAATACATTCAACTCGACGAGCAGTGTGGGCTTGACGCCTTCCTTGTTTCCGCCGCAGCAGAATGGTGGAAGTTGGCCTGTATTTACATTTGCAGATCCAGGACAGCCGTATAGTATCGACTATTTTAACTCGAGAACACAAATGCAGTTTGGCGTAAGATATACCTTCTAAAGGATGTTTTATCACAAACTATAAACGATTGATCATAAACAGGTCGAAAAAGCGCAGTAGGTGAAGGAAAGGCTTCGGTCTTCCTTTGCTAGGCGCTTATAAAGGACCAAATACATGAAATATGAAACACACTATTAAACTAACGATGATTTTGTTCCTCAGTATTTTGGGGTTCGTCAGTTGTGAAAAAAAGGAAGGCACCGCACCACAGCCAGAGTTAGTCGTAAAGGATTATTACCCGAATTCGGGAAGGGCAGGTACGTTGGTAACGATTGCTGGGTCTGGCTTTTCGACTTCCATCGCAGATTATAAAGCGACCATTGCAGGTAAAGATGCCGAAGTGATCAGTGCTACAGCTGATTATTTGGTATTGCGGATGCCGGAGGGTGGTGCGAGCGGGAAGCTTGAAGTTAAGTATCAAGAGAAAGTGTTGTCTATCGGTACCTATACATACCAAGACTTGACGGTAAGCACAATCTTTCCTACGAATGGTATGGAAGGAACGCAGATACGGATTGAAGGAGAGGGCTTTGGTAGTACAGCTGGATTAGCGGAGGTGTCTATTAATGGTAAAAAAGCACTTGTTGTTAGTGTTTCCGATAAGGTTATCGTTGCGGAAGTCCCTGATGAAGCTGGCTTTGGTCCAGTTTCGGTGAAAGTAGAAGGTAAAGAGTCTAAAGGTCAAAATTTCAAGTATCAAGCGGTATATGGCATTAAGCCGTTGTCGGGAGGTAAAGGTACACGTGTTGTAATCAGCGGTGTTGGTTTTGAAGAGCAGGCTGTTGGTAATATTGTAGACTTCAATGGGGAGCGAGCTGTCGTTGTCGAATCGACCGATAAGCAATTGGTCGTTTTAGCACCCGATAAAGTGAGCTCCGGTCCTTTGTCTGTTAATATCAACAATCAGAAAATTACAGGTCCCGCATTTACGGTTGTTGGTAAACCTATTATTGGAACCGTATCCCCATTGAGTGGGCCTAAAGATGTGGAAATGACGATCTCAGGCGAACTGTTTAGTGCTGATTTGAGTGAAAATAAGGTGTATATTAACAACGTTCTTATTTCTGTTATTTCGGCCAATGCCGAAGAATTAAAGCTAAAGATTCCGGGTGGTACGGGGTCGGGGACGGTACGTGTGGTTGTTAATGATCAGGTTACCGAAGGGCCACAGTTTAAGGATCAGAACTTAGGTGTCATCGGCATGACGCCAGATAATGGTATGGCGGGCACGCAGGTAACCATCTCCGGTACAGGTTTTAGTACGAATGTAACGGAAAACCAAGTGTATTTCAATGGTGTATTGACACCGGTGAAAACAGCAACGGAAAATAAGCTGGTGTTGGATGCGCCAGCGGGTTTAAGTACCGGTGCTGTGCGTGTTAAAGTCGATGGTCAAGAAGCTGTAGCGCCTACTAATTTCCGCCGTGCAGGAGTGGTAACCTTAGCTGGAGGTCCTAATACATCACTGTTTGCGAGCTACATGACGGCGATCGCTATTGATCAGCAGGGTAATCTGTATGTGACGGATACCAACAATAAGAATGTGAAGAAAATTACACCAGCAGGCGCAGTGTCTGTCTTGCAGGCAAATGGTGCCGACGCTACCTTTAACACGCCTTTCGGAATTGTTATTGATAAGCAAAATAACATTTACATCGGTGATATGGGTAATGACAACATCGTAAAAATCACGTCTAGTGGTCAGCGATCGATACATGCGTCCGGATTTAAGCCTGGACATATGTCTGTCGATGAGGCTGGTAATTTGTATGTTTCGAACAATAATTCGTTTTCTGCAGGTTTAGTAAAGGTTATTCCGACAGGTGTATACTCGAGATTTGCACAGGCATTTTCTGTGACTGCACGTACGGCTATTGATACCGATGGAAGCTTCTACTATTCCGATCAAAGCTCAAGTTCAGGAAACTCTATTCATTTGATGACCCCTAACGGTACGCGCGTAACAGACTGGGTGGGTAGCTCCGATGGTGGTTATCAAGATGGAACATCCGCTTTGTTTAACAATATCGGAACGATGGTTCGTTTCGAGAATAAAATCCGCGTTGGAGAACGTTATTCATTCAATATTCGAGAGGTAGATATTGCCAGTAGACGTACGACAACGCTTTACAAAACAAATGGAAATGGTTTTGTCGACGGTTCATTATTGGTTGCTAAATTTGGTAATATCACCGATATGGCTGTTGATAAAGATGGGACAATCTATGTTTTAGATGCTCCGAATAAAGCTATTCGTAAAGTATACCTCAAGTAGTCCACCTATTGGGATAGGTTGATTATTAGATAGAGGCGACGGGTCGGTAGAAATACCGGCTCGTTGTTTTTTATAGCTATAGGAAAATTGGTGTGTTTTTTGTATCTTAATTGAAGATGACCATTAAATACACAGCTACACGTATAACGCTACGGTTGAAGAAATTTAACCGAGAGGATTTTTCTGCCTACTATCAATTGGTAGGTGATGAGCGTGTTATGGCGATGATAACCGAGCGTGCTTTATCGCAGGAAGAGGCCGAAGCAGACTTTGAGAAGCTGTTGTTTAGCAATAGACAACATGCAAATTTCGGTAGTTTCATGGTCTTCGATGCGGTTTCTGACGCTTTTATGGGCTTAGGTAAATTGGAAATAACCATTGATAACCCAGAAGAGGTAGAGCTAGGTTACATCCTGCTGCCTGAATTTTGGGGTAAGGGGATAGGAACCATTTTAGCGCAGCAACTTATGGTAAAGCTGGAGGGCCATCCCGAGCTAAAATATGTATTCGCGATTATTGACCCTAAGAATGAAGCATCCCGAAAAATACTAATCAACCAAGGATTCGTCTCTCGGGAGTTTAAAGATTTCGATGGCTTGCCTGGTGAGATTCTTGTCTACACACCGCCCACCAGTTAGTATTAGCAGAAAAATTCTTTTAATGTGTGGCTTTATTTATGCCAAATAATTTTGAAACCTTTAGCATAAAATTTCCTTTTAACGCATAGCGCACGATGACAAAGTTTAGTGGGAAGGCGATCGCAAGAACCAATAAAGGGGCATAATACTTGTTAACGCCAGAGTGAATTAAAACATTAAGTATAAGAAGTTCATTTCCTAAGTTTATCAGGTGAGCGCCCAAGAACTGTAAAGCTCGCTTTAATTCAGGTTTCACCTGAAACGTAAAATACGACGATAGGAAATAGTTACATATAATACTTACCGTAAAAGCCATCAGGTAGGCTAGCGTAGGGTTTGTATTGATATATACTAAGGGGTAATATATGCTGAAGTTAACGGTCGTCGCAATACCGCCAACAAAAATAAAGCGAATAATAGAATAGGAGAATAGCTTTTGAATAAGCTGTTTTATTTTAGACATCGAAACCTAAGTATTGTTTAGTCGTTTGGAAGGCACAGCCTTTCGTTTTTAACTCCGTGATCAGCTGATCTAATTTAGTAACCAGTTCGGTTCCTGAGCATTTGGCAATATAAGCCGGTACCGCAAAAGCCTCTTCCTTTAGTCGGTCAGCAAATTCCCAAGGGTGGAAATACAAATTTAGATGCCCATCTTTCTTTAGCGCTGATAGCGCTAGTGAAGTGTAAAAACCAATAGGCATCACATGAAAGGAAATCCAGAATAGCGGTATACGGAAAGGCCATGATACCGAAGTCGGGTATTGAACGAGCGTATCTTCCTTGTATACAGACCTTGGTTTATTCAGGTTATTATAGCGCGAAGGAATCCACGTGGGGTTCATCGACGAATTATAACGGTAACCAGCTTCTTGTAATTCTTGCACCGTTACTTTAGCCAAGCGTGGTGATCGGTAGCCCAACACAGGCTGTCCTGTAATTTCTTCGAGCGCTATTTTTGAGGCTTTAGGTTGTAGCTTACTTCCTGGAGCATGGTAAAAGTCGTGCGAAGCTATTTCATGGCCCGCTTGTTGGATATCCTGGATAAGAGCCTTCTTATGCTGCGCATAGTTTGCCGTCACATAGAAAGTCGCTTTCGCGTGATGTTTTTCTAGCACCTGTAAGATAGACATAAGTCCATCGGTTGATACCGAAAGTTGGCTTTCAAAAGGAACCTCCTTACCATACTCGGTAGGGAAGTCAAACTCTTCAACATCAAAAGTGAGGTTAACAATCATCGGTATGAAGCTATTTTTACAAAATTCATCGATTCACGGAATAATACCGAAAGGGACATTCTAGACATGAAGATACCATCTCTAAGGTTGGTTTCTACATTTTCGATACGAAAATCTTTGTGCTTAGCACCAAGGACGATAAATTCGGTGTCGAAAAGGAAGTCGTTTATTTTGGTACGCAGCATCACTTGTCGTGCTCGTGCAGATAGCCCCTTTAATCCCCCTTGTGTATCCGTGTAGGGAATACCTAAAAACACACGGTTCATTAGCTGAGAGCCATGCGACATGATACGACGCAATGGGAGCAATTTGGAATAGTAGCTCATGTTGCGTACGGCAATAACAATATCGGTGTTCGAAAAGGTGCGATCAATAACATGACACATAGACTCCAAAGAGTAAGGCATATCAATATCCGTATAAAGGGTATAATGGGCGTCGGAACATGCTATTCCAGCACGCACGGCAGCTCCTTTTCCTTTGTTCACCTTGTTATCTACAATAAGGCAATTCGTAATGGTTGCACGTAGTGCATCTTGCTCTGCTTGCCCAAAGTTGCGCGCTGAGCCATCATTGGATACAATGAGGCGAAAATGCTTCTCTGGGTAAGCATCTTGTAATTCATTGAATCTACTGCTGAGTACTTCTACAAAATCCGGAGGAGGATTGTAACAAGGAAGTACAATATCTAAGTCGTAGAAGTGTTGCATACTAAATTATATAATAATTGATTTTTTGACTTGCTGTGGCGTAAGAAGGTTATCCATACCATTCTTATCCATATAAAAAGGAATATCCACACATTTAGCCATAACGTATAACAGATGATATTCATAACAGGCTTCGGTATAATAATATCGATAGGCACGACACATAATAACACGAAGGCCGCCCAAAAGAAAATTTTATCTATTTTCTGACGTTCTGTAAGGCTCCAATACCAAAGCATATAGCCTGCAAGGGCAATAACATAGGTATGTTTCTCTGCTGCATCGCTAAATAAAATTGTCCAGCCCATCAGTACGCCCAATGCTTGTGCGCGGAAGGCCCAACTGTCATATTTCTTGCGGTTTAGAAGTAAAATGACGGCTAAAATGCAGAGAGCTCCAAGCTGCACATAGCGATAGTACGGCTTTGTGAGCGACAAGAAAGGCTCTACATAATAGATAGAATCAAAAAGCTGACTCGTATGGTGTAACGACAGAATATCTATCCATTCTTGATAGTAAGGGAGTAATTCTGATGGAGATAATTTTACTAAGGGCAATAAAAAGAGTGCAATGCCCGTTACTACTACATAACCTATGTTACGCCAGAATTGCGGGTAACAAAGTAATAAGCCCAACTGAAAAATACCGTATACCTTGGTCATCCCAGATATCATAATCAGGAGAATTGCCCAGAAATATTGTTTTCGTTCAAGGAGGCTGTAGGCGAACAAGAAAATGTAGGCTACAGTAATATTATATTGAAAAGAGAGTAAACTTTGCGCTAATATCAAAAAGGTGAATAGGAACATGTTGGCTTTCTGTCGTTCGCTGAAAAAAGCGGGCAGATTAAAAATCGATAGGAAGAATAAACTGAAGTTAAATATATTCCATGCAAATGGACCGAGCCAGGAGGGTAGCATAGCAAAAGGACTAAATAAGATAGAGAAGTCAGGCATATACAAGAAAAAACGCCCATTGTTGGCTATCCATGCTTCGCTGTAGGGACTTATACCTAGCCAGAAATCACGGGAAGCTCCGGCGAAGACGATAAAATTATGATGTCTTCCTTTCGAGACTTCAAGGAACGTAATAACTAGGGTTACTAAAAATCCAAGCAAATAGAGATATGTTCTATTGTAGAAAAATGGGTTTTCTTTTGTAAGTTTCATGGCGTTACTATCAGGGCTTCTAAGTTTCTTTAGATGCGTATGGGCTATTGTTGCACTTTGGAGGAAATGCTAAAACAAGGAGCTTCCAGACTCAAATTATGACTAGCTGCTGCTAAAAATCTCTTTTAATAAGTTTACGTTTAAAATAATCCGCATTGTTTTCCAAACACCCTTTGAAAGAACAATTTTGCGGAGCAAATATAAATATTAAAGCTTTATATTTCAACTTTATAAAAGCATGTTTTAATAATCTGTATTTTAGGTTTTTGTGTTTGGTTTTTGGCGATAATGGATAACGTGTTGCTTCTTTTTGATAAGGATGACAGCTAAACGTATTAGGATTCGTTAGTAATTAGGATATAACCAGCACCATAAATACTGTCTATTTTAATTGAAGGTTCTTCTTTAAGTAATTTGCGAAGCCTAGAGATAAAGACTTCTAAGCTTTTGCCATTAAAGTAATCGGCATCTCCCCAAAATTTTAATAGTATTTCTTTTTTGAGGACTAATCTATTCTTGCGCTCTACTAAAAAGCCTAATATCTCTGCTTCCCGTACAGTCATATTCTTCTGCTCCCCATCGGCAGCAAGGAGGGCTAGCCGACTTCTATAGAACGACATATTGCCGAGCATGATTACCTCTGTGCTGGAGTTGTCTATAGGTTTTTGTGTCGTGAAGTTAAGTATATTCTGTATTTTGAGCATGAGCTCATCCATTTCAAAGGGCTTTTCGATATAATCAAAAGCTCCTAGTGCTAAGCCCCGTTTTCTATTCTCTTTGCCGCTCATCGCTGTTAAGAAAAGTAAAGGCTGTGTAGATGATAGTTTTTTGACTTTATCGGCTAGCTGGAAGCCGTCTTCTTCGGGAAGCTGCACATCGATAAGTAGTAGACGGAAGTTGCAGTCCAAAAATTTATTTAAGGCATCCTCGGCAGAAGGACTCCACTCCACCTGGTAGCCGTGGCTTTTTAGATAACGTAATAAAACAGCACCTAACGCAGGTTCATCCTCAACTAATAATATATCTTTAAGTTCTTTCATCTTACACGCTTTTAAGTGGAATGGTAATTTCAAATAATGTTCCTTGTGCTTGGTGCGCTATGGTTTTAATCTGCCAATTCATCTTTGTCGCACATAAATAACTATAGTATAACCCCAGCCCTAAGCCCGATTTGGTTGGTGTGCTTTTCGATCGATAGAACTTCTTGAAGATGTAATCCATATCCTGGTCTTTAATACCGATACCATTATCCTGCACACATAAATGCACACTATCTTTTCCAGCTTCCTTCCAGAAGATATGCACGCTTTTTTCTTTTTCTTTATTGAACTTATAGGCGTTTTCTATTAAGTTGTCTAGTATACACAGGTAAAGAAGTGTATCTACCCAAGTTAGGTACGGTTTTTCTGCCTTTTGGTAGGTAATCGTTATTTTATCTTCAAAGCGCAAAACGATATCGCGTAATAACGCCGAGGTCAGCTTATTGATATCTAAATGTAGAAGCTCAGGTTCTTGCTCCTCCATCGTAATGGACGTTAAAATTTGCTTTACGTAGCCACGAAGTCGTATACCTTGACGCTCAATAATAGCACTCGTCTCGAAGACATCTTTAGCATCTTTGCCGAGGAGCGGCATTTCATTTAAAGTGCGCGCGGCGACCAAAATTGTGGTTATCGGCGTGTTGAACTCATGACGAATATGCTGGATGAAATCGTTCTTTAGCTGTGTCTCCTTACGCTGGCTTACCCAATTTTGAAAGGTACGGTAGTTAATCAGGATTGTGAGGACAATGCAGGAAATGGAGAAAAATAAGACCAATGACATGTCCTTTATAACCTGGAAAACACGGTTTGGACGGTCTATATACAAGTTGTACGTAAATCGATAGTCATAACCGTGGTTATCATTGACCGATAGTTGAAGTGCTCGGTTGTTGGAAGACACCCTCTTTAAGGTGCCGGCGATGCTGGCACCAGCATACGGGTCCTCTGATCCATAGATGGTAAACCAGCCCTGGGCTGGATCTTTCATGATTTCCAGTTTGTCGAAAGTAAGTTTATAGATAAAGTCTTTATCCAAATGCTGGTCGGTAAGAATCTGATCAAATATAGCGTCAAAATTACTTGCTTGTCGCAGGTGGTTAATGAGCTCATTGACAACACTATCTTTCGTTTTTTCAAAGGTGCCTTTATCTTCTATGGTAAATAAATGGGGAAGATGCTTCTCAAAATAGTCTGTAAAAATCGCATTTCCTCCCGGGAATAATTTATCATTCTTGATGTAGTGGCCATAGGCGGCAACCATGCTTTCTTTTTGGAAGGTGTGAAAGCTTTCATCTTTTAGTTTGTATGTATTGAACACCAAAAAAGTCACCATAAAGGTTAAAGCTATAGAGCTAAGGACCAATATCCATTTATATACTATCGGATTGTCTTTGACTTTCATGATCTAAATCTAGGATAAATTCTCTATTTCAGCGTCTCTGTTAAGCTTTTGTTAAGCATTATTTAGGTATTCGTTAAGTTTAATTGAGGGGTTTGTACCCTATGTTTGTAGGTAAATTAAAATCAATAAATTATGAACAAAACCTACTTTGTTACTTATCTGTTTGTTTTACTTAATATGTTGACCTTGGGTCAGGTGTGCGGACAGACACAGCCCCTAGAGGCTCAATTGCGTAAAAACCAATTGGACTTTGTAAATCTTGGCTTTGGTATGTTTATCCATTATGGTATGCCTACGTTTATGGATCAAGACTGGTCTGATCCCAATGCTTCTTTAAAATTGTTTAATTCTCCGAAGTTGGATGCCGATCAATGGGCTAAAGCGGCGAAATCTGCGAAAATGACCTACGGCTGTTTAACAACAAAGCACCATAGTGGTTTCCCAATTTGGGATACGAAGACAACGGATTATAACGTGATGAATACCCCTTTTGGGAGAGACGTTGTGAAAGAATTTACCGATGCCTTCCGCAAGAATAACTTAAGTGTCATGCTTTACTATTCTATTTTGGATACACACCAAGGTATTCGTCCTAACCAAATTACAGAACAGCAAATCGACTTAATTAAAGCCCAGATTACCGAGCTTTTGACGAAATATGGCAAGATTGATGCCTTGGTTATCGATGGTTGGGATGCGCCATGGTCGCGTATTTAATATGATGATATTCCTTTTGATGATATCTACTTCTTGGTAAAATCACTTCAGCCAAACTGTTTAGTGATGGACTTGAACTCCGCGAAATATCCTGGTGACTTATTGTTCTACACGGATATTAAATCATACGAGCAAGGTGCTGGTCAGTTTATCTCTAAAGAGCACAACAAATTGCCTGCTATGGCTTGTTTACCATTGCAGCAAAATTGGTTCTGGAAGAAAAATTTTCCAACGACTCCTGTTAAAGATGCTAAGAAATTGGTGGAAGAGTTCATCATCCCCTACAACCAAGCTTACTGTAACTTCATGTTGAATGTTGCGCCAAATGCGGACGGTACAATCGATAAGAATGCTTTAGATGCTTTAGCAGAGATTGGTAAGCATTATACAAACAACACGAACTATAAAGAGCTTCCAAAGTATGAATACCCTATTATTGCAAGCAACATTGCTAAAAAAGTAGTCAGTAATAGTAGTTGGAGTGATGATATGAATATCATGGACTTTGCCAATGATGATAGTTTCAATAGTTCTTGGGTTTCTAATGCTGCAGATCCAGGTAAACCATGGTACGAGTTGACATTTGATCGTTCTAAATCGTTCAATACAATTGTTGTTACTGAAGGTAAAGATCATTCATCAAGCTACCAAGTTGAGTATTTGAAAGATGGAAAATGGTACCCGATCAATGCTAAACCTAGTGTTCAAGGTCGTATCAAAGTGTTTAGATTCGATACCGTAATTGGAAAGAAAGTTCGTTTGAACATCGAAAAAACTAAAGCACAAGCCGTATTGACTGAGGTTGGTGTATACAACGAAAGAAGATAATTTAGCTTATCCAAACGGAATTATAGATAGGGCAACACATAGAGTGTTGCCCTATTTTTTTATAACGTATTAAAATGCCTTGCTTTTTGAATTTAAAATAAGGGCTTCAAGCTGCTGATAATGAGTTTTTGTAGTCTTTTCTGGTGATAGATAAAATATTTTTGTTCACCCTATTGGAAAATGAAAAAATAAAATAACTTTATCCGTTTTTTTATTGTACACTAAATCCTTTAAAAGGTGAAGCGAATTACGTATTTCATTTTGCTTGTTTTCATTTGTTCCTGTAGTAAGGAGGAGCATCTTAAGCCTGGCGACAAAACCAAAAACAACAAGTTTGAAATTCTAGATTTAGATCGACTAAGTTATACTAAAGGGAGCAACCCTTTGAGTTTCGTTTCGACGGCCTATGGTCGTGCAAATGCTGATGGTGATCGCCCTAGTATTATGTTAGCAAAAACGGGATGGACGCATCCTTCTGTTTTGTATATCCCTGAGAAGTGGAATTCTTTTCCTTATTGGATGGCGATAACGCCTTATCCTGGAGGGGATAGTCAGTATGAAAATCCACATATATTTCATTCGGTGGATGGCAATAATTGGATGGAACCCGCTGGAGGTATAAATCCGATTACCCCATGTCCCGAAGGCGTCGCTTATAATTCAGATGTTAACTTGTTGCTCGACAACAAGAAGCTATTGTGTTATTATCGGAAAAGCTCTTTCCCGACGGACCGATCATTGTTGGTGACAGAAACTACAGATGGACAACGATGGACCGATGATAAGCTTGTTTGCCAGTGGCCGTTTAAAGGAATTGATATGATTGCTCCTTCTGTTATCAAGGATAATGATAAATATTATACCTATGCGATAAGTACGGGCGAACCCATTGCTGGTAATTATTTTAACGAAATAGCGATTCGTAGAATTGTTTCTTCTTCTCCGAATCAATATCCTGATCTTATACGTGATGTAAACTATGTAAAGATAAACGTGAAAAATAGACCCTGGGGAAGTGGTCAAGATCCATGGCATCTGGAAGTACGCAAGGTGGGTCAACTATGGATGATGCTTGTAACGAGTACCCGACATGGGGGATATGGCTCCAGTGGTTCTCTCTATTTAGGCTATTCACTTAACGGCATCGATTTCGAATTTGGAAATGCACTAGGAGATATTGTAGGTACGTATAAAAGTTCTTTTTCGGCGCTGTTTGATAAAGACTCTAATAGTCTCAAGGTTGATGTATGGCGAGCCATGATGGTTGGAGGCTGGCAAGTGTATAAGGATCAATGCCATATTCCGGTGAAGAATAATCGCTTTTTTAATTAATCACTGAAAATAATAGTTCGATTTTAAAGACTTGTATGGAGGTTTGTACCCATGAAAGGGCCTTATTTAAAAAAAAACTACACTTGTCTATAGATTTAATATTGAGCTAACCTTGCATGTTTATCTTTACCGCGTGAACGCCAACCAACCAAGTATTGAGTCTGACTACCTGATCCGTTTTCGAGAAGGAGATTCGCAGGCTTTTACTTATTTTTTTGACCGCTATTGGGAAGAACTCTATCGGCGTGCCTTTCAGCATGTGCAAGATGAAGAATTAGCGAAAGACGTAGTGCAGGAGGTTTTCATACACCTCTGGGAGCGCAAGCACCTTATAAGCACCGATTATTCTTCGTTAAAGCCTTACCTATGGAAGGCTGTTAAAAATAAAATCCTTAACTACTATGCTTCTGAAAAAGTACGTAAACAGGTCTGGGAACAAGTAGCTCAGCGTATGGATGTGTTCATCGACGAAGGTCAATATAGCCCTCGTGATTATGAACGTCTCGAGCAGCTTGTTGATAAATCGGTTTCAGCACTACCTCCTTTGGTAAAAGCAGTATACTTGATGCGCAATGATAATCATTCCATTACGCAAATTGCGCAAGCGCTAAATATCGCAGAACAAACCGTAAAGAATTACCTGACGGAAGCACGTCGTAGACTTAAGCAAGACCTTAATCAAAGTTTTACGGAAAATAGTCTCGTTCTGCTATTCCTAAGCAGTGCTTATATTGTTCATGATTTTTTAACATAAACACCATCTTTTCTTAAAGTACTTTCTAGCCTTCTTCCTGTATTGTCTATATAAATCAGGAAATAGTGAAGTTAGAAAAACGTAAACAACTCCTTCGCGATTATTTGGATGGTAAACTTTCCAAGCAGCAGAAAACAGGGATAGACGCTTGGTATGAGTCCATCTCCAGGGGTAAAGTAAATCCCTTTCAGCATGCAGATCATAAGGAGAAAATCCGTCAAGATATTTTTGAGAGCTTGCAAGCGCAGGTTCAACCGGCACCGCAGCGTACTTTAAAGTCCTCTTACCGTTGGCTTGTTGCAGCGGCTGTACTCTTGCTGGGTACATTCGTTTACTTAGGTATGTATAAAATCCGCCTGTCAGGCGATTTAATCGAGGTGCAAACACATGCTGGAGAAGTAAAACAATACCGTCTACCCGATAGTACGGTGATTTGGCTGGGTGGAAATACACACTTGAGCTATCGTGCCGACGGTTATGCGAAAAATCGTAAGCTCAATCTAGAACGTGGAGAGGCATTTTTTGATGTGCATCGTGATACGCTTCATCCATTCCGCATCGAGTCGGGCGATTTAACCATTCAAGTGCTAGGAACCTCTTTCAATGTACGTCACCTTAAGGAGTCACACGATATGCGTGTCGATGTGAAGACAGGTGTGGTAAAAATAAGCCAGCATACATCTGGGCTAGCACATATCTTGCGCAAAGGAGAGGGCTTAGCCTATGACTCAATGACACAAACCTTCGTCTTAACAGGCAATACACCTGCTTATGTCGACCTATGGACGCGTGGAGGTATCTTTTTTCAACAAGCATCGTTTAAAGATTTACAAGAATTGTTGAGCAATCGCTTTGGGGTTCACCTAGCAAGCGAAAATTTAAATACCGTTGATTTTCGATATACATTATTGATGCCTAACGTACAGTCGTTGGAGCATATAATGGATATGATATGTAGCATTCATCAATTAAAATATAGGAGGAAAAACCATGAAGTAATACTTTACCAGTAGAAGCTTATCGGAAAGGATCCGAAAAATAAAAAAGTGCTCAAACTGGCAGACGGCGAAATCATTCAGTGAGCACCATTTAATCACATGTTTATAAAAAACACGAACACAAATATATGTATAAAAAAGGAAAGCTTACCCAATTAACGACGGGGCTTATGCTTAGTGCTAGCCTAATCAGTACGCTACCAGCGATGGCTGTTACACATGAAACCGTGAGGCAAGAGTTGTCAACGCGTGTAAGTATTCGTTTTGGGGGTAGTACGGCGGCTCAAGCCTTATTGCAATTGGCCAAAGAAACTGGAATCTCCATCGGCTATGATATTAAAGGACTAAAATTAGAGAACGTGCGCGTTCAAGAGCGTTCTTTTCAAAATGCACCGATTGATGAGATTTTACAATACATTTTAAAAGAAACAAATATCGTCGCCGAGCAGAAAGCAGGCGGTTTTATCTTGGTGCAAAAAACAGGTAAACAAGCTAGTTATCCGTTAAATATAAAAATTGTTGATGCAAACGGAGCGCCTATTGCTGGTGCTTCTATCCGTATCACATCCCTAAATCGTAGCTTTTCTACCAATGAGCAGGGGGTAGCGGAAGGCCAAATTCCTGAAGGTACGTACAACCTAGTGGTGACCCACATGGGCTATAAAGAGTTCCGTGCTACGGTGCGTGTTGATGCGCAGCGCAAGCAACAGGAACGCTTGGTGATGGAACAAAAAAGTAGCGACCTGGAAGAGGTGGTCGTAACGGCTTTAGGGATAAAACGTAAAGATCGTTCCCTGGGTTATTCGGTCGGTAGTATCAAAGGTGAAGACATGAACCGTGTGGTGAATGACAACTTTATGGTCGCTATGGCGGGTAAAGTGCCAGGCGTGTCCATCAGTTCTGCAGGTCCTACAGGCTCATCGGTAAGTATGATTATCCGTGGAGCGACTTCCCTAGGCGATAATCAGCCTTTATTTGTTGTCGATGGCGTACCACTAATGAATGGCTTTGGCAACGTAGGGCAGATTGGTGATGGAAATAAGGTGGATTATGGTAATGCAATATCTAATATCAACACCGATGATATTGAGAGCATTTCTATCCTAAAAGGCCCTAGTGCGGCGGCTTTATATGGTTCGCGTGCTGGTAATGGTGTCGTATTGATTACGACAAAGAGTGGTAAAACCGCCGAGAAGATGACGATCTCCGTAACGAGCAATACGGTATTGGATATCCCTTACAAATTTATCTCCTTGCATAATAAGTTTGCGAGTGGAACGATGCCTTTGAAACCAGGTGAATCTACGGGCGATTTGACTATTGATGAGATGTCCAGTGTGATGGTTGGGCCAGCACTAGATAAAGGCTATAAAGCTATTCAATGGAATAGTCCTATTGGGCAAGATGGAAAACGTATTCCAACGGAGTTGAAATCTTACCCTGATAATATCAAGAATTTCGTACAAACGGGGATAACATCCACCAATGGACTTTCTGTAGCCAATAAAAGTGAGAAGGTAGATTATAGATTCTCCTATACCAATATGAGTAATCGTGGTATTGTTCCCAACTCAGACTTGTTTAGAAACTCCTTGAATGTAAATTCATCGATGCGACTGAGTGATAAAGTAACGTTGGGGTTACAGGTAGACGGAAGTCGTAACTATTCCAATAACCGTCCTGCAGGTAACAGAGGGACGAATCCTTTGCAAGCAGCTTATGCTGTAGCTCCACACATTAATATTCTAGATTTAAAAAACTACTGGGTACCGGGGCAAGAAGGGTTAAAGCAATTGAGTACCGCTCCTGGAGAGAAGGACAATCCATATTTCTTAGCCTACGGGGTGAACAATGCATTTACACGCGATCGTGTTTTTGGAAACCTGCGCTTAGATTGGAACATTATGCGTGATTGGACGTTAATGGTTCGCTATGCCGCAGATATATATTGGGAGAATAGGGAAACTAAAATTCCATTTAGTTACACCAATGAGCCTCGTGGTGCTTATGGTCTTGTTAACCTTATGAATAGTGAGCAAAATGCCGATTTCTTGTCAACGTATAAGAAAAAAGTCGGTGATTTTGATTTTTCAGCATCTGTAGGTGGTAATACCCGCTATTATCGCGGTACTGCCGTGTCAAATACCTCTAAAAATAAAACCGGATTAATTACTCCAGATTTATACACCTTATCAAATATCGCTCCCTCCAGCTTGGATTATGCTAGTTCCCTGTCTGAAAAAGCGGTAAACAGTATCTATGGCTTATTAAATGTCAGCTACCGTGATATGGTTTATTTAGATGTAACAGGAAGAAATGATTGGTCGAGTACGCTACCTGCCAATAATAGATCTTATTTCTACCCGTCCGCTTCTTTAAGTGTGTTAGCCGATAAGGTGTTTGAACTGCCAAAAACAATTAGCTTATTCAAATTGCGAGGTGGTATTGCGCGTGTAGGTAACGATACGTCTCCTTACAACTTGTACAATACTTTAGGTAATGCTGGCGGTTGGGGCGATGTGATTCGTATGGGCCGTTCAGGCGGATTAAGGACACCAAATTTAAAGCCTGAATTAGCAACTTCTTTTGAGTTTGGTACTGATATTGGTTTATGGAACAACCGCTTGAAATTTGAAGGAACCTATTACCGTATCGAAAATACAAACCAAATTATGCAGACGACTTTACCGCCGTCGAGTGGCTATAATTCGGTGAATATCAACGCCGGCTTACTGACAAGTAAAGGGCTTGAGTTGGCATTAACAGGTCGTCCTATTCAAAAAGAAGATTGGACTTGGGATATCGGCGTAAACTGGTCACGCAACCGTACACGCCTTAACGAGCTTTCTGATGGTATGAAATTCCATACGTTCTGGACGGAAGGTAGAGGTGGAGCACGTACCTATCTGGGTGAGGAGATTGGTGATTTGTACGATTCGCAATTGGTTACTGTTGAGGACCCTAGTTCACCGTATTTCGGGTACCCTATTTTAGATAAAGACGGTGGATGGCAAGCTATTCGTATCAACAATGCGAGAAATAAAATCGGAAACTTTAACCCTAGTTTTACGATGGGTGTACAGTCTAGTGTACGCTATAAAAAGTTTACCATGAATATCGCGGCGGATATGCGCTTTGGCGGTAAGTTTATGTCGCAGACCTATCGTTATTTCGAGTCTAACTTAACGACACAGCGCTTCCTTGACCGACTAATCAATCCAAATGGATTGGAAGGTGCTGCTTTGCGCGATCACTTAGTTAATAATGATTTAGTACGTGTGAAAGGTAATTTCTTCCCTATCGTTGGTGGTCCTGGTGATGAGTATGGTGGCTTTCCTGTCGATTTCGGGAAATATTCAGGAAACTATGGTGTTTTCAATCCAGGGGTGATTGCGCAGTATGATGCGAAAGGAAATATTACCGGTTATACCGAGAATTTAGGTGGAGCAGGAACAAAGTATATTGCTTATTCAGATGATTATCCATGGGATTTTATGAGCGCTTCTACATTTGATGCTTCTTTCATCAAATTGAGAGAGCTCTCTTTCAGCTACGATATGACAGGCAACTGGTTGAAGAAACTTGGTGTATCTGGCGGATCTGTAGGCGTGTATACGCGGAACTTAATTTTATGGACAAAAGCGAACATAGGTATTGACCCTGAACAAGCCTTTCAACCAGAGGCAGGTTCCTTTAAACAAGGTATTGAACGTTATAATGTGACGCCTTGGTCTATGCCAATTGGCTTTAAGTTAAACCTTACTTTTTAATGATTAAACCCATGGTTTTTAAGAAAGAAATAGCAATGATAAAATATTGGAATCATATACAACGGACCTTGTTAGTCTTGGCCTTCGGCCTAAGTTTTACGGGCTGCCATGATTTAACGGAATTGAATAAAGATCCAAATGGCCCTAGTGAGGAACTCGCGAATCCCAACTTGCTGATGTCAACGGTGTTGACAGGTCTTGGCACGAGTTATGAAAATTTGAGCTTCACCGATTTAGGGGGTGTGATGCAACATACGCAGATGGATGCTTGGTTTGCAGGTCATAACGATTACTCCTGGACGGGAGGAATCTTGAGCTGGGAAGGTTATTACGGGATATTGCGTAATAATGAGTTGATGCGTAAACGTGCGGAGACCTTAGGATGGGAATTTCATCAAGGTGTAGCATTAGTCGTTCGTGGCTATACATTTGGATTAATTACCGATTTGTGGGGCGATGCTCCCTATACGGATGCTGTAAAAGGAGATCAAAATGATGTGAAATACAGATTCCCAAAATATGATCAGCAAGATGTGATTTATAAAGGCATCATTAATGAGTTATTACAAGCGAATGATGTGCTGTCAAAGGCTGATGGTGCCTATGAATCTGTTCTCCCAAATGCGGATGTGTTTTTTGCTGGAAAGGCTTCAAAATGGCGTCGCTTAGCAAATTCATTAATCCTTCGTTATGCGATGCGTCTTTCGGAGAAAGATCCAGCATTTGCTCGTCAAACTTTAGAAACAATTTTAGGTCAGCCTGATAAATACCCTGTTATTACCCAAATTGCGGATGAACCATCGATGGCTTATGTCGGCAAAAATAGTGGTGACTCTTGGCCATCAAATACAGTTTATGATTCGGGAGGTAGTAACTATCGTCGTTTGAAGATGTGTGCTACCTTGGTGGAGCGCCTGCGTGCGCTACAAGATCCACGCTTAACTGTTTGGGCAAAAAGAGTAGAGATACCTATTCAAGTAGATGCTACGCTGCCCGCAAAAACGGATAAAATTGTTAATGGTGTGCGTCTAGTTTCATCCGATGTGGTGCAAGGTATTGCGATCAATACGAATACCGACTATGTGGGGTTACCACCGAGTGTGTCACAAAATCCTTCGACCTATAATTTAAACCCAACGCCAGGACAGTCGTCGGTGAATCCTCACGTTTCCTACTTAAACGAGATTTATCAAAAAGCTGAAGGACCTTTGTTGAGAGCACGTTTGCTAACGGCTGCTGAGGTTAATTTCATTTTAGCCGAAGCTGCTGTAAAAGGGTGGAAAACACAAGGAACGGCTAAAGAATATTACGAACAAGCGGTGAAAAACTCTTTCGACGTATGGGGTAAAAGTGCGAACTACAATATCTATATCCAGCAAGCAACTGTTGCTTTTGCGGGTACGCAACAGCAAATTATAGAACAAAAATGGATAGCGAGTTGGTCTACAGCAGCACAATCTTGGTTTGACTACCGTCGTACAGGATTTCCTGCTTTGAAAGCTGGACCAGCGGCAAAACGTACCGTATTGCCCCTTCGTTTGCCTTACATGCAAACGGAGCTCACCGTGAACCAGGCGAATGCTGAAGAAGCCTTACGTCGTATAGAGAAAACGGCACATTCGCAGGCTGACAATGAAAACAGCCCTTGGTCAAAGTCTTGGTTGCTACAAGGCACCAACAAACCTTGGTAAGTTAAAAATTACTAAATACATAAATAAGCATGAGATTAAAAACCTTTTTTATTGCCCTTGGCCTAAGTGCTAGTTTGGGAAATGCCCTTGCGCAAGAAGCTGGTAAGTTGCCAGATCGTATCATGTTGACTTGGTCGGCAGATCCAACAACTACCCAGTCGGTATCGTGGCGTAGCGATAATCGCAGTGGTAATGTGGTGGGGCAAGTAGCCGAAGAACTAAGCGCGCCAGATTTAGTAACGAAAGCTGTAACCGTGACGGGAACACGTCTTTGGCTAGATCGGGAGCCAGGAAGAGCAGACGCCTACCAACGCGTGACTTTTACAGACCTAAAACCAGGTACAGTATATGTGTACCGTGTGGGTGATGGTGAAAATTGGAGCTCATGGAATCAATTTCGTACAGCAGATGTAGCGGGTGATTTTTCTTTTATTTATTTGGGCGATGCCCAAAATGATTTGCGTTCCCTTTGGTCAAGAAGCATTCGTCGTGCCTTCCAGCAAGCACCAAATGCGCGCTTTATTATGCATGGTGGTGATTTAATCAACCGTTCGAATACGGATAACGAATGGGCAGAATGGTTTGAGGGAGCGAGTTTCATTCACCAAATGATACCTGCTGTGCCTACGCCAGGAAACCACGAGTATACCCGTAATGAGGCACGTGATCTTGTACTTGACCCACACTGGAAAGTGCAGTTTAATCTGCCTACTAATGGGCCTGATGGCTTGAAGGAGTCTGTTTACTATATGGACTACCAAGATCTGCGTGTGATTTCTTTAAACTCGCAGATGATTATGCTCGACTCGATATCTGCTGAAATTCAGTTGAACTGGTTGACGGATGTTTTGAAAAGCTCTAAGAAAAAATGGAATATCGTTTTGATGCATCATCCGGTGTTGTCAACGGCTAAGAGTCGCGATAATACAATTTTGCGTGAGCGATTTAAACCAGTTTTTGAACAGTATGGTGTTGATGTTGTGCTGCAAGGTCATGATCATACCTATGCACGCGGATCTATCGGCAAAGCACGTCCTGTTTATTTACTTTCTGTAGCAGGGCCAAAAATGTATGATTCCGATTCGGACAGATGGATGCAAGTAGCGACTTCGCATACGCAGCTGTATCAAGTAATCCATATTACACCTAAAAGTTTAAAGCTTCAAGCTTACAAGCTGAATGGTGAATTGTTTGATTCATTTGAATTGAAGAAATAATGATTTCTCAACGTATAAGACTTTTTTTAACCACAATTTTTAACCTTTCATTAGCTACAACAGCGCTTGCGCAATCTTCAGTTTTATTGGCCAAACTGGGAAAGCAAGACATCCATGTTGCAGCACACCGTGCGGCGCATAACCACGCGCCGGAAAATTCTATAGCCGCTGTTGATGCGGCTATAGAACTAGGTGTTTCGGTGGTTGAGCTAGATGTACGCGCCACAAAAGATGGTGTCTTAGTATTGATGCATGATCAAAAGCTCGATCGAACAACTAATGGAAAGGGAAAAATTAGTGAGTATACCTATGCTGAAATTCAGCAGCTCTATTTGCGCGAAACAGCAAATGGTAAAATAAGTCAGCAGCGTATTCCAACTTTTCAAGAAGCGTTGAAACGCTGTAAGGGTAAAGTTATTATCGATATTGACTACAAAGAGGATAGAGATGGCTTTATGGAAAAGACCTATGCCTTAATTCATCAAGAAGGAATGGAGGACGAGGTTTTATTTTTTCTTTACGAGTATCAAAAGATGGCTGATTTACATGCATTAAATCCTAGGATCACGCTTTTTCCGCGTGCACGCAGTATGGATGACCTACGTGAAATTGTATCCTTAGCTATGACCAAAGTAGTACACCTAGACGATTCTTTTACGGATTTGAAAGTTTTGAATAGCTGGAAAGAGCAAGGTTATTTCTTTTGGATAAACAGCTTGGGCGAAGCCGATGATAAAGCGGCCAAGAAAGGTATTTCCATTTACACCGACTTTTTGAAGCGTTTTCCCTTTGTACGTATCGTACAAACAGACGCCCCCGAATTATGGGGAGATCTATTGAAAGGACTTTAAAAATAAAATAATAAAGGCCCGAGCAGTTTATGTTCGGGCCTTTTGTTTTTTGCTGGATTTTAGTTTACTAATTTCAAGTTTTTTCCCAATTGAGTTGCTAGGCCTTGGTTGATGGGGGCAATATCATAAGGGGTTAGATTTTCCCAAAAGCGTTCTTTATACCTGCTATGTGCTGGTACTTTATAGACGTTTTTTGTCAATTCGGATTCTATTTTTTTGTAGGCGCTTTCGGAAAGGAAGCTGCGGTCCATCACATAAAACTCATTGATAACTTCATAGGGTATGTGTCCAAACTCGGCTTTCCGTTTTATACTGCCAGTGATGAGTTGATATACATTTTGCAAATCTTTAGCCGATACCGTATTTAAGGATGTCGAGGCATAATTTTCTATAGATGCGGCATGTCGTATTTTCGCCTCTAGGCGGAATATTTTTTGAAATCTTACCGTGTCCGGAAGGACTTCATCTTGATAGAAGCTTAATGAATTTTGGGACTTAGCAATTAAAACATGTCCTACTTCGCTATTCTTTTTCTGTAAACTTATACTGCTATCGCTTGTTTCTATTTGTTGTAGCTTGGTGAGCCGGTCAAGCATCTTTCCTGCTGCAATATCAACCACACGTGGCGCCTGAAAAAAAGGTCCCATTTTTTCATTATATTCTTTTACAACGGCGGAGTCCCGGTAAACACGGTAGTCTAGCAATTTATATTTTACCCTTCCTTTTTTTAAAGGAATGTAAAACTCCATGATGCCATCGGCAAAGTATTTATGCTCCAAATTGTAGGTCTCCAAGGAGCGGAAGTAACCACGGATACATACAAATGCTGCGTCGGGCTTGTTCATCACAATTTCAGGAAGAACATTTGCACGAGGCTTTAAGCGGATGGTCTTTTTGTCGTTCTCATTTGCTATCTGTAGGGTGGCATTCTCGTAGGATACATGCTGCACATGGATTTGTAAGGGATAGCTAATTTTAGCTTTCCCCTCAGGTATAAACTCCAAGATGCCTTCCTTGGTGGAAAAACCAATAAGGTTTCCTTTTTGGTGATATACATTGACCGAAGGAATAGGCTGTAGACTAACTTCGTCAATAAATTGAACTTGTGCCATCAAGCTTTTAATAGGAAGCAGCAGGAGGCATAAAAAAAGTTTTAGGATAGGTTTCATACCGTTTGTTAGCGAGTTAAGGATGTAAATCCGGTGGTGCTAAGTTACTTTATTTTTGATTTTATCTGCCTTCACTGACTGTATTTAGCAGTTTTTAACAAAAAAAACCGGCTTCTGATAACTGAGCCGGTTTTTTGTTGATTTTTTTGAAGATTATGGATAGGTTGTAATGATTTGACTTACTTTCCAACTGTCCTTAGACTGCGTTAAAGTAACATAATCAACACGTGTAAATTGAGCAAACTTCATTGTAATTTTTGCACGGTATACGTCGCCATACTGCTCCGTTACTTCATAGGTTGTCGTACAATCATATTTTAGTCCTTTGCTAGCTTCTGTAAAGTCCGAGTATTCACGCTTGTTGTATGTTTTTTCATTTTTACTGTTTTGGTACGTGAAGTCGCTTGCCAAAAGGTATTTGTTGAGTTCTGTTTTACCTTGTGTAGCAGATTCTACATAGCTTGTTAAAATCTGTGTAGCGTTAAAGTTTTTTAATGGGTTAGCCTTGTTTGAGGCCATTGTCTGTAGCGATACAATCATTAGAAAGGCGCTCATCAGTAGGGTAATTGTCTTTTTCATCTTTTATTTTTTTAAAAATCTTAAGTTCTTTTTCATGGATATAGGCAATGGCCTTGCCAAACTTTTTAAATAGTTGTTTTTCAGGTTTTTGTGTTTTTATAGCATCTTGAACAACTGTTCGCTAATGAACAGTCGTATGTTCATTAGCGGTCAAAAGGAAAAATGAAGTAAAATGATCTGGAATCGACCTACAAAAAAAATCCTGCAAGGGTTTAGCTTGCAGGATTAAAGAAGGATAATTTTAAATTAGATTACTTAGGTACGATGACAGCTGGCCATAATGGATTTTGTACCAATAAACTGCCTCGACTTTTACTGATTTCATTCTGCGGAACAGGATACCAATAATATTCTTTGTACCAACGACGATTTTCTAATTGTGTGCGTTGGAAGAAGGATTCAGGGTCACCTATAGGTCGTATTGGTGTTGCCTGATTTCCTACCGTAATGCTTATGTTGTCGAATCCATTCGTATACATACCCGAAATACGCGTCATATCACCATCAACACCACCTTTGTCGGGTTGATTGGCCGCTGTTGGATCAGCAATCATCCAACGGCGCATATCAAACCAACGTTGTCCTTCAGCAAGGAGTTCGACATGTCTTTCTTGAACGATAGCTTTGAATTGCGCCTCCTTATTGCCAATGACATTTACTTTCGTATTGTTGGCTTTCATGGCAGCATAGCCCGGAATACCTGCACGGATTCTCACTTTATCAATGTATTCGATGATTCTCGGGTCATTAGGGTTTATTTCATTCAGAATCTCAGCATAGTAAAGGTAGAAATCTGCTAAACGCAATAAAATAGAAGGTCTAGACCATGATGTGTAAACGGTAAATGGTGTACCCGGTGCACCTGCTACATCTACGGAAGTTCTTCCTTGTACAATACGTCTATTCTTAAACTTGTAGAATAAGTAACCTGCACGCGGCCAGTTTTCTCCAGAAGTCATACCTGAAGGCTTTTGTTTTCCAAACCATTGATAGAAAATTCCCGACGGTTTTTGATGCTCATTGGCATGTAGGTGCCAACTTTTACCATTATAGCCCACCGTTGCATAGAAGCGCGGCTCTCTGTTTGCATACATGTTGAATACATTCGGATCAGGATTGTTCTTCACATGGGTTGGGTTATTGACCGTGGTGAAACCATTTTCTTTGTAATTACTTCCTTGGTCATAAATAGTAAGACCATTATTCATGAAAAAGGCATCTACCGACTCCTGAGAGATGGATATGTTCGCAAAACTTGTTGGGTTGGAATACAACTCAATAGGGTTACTACGGCGTTCCTGTGCATTTGGATCGCTGTAATTGTTGTATGCAGTTGCCCATATAATTTCATCATTATACTTTTGGAACAATTGATAGATAGATTCATGCGGATCTAATGCTTTTGTAACCGGATTGAACTCTTCGTGTAGCTTATGCCCGCGGCCATGTGCATATTCTAAGAAAGCCTCTAAATGTGTTTTTGCTTTTTGAACCTTATCTGCATTATAGCTTGGGAAAAGCTGTGTTCCATCTCGGTTTACTACGCTCAAACTTTCGGCAAAACCACCATTGAAAAGCTTGGAAGAGGCATATACCCAAAGCTTAGCACGCAAGGCCATTGCAGCAACGATTGTTGGGCGAACCATCTCTCCGGTATTGTAGGTACCGTTACCACTATTTTTGATGGTTGATGGAAGTACGCCTGCATTAATCACTTCGCCCAATAAACCATCAATATAGTTGATGATATTGTCCATTGGCGCACGAGCATAGTCTATATCTTGATTTTGCGAGTCTTCAATTTCTGTGATTAACGGAACTGGTCCATAAAGCTCTAGTAAGGTGAAGTAAGCATAAGCAATTAGAAATCTGGATTCATCTTTTAAGCGGTTTACCTCCTCCAACGGGAAGGCATCACTCCCTGAGCCATCGATAGGATGTGCTCTTTTAATGAAGATTAGTGCTTGACGGATATATTGGTATTGCGTAGCCCAACGGTGGTAGCCCGCATTTCCGGCATTGTAGCCAGATACCATGATGTTACGTGCAAAGTTGGTAACAAGCTCGCCAGATATCGCAGACCAAGGGTTACTCATATTGTCGGCACTTGCGGCATTTTTAGAGTACTCAATAATACAGTTGTACGTGTTCCCATGCCAGCGTTTTGCATAATTCGCGTTCTCAAAGACACCATCTATGGTTAGGTTGTCTGCCAGTTCGCTTGATACATCGAGGTATTTGGCGCATGACATTGATAAGGCTGTTGTTGCTAATAAAGAGCAAAACAGTATTTTATTTAATATTTTCATCTTCGATTCAATTAAAAAGTGATATCTAATCCAAAGGTCCATGTAGCACTAATTGGGTAGCGTGATCCCGAACGGCCTGTAATCTCAGGATCCCAGAATTTTACTTTATCCCAAGTAGCGAGGTTTTCTCCCTGCACATATACGCGCATTCCGTTGACGTGGTAGCGTTTTAACCAGTTCTTGTTCACAGAATAACCAAATTCTACGTTCTTAAGGCGTAAGTATGAAGCATCTCTATACCACCAAGAGCTTGCTCTTGTATTATTGGAGTTGTTGCTTGAGCTTATGCGTGGGAATAGGACATTTTGGTTGTAAGGGTCACTTGCTGTCCAACGATCCATTGCTTCTTCACGCAATGCAGCATCACTAACCGCACGCTGGAAAGGGAAGAAGTTTTCCGCTTTTCCTAGTAAATTGGTCGAAAATTGACCAGCTCCTTGGAAGAAGGCGCCGATACTAAATCCTTTCCAATCGGCTGTTAAGCCAAAGCCGTAAACGACGCCAGGTGCTGCACTTGAATAGAATCCATTTGTGTAACTAGCATCATAAGAGTCAATAATACCATCGCCATTTAAATCTTTATAGCGAATATCACCTGGGGATACTTGTGTTCTTGGGTCAGGAATACCTGGTTTTAACTCATAGTTTTCACTTCCATTTGCTCTTTTGGTAATAATGAAATCATCGGGAGTGTATAGTCCTTCTGCAATATGCATCATTGGTTGTCCAATACGTTGTCCCGTAACTGCTTGGTAGTCGAAAGCCTGTGGTATCTCATCATATTCGATGATTTTATTTCTCGTTTTGGTATAGGTTAAACGAGCCGTTAAGTTCACCTGATTAATACGTTGTGATCCTGTAACATTCATGTCAATACCTTGGTTGGTTGTACGTCCAAAGTTTTGTAAAGGAGTCACACGGAAACCTGCTACTGTTGGAATTGTCCGACGACGTACTAAAATATCAGAACGTTCATTATAGAAAAAGTCGATAGTCGCATCGATACGATTTTTAAACAAACCAATATCAATACCCGTATTAAATTTATTCTCTTCCTCCCATTTCAGTTTTGGTGTTGCATAATCTTTTTCAATAATTCCTGCACCAGGGCTTCCACTTCCTTGCCCGTTATTGCCGACCCCGGCACCGCCGGTCCAGCTATAATTGTAGCCTGGTGCACCTTCTTCAACTTGCTCACGGTATGGGAATCGTGCTAAATCTACAATAACATCGTTACCTGTTTTACCATAAGATGCACGGAACTTTAATTTATTGATGATTGGTTCTACGGGTTCCCAGAATTTTTCATTGCTGACCCACCAAGCGGCACCCACAGCTGGGAATGTACCCCAACGGAAGCCTTTAGCAAAGTTTTCACTACCCGTTAAACCGATACTCGCTTCAAGCAAATAGCGATTGTCGAAACCATAAGTACCTCTGGCAACAACACTTTGTTTGCGGAAAGGAAGCATCTCAACACCGGTAGATCTATTCTGATATTGTTTTTCTTTCTGATTGTAAAGAAATAAACCAGATACGTCGTGCTTACCGAAGGTTTTTTTATAGTCAAAAGCGGTTTCAATATAGGTGTTGCGTTCGCCCGAGCTACCAGCAGATACTGGATTGGATAAGGCTGATCCCGAACGTACTTGGGTTAATAATAGGCTTCCATCTGGATTGCGTCCTTTTGCATTGAAAGCTCTAGGTTCTTTTGTGCGGTTGATACGTCCTTGCGATAAGTTGTCAAAACTTAATGCTCCACGCCACGATAAGCCTGGCGTTATTACAGATAGGTCTTGTGTTAAGCTTACCTTAGATTGTATGGTGACTTCTTGATTACGGCTATAGCCCGTTAAATTAAGTTGATTGTATGGATTTACACGTTCTGCACCTGTAGAAAAAAGACTATGTTCGGCATAGGTGCCATCCGAATAAATCATCGGAAAGAGATGTCTCGGTGTTAAGGCAACTAAACTCCATAAATCATTAGCCGTGATAGAAGGTGCATTTTGCTTAACAAAAAAGCCCGAAAGATCGACCGACATTTTGGTTGATTTTGTGATGTCCATATCAATGTTTGAACGCAAATTGAAACGATCATACTTTAAGTTGGAACTATAGTTCTCTATCGTATTACTCTTGTATAAACCATCCTCAGAGTAGTAGGCTCCTGAAGTGAAAAAGCGTACCCGATCACCACCACCGCGGAAGTTTAACGTATAACGTGAAACATTGGTGCTCGGCTTTAACAAATCTAGCCAGTTGGTGTTGGGGTAAAGATCAGGGTCTGATCCAGTGCGATATTTTTCTAAAATGTCATCGCTTATTGTCGGCAACCATGTTGTCGGATTACCAGCAAAGTTCCAGTCTGCCTCGTTGACCAATACCATAGTGTTGTAAGAGTCTAACGATTTTGGCAAGCGTAAAGGTTTGCGTACAGCATGTTGTAGGTTGGCAGAGATAGCCGTTTTTTGTGGTATACCTCGTTTTGTCGTGATTAAAACCACCCCATTTGCGCCTTCTGCTCCATATACCGCTGTTGCTGCTGCATCTTTCAATACGGAAAGGCTTTCAATTTCATCAACAGGAATATTGCTCATATCGCTTTTACTACGAGGTACTCCATCGATAATAATTAATGGACCTGTACCGCCTGCGAAAGAACTGATACCACGAATCCAAAAGTTGGAGTCATCATAACCTGGCTCACCCGATGGTTGGATAGCGATAATTCCAGGAAGCTTACCCGCCAGGGAGTTGGTTAGCCCACGTCCTGTTACGGCAAGATCTTTAGCAGTAACACTACTGATGGAGGAAACAACACTTTCTTTTTTCTGCTTACCAAAACCAACGACTACAACCTCATCGATATCTGCTGCACTTTCTGTCAGCCTAATATTTACGGTGTTTTCGTCCGCTTTTAAGTTATGTTCTTCGGTATTAAAACCAACATAGGTGAAGATTAACGTTTTCCCTGTCGTTATGTTCAGGCTGTAACGTCCATTAGCGTCCGTATTTGTTTTTGCATCTTGGCCTCTTACGGAGATTGTTACGCCAGCAACGGGGTTTCCTTTATTATCGGTTACCAAACCCGTTACACTCTTATTTTGTGCCCACAGTGTAAAAGGAATCAAGAAAAGAAAAAGTAGCAAGGACATTTTTCCATTCATTGCCTGGGTAAAGGCTTTTGTTATGTTTCTTATATTCATAAGTTGCAGCTTTAGGATAAACGAATGAATGTTGCCTTCAGGGAAGGAAAATGAGGCATGAACGTTTGTTTGATTCCATCTTGAGGAACGATGAACGCCCAAATGGAGGATGCGTTAAGAGTGCTTAAGCGTTCTTTCGGTAAAAAGGAAAGCGAAAACAATTCTCCAAACAGCACGGAGAATTTTTCTTTTCTTCTCATGTTATTTGACTAATTAGGTTTGAAATTTTGGTGTACAGGATAGTGTTTTAGTCCATTCTGTAACTATACTTTTGGTTAGTTTACTGCGCTGTCTTTACGACATTTTTATTCTAGGTTCTTGTAAATTTATTTCATCATAGTACAAGCAATAAGGTTTTAAAAAAAAGGTTAGTTTTTCTCTATTTGGGAAATATGTCACGGTAGGCCCGTTGCTAATAAATCCGTATGAAACAAATGTAAAGAGTAAAGGCAGGACAAAATTTAGCTGGAAAAAAAAGTGAAACAATCATATATTTTGGGGACTGCTAATTATTTGTTCTTCAGTGTTTAATGTTTTTTTTGGAGAGGAAAAGATGTAGTGTCCCTTTTTCTAGCATAGATGCCCTATAGCAGTCCACTTAGTAACAAAACCATTGTGTTTTCTTATTATTTACTACTTTTTTTTAGCTTTACGAATCTATTAAAATGCTATATTAGAGCTTATTGTATTTTTTTAAGGAGATTGTCTATTTCATTTTTTTTAAAAGTAGACCTGTTTGATCTCTTGAAATGATAGATTTGAAGCGCTGTTTATTCCTCCTTGAACGCATTTTGATAAAACCTTGATATGAAATCGCTGAATACCATTTTAACCTAGCTTGTAAAATAAAAGCAAGCGATAAACCTTAATAACAACTGAAAAATAAATGAAGAACATGATCAAACCTAATCTTACATGGTTGAAGAAGAGTATTGCCCCTTTAATGTTGACCTGCTTTGTTGGGTCGGCAGCTTTCGCGGGAAATACTTTACCCCAGGCTAACGTATCCATTTATACGACGAAGGGTGACCGGTCGTGAGATTTAAAGAAAACAAATCAAAAAGCTTCGGCAAAAGTGAGTGCCAATGCAACAACTATTGAGCTTGACGCTAAAGTACGTTTCCAAGAGATTGATGGCTTTGGCGCCGCCGTTACTGGGTCTACTTGCTATAACTTAATGCAAATGAATAAGGCTGATCGTTTACGCTTCTTAAAAGAAACGTTCGATCCTATAAATGGCTTTGGTCATAGTTATATTCGTATCTCTATTGGCTGTTCTGATTTTTCGATGAGCGAATACACCTGTTGTGATGAGGAAGGCCTTGAGCATTTCGCTTTGCAAGATGAAGAGCATAATTACGTAATCCCTATTCTTAAAGAAATCCTTAAAATTAATCCGTCAATCAAAATTCTAGGATCTCCATGGACACCTCCACGCTGGATGAAGGTTAATAATCTAACCGACTTACAACCTTTTAACTCATGGACAAGTGGTCAACTAAATCCAAAATATTATGAAGATTATGGTACCTATTTTGTGAAATGGATTCATGCTTTTGAAAAAGAAGGATTGAAAATCTATGCCATCACACCACAAAATGAACCGCTTAATCGTGGTAATTCCGCTTCTCTTTTTATGGGCTGGCAAGAGCAATTAAACTTTGTGAAGGCTGGTTTAGGACCTAAGTTGGCCGCAGCAGGTTTAAAAACCAAAGTATATGCCTTCGATCATAATTATAACTATGATAATATGAAGGATCAACAACAGTATCCTTTGCATATCTATGAAGATAGCGAAGCTGCTAAATATTTTACGGGTGCTGCTTACCATAACTATGGTGGAAACCGCCGTGAATTGTTGAAAATTCATGAAGCTCGTCCAGATAAAGAATTAATCTTTACAGAATCTTCTATCGGTACTTGGAATAAAGGGCAAGATCTTACCATTCGTTTGGTCGAAGATATGCAGGAGTTAGGAACGGGCACATTAAATAACTGGTGTAAAGGTGTTATGGTGTGGAACCTGATGTTGGATGCTGACCGCGGCCCTTGGCGTGAGGAAGGTTGTAAAACATGCTATGGTGCTGTCGATATTGCGAAAGATTTTAAAACAATTACACGTAATTCACATTACTATGTGATTAGTCATTTGGCAGCAGTTGTTAAGCCTGGTGCAGTACGTATTGGCACAACAAAAAATGCCGATGATGCGATTGATTATACAGGTTTTGAAAATAAAGATGGGTCTCGCGCGTTAGTATTGGTTAATAAAGATACAAAAGCTAGAGAGATTGCTGTTTCTGATGGACGTAAGCAATTTACCTATGCGGTACCAGCTCGTGCTGTAGTTTCTTTTAAGTGGAACTAAATAATTCTTCTATTTAATCAACCTATAAACTTGAATGATGATAAAGAGATTAAGTTTAACATTGCTTGTCGGGTTCCTATCTATTGCAGGCCTTAAGGCCCAATGGATTTGGGACGCCCAGAAGATGCAAACGATAAAAGAACACGTTAATCAAGCTGCATATGCTCCAGCATATGCAGCGTTGATTGCGCAAGCAGACAAAGCGCTAAATGGACATATTTATTCGGTAACTAATAAAAAAGGACGCGCCCCTAGTGGCGATAAACACGATTATGTGAGCTTAAGTCGCTATTGGTGGCCTAACCCTGAGACGAAAGATGGGCTTCCTTATGTCTTTAAAGATGGACAGTCGAATCCTGAGTTAAATGGGTATGATCGCAATACTTTGGGAGATATGTGTGGTGCCGTAAATACCCTTGCTTTAGCCTATTTCTATAGTGGTGATGAGAAATATGCCGATAAGGCTGTGCAACTTGTTCGTGTTTGGTTTTTTGATGAGGAAACTCGAATGAATCCCAATCTAGAATATTCGCAGTTTATCCCAGGTCGTGATGGCTCAAAAGGACGTCCTGAAGGACTTATCGATAGTTATTCCTTTGTCGGCATGATCAATAGTTTGCCGCTGTTGAAAAGTTCTCCGAGCTATAAGCCTGCCTTAGAGCAAGGGTTGCAGCAATGGTTTTCTGACTTTGCAAAATGGATGAAAGAAAGTAGTCAAGGGATTGCGGAGGAGAATGCGAAAAACAATCATGCAACAGCATACGATTCCCAAATGGTTACCTATTACCTGTTTTCAGGAAATGAAGATGCAGCAAGAAAAGTGATTAACGACTTTCCTGCGCGTAGAATATTTGCACAAATAGAACCTGATGGAAAACAACCCAATGAGCTATGGCGCACATTGGCCTATCATTATTCGCAGTACAATTTAACCCACATGATTGATGTCGCTGCTACAGCGCAAAAGCTGGGTATTAATTTGTTGGCTGAACAGTCTGCCGATGGACGTTCTATCTATAAAGCCATAGACTACTTAGCGACTTTCTTAGGAAAAGGAGTGACGAGTTGGCCTTATAAGCAGATCAGTGGATGGGAAGCTAAACAGCAAGATTTATGTGTCGATTTATTACGTATTGTGGAGCTAGATCCAGCGAAAAAAGAATATAAAAATCTCGCTAAGACCTATGTAAAATTAGAGTTGACAGATCGTCGTCGATTGTTGTATCCATCAATGGAGTCTTTGATAAGCCCATCGACAAAAAAAGTCGTTAAGAAATAATAACGACTGCAATACATTGATTTGTCTGACACAAACCTGTGTATTTTAATGAGTCTTATTTTTATATAAAAGCAAGGAGGCTTCTCCTTGCTTTTATACGTTCTGCACATTCGTGAAACAGCATAAAATTTGTTTTTTCGTAACATGGAACAAATCTTTATTTTTCGTTTTAATTATTATCTTTAGTCAGTCAAAACCATGATTTAAGCCAATTCTAAAGACGTTTTTGTTATCCCGTTATTGTGAACTAGCTGAAATTTTGATAGATAAGCCTAACCAACCTATTTATGCATAAGTATCTATTTCTTTCGATGTTACTTTTTATATGCACCATCGCTGCAACAGCGCATGATGTACCCGACACGTTGTTACAAAAATTAGATAGCTATATACAAAATAATGAAGTTTATATACATCTTAAAGAAAGAAGGATACAAGCGCTTAAAGAAGAGTTGATTAAGCGTAAAGATAATGCAGGAGAAGCCTATAGGCTCAATCAGTTGCTGTTTAAAGAGTACAAAGCCTATTCTTCAGACTCTGCGATACATTATCTAAATGCCAATATGGACTTAGCAGAGACCTTGCCAGATTTGTCGAAAGTTCAAGAAGCACAAATTGCTTCTGCTATATTTTTTGTCCGATTGGGAATGTATAAAGAAAGTGCAGACCTATTGGAGAAAATGGATGTGAAAGCGTTAAATAAAGATGAATATTTAGACTATTTATTCGCCAATAGAGAGCTCTATACGGGCCTGGGGATGTATAGTCAAGATAGTAGAAATCGACGTCAATATTGGCGAAAAGCAAATGCTTATAGTGATTCTTTATTGCAAAATGCGGAGAAAGGGAGTGAAATCTATCTACGTACTTTAGAAAAATCATTAAGAACTAAAGGAACGTATGCAAAGGCATTGGAAATTAATGCTCAAAGGTTGAACTTTGCCATGCCTAATACTACGCAATATGCTTTAGTGACTTTCCATCGATCGTTGATTTTTCGAAAAATGAACGATCTTGTTAACGAGAAGAAATACCTGATTTTGTCGGCACTATCCGACGTGCAGCATGGAATTAAAGATAATGCCTCTATTTCTCAATTAGCGAACCTGCTGATGCAAGAAGGGGATGTTAATAGAGCCTATGCATATATTCGTTTTGCGCTTGGGAATAGTGGTGACTACAACAGTCGTATTCGCAGCTCCGAAGTGTTGACGATACAGTCCATCATCGATAAAGAATATCAATTGCGTAGTGATAAAAAAAATAAGCAATTACATTATTTACTCATTCTCGCCTCCGTCTTATCTGTACTCTTGAGTGTGTCCGTCGTTTATGTCTATAAGCAGATGAAGAAGGGACAAAATTTTAGCCGTAAGCTTAAGGAAATCAATGAAGAATTGTCGGAGTTGAATAGAAAGCTCTCTAGCACAAACGAAGAGCTGAAGAAAAGAAATTTAGAAGTCGCCGAAGCAAATCTCATCAAAGAGGAATACATAGCCTACTTCCTGGATGCTTGTTCTTCTTATATCGTGAAGCTCGATGACTACCGGAAGATGGTTCATAAAAAATTGCAGCATAATCAGCATGAAGTTCTTTTTACAGCCACCCGTGATACCACACTAAAGGAAGTTGAATTTAAGGAGCTATATGCCAATTTCGATAGGATGTTTTTAAATCTTTTTCCTGACTTTTTGCTACATTTTAATGCTTTATTGCTCGATGATGAGCAAATAGTAATCAAAAAAGGAGAAGTTTTAAATACAGAAATACGTATTTATGCACTTATCCGATTGGGAATCCAGGACAGTACGAAGATTGCTAACTTTCTAGGCTATTCTGTGAATACCATCTATAATTACAGGACGAAGATGAAAAATAAAGCCAAGATTTTGCGCGATGACTTTGAAGGTGTTGTGCGAAAAATTGGGGCTTTTACGTAGTTCTTTTTATGAAACCGATATTTTGCAATCCTCTTGAAATTTTGTAAGATTGCAGAACCAATCAAATAAATGCTAAGTAGGGATGATAACCAATGCCAATGATCCAAAAATATTATCCTTATTGGCAGATGGGGATGAAGCTACATTTTCACATGTTTATGAAACCTATTGGGAGGATTTGTTCAAGTACGTGATGCGTATTTTGAATGACCTCGACGAGGCAGCCGATATTGTACAAGAATCGTTCATTAGCTTTTGGGAGATAAAAGCGCAGATTCCTCGCATCCGCTCTATAAAAGCCTATCTTTTCATACTAGCACGTAATAAAGCATTTAAAAGATTGAAGGATAATCTTAAAAACCAGCACTTGGTAGAGAAGATGTCTTCTTTTTATGCAGCGCCTGATGTCTCGTCTCCAGAGTTGGTCGAGCTGAAGGAACTGAGCGATTGGATTGATAATGAGATTGATAAGCTTCCTGTAAAAATGCGGGAGATATTTATTCTGAGTAGAAAACAATATCTTTCTTACCAGGAAATTGCTCAATTATTGAATATATCCGACCAAACGGTTAAAAAACAAATCTATAATTCATTGAAGTTTCTGCGTCATCATATTGACCCTGCCTATTTACCTTACCTTACTGTTTTCCTTATTTTTGATTATTTTTCTTCCTTTTACAAAAATTAATCATCTGTATTTTAGGTGTTTATGTGTTTTGTGTAAAAACAGCTACCACTTTGGGTGATTTAACATACTCTTCATATTGATTTTACCTTAAAGTCAAAATCTCAATTATGAATCAAGAAGAGTTTAAAATACTTTTTAAACGGTATGCTGCTGGCGCATGTTCGAAAGAGGAGCAAGCACTTATCGAAAAAATATTGCTGAAAAATCCGATGATTAATCATTGGCAATGGAGTTCGGAAGAACAACGATTGCTGATGAAGATAAAAATCAAACAAGAGATAGATCAGCGAATCAAAAAACCTGTGAGACCCCTAAAGACATATTGGGTAGCATCATCTGTGGCTGCAATACTGCTGATTGGCGTTTGTTATTTTCTGTGGACATATCAGCAGGTGGCACCAACAACAACCGTACAGCAGCTAGCTTCTTCCGTTGATCAACAAGCTTCTGGGGTTATACTGCGAACCGCCGATGGTCGAGCTATTTCGCTTGACTCAGATAATGAGGAGAATATTCAAAATATACTCGAAAATAGTAGCCAAGATATGGGTAGCTGTACCATTGAGGTTCCTACGGGAGAGCAATTTAATTTTGCTTTGCCAGATGGAACCCAGGTATGGCTTAACGCCGCTTCAAAAATTAGCTTTCCACGTGTGTTCGCTACGAATGAGCGCTATGTCCAGCTAGAAGGTGAAGCCTACTTTGAAGTGACTAAAAATGCCAGTAAACCTTTTAAAGTGATGGCCAATGGAACGGAAGTGTTAGTCCATGGTACCCATTTCAATGTGTCAGCTTATCCGCTAGAAAAGATCGTGAAAACAACCCTGTTTGAAGGTGCTGTTACCGTTCGTAAAGAAGATAAACAGCTCGCTTTGAAGCCAGGATATGCCGTTATAAGTGCAGTAGGTCGGGTAGATATGCATTTGCAGAAAGCAGACCTTGATCAGGCAATGGCTTGGCGCAATGGGTATTTTGTCTTTAACGATATGGACGTAGCTTCGGTCATGCAGACCGTTGCCCGTTGGTACAATATTTCTGTGGTAACCGAGAAGGGGTTGCCTACCAAGCGTATTGGTGGTTCATTTCCTATCACAGGAAAGTTAGACGACCTGTTGCAAGATTTGGAATTATTAAGTGGTTTTAAATTTAATAGAACAGGAAAGGAGGTCCGGATAGTATGGTAAGTTAAGCCTATATATTCGCCTTAAAATATAACCGGAAATGCTGGAACATCTCCGGTCATAAAGCATCAAATGCTGGGGCCTAAATGATGATAGTTTTGTGTAACCAATTTAATTCAAACCCATTTACAAATGTATAAAAAATTAATGGCTTGCTTTAGCAAGTCCCCTAATAGTGATTTGATTAAGCTTTTGATGATGCTCAAGTTTATACTCCTGCTAGTCGTGCTTTCGACAACGCAACTTACAGCCAAGGTATTTGGACAGCGTGCTTCCATAAACTCAAAAAATATAAGTCTTAAGCGACTTTTCGAAGACCTGCGTAAGCAAACGGGCTTCCATTTTTTGTATTTAGAAGAAGATTTAGCCGGCAGTAAGCCGGTGAGCCTATCCATGAATAATGCCGAGTTAGAAACCATATTGGATAAGGCTTTAAGCCCCCAGTCTTTACGTTATTTCGTCCGTAATAACCGTATTGTTATTGAAAAAGCTCCAGCAAAAGAGCAAAAGGCGGTGACGACTGATGTGAAAGAACAGAAAAAGGAAATTTCAGGTACCGTTGTTAATGCGCAAGGCACACCGATGCAGTCTGTAACGGTATTGCTTAAAGGGACTTCACAAAAAACAATGACCGATAGTAAAGGTGCTTTCAATTTGGAGTTAACGGGGAATGGTGCTGTACTACAATTTACGGCTGTAGGTTTTAAACCACAGGACGTGAATGTAACCAACGAAAGAACAATACGTGTGGTGCTCGAAGACCAAGTTTCTGATTTATCAGAAGTTGTCGTAGTCGGTTACGGAACACAAAAGAAAAGTGTAGTCTCGGCAGCAATCAGTCGAGTGACAGCCGATGAGCTAGATCTTGGAAATCCAACGAACGTGCAGAATGCACTTAAGGGTAAAGTTTCGGGGGTGCAGATTACCTCTGAATCCGGACAGCCTGGTGCTAACTCTAAAATCAGAATTAGAGGAACAGGTACGGTGAATGATGCTGGACCTTTATACATCGTGGATGGTATGCCTTCTTACTCCGGTATAAACTATTTGAATCCTTCCGATATTGAATCCATCGAGGTCTTGAAAGATGCCGCTTCGGCTGCTATCTATGGTGCACGTGGAGCAAACGGTGTAATTCTAGTGAGTACAAAAAAAGGAAGACAAGGTAGCCCTACGCAAATGAACTACGAATTTACCTATGGCATCCAAAATCCAGAACGTAAAATTAAGCTGTTGAATAGCACAGATTATCAAATGTTGATGAACGAGATGGCGCAGAACTCCGGTAAATCGCCATACTTCCCTACGCCATCTACGGTGAATACCGACTGGCAAGAGGCTTTAACGTATAAGAATGCACCCTTGAAGAACCATAAGTTCTCCTTATCCGGAGGTACCGATAAGAGTAGTTTCTATGCTTCGTTTTCTAATGTTGAGCAGTCCGGTATTTTTGGAAAGGGCTATTCCGACTATGAACGTACGAACGCGCGCTTGAACTATTCAACGACATTGATGGATAAAGATTCCAGAAACTGGTTGAACAAAGTGGTGTTTACCACTATTGCCAACTATGCTAAAGAGCGTAGAAAAGGCTCTGATATAGGAAACTCGGAAGCCGGTGGATTAATTGCTTCGATAAACATGTTGCCACCAACAGAAGCTATCTATCAGACGGATCCTGCAAAGATCAAGCAGTATCAACAAAACTTTCCGAACTATATTGTCGCTCCTAACGGGATGCCTTACAATATTATCGACCTCAATGAGATCAACAATCCGTTGGCAGCGATGCAGGTTAATAATAATCAATTGCGCACGCCACAATATTTCGGGTCTAATATGAACATAGATGTTTCTATTTTACCAGGCTTGAAACTGAAGAGCTCCTTAGGCTTAGATTGGGCATTTAATTCGCGCCGTAAGGTGACGCCAGTTTACGACCTAAATACAAATAATAAAAACCAAAACTCCATCGTAGAAGACTTAAAGTCAGATTCCAAATTTTGGCAAGTAGAGAATGTATTGTCGTACACGAAGTCGTGGAATAAGCATAACCTAAACTTATTGGCCGGAACAACAATGTCTTCTTACTTCTATTCCGACTTATCAGGTACAGACTACGATTTGTTGGTGGTTGATTTGAATAAAGCGTATATCGATATCGCAACGGCTGATCGTGCTAACGAGCGTGTTAGTGGCGGGGCATCAGAGCATAAGTTGGTATCTGTTTTTGGTAGAGCAAGCTACAATTACGATGAAAAATACCTCTTTGAAGCGGTGATGCGTCGTGATGGCTCATCCAATTTTGGACCCAAGCATAAATATGCCGTTTTCCCTTCTGTATCCGCAGGGTGGGTATTGACGAAAGAAGGATTTATGGAAAACAGACCGGGCTGGTTAGACTTTGCGAAAATCAGAGCGAGCTGGGGACAAAATGGTAATGAGGCGATTGGTGCTTTTGGATATACCAGCAACATGTCTGTGGGTTACAATGCCGTTATTGATGGCAAAGTACTTACAGGAGCAAAAACATCAGGTTATGTGAATGAAGACCTTAAATGGGAAACTTCAGAGCAGACGGATATCGGTTTAGACCTACGTCTATTCAATGGTAAGTTCAGTTTTACAGCAGATTACTTCGTGAAAAACACCAAAGATATGTTGCTTTGGATGCAATTACCAGAATACACAGGCTTTAGAAGTATGCGTGTGAACTATGGTGCGGTAAAAAATAAAGGGGTAGAGTTGGAAGCGTCCTACAAAGGAACAATCAACAAAGTGAACTTTGGAATCGGAGCTAATGCCTCTTACGTGAAAAATGTCGTGAGCAATATCGGTCCAGACCGCGTAGGTCTCGATATTATCGGTGGTGGACTTGGCGGTACCGTTACATGGATGGAGTCGGGCAAGCCATATGGATTTTTCTATGGCTATGTGCATGATGGCATCTTCCAAAATATGAATGAGGTAAATGCCTATGTGAATCCGAAAACAGGTGCGCTTATCCAGCCAAATGCTAAACCGGGTGATGTACGCTTCAAAGATGTGAATGGTGATGGCAGCCTAGATGGTAATGACCGTCAAATGTTAGGAAAACCAAATCCTGACTGGACCTTTGGCGTTAATCTACATGCCGATTGGAAAGGCTTTGATGTGCAAGCATTCTTGCAAGGTGTAGCAGGCAATGAAATTTATAAGTTCTACCGTAGAGCTAATATTACGCAGGCCAACTGGGACGACAGCTGGTTGAATAGATGGCATGGTGAAGGGACATCCAACTGGATGCCACGCGTAGTAGAAGGAGACCCCAATCACAACACAACTTGGGTATCCAATTTATTTGTTGAAAAAGGTGATTATGTACGTTTAAAAGTGTTGCAAGTAGGGTATTCATTGCCGGAGGCAACGATTAAAAAATTGTGGATGTCTAAGCTACGTGTATTTGCACAAGGCGAAAACTTGTGGACATCAACAAAGTACACCGGTTACGATCCTGAGGTAGGTACACGTAATGGTTTTGATGGTGGTACATACCCGCAAGCAAAGATTTTCACGATTGGCGCGAGTGTAACCTTTTAACCCTATCTATTCACGTATAAATTAGAAGCTAATGAAAACAATTATAAGATCAACAGTTATTCTTTCTTTGCTAGTAGGATTGAATTCTTGTAGTAAATTTCTAGAGATAAACCCGTCGACGCAGGTTTCTGAGCAGGAGTTTTATAAAAATGAACAAGAAGTAATGATGGGCTTGCATGCCGTCATGGATGATGCTCAAAATGGCTTGATGGAGGTGTTTAGCTATGCCTCGCTACTTTCCGACGAGTCAGAATCAGGAGGCGGAATTGGTGAAGGGGTATACAAAGAAAAGTATGATAGATTTACATTCGACCCGACCACGTCTCCAGCATGGTGGAATGAGTGGGACTATGGTTTGTATAACGGTGTGACCAGCTGTAATATTTTGATTTCTAAGTTAAATCAAAGCAGCCTTCCAGCGACATTTACCAATGCTATCTCTGCTGAAGCAAAGTTCTACAGAGCATTATTCTACTACCATTTATTTATGGGCTACGAGCAGTTTCCATTAATAGGTGATCGTCTGTCGCCATCACAGATTTATTCCGTGAAGAAAGGCACACGTGAAGAGATTTATCAATTTATGATGAATGATCTTTCGAATGATATTATCCAGTATTTACCGGAAAAAGGAAGTACACAAAAAGGAAGAGTAAGTAAAGATGCAGCACGTGTATTGCGCGCAAAAATTGTGTTGTTTCAGCGTGATGAAAAAGCATACCCTACAGCTTTGGCAGATTTGAAAGAAATCATTGCTAGCAAACGCTATGCTTTACTTCCTGATTACACCAAGATTTGGTTGAAAGAAGGAGAGTTCTCCTCCGAGAATATTTATGATATCGCCTATGCGGGTAATAACTCTGGCGAAGGAAATGGTTTGGGAAGAGCATTGAGCGGTCGTGGCGTTATTGATCCTCGCTCGGCAGCACAGGGAGGCCTTCGTGAAGGGTATGGGCAGAATACCATGCCTAGCACCATCTACAGAATGTTTAAAACAGGTGATACGCGCCGTGAAGGTACCGTAATCGACTATAAGAAAGAAATCGATAAAGTGAATGCCTTAGTTGCTTCTGGTCAATTGGAATCTAGTGCTGCTTTTCGTATTCAAACCAATCAAGAGAAATTTGAATGGTTAGGTCATTATAAATACCATGCACGCAAGGAGAATGCAACCGATGTAAATCCGTTAAACAACTATTCTATGCCATTTCGCTTTTTCCGCTACGCGGATGTTTTACTCTTAGCTACAGAGTTGCAGGTACGAAGCTTAGGGCAGGTAGATGCCGAAGGACAGGTTTGGTTTGACCAAATTAGAGATCGTGCTTTTCAAAATGCTAGCAACAGAATTAGCTTGCAAGGATTGTCAAAAACTGATGCTTTAAATCGTTTGTTTGAAGAGCGTGGTTACGAATTTATTGATGAGATGCAACGTTGGTTTGACATAATGCGCTTCGATAAAGGTACCGAGATCCTGGCAGCTAAAGGCTGGACAGAGAAATTTCGCTATTTCCCAATCGCTCAAAAGGAGATTGATGCTTCTAAAGGTGCTTTAGATCAAAACCCTGGTTGGAAATAAAATGAAAAAGCTTCAGTCTTTAGTAAGTAGACTGAAGCTTTTTTTCTTATATTGTGCTGATAACCATGCTAAGCTTCAATGCTTAGCAAACCTATACCAAGTCAAAAAAATATTTTATTTAAAAAGATAAGAATGACATTCAAGCATGTTTTTTACCTTTTTGCGTTTTTGTGTTTTACAAAAGCTTCGCATGCCCAATATCAAACTTCAGAAGCTCGTACCTGGAATGCCTATCCTCCCTCGGTCGTTAAGTCGGGCTACGGATTCAACCAGAGTAAGGTCGTGCCCATGGAAGATGAGGCCGAAGAGGTAGAAGTAATTTTATTCGCTAGAGACGCGGGGCACTATCCTTATTTCGATTTATTTCGTTCCTACTACGTTATAATCGGTCACTATTCTAAAGAAGTGAAATATACGTCGTCCGAAATACTATCCGATAAACGAGAACTTATCTTGGAAGACCGTAATAAAGACGGTCGATTCGAATTGTACCGACGTTATTTAAAAGATGGTCAGTTTACCGTAGATGAAAATGGTAACAACCTTCGTGGACAATGGGTGTATGACCGTATTGAGTTTAATAAAAGTAAATAACCGCAATAGACATGAAATTAAGATACATATGGCTCTTTGTGGGCTTATTTTTCCTGCAGCTTATGCCTGCCTTGGCGCAGCAAAAGCTTAAAGCGCTAATCGTGACCGGGCAAGATGGAAACCACTGGTGGAAGGGTAGTACCGATGCTATTCAGAAAATATTGGAAAATAGTGACCGTTTTAGTGTAGAGGTAGCAATTACGCCTCCTCTAGGACAAGATATTTCGGGCTTCCGACCAACCTTTAAGCGCTTTGATTTGGTGATTGTAAATTATGGCGGAACAACATGGCCTAAAGATACCCAGCGCGATATGGAGCAATACATGGAGAATGGTGGTGCCCTTGTCGTCATCCATTCCGCTATTGTGCCGATGGCCGATTGGCCTGCGTATAATAAAATGACCGCATTGGGTGCTTGGGATGGTCGCGATGAGCGTGTAGGCCCTTATGTGTATTATAAAAATGACCGTATCGTATATGACTATAGTCCGGGGTCTGCGGGGCATCATGGCCTGCAACATCCGTTCACCGTACGCCATAAAAAGATGGAACATCCCATCTTGAAAGGATTACCTCCATTATGGAGCCATTTTAAAGATGAGCTATATACAAGGTTGCGTGGGCCGGGTCAGCATATGGAAATTCTAGCAACAACGATAGACGATACAGATTCACGTAATGATGGACGTGAAGACCCTATAATGTGGACTGTAAACTACGGTAAAGGACGCACGTTCGTAACGGTTATGGGCCATGTCGGGAACGATCCTGAACTACGCTATGCCATGGAATGTACCGGTTTTCAAGTGACACTGTTGCGTGGATGTGAATGGGCCGCAACAGGACAGGTGACACAACCCGTGCCTAAGGATTTTCCTTCCGACGGTATTCAGACTTTTAGAAAAGAATTCAAAGCTCCATTTAATGCAAAATAAAAAAGATGAATCGATTTAAAATCTTATCCACCAGTATTGCATCGCTATTCTTGCTCCAACTGGGGTTAGCGCAGACACCAAAGTTGACCAAAGATCCCAAGCTGAATGAAGAAATCTGGCAAACGGGTATTTTGCATCGACCGCTCCCTTTAGACACGGTGCTTTCCTTGGAAAATTTAGGATGGAAAAAGAAGGTCCTACAGCGCTATCAGCCAAAAGGAATTACAGACTTCAAAAACTGGCGTCAGCAGGGTGTAGGTAAAATATTTCTGGAGAAACAGCATGCGCAATCGAGCCAAGGAAGCATAAAGCTGCAAGTGCCAACGGTGCGTAAAGAATGGGCTCCTGGGGCTCCTGCTGATGGCGACTACGCCAACTATGGCGGCGCTTCTGCGGTATTTGAGGTAGGCGGAGAAAATTGGGAGAAGTACAACCGTATTGTTTTTCGTATTTATCCCGATTGTGAAGGAGGGCGAAATATCCACTTAAACTTACACTATTACAACGATGGTAAGCAGAAGATTCCTGATGAATATTATCGCGAAGGGACACACGAAATTAATTTAGTCAATCGCGAATGGAATACCTGCTACCTAGAAATTGGCGACTTGCCACGTGATAAGATTACGCGTATTGCCTTTGGTGTACCTGGTTTTGGTAAAGATCGCACTACAGGCGACTCGTTGAATTTCTTTATCGAAGGAGTCGAACTCCAACAAATAGAACAACCCGAGCGTATGCTGGGGTGGCAGCCTGTTCCCAACCGCATTATCTATTCCTCTTCGGGCTATGATCAGCAAGGGTTGAAAACAGCCCTGCTAAGTGATGATAGCGAAAAGGCGAAAGTATTTAAACTCCTGCGAGCGAGCGATGGTACAGTGGCCTACGAAGGAAAGGTTACGACGGCAAAAACAAGTATTGGTAGTTATCAGGTATTAGATTTTTCCGCTTTTTCTACTGCGGGGCAGTATTTGCTTAGTGTTGGCAATAGCCGCACGGAGCCTTTTAGCATCGGTGCTAATATCTGGGAAAACTCCGTATGGCGCGTGTTGAACTTTATTTTCTGCGAGCGCTGTGGGCATCCTGTTTCGGAAAAACATGGCTCTTGCCATGCCGATATTGGTGCTACACATGAAGGGCTACGTCTAGCCTACAACGGCGGATGGCATGATGCAGGCGATTTATCGCAGCAGAGTTTGCAAACGGGTGATGTGGTATTTGCTTTGCTAGAAATGGCCAATAAAGTTAAAGATGAAAACCCAGCCCTTTACCTACGTCTATTGGAAGAAGCAGAGTGGGGCTTAGACTTTGTCTTGAAGACCCGTTTGGGTAAGGGATACCGAGCGAGTAGTGTCGGCATTGTGATATGGACGGATGGCCTTATTGGTAATATGGACGATATGAAAGCGCGTGTGCATGATAGTCCTTTCGACAATTTCTTATTCTCGGGCTATGAAGCATATGGAGCGATGAGTGTCGGTAAAGATCCCGCGCTAGCGGAAAAATTACGTAAAGTAGCCATAGAAGATTTCGATTTCGCCTTGGCCAAGTGGAAAGAAAAAGGATACGATCATTTTCCAATTTTTTGGGAGCATAGCTACAATACTTCCGAGAGTCAATTTATGGCGACAGCCTCTTGGGCGGCCAGCTTATTGTATAAGTTGACCAAAGATCCAAAGTATGCACAACATGCTGTAGACTTTATGGAAGAAGTGTTGTTGGCACAGCGCAAAACACCGCTGGCCGATGCTGATGGACTGAAAGGATTCTTCTACCGTGATAAGCAGCAGAAAGTAGTCGTTCATGCCAATCACCAATCGCGCGAGCAGGTATATGCGCAGGCATTGGTCGCCCTTGCCGAAGGACAGCCCAATCATGCACGTCAGCATGCTTGGCGTGAATCCTTGCAGTCGTATGGTGATTACCTAACCAAGATTATGAAGTATACCGCACCTTATGGTATGGCGCCAGCAGGTGTTTATCATATCGATGAGGCTAAAGATTCCTTGAGCTTCAATAGACAGCATCTCTTTGCGGGAGCAAAAGCGAAAGATGATTATGCTGACCAGTTGAAACAAGGGGTGCAATTGGATAATGAGTATTATTTAAAACGTTTTCCGGTATGGTTTTCATTCCGTGGTAATGCTGCCATTCACCTCAGCCATGGTAAGGCGGCGACTATCGTTGGTAAGTATTTGAAGAACGAGGAGCTATTGCAGATTGGCCGTGAACAGCTATACTGGACGGTAGGTAAAAATCCTTTTGGACAGTCATTAATCTATGGAGAGGGCGCTAACTTTGCACAGCAATATTGCCCATTGCCAGGAGAGATGGTTGGCGAAATGCCTGTCGGTATTCAGACTCGTTATAACGAAGATGTGCCATATTGGCCACAAGCGAACAACGCTACATACAAAGAGGTGTGGATGACAACCGCAGGAAAGTGGCTCTCCTTAACAGCAGAATTTTAAAAAATATAAACGCATATAGATGTTCACAAAACGATTATTAAGCATCGGAAAGGACGGTCTTTCTTTCCGCTACCTTGTGTTGGTCTGCCTTTTCATGGCTAGCCTATTGACTATAGCACAGGCACAAACAAAAGTGTTAGTGCTCACCGAACGCGGTGGTCAGCACGCTTCCTTCACAGATACCGCATTGGAGTGGTTACGTAAAACTGGAGAAAAGGACGGTTTCCAAATTGAAGAAATCAATAACCCCAAGAAGATTACTAAAGAGTATTTAGCCCAGTTTAAGACCATCATCCAGTTGGACTATCCGCCATATACCTGGTCGAAAGAAGCGGAAGATGCTTTTATAGATTATATCGAGAAGGGTAAAGGTGGATGGGTAGGTTTTCACCATGCTGGTCTTTTAGGCGAGTTTGATGGGTACCCGCTATGGCAGTGGTTTTCCGATTTTTTAGGCGGTGTTCGCTTTAAAAATTATATCGCTAAGACTGCCTCGGCAACAGTTTATGTAGAAGATACAAAACATCCTGTGATGAAAGGAGTGAACCCACATTTCCTAATTCCCAACGATGAATTTTATACCTTCGATAAAAGTCCGCGAGAAAAAACACATGTGTTGGCGCGCGTAGATGAAGATAGCTACCAGCCTCCTTCCGACATCAAGATGGGCGATCATCCCGTGATTTGGAGCAATCCACGCGTTAAAGCACGCAACGTATATTTCTTAATCGGTCATAGCGGCTCTTTATTTGCATCGAAAGACTTTACCACCATGTTTAGCAATGCTATCCACTGGTCGATAGGAAAGTAAATTCCTACACATAAAAAAAGCATCAATCCTTTGGGGTTGATGCTTTTTTTATGCCTCCTATGCAGCAGTATATCTAGTTCTCTTCAAATTCAATTAGGTTGTCGCCCAACGCTTTGATGCGTGCTAAAGATTCAATCGGAATATTTAGTTCGCGAAGGCGCTCGCTACCTTGTTGGAAAGACTTCTCAATGATAAAGCCCATGCCTAAAAGTTCGGCACCAGCTTTTTGTACCAAGTCAGCCACACCAATAGAAGCGTTACCATTGGCTAAGAAGTCATCGATAAATACAACTTTATCATCAGGGGTTAGGAAATCACGACTTACGCAGATATCATACGTTTTATCTTTCGTGTAAGAGTATACCGATGATGTCAACATATTTTCCATCGTCTTAGGGACTGCCTTTTTAACAAAAACAACAGGCAGCTCTAGTAGATAGCCTAGCATAATCGCCGGCGCAATACCACTAGCTTCAATCGTTACAATTTTATTAATCGGCAAATGGCCAAAACGACGAACAAACTCAACGCCTATGGATTTCATTAAAATCGGATCCATCTGGTGATTGATAAAGCTATCGACCTTTAATATTCCACCTGCAAAGCTTTTGCCATCCTTTAAGATGCGGTCTTTTAATAATTTCATGTCAAAAAAATAGTTGAGCGCAAAGATACTGGAAGTCGATGAGAATCAAGTCCCTTATCCTGTTTTTTCTTACTCATCATCGGATGGGGGAGAGGAGTCTGGGTACAATGTTGAATAAGGAAGAGCCTAAACCTAGGCTGACAATACTGCTCTGGGCTAACATTTTACAGATAACGGAGCTTGCTTGGGAATAATTTATTAGGTTAATAAATGGGGTTTATAAGCTAAAAAGGCGCTATTAATTAAGAGATGTCAAAAAAAGTTAAAAAAAGACTACTATTCCTGTAGTATTTATAGTGATATGTTATATATTTGCATACGAATCGTTTATCAATTGGCGTTGGCAACGAATTAATCTAACAGAAGACAGCTACTATGAAATCAGAAAATTCAACCTTGACTACTCTATTTTTTATAAAAGGAATACGACGTATCTCCCTGTCGTGTCGAATGCGCTGCTGCGCTTAAATACCACCTCCATTCATTAAGGTACTTCAGTTAGCTTAGCTTTCTATGTGCCTATCCTGAAGCAAGTCAAGTACTTGCCTGTATTCATTTATTAAATATTCATCCGCATGAAAAAATACACGGTATTTTTACAATACTTGGTGTTGCCTGTTTTTCTATGGAGCAGCACCCTTATTGCCCTAGCTCAGGTAGGTTCAACACCTGCAGAATTAAAAACTGGAGCATCCGCATTAAACTTAGAGAGAGATTATTACTTTCCGGCGAACAGCCGTTTTTCGGCTGCGGTGCCTACACCTAGTCAATTTTTTAAACGTCAAATTGGACATAGCCATACCCGTTATGACCAAATACTGAATTACTTCCAGGCGCTAGCGAAGAGCTCTAACCGTGTGAAGATAGATACCCTAGGCTATACCTGGGAGGGTAGACCTTTAGTGGTGCTGAAGGTATCTTCACCAGAAAATATCAGCAAAGCTGATCAAATTCGTCAACAGCATATTGAAACGATCAACCGTGCTAAAAATAATCAAGCGGCTAGTGCAACAGACCAGAAAGGCTTGGTATTTTTAGGCTTTAGCGTGCATGGTAATGAAAGTTCGGCAGCTGAGGCATCCATCTTGACAGCCTATTACCTCGCTGCATCCGAAGATCCAAAGGTGAAAGAAGAGCTTGATAAGGCCATTTTCTTTGTAGATCCTGTGCGTAACCCAGATGGCTATGACCGCTATATAACATGGGTAAATTCCAATAGTGCTTTCCCGCCCAATGGTAGCGCGTTAGATCGCGAACATAATGAGGTATGGCCCGGAGGACGCACAAACCACTATTGGTTTGATTTAAACCGCGACTGGGTAAATCAAGTACATCCAGAAAGTAAAGCTCGTGTTCGTTATTTCCAATCATGGTTGCCTCATTTTCAGGGAGATTTCCACGAGATGGGCGCTGCTTCCTCTTTCTTCTTTGAACCGACAAAACCAGAAGCACAAGAGTCTCCTTTAGTACCTAAAAGTACCTTTCAACTGAACGAGCTTTTCGCAACCTATTATGCAAAAGCATTGAATGAGATTGGCTCTTTTTACTTCACTAAAGAACAATTCGATAACATTAACCCAACATACGGATCAACCTATCCTGACCATGCGGGAAGCTTGGGTATTCTCTTTGAACAAGCAAGCCCGCGTGGTTTATTTCAAACCACCAGCAATGGCGATCTGACCTATCCTTTGGCCATTCGTAACCATTTTAGAATCGCTTTAGCTAGCATTACGGCGTCCGTAGATCATCGAGATAAGCTGCAAGACAACCAGCTGAAGTTCTTCCGTTCGGCTTTTGAGTTAGCGGCTAAAGATCCTGTAAAAGGATATCTCGTCGACTTAAAATATAGAGACCGTACCGCAGCGAATTTCAAAGAATTATTGGATCAGCATCAAATTCAATATGCCGAAAATACGCGCGATCGTAAAGTAGATGGTAAAGATTTTGAAAAAGGATCATCCATTATTATTCCGACAGCGCAAGCCAACTACCGCCTCGTGAAGGTCATCTTCGACGAAGCTAAAGAGTATGTGGACAGCGTATTTTATGATGGGTCAGGCAATTCCATTGCTTACCTCTACGGCTTTCCTTATGCTGGAATAAAACAAGATTTGGATAAAGGTGAAAGCAACCAACCGGCAGCGAAAGTTGTCGCTCCCGCAGTAAGTAGAAGTGACTACGCTTACCTTGTTGATTGGCGTCAAGAAGGAGCTCCTTGGTTTTTGTCGCAATTGCTACAAAAAGGAATCATCGTTAAATCATCAAGCAGTCAGTTTGAAGTTTTAGACCAAGGGAAGCCTTTAGCATTTGATTATGGGACCCTATTGATTCCTGTGAGTGGACAGTCAATTTCTGCGGATGCTTTATTTGCGGTTTTGCAAGACCTAAATAAACGTGGCGATATCGCTATCACAGCGACGACGACAGGCTATAGCAGTAAAGGTATAGATTTAGGAAGTAGCGGATTTAAGGCGCTGAAGCCTCAAAATGCACTGTTGTTGACCGGTAATGGTGTGAGCGCTTACGAAGCGGGTGAGGTGTGGTATGCTTTCGAGCGTCAGCTAGAGCAGTCTTTATTACGCGTGAATGTCGAACAGTTTAACCGTGTGAACCTCGATGATTATCAAGTATTGGTGTTGGTGAGCGGCGAGTATTCCGCTTTAGGGAAGCCTGCTGTTGACCGTATTCAAGCATGGGTACGAAAAGGAGGAACCTTAATTGCTGTCGGACGCACCGGCGAATGGCTTGCTGAACAGAAAGTAGCATCCTTCAAATTTCAAAGCGCCCGTGCTGAGCGTGCTGACGCTAAAGAGGCCAAAGAAGGTAAAGAAGCTAAGTCGAAGGAACGCTATGAATATGCTTCTGCACAAGGAAGAGAAGGTACTAAGCGTATTGGAGGCACCTATTTCAATACTGAAATAGACCGTACACACCCTATAGGCTATGGTTTTACACAAAAAAGTAAGCCCGTTTACCGTAGTCACAACCTCTTTGTAGAGCTTGGCGACCAGCCCTATAATAATGTCGCGATCTATACAAAAGCACCCCTGCTAAATGGATATGCTTCAAAGGAAAATCAAAAGAAATTGGAAGGTACCGCTAGCATTTTGGTGGAAAGTAGTGGCAGTGGTAGCATTGTCTATTTTGTTGAGGATCCGCTATTCCGCGGGATATCCTTTGGAAATGCACGCAGTTTCTTCAATGCTGTTTTCTTAGGGCAAACGATTCAATCAGGAGGAAGAAGATAAAAAACAAACGTATAAACAAGTATAAGTAAGGATAATATGAAAAATAAACTAATAGGATTCGCAGCCTTGATGCTACTATTCGTTGTACAAGCATCGGCACAAAAAGTCGCTCCTTTACGCTTAAAAGGAACAGTAACAGGCGCAAAAGATGGTATAATTTACCTTCAACAATATGATAATAAAATATTCAAAACCGTAGACTCTACGCTCGTGAAGAATGGTCGTTTTAGCTTCGCAACGAAGGTTCAATTGCCTGAGCTTTATGGGTTGAAACTGACAGGCGACGGCTATCCTGTGCAGGTGTTTCTCGAGGATGCCCCGATAGAAGTAGCTATCCAATGGGGTGAAAAAGGTGGACGTGCAGAGGTCAAAGGGTCAAAAGCACAGGCCTACTTTGAAAGCTCCAGCAAAGAGCAGCGTAAACAAACGGCTAAAGAGTTTATCGAGACAGACCCAAAATCTATCGTTGCCGCTTACACCTTGTTCCGCAACTATTCGTACAATCTATCACCAGATGAGCTGGAAGCACATATCAAGTTGTTAGACCCTTCATTGCAGCAAACGCAGTATGTGAGCATCTTGAAAGACTTGATTCAAAAGCAAAGAGCTGTATTGCCAGGCAAGAAAGCTTTGGACTTTGTGTCTAAAGATCCTAATGGAAATACCGTTCGTTTCAGTGACCACCTAGGTAAGGGCTATGTACTTCTTGATTTCTGGGCTGCTTGGTGTGGACCATGTCGTCGAGAGAATCCAAACGTAGTAGCGGCTTTCCAAAAGTATAAAAACAAAGGCTTTACCGTGTTTGGTGTCTCCTTAGATAAGGATAAAGCAAGCTGGGTGAAAGCCATTAAAGATGATGGCCTTGATTGGGCACAAGTGTCTGATTTAGCATTCTGGGATACCGAGGCAGCAGCACTTTATGGGGTACGTTTTATCCCGAGCAACTTGCTTATTGATGAGCATGGCGTTATCGTCGCTCGTAATATCAAAGGCGAAGAGCTGCAGGAGAAATTAAAAGAAATATATGGTGAATAAGCGCGCTTCAAAGCGTTGCTTATTCCTTAAATACAACCTAAAAAATAGTAAAGACGATGAAAAAAACAAGTCTGTTTTACTTTCTTCTCTTGCTCTCGGGCGGCGGGGTGATTACACCTACCCATGCACAAGAGCAGGCGAAACCTATTATTAATGCGGTGCTCAGCGGAGTGGTGCAGGATGCTGCCACGGGACGTTCACTTTCGGGAGCTACCCTAAGTTTGAAAGATGTAACCCATCAGGTTACGACCGATAAATTTGGTAAGTTCCAATTCGTGACGGGACAGAAATTGCCGTTTACGGTTACTATATCTTTCGTTGGTTACGAAAGTAAAACCTTAGTCATCAGTACTTCTCCTGTCGTTATTCAGTTGGAGCCTATTGAGAATGCATTAGAAGAAACCGTTGTTGTCGGTTATACGACAGCGAAGAAGTCAAGTTACACAGGTTCTGTTTCCACCGTTAGCGGTAGAGAATTAGATAACCTACAGATAACCACCATCGGTAAAGCCTTGCAAGGTACGGTGCCTGGATTGCAGTCTATTGCTTCCGCAGGACAGCCAGGTAGTGATGCCGACTTGTTCGTCCGTGGTGTAGGTTCTGTGAATGCATCAACAGCACCACTCTATGTGGTCGATGGTATTCCGGGAGCGAATGCGAACAACTTGAATCCTAAAGATATCCTTTCCATTTCCGTATTGAAAGATGCAACCGCCAGCGCGCTGTATGGTTCGCGTGGTGCCAATGGGGTAATCGTTGTGACGACCAAATCGGGTGAATTAAATAGTAAGACCTCCGTAAATTTCTCGGCAAACTATGGTTTTACGGGGCGTGCTGTTAAAGATTATGAATACCTATCACAGCAAGAGTATTATGAATTGCAATGGGAAGCCATTCGTAATACGCAGCTAGATCAAGGTAAATCGGCAGCCGTTGCGGCACAATATGCGACAGATTACCTCGTAGATGGTGCCCTAAAGGTCAATATTTTTGGACCTAACTTTCCGAAGCCTGTAGGTGTAGATGGTAAGTTGGTAGCGGGAGCAACGCCGCTATGGAACGACGACTGGGGCAAGGCTATTTCAAGACGTGGTGTTCGCCAGCAGTATGACCTTAGCCTAAGCGGCGGTAGTGCCAATACGCGTTACTATATTTCGGGTGGTTACCTGAACGAGCAAGGGTGGATTCGTACGGCCGATTTCAGCCGTTATAATTTCCGTACCAATGTGCAGTCGAAGGTAAACTCTTGGTTTGAGGCCGGTGGAAATATCGCTTTGTCATCGGGTTTCCAGCGTTCGCCAACGCAGAGTGATAGCAACACGGGTAACTTTGCCAACTTCCAGCGTTTAGTATCCGATTTATATCCCGTTTACCAACGCAACCCAGATGGGTCATTGATTTTGGATGAACAGGGTAATAAAAAATGGGATTATGGATTGTGGCGACCAACAACGGCAGCTAGCGGCTCCAATATCTTAGGAAGTGCTGAAAATGCAATCTCCGGAACAAATAATGAGTCTGTGCTGTTGGGTACCAATATCAAGATCTCCTTCTCGGATAAGTTGTCTTTAAAATCAACCGCCAATATCGACTACCGCACGACCAGTGGACATAGCTATTCGCACTCTTACTATACGACCGGTGTTCTGACGGAAGGAGCTGGGTCGGCAAGCCGTAGTTCCAGTCGAGCATTAAACTATACGGTAAACAGTTTTTTAAACTACGACACGAACTTTGGTAATCAACATCATATTTCTGCATTAGCAGGACCCGAGGTTTACGTGCAAGGAAGTTCTTCGCTATCGGGAAGCCGTACGGGTTTTCAAGTGTTGGGTAAAACGGAGCCTTCCGCAGGAACGGTAAGTGGTGTTTTTAATGGTACCTCTTCGGACTATAAACTGTCCAGCTGGTTGGGACAGTTGAACTATGATTATCTAGATCGCTATCACTTCTCGACAAGCTACCGTAGAGATGGTTCCTCTCGCTTCAGTAAACAGTCGCGCTGGGGTAACTTCTGGTCATTGGGGGCCGCATGGAACGTGAAGAAAGAGTCTTTCTTGCGTGATGTGACAACCATTAATAACTTGAACTTACGTGCTAGTTATGGGGCGCAAGGAAACGATAGGGTTGGAAATTACGCCTACGGCGGATTCTATTCTATCTACAATAGTTTGGATCAGCTAGGCCTGTTGCCTTCCGACTTGCCAACACCAGAATTAAAATGGGAGACGAACTTAAACCTTAATATTGGAGCCGATATCGCCTTATTCAATAATCGATTGATTGCTCAGATTGATGTGTACGACCGTCAGTCGAAAGACCTACTCTTCCAAAAGCCGCTTTCTCCATCAACAGGCTATAGTGGTATCGATGCCAACATTGGCTCTTTGAGTAACCGAGGTATCGATGGCCAGATTACAGGTATTCCTATTCGTAACAAAGACTTCAGATGGTCGGTGACGGCCAACTTCGGGCACTATAAAAATAAAATAACCAAGCTTCCGCAGAAAGAAATCTTAACGGGTTCTATTGGGCAGTATGGTAACACGAAAAAGATGGTCGAAGGAGGTTCTATCTATGACTTCTTTATCAAAGAGTGGGCTGGTGTAAACCCTGAAAATGGTAAAGCTACCTGGTATAAAGATGTGTTGGACGCGCAAGGTAACGTTACTGGACGCACGACCACAGCCAACCAGACGGAAGCAACGCCTTATTTTCAAGGAAGCTCTTTGCCTGATTTATATGGAGGTATTAGCAATAACTTTAGCTATAAAGGATTTGATTTATCTTTCTTGTTCTCCTATAGCTTAGGTGGGAAAATATTTGATGGTGACCAACCGATGATTATGCATGTAGGTTCTTCGCCAGGTAGAAGCTGGTCGAAAGAGGCGCTAAATAGATGGACACCAGAAAATCCAAATACCGACTTCCCTAGATTAGCCTATGTAACGGATTCTTGGACTTCCATTCCTTCGACGCGTTTTCTACGTAGCGCAAGCTATGGCCGCTTGAAGAACTTAAGTTTCAGCTATACCATTCCGCGCAACTTGGTTTCTAAATGGTCGCTGTCGGATGTGCGTGTCCGCTTTGTCGGCGAGAACTTGTTGACTTTCTATGGAACACAGGGCTTGGATCCTGAACAAGCAGTAAGTGGTGTTACCTACTACCGTTATCCAGCACAGAAATCATATGCATTGGTTCTTAATGTTTCCTTTTAACCCATTAATGTGTTTCAATGATGAAATTAAAATTTAAATATATAGCTGCTATCTTACCCTTATTGACACTCTCGTCTTGTGGGGATAGTTTCTTTGATACAGCACCAGCAACGCAGATTACTACGCCCGAGGTATTCTCCTCGGAGAGTAATATCGATGCTTTTATAAATGGATCGTTGCGCTTCCTGATGGAGAATAGTACCTCGCAAGATAACCCTGGGCTTCCAGCGATTTTCTTGACCCACGAAGTGATGGGGGAAGATGCTATTGCGCGTGATGGACGCTACGGTTTTCGTGACTCCTATCCCTATAAAGATCCTTTTGATAACAGCACACGACGTGCGCTTTTCTTTTGGACTTTGCAGTATAAGTCTATCGATCATGCCAACAACCTGATCGCAAATATTAAGATTGATGATAGCAGCAAAGAGAGCTTGAAGCACCTGAAAGGGCAGGCCTATGCTTTGCGGGGTTTGAACTACCTGAACTTGGTACGTCAGTATCAGTTTACCTATGTGAAAGATCCGAATGCAAAAGCTATTCCTATCTATACCGACCCTACAACACCGACAACAGAGCCTAAGCCACGATCGACAGTGAAGCAGGTTTATGACCAGATTATTGGCGACCTGAAGGAGGCCGAAAAACTGTTGCCAGGCTTTAAACGTAAAGTGAAAAATAGACTCGATCTTAATGTGGTGTACGGCCTATTAGCAAGAACCTACCTCACCCAAGAAAACTGGGAACAGGCGCGCGATTATGCTAACAAAGCACGTGTAGGTTATCCTATTATGACGGCTACGCAATATACCGAGGGCTTTAACGATGTCAGCAATTCAGAGTGGATTTGGGGACATCCCCAAACACAAACGCAAAACTTAGGTGGAGCATCATTTTTAGCTTATATTGAGACAACGCCTTATGCGACCGATGCTAAAGGTGTAAATTTATACTTCGGTTATAATAGTATTGTGCCGGATCCAAATTTTATCGGTTTGTTTACTAATGGCGATGTACGCAAATCACTATTTGAGATCGCTAAGCAGCCGGCAGAGGCTATCTATCGTTCATACCGATACCGTAAGTTTAGAAATAAACACCCGAATCGTGATGGTCATATTGTGTTGATGCGTGCTTCCGAGCAATTGTTAATCGAAGCTGAAAGTAAAGCTAGACTAGACGATGTGAAGGGTGCTATCGACCTGCTGAATGAATTAAGACGTAAACGTAACCTTCCTGATTTGAGCGTGGCTAGTTTCAATAAAACAACAGCTGTGGAAGAGATACTTCTGGAGCGCCGTAAAGAGTTGTGGGGTGAAGGTTTCCGTTTGTATGATATCTTACGTACACAAACAGCGCCTGTTCGTCGTGAAACAAATGAGACTTTTATCGATGATGCCGGAAAAACAGCATCCGTCGTTGGACATTATATCACGAAGTTCCCGGATGGTAAGAGTATAACGGCAAATAGCACTTATTTCTTATTCCCGATACCGCTAAACGAATTAAACAATAACCCGAACCTGTAATTGGTAAATAGCTCTCCTGGCCGCAGGAGAATTATTTATCGGTTTTTGTTGAGACCGCCGTATCCGAAAGGATAGGGCGGTTCTTTTTTTAAGGATATAATACGTATTGCTGACGCATTTTTTTGTAGGTTACTAAGTCTGGTTCCCAACTTTTGCGAATCTCCTCAGCAGTCATGCCTGCTACAATTTGTTCTTTTAATTTGGTGCCTCCAGCCAGTTTCTCAAAAGGTACGATTTCCTTGCTTTGCTTGTTGTCAAAGAAAATTTCCTTTTTAGGGTACTTGTTGTACGTCTCAATAAGCCATGAAAGGTTTACCTTTTTCTCTGCTCTTAGCTTTTGTAAATCAACATTCCGCAAGTCTAATCCGTAACAAACTTGATCTTTGTAAATCGGCGTAGCGCTCATATCTTTAATGCTCACAGGAGTAAACGAGAACGAATAAATGCCTTTGAGGGCAGGGCTGCCTATTACCGTAAATGGATATTGGGTACCACGACCCTCACTCAATATGGTGCCTTCAAATAAACAGGTCGCTGGATAAAGGAGTATCGCTTGTGCTGTGTTGATGTTTGGCGACATTTTCACAGGAGGTAGGTAAGGCATGTCATGGCTATAGTTCTGCATTTTAATAACCTTGATTTTACACTGAACGCCATTAGCAAGCCAGCCTTCACCATTAATCATTTGTGCATATTCGCCGACGGTCATCCCGTGCGTGATAGGAACCGGGTGCATCCCGATATCCGATTTGTAAGCCATATCCAAGATTGGCCCATCAATAAAATAACCGTTAGGGTTCGGGCGGTCAAGGATAATTAACTCTTTCCCTTGCTCCGCACAGGCCTCCATAACGCGATGCATGGTCGCGATATAGGTAAAATAACGAACGCCAATATCTTGGATGTCATAAACCAATATGTCTACGTCGGATAGCATTTCCTTTGTAGGCTTCTTCGTCTTCCCATATAGGGATACCACTTTGACTCCCGTTTTAGGATCTATCTCATTAGATACTTTAACGCCAGCACCCACATCACCACGGAAACCATGCTCCGGGCCAAAAACCTTGACAATAGTAACGCCCAAAGCGATAAGGCTGTCAACAGTACTGCTATCGCCTATTTTGGAAGAATTGTTGACCACCATGCCGACACGTTTTCCTTTAAGGTAGCCCACATAGGCTGCCGTCTGCTCTGCGCCTGTACGAAACTGAGCGTAGGTCGATTGGACAAGAAGAAAACAGACACAAATAAGAAGTGTAAACCTCATCTTTTTCATAATTATTCTTTTAGCATGTAACAAAACCTATAAGGTGATGCACAATGGTTTATTGTTAAGTAAAAGCCTTTTGACTCCTACAGCATGTCAAAAGACATGTTCGGTTATTTAATTGCAGTAATATTACTGTTTTAAAATTAAATACGCAACAAAGTGCAGATTGTTTTGCTTTTAATATCTAATGAGACGTCAACCATCTAGGTATATGTGTTTTCCTAGCATAGCGAAAGGACTTTAATAAAAAAGGGCCTTTGCTTTCCTGCTTTGATTAAGGATTGCACTTAATCGCCGCATAGAAAACAAAAGGCCACTATGTAATGGAGGGTTAGTCTATTTTTTGGAAGAGCCTAATTTATAGGGAAGGCTTCCATCCGTTGTCTCTGGCGGTACCGAGTTCGCCATATTTACCTTTTTCACCTGCGGCATCTTTCCCACCGAAGCTGTAGGCCGGTTCGCCAATTAGTTCTAGCTGAACTTGCGGAATAGGGAATTGGGTCGGTGTACCACCTTGTAGGAGGTCGTTGCGACGCATAAAGGTGAAGGGCACAAAAGTTCCACCAGCACCATCAATCTCGATAGCATACTCATAGTGAAGCGCATCGCGCAACACACTCGCAGAGGCCGCAATATCAGGTAATCCCCCTTTAAGTTTTCGTGCTGCGGTAGGGTTGTTTAGTTCAGCTGCGGCACCCTGATAGTCTTTCAACCAATATTTTGCCTCGGCACGTAGTAAACGTGTTTCCTCGGCTAAGAAATACGGATTTATAGCTCCAGCTACGTTTAATGTCGATTGCTTTGGATACATCCAGCGCGAGCGTAGGTAGTTGCTGAACAAGCCTCTACCGCGTGCCTCCAGTAGGATTCCGAAGTTGCTCGTGTAGGTGAAATACTGATAAAAACGTTTATCATCCGATGCTATCGGCGCTAAAATAACCGAGTTGTCGAGCGGGTATAAGTTTGGTGTTTTCTTTGTTTTGTCGGCTAGGTAAGCAATTTTTATATCTGCCGGCACATAAGAGGCCGTACCATACGGTCTTTCCAATACATCCACCAACGCATTGTAATAGCCACCTACCGTAGTGGTGATGGTGTAATCTTTGGTGAATCCTTTGTTGGCATAGTCTAGTACTTTTTTCCAGTGCTGTTCGCCCAATGCTTCAGCCTCCACTTTATCGCGCGCAACCGATGATAGGATACGTGCGGAAAGCGAGTTGATGAGAAGCACCAAATCGGCCTTCGAAATTGTTACGCCTTTCAGAAAGTCAAAATTCAGATTCGGCGAAGCCTCAACAAGCTGTAATGTTTTATCTAGATGTTTGATGCCGTTGGCAATAAGATCTTTGTAGGAGTGCGGAAATTCACGCAACTTCAGGTTGGTATCATCGACGATAATACCACGGTCAAAGATAACACCCAAATAGCCTTGTGAAACACCTTTGGCATAGTAGGCGCCTATTAGACAGTCTTGTGTGCGGTCGGCACCCTTATCATCGTAGATGGTTATTTTTTGGTTTTCAATCATGTCAATCACCTTGGTAGCATCCAAATTGGATTGATAGAAGTTGGCATAAATCTCGCGCACGGCAGCATAGCCGCGATAAGCTGCATTATTATTTAGGCGAATACGTGGTTCATTGGCAAAATCCCACCACGATTGGCTACCGTTAGTATTTGTCGATTGATCGGCCCATAGGCTAAAGTGGGAACCTCCGGCATTGCTCGTCGTCGTATTAAAGGCTGTCTGTATACTACTTGTCGTTAATACATAGCCTAAGCTTTTTATTTTGTCTATGGCTGCTTCGTTGGTTAAGGTCGACGGATCGTCAAAACCTATAGACTCACACGAGGTAAGTGACGCAGCAATTGCTATACTTAAAAATATCTTTTTCATAGTCTTGTGCTAAACGCTTTACATTAAAAATTAAAGGTTAATTTACCCGAGATAATTCTGTAGGTAGGGTAATTAAAGCCATCCTGTCCGATACCATCCACGTTAGTACCTTCAAAATTGGTCCAGATGAACAAGTTGCGGCCGATAAGCGATAGGCTTGCATTTTTAAATATTTTGGCAACGCCTAGCTTCTGTGTCGGTAGTTTGTAGGATAACGATAGTTCACGTAGCGCCAAGTAGGTCGTTTTCTCAATCCAGTAGTCTGTTACTTGCGATGCATTGAACACTTGGGTGGTGAAGTTTAATGGTTTTCCCGCTGCCGCTGTAGCATCCGAGAATGCAGAACGGTATACATACGTCAAGTACTGTGCGGTTTCGTTAAACTTCTGTCCGCCTTGCTGCCAATCAAGTACCGTGTATAAAGAGAAAGGCCCGTAGTTAAATGTGTTGCTAAAGCCAACTAAGAAATCAGGATTAGCATCTCCTAGAATCTTAGCGTTACCTGTCGCGGCATTCACATAAAATACAGGTGCTTCATTTGCTTTTCCTAAAGCCGCTTTTTCTACAACCACGCCAAACTCATTGACAACATAGTCATCTATGCGCTTCGTGCCATCACCCGCATTGGTAACGAAACCTTGCTGGTTGGTTTGTAGCTGACCAAGGTCCGAGTGGATGCTGTAGCCATAGATTGCAGTTGTGCTTGCGCCCACAGCCTTTCTATAGCCGTTGGATGTAAATTCAGGCACATCGCCCAAGGAAGTTATGCGGCTGCGTACTCTACTGAATGTTAGGCCTGAGGTCCAGGAGAATTTTTTCTGCTCGATTACTTTTCCATTTACTTCCAACTCTAAGGAGTTCGACTTCACTGCTCCTAGGTTGTCATAAATATTTGCAGACCCTGAAATAGGTGTGAAGGCAGGAACGGAAATAAAGTCGTTGGTACTATTCGAAAATGCATAGTTAAATTGCACGTTCAATCGTTTGAAAAGTACCGCATCAAAACCAAGCTCCGTCTCTGCGGTAATGGCTCTTTTTAGGTTGGTGTTGTCATTTTGTGTGTAGCTAACCCCGCCTGTATTGGAGATGCGTACTCGGCTATCTTTAGCGCCGAATGGTGGAAGGCTACCCGCTTTACCGTAGGCTACGCGGAGCTTCAACTCGGTGATTGGATTCAGGTTCAGATCTTCTGTAAGACGGTATGCTGCTGAGATACGTGGAAAGAAGGCCGTACCTACATCGCGACCAAAGCGTGAACTTTGATCTAGGCGTCCCAAAGCGTCAATAAACACTTTATCGGCCCATGCTATCTTCGCATTTAAGAAATAACCATGGTTAACGGTTTTTTCCCAAGTAGAGGAGATATTACGGGTGCTCGGCTCGGTCACATTTAAGCTTTTTACGGGAGCCGTTAGGTTTCTTCCTGAGGCATTAAATCCTGTTTTTGAGGAGAACTCGTATACATACTTAGCCGTTAATCCCCAGTCTACCTTTCCTGTTTTGCGGTTATAGTTTACTTGAAATTGGCCATTCTTGCTGTTGGAACGTTGTGTCGTTAAAGCGTAGTTACCGTTGTTTAGCTCAATGTCTGGAACAATCGTTTGGTAGCCTTTCGGATAGTATTCTTCCGTGTTGTACTGTTTTGTCTGTAAGGATAATGCTCCTTCGGCACTTAAATGATCGGTGATTACATATCTCAGCTTACCACCTAAGAGTAAGTTTTCCGTTTGATAAGCGTACTCTTCGTTGCTTAGTCTATAAAATGGATTTGTCCATTGTTGTCCTGATAAGTTACTCCCTTTAGGCAGATAAACATATTTGCCTGAAGCATCTTTCTCGCTTAAATCGATAAAAGGTTCAACCAATAAAGTGGAGTATAGCAAGCCTTCGGAACGGCTAGATACCGCATTTGAAGGTGTATCGAAATAGCTGTACTGCGTTGTCAGGTCCGCGGTTATTTTAGGTGTTATTTTATAACCTAAGTTGAATAGAATATTTTGTCTTTTGTCAGCACTAACCACGGGGGAAACACCGCCTTTGTTTTGGTTTTGTGCAGATAAGAATATGTTGTACTTTTCGCCGCTAGCACCTAGAGAAGCGGAATTTGTGTAGTAGCTTGTTCTACCTAGCAGGTTTTTTGTATTATCTACATAGTCTTTGTAGGGATGTAGATTGACCGAGTAACCATTCTCTTTGTAATCAATAACGCGCGCGCCATTAACCAATAAGAATGATCCGTCGGGATTTACTTTAAAGTGGTGATTGTAAGATAATGGCGGCAACAATAGCAAACTGGAATAACCCAATTCATTGTCTACGTTGATATTTAGTTTGCCTTCTTTCTTTCCATTCTTCGTTAATACCTGGATAACACCACCCTCTCCACGTGTTCCATAGAGGGCCGATGCTGCAGCACCTTTTACGACCTCAATCGTCTCGATGTCATTGGGGTTAAGATCCGAAAGACGAAGCGACGTTACAAAGCCATCGATGACAATCAAAGGTTCAATTTCGCCTGTTACAGATTTTGAACCGCGTAGGTAAACGGAGGCTCCGGCATTTCCGCCGGCCTGATTAACGCGCAAGCCCGCTACTTTGCCACGTAAGCTGGTAGAAGCGTCCAAAGAAGGCACAGTACCAATCAGCTCATTGTCTATTTTTGTTAAAGCAAAAGATAGCTTCTTGCGGCTTGTTCCTTGTGCAACACCCGTCACGACAACCTCGTCGAGCTCCTTGGAAAGGGGCGTTAATTCAATGGTGATCGGGCTGGTTTCAATAACTAAAGCTAGCGGTAGGTAGCTTAGGTGGCTTATGCGTACCTTAAACGGTAGCTTTTGTCCGGTTACAAATTGGAACTTCCCTTGTCCATCTGTTTTCACACTATGCGTAACGGCATCCAGTTGGACGGTTACATCTTCGATAGGCTCTTTTGTGATTGCATCTATTATTTTACCTTCTAAGGAGGCATTAACGATTGGTTTTACTTGTGCAAAAGTAGCTGTAGTGAAAACCAAAAAATTAAGCAATAGAAAGCTGATAGAATACAGGTGTACTCTAGTGTTTTTCATTAGATATGTATTAATAGTTAATAATTAAACAACAAGTGCCAACGCCAATTGATTACTTGTAAATACGTAAGATAATAGGTAATCTGTAGTTTGATGCTCTACAGTAGCGACTAGTAACACATTCGCATGGATGCGATGCAAAGATGAGTTTGTGGGAAGGCAAAGAATTCTAGAGATTGAAATTCTGCTTGTAGTGGTTTTGGTAGATTTTGTTCCATAAGGGATAATATATTACGGTTTGCTAAATATGGAAAACTTCCTGTTGATCAGTTGACTAAGTTTCCGTTGTCCATCAAGTCATTTATGAAATGATGAAACAAATATAGTTATTAAATATAATATCTATCTATTTAATAGATTATTTTTTTAATAAAATATTAACTTGGCTTTATTCATGATAATAAGTGTGTTAAGGTTGGTGACTTAAGAATTGTTAATTCTTACTGGTGGGAGTGTGTTTTATTCTTTTATATGAAAAAGGATTGCCTCGTACAAAAGGTTAAAATGGTCGCCTCCAATCTGAAGACGACCATTTTAACCTTTTTCAATAAAATCCTAGTTTGCCTATCTGCAATAGTATTCTAATAAGTGAATTACAGGGGTGTTTTCTACAATTGTTGTTATTGATGTTGCATTTCCCTGCGCATCATCTTTATAGGTGAAAGGAATTGTTAAACCATCATTATGTTTTATTGATGTGATACGGTTTGTTGATTTTTTACCTAAAAATCCAGTTTCATAGAAAAAAACTAATAGTTGGATATTTTCAAATTCTGAAAAAGTTGAGTAAGGAGATGTAACCGTGCTATATGGTGTATATTTCTTCGTGAGGTCATAGCTAAGTGAAAAATTCCCCGAAGCATTTTTTAAGGAAGTTAGATTCGTATTTGTGTAGAGGTATTCTTCTGTTGAAATTTTGTTATTATATGTTTCAGTCGTTTTTTCAAGTTGTCCTGCGGGATTATAGGTAAAGTTGAATGCTAAAGATTCTCCTTTTTCTCTAACTTCTTTTCCAGCAGTAATACGACCTTTATCATCTAGCGTAAATTCAAGAATTTCATCTTCATCGCCTGCCTCTTTTGAAACTGCTGTAATTTTATTGGCTGTATAATTAAAAGTGATGAGGACCTCGTCATTTTCTCCATTATCAATACTATTGCTTTTTATAGCATTAATTCGTCCTGATTGGTCATAATTAAATGATGCGATAAATTTGCTGTCGTCGATTTCTGCAGGAAGTATGGTCAGTTTTGTAACCAGACAGCCTTCCACTTGTGGGATATCATTTTTGTCATCCTTTGAACAGCCTAAAAAGATGCTGGCAGTAAATAGTAGTAATCCTAATTTTTTCATATGTTAAATAAGTTTGTGTGTAGCTTGTGCTAAGTGATACCTTGATAATAATGGAAAAGAGATGGACAAATCTTTTTCCTAATTTTTTTCAAAAATAAAGGCTTTAAAAATCAAGGGATACCACAAAAAGTTTAATTATTATCGACATAAGCCACTTTTTTAACAGAGAGAAGCTTTAATTGTTTTTTACCGAGCACAATAGGATGGTCTGTCAGCCTTAATATTTTTCTAATTTAGGATGCCCTTTACAGCATCCTAAATTAGGAGGTTTACTATTTTGCTAAAGCTAATTGTAAATTGAATGCTGCGACATATGCAATTGCGCCGCTATAATGATTCAACCCAGGGTATTCGGCGAAGTGCACGTTGCCTCCGGCAGCATTCATTTTGAGTGCAAAACTCTTTGCTTGTTTAAATTCTACTGTTACATCTGCTGTTCCATGCAGCATAAAAAGGGGAGCCTTATTTACCCATGGTTTGATATTGTTTTCGTCAAGTGCTCTTCTGACTTCCGAGTAGGTATTACTGGTTTTATAGTTCGTCAAAAAATCTGCTGTATAAATAGCCGATAGTTTTTGTGGATAATTTATAGCTCCATACCCGTTAAAATCATTAAAACTCATGGTGTAATAGGGCTCTTTCATAATTTTGGCAACAGGAATATTCGGATATCTTACTTTTTTATATCCCCAAAGGCCATACGGGAAAAAGTAGGGAATTTCAGCATAATCCTTAGCTATGGAGTAATCTAGTACCTTAGTCAGGTTGGCTGGAATTCCACCTACAGAAATTAGCTTAATGGATAGGTCTTTATGCTCTCGGTTTGTCTCTATTTCTCGAGCAATAGCTGTAGCAGAAAAGGCACCCTGCGAATATCCGGTTATAATTAAATCATCACTCGCTAATTTTACGAAATCCTGATTAAGGGTTTTCTGTGCGGCCCTGATTAATCTAATAGAGCTTACGGCGATAACTTTTTGGTCTAAGTACGGATGCTGTAATTGCCCATGAGAGCTGCCAAAACCTGGGTAGTCAATAATTAATACAGGCTGAAGTCCCGCATTTAATAGATAAGGGGCTATCGCTATTCCGTCGATTAAATCAGATCCCTTTAAGGTCCATAAGTTGCCGAATAGATTTGATGGTGCTAATTTATTAATCACATATGTGCCTGGGGTCGCTACAATCAACTGTTTCTGGTGTAGCAGCGCGTGTAAACGTGGGTAAAGTAAAACTGCCGACACATCCATCATTACAAGAGGGTTAGCAGGGTTCGGTAATTTCACCACTATTTTTTTGGAATGTATAATTAATGCAGTCGTTCTAGCTTTAGGGTTTACAGGATTCTGTTCCCTGATCTGTTGCATCGTACTAGAAACATCGTAACCTTGCTTTTCAAGATCGCTTGCAATTTTTTCCAAGTCAACCAAAGAATAGGAGGATAAGGAGGTTGCTACACTAGTTGTGGTATCCATTTGTGAACCTGAAATTTCTACTTCATTTTCAGGTAGTGAAATTTTGTCGTTACAGGAGTTAAAAAGCATAAAACCAATAAGTAACGCTTTTAGGGGTGAAGTGCGGTTTTTAATTCCTTTTACCCTTTTAATGAATTTTAAGTAATCTTTCATAATAAATGTTTGTTTTTTAGGTATAGATGATCTGCTCTTATTATTTAAATATCCATGTGATGAGCGGATCTCGTAATTCCCTCTTTAGTGTGGGGAATGAAAGAAGGTGATAACATTGCGTATATTCACTCTTTCAACATGTATAAAATTTGCTGTGCCGATAAGGTTAAAACTGTATGTATAAATTGGGTAAGTAAGGACGTAAAGGTCGCCCTACACACTTTTGTGTGTTATCATATAAGGATTAACTAAATTTAGTGTTGGCATGAAGGAGGGAAGGCCAAAAGAAGTTTAAAAGACCTCGAATTAAGACATGTTTAAAACTGGATAATAAAAGTAGGTGATTTAGGAAGCTGGAACGTTTAAATCAGGTGTCGTAGATTGTCCATAATGTAAAAAGCAACTCGTGGGAGTTGCTTTTTACATTTCTAGTAGATTGGATCAATGGTATTGTTGGTGTTTCTGTAAAATTGTTACTAACGGATGAATTAAAAGACGTCCGTCGTACCGCTTGCATTAATGCCAATGTTGTATATTGGTTTGAGTAAGTGTCGCGGAATACCCTGTTTTTCCTATTTCTGCATGTATATAAAGGTTCTTATAGGCGTAGTACAACTACTCTTTACGTAGATCTTTTAACAAGCTATGTCCAAAATAAAAGGCGATAGCCACACCAATTATTGAGCAGACAATCAGTAGGGTGCGGCTGTTTTCTTCCTTTTCTTCGGGTTCTGTTTTTTGTGGAACTTTAACTGCCAACGACTTTATTTGTGTTACGTTTGCGATTGGGATGTGTGAGGGAAGCTCCATGTTAATCATCGCTAAATCGTAATTTGGAGCATGCCAATTGTTGTCTGCTTCCAAAACATAACTAGATCCAGCTGTGAGGTCGGCGATAATTTCTATCGGTAGCTGGTAGGCAGAAATACTGTCTATCTGTAATGGAGCATTGTCTTCATTAGCGATGACAATGCAAAATGTTTCCGAATAGTTATTCGTTATAGGCTGACCTGTAAGGTTTCTTTCCGTTAATGTAAAGTAAGCTGTTTGATTTTGTTGTGCCTGTTGGTTTGTCGTGTTTTTCAGTATATTAAAAATTTTAGCCTGTCTATAGTATTGTTTAGGTGTCGTAATATGAAACTGAATATGGTCTACAGGTAAACGATTGGGCTTGGTGAAAAGTATAATGGTGCTTTTCGTTCTAGGGTCGTTTACAATTGTACTCTTCAACGTATGTAATTGCTCCAGCGTCGATTTTATCTTTTCATTCGTGATGAAGCCGATTTCCAAAATATTTATAGGAGCTGTTCTTGTGTTATCGAAGATAAAACGTAGGTATTTGTAATCGTTAAGCGGGAAACTGATTGATTTAATAGACGTCGTTTGATTTATCGCATTTAAATCGCTTAGTACCCCATAACTTTCAATACTAAACCAACGCTGTAGATCATTACTACCCGCTAGGGTATACCTTTTTTTTACATTCGTATTCGCGATGCGGAAGGAGATTGATTGCCACTCTTCTCGATTCGGGTTCTCTATGATAATCTGCTCGCTGCTATCGCTCAACACGCGTTTGTACTGTGCCGATTTAAAGTTTATTTTACTTTCTGGAAGCTTTTTTAGGACATAAGGAATTTCTCGACCATTTTCATTCTTTAGTCGTAACATCCCTACATCGTTACCTAATAAGGCACGAAAAGCCTCGGGTATAGGAATGATATGGTAGCCGTTGTCGGTCGCCATTAATTGCCCTTGAATTTGTTGTGCCTGCCCCAGAGCCGTAAAAAAGTAACCAAGCAGAAAGAATAAAAGTTTTTTAGTCATCTGTTTGCTCATTGGTATCGACAACAAGGTTTTTAATTTTTTGATATACAAAAGATATAACTAATATTAAGGCACCTAATAAGATAAAAGCAATAATTTTCCCAGTTTCCGATATTTCGGAAATATCGAATAAAAAGAGCTTTGCGATGGTTATACCCAATAGGGTTAACGCGATGATGCGCACAATCTTCAGGTTTCTTTTTATGCCCACTGTTAAGAAGATAAAAGATAATAGACCCCAAAGAATAGGGAATAAAGCTCTAATAACCATAGAGAAGGTCTCATTATAATGGTTTTTCGATACGGTGTTAATCAAGCAGATGATATTGAGTTCGCTACTACATAGGTACACGATGAAAAAGCCAATAAACCATAACCATAGCTGCTGCGATTTCATCAGTTTTTCACCTTCGAATAGGAATGTTTTGATGAATGTCCAAGTTTGAGATAGCAGTAGCAGTAGGCTGATGTAGTGGAATAGGAAAGCTAGTGGTAGATCTTTGCTATTACTGGATAATGCTTGCATTTTCTCTATTAATGGCAATCGGTAGACAATTAATAGGTATGCCGCCATATTGACAATAATCAAGACCTTCGTTATTGCGCGGAGGGAAGAACTTCGGTTTTGAATATAGTAGATTAAAATAGTGCTGTACAGCATATGGTATAGGTATGGAAAGAAATTTATTGTAGCGCTATTGCTAAAGAAATTTTTCGCCTGATAACTGATCTCTATGATGGGTAAAAAATAGGCGAATAGTAGGACTGTAGCATAGAGAATCTTCCGATAAAAGACCGGATCAAAGGTGAACTCAACAAACGTATAAACATATGCATGTTTTTTTAACATCCTATAAGTGAATAGGAAGGTGCCAATAACCGTTAAGCCCGTTATAAAAGTAGAATTGAAGCCCAACACAAAGGCCACCGTCTTATTGGGATAGGCTACTAAATCTATAAATAGGCTTAGAACCGATAGCCATTGAACAATAATAGCACCAACCACAAAACCATATAATTTTGTTTTATTCGTTAACCAGAATAATAAAATGGCTTCACAGGCCCAGAATATCGTAATATAATTTCCTTCAAATTGTACCGGTATGGTAAGGGTCGTAAATGTTAAAGCTAAACCGATAAGTACATAAATAATGTTTTTGTCCAACTTATAGCGTTTATAAATGAAGGACGCTGATAACAGGTTAAAAATTCCGATGCCTAAAGTAAACAGACCTGCGTATTGAGGGGCTATTATATGTACAGTCTGATAGCCAATGCCATAATAGGCTGCATTATTGATGATTACGGCGAAAATTTCGTAGTTGGTGAATTTTGTTTTCTGCCTAATATTATTAATAATAAAAGCAAGGTTAAAGATGAGGTAAAATAAACTGCTATATATCAAGGTATGCTGCTGTACCATTATGCTGCTATCTTTTAATAAGGCATACCAACCCAACACGATAAAAAATGTTAATATAAAGGCTGTGAAATTCAGGATAAACCAACGTTTAAAGTATGACATCGTTAATATCCCGCAGTTTAAGATGCAGAGATAGGTTAAGAGTACATGGTAATTTGTTTGCCCGGTACTTACCATAAAAGGAACAGCAAAACCCGCAATTGTGGCTAAGATGGCCAGCTCCTGCCGTTTATAGGCTAGCGACACAAATACGGAAAATAGCATAATACAGACCATTATTGTAAAAGCCACAGTTTGGCTAAACAAACCATAGTCGTGAAAAGCAATGCCCATGGTGAAGTAAAAAACCGATATCGCTCCGGCAACAAGCACTGAACTAAAGGCTTTAAACTTGGCACGTAGACGATGCGCTATACCTAACAAAATACCACCCGATAGTATGCCGATTCCCACGCGACCAGGCTCGTTTATCCAGTCTCGGTCGATAGCATATTTTACAAAGTAGCTTATCCCTAATACCAAGATGATAATACCTATTTTATTGATGAGGTTTTCACCAATAAATTTTTCTATATCCGGGTTATCCCGTCTAAACCGCTCAAACCAATCAAGCTCCGGTACTAAATCTTCCTCCTGTACATACACATCGTTGTCTTCGACTTCTTGCAGAAAAGTCGGTTCTGGAAGGCTTGGTAGCAGTTCTTCTGTAGGATATGTAGTTTCGGCGACAATATGCTGTTCGATAGGTTCATCCGTCTCATATGCTGGCACGGCGTCGACTTCTATAGGTATGCTGTGCTCTTCCTCGACAGTGATAGGCGCTTCAGCAAGTTGAAGGTCGGGCTGGAGGTCAACCGGTTCAAGCGTATCTTCCTGTTTGTCTTCAAAAGTTTGCCTAATAGAAATTAGCTGATCAAGGGCCTCGTCTAATCCTCGCCGAAGCGTTGTGATTTCATTTTTTAGGTTTTGTAGCAGGAATATAAGCACTGCGAAGCCAAGGATAGTTATGATTTCCATTTAATTTATTTTGTTGAGACGTAAAATGAAGGCTACATGTAGCCGATTGATACTTTATGTTAATAACAGTAGGGGCAACATCCCTTTATTAAAAATCAATACATTGTTTCCTAATAATTTGGTAGACCATTATTTCTGTAAAGGCTCACTAAAAGTAGAGCTGTTGAGTAATGATTTAAGCCCGTAAAAGTTTAATTAGTATTAGATTAAGACATTTCTGATAAATGTTCATTAAAGAGGAACTAAATTTGATGATGTTTCGAAAACGGTCTAGAAAGCAAAAAAAAGAAGAACATTTAAGTTACTCTTTTTTCTAGCCCATAGGAAATAGTCGTTAAGGTTCATTAATCCGTTTATCGATGTAAACGTTTAAGCTTGTCAGGCTAATTCGCTACATGAGGCACTTTTATAATATCATGTGCAGGTATTCGATTGAAATTAGTCGTTAGTCTATTTAAACAGTTCTTATTTCACTGATTTCATCTCATATTACTTGATGATTTGGCGTTTTGTGATTTGCGGAACTTTAATCTTTTTATCCTACTAAAAAAATAGTTGTTCAATTCTGAGTTTTCTATTTTTTAGATGGACACTATTGTTTAACAAAATTCTTAAGAGTTAAATTGTTGAACTATAAGTGAAACAAAATCCTATGTTGCTTGTTATTAATGCTTATGAAATACCGAATGTCGCTATTTAACTTTTTTTTAACAAAACTATCCCATAGATGGACCTTTCTTCTTTACTAAAACGGATTTCCTCCATTGGGCTATTGTGCCTACTAATGTTGGGGCAAATAAAGACAATAGCACAGGTCACTGACTTTACGGTGTTATCCACGAATGTAACCTGTCCTGGAAACGGAACAATTAGCGTTCAGGCAACTGGTATTAACGCGCAAACGCGGTTTGCGCTAATCAATCCTTCTACGCAACTGCGGCCACAACAAGAGCTTCCTGAGTTTTTGGCGGTACCAGCGGGTACATACACCGTAGCGGTGTATCAAGGGGCGAACCTAGTCGGCGTAAAGGTCGCAACAGTGCTACTAGAATATGCGTCTCCATCCATAACCAATGTCGTTGAAGCTACAGCGTATGAAATACCCTGTGTAGCGGCAGGTACACTTACCGTTCATGATAATAAAGGCATGCTAAATGTGAAAGAGCCTTTTGAGTATTCCATTGATGGGGTGAATTTTCAAAGTAGCAATGTCTTCAAAGGACTGGTAAAAGGATCCTATCAGGTTACGCTTAGGGATGCCTGTGGTGCTACTGTTGTTCGGGCGGCTCAAGTAACGGAAGATTTACTGACGCCCACACCGATTGTGTTAAGTAGAAACGTAAATAATTTTGCTTTTGCACTTGGAGCTGGCGCCTGTACCTATGATTTTAATCCAGCCATTGTAGACGTGAATAGTAAGTCGCCTACCTTGGAATATCGAATGCGTTTAGGGAATAATGCTTGGAGCGCTTGGACAGCATATGCAAATAAGACGTCAATTGCCGCTAATGCGGCCAATCGGGATATGATTACCTCGACTTCTAACCTTATTGGTGTTGAAGTAAGGGATAATTGTAAACCTGAAAACGTAGCTACTATTAATGTAGGGATGGCTGTGCGACCATTGAATGATAGGCAGCCTGGTGAAGGGTTTTGTGAAACTGGGACAAAGAAAAATGTGGAACTCGTGTTTATTTCTGCAGTAGACAATTCTACCTCTACGCCTGCCGCTTCGTTGGTAGGAGGAACGGTAAAATATCGGATTTTTGAAATTGATGGAACAAATAATGAGGTTATCGGTGGCGATGCGATACCCGAGACCAACTGGCCAATTGGTGCGCACTTGGTGAAACACGAGCTTGTGCCTAATAAACGCTATAAAGCCCTTGTTTATAATGAATGTGGGATTGTGATAGAGAAAATTATTGTAGTAGCCCCTATCGCGAAAAAGCAACTCCAACGACGGACACAACCTGATGGCTGTGATAAGAATGCAGGACGTTTAGCAGTGCTTGATTTACCAAATGGGGAGCCTAATGCTTACCCAATGACCGTCAAAGCGATTGAACAGGTGACGGGTAGACTGTTAGGCAGTGTCACCATAAATAGTGAGCCGGCAAATACCATGGCTACGGTTGTCGTTGCAAGTGGCATTGCAGCAGGAGTGAGGTATGATATGGAGGTTACCTTTAACTGTCCTGGGGCTGATTACGTGGCCAGAAATTTAACCATGCCAAACTTCGTTTACGATGTGCAGACGGTCTTTGAGCCTATAGAGCTTGTTTCTGGAAACTTTGATTTGCAGTTAACGCCTACTTACACCGGTTTTTCGAATACAAGTATTGGCGGTAGTACAGTTCGTCATAAAATTATTGATGGTCCTGCTGGTTATCCGACAAATGTACTGGTGGGTATGCGAAACTTGAAGTGGTCTAATTTAGCACCAGGCACTTATACGATCGTTAACTATATGGTAAGTACCTATGGTAACAACCAAGATAAGCCTGAATGTTATATGAATGTTTATACCGTTGAGTTGACTGCAGGTGGCGTATTACCTATCCTCGTAGATGGCATACGGTCTGGTGGTTTAATTTGTTCGGGATTAACGACAGGAACCTTGTCGGTGATCATGGAGGATATGCAGCCTGATTATCGTTTTCAATATAGACGCAAAGCGGATGGCGGTCCTTATACTCCTTATTTTGAAGGAACGGTTGGCCCAGAAGGTAATACCGTCTTTTCTGTTAGTGGTTTGACTTTGGGTGTCTACGAATTCAACATTAGCAATTCATTTGGCTCCACGCCATATGAGTTTGAAATGCTAGACGCAAACTCAATTAATATAATTCATGCAAACCCTACTGATGGCGTACTGTGCTTAGGTCAACCTTTGGAACTTAATGCTGGTCCTATTGGAACTGTGATTTCCTTTTCTTGGGAAAAAGATGGTGCCGTCATTTCTACGGAAGCAAGTATCAGTATTCCGGAGGTCGCTTTTAGTGATGCGGGTGAATATATCCTGAAAATCGTAACTAATGAAGGTTGTACGATTGAGAACGCTATTCAAGTGGTGGTCAATGGTTGTTCGGCAGATTTGGAAGTGGTGAAGACGGCGGATAGCTATGCGAAGAAGGTGGGCCAGGAGATTGTGTTTACACTGGATGTTAAAAACTATGGTCCGGCTATGGCCGTGAATACGGTGCTGACGGATATTCTTAAATCAGGTTTTTCTTTTGTCTCGGCTGTTGCCAGTATTGGTAATTATGACGAAACTACGGGATTATGGACTATTGGTGACTTGGATGTTGATCAGGAAGCTCAATTAACGATACGTGCGCTAGTATTGGAGACTGGGGATACCAATAACGTGGCGGATGTGGAGTCCGATACACAAGATAATGAATTAGATAATAATCAGAGTGCTATATTTATTACCGTTACAAATCTGCTTGTTGCCAATGATGATACACCAGCAAGTATCAACGGTAAAGATGGTGGTACGACGGTTTCGGTATTGGATAACGATACGCTGAACGGTAATGTTGTTGATCCTACGGAAGTCAGCTTAACACCTGGCGTAAGTCCACATGCGAATATTACGATGAATGGTGACGGGGCGATTACGGTTACACCGGAAACTCCAGCAGGCACCTATTTTTATCCATATTCAATTTGTGAGGTATTGAACCCAACAAATTGTTCTAGCGCTGAGGTTACTATTGTCGTGGATGCAGCCTTGCTTGTTGCCAATGATGATACACCAGCAAGTATCAAC